>JBGPTW010000084.1:0-26278 GCA_041490825.1 Methylomirabilia bacterium | reverse complement strand
GTGCGGGTCGATCGGGTGCTGGGGGTGGCGGGGGGCGCCTTGTGGCTCGGCGGCGGCGCCGCCGCGGCCTTCCCCGGGCCCCCGGCGCCCCCCGGCCCGCCCGCCCCCCCCCCCGCCCCCCCGCTCGCGGTCTCCCGTGGCGCGATCCCGTCTTCGTAGGCGCGCCGTCATCGCGATCGCGCCGACGCACCGGAGCATCGCGCGCGGTGGCCGCCGAGGCCGAGTGTCGGGCTGGGGAGCGCTCCGGAATTCCGTTGGCTTCGCTCGTGGGATGGGCGTGGACCTTCGTGATTCTTTCCCTGGGTTTCGCCGCGCGGGCGACAGCTCGCGGAATTCCGGAGCGCCCCCGGCCCCCCGCTCGCGGTCGTGTCGCCGACGCCGTGCGGCTCGGGCGCGATCGTTCATGCATAGTGCGGGTTAGACCAGGGCGGGGATCCCGGGCGGAGTGCCCCGCGCAGCTCCGCCCGGGATTCCCTGATCTCAGCTGAGCGGCGGCGTGGCGTCCTTGCGGACCTCTTCGCGCATCGCTTCTTTGCCGGCCTCGAACGCGCTGAGCAGCCGCTGCGTCTGTTCCTCGAACATTTCGCGGCTCTTGTCGAGCCACTCGCCCGCACGCCCCTGCGCCTCGCCAGCAAGCTCTTGGGCGCGACGCGCGAACTCGCCGCCGCGTTCGGTGAGAAGATCGCGAGCCTGTTCTCCGGTACGCGGCGTCATGAGGACTGCCGCCACTGCGCCCACTGCCGCGCCGAACAAGAACCAGCCGAGGTATCCCGCGCCGTCACTTCGATCGTCAGCCATGGTGATCTCCCTATTCCTTGCGCATCCGGTGGACGAAGACGTCGAATCCCTTCTTCACGCCGACGGCCAGGCTGACGAGCTGTCCCGCACGCGTGAACCCGCTCAGCGCTCCGAGGACGCCGCTCACGCGGCCGGCAATCGTCTGGACTTGATCGGTGATCATCTCGATGCGCTCCAGCTCCCGGGTGGTCTCCTTGAGAACTCCGCGCACGTCTTCGGCGAGCGCGTGAACCTGCCCGACCATCGGTCGCAGCTCTTGCTCGAGGATACCAAGGACGCCCTCGGCCCGCTCGACGGCCCGGCGGATTGCCAGCAGCACGCGGACGATCGCCGCAGCGACGGCGATCGCAGACAGTACGAGCACGGTCACGGCCCAGGGTGGCATGGGAGCCGAATTATGCGAGAAAACTCCCGAGAAAGTCAATAAATCCATTGACTTTCCGCGACCGCGATTCCTATAATCGGTTCGCTGAGCCGCTCGACTCGCCAGAGAGATTCCCACGGGGAGTGTGATGTCCCTCCAGGAACGATTCGATGAGCTCCACCGGCGCCACGGCGAGGCCGAGCTGGGCGGCGGAGACGAGCGTATCCGCCGGCAGCACAAGGCCGGGAAAAAGACCGCCCGTGAGCGTCTCGAGTTGCTGCTCGATCCCGGCTCGTTCGTCGAGATCGACAAGTTCGTGGTCCACCAGAGTCACGACTTCGGGATGGCAGCTCAGAAGGTCCTCGGCGACGGCGTCGTCACGGGGTCGGGGCGGATCCATGGGCGCCCCGTCTTCGTCTTCGGTCAGGACTTCACCGTGTTCGGGGGTTCTCTGTCGGACGCCTATGCCCGCAAGATCTGCAAGGTCATGGACCTCGCGATGAAGACGGGTGTCCCGATCATCGGGCTGAACGACTCGGGCGGCGCGCGCATCCAGGAAGGCGTCGTGTCGCTCGCCGGATATGCCGATATCTTCCTGCGGAACACCCTCGCCTCCGGCGTCGTGCCGCAGATCTCCGCCATCATGGGGCCCTGCGCGGGCGGGGCCGTGTATTCCCCGGCCATCACCGATTTCGTCTTCATGGTGAAGAACACGTCCTACATGTTCGTCACGGGGCCCGACGTGATCAAGGCCGTGACGCACGAGGCCGTGTCCGCCGAGGACCTCGGTGGCGCGGCGACGCATGGCTCGACGTCGGGCGTCGCGCACTTCGCGGCCGACAGCGAAGAGGAGTGCCTCGCGCTGATGCGGGAGCTCATGACGTTCCTGCCGCAGAACAATCTCGAGGATCCGCCGATCCGGCCCACGCAGGATCCTGTCGACCGGCGAGACGACAGCTTGCAGACCGCCGTGCCGGATCAGCCCAACAAGCCGTACGACATCCTCGACATCATCCGGACGGTCGTCGACGATCGTTACTTCTTCGAGGTGCAGGCGGGGTTCGCCCCGAATCTCGTGATCGGCTTCGGGCGGCTCGGCGGGCGCTCCGTCGGGATCGTGGCGAACCAGCCGGCGCATCTGGCGGGCTGCCTCGACATCGGCGCGTCGCTCAAGGGCGCCCGCTTCGTCCGATTCTGCGACTGCTTCAACATCCCGATCGTGACGTTCGTCGACGTGCCCGGATTCCTGCCCGGCACGGCGCAGGAGTTCGGCGGCATCATCAAGCACGGCGCGAAGCTCTTGTTCGCCTACTGTGAGGCGACGGTCCCGAAGCTCACCGTGATCACGCGGAAGGCCTATGGCGGCGCCTACGACGTCATGTCGTCGAAGCACATCCGCGGCGACGTGAACTACGCCTACCCGACCGCGGAGATCGCGGTCATGGGGCCGGACGGGGCCGTCAACATTCTGTACCGCCGCGACTTCGAGCAGGCCGCCGATGCCGTGGAGTTTCGCGAGGAGAAGATCCGGGAGTACCGGGAGAAGTTCGCGAATCCCTACGTCGCCGCCGAGCGCGGCTACATCGACGAGGTGATCGAGCCGCGGGACACACGGGCCCGGTTGTGTGCCGCGCTCGAGCTGACGCGCACCAAGCGCGATACGAATCCGCCGAAGAAGCACGGGAACATCCCCCTATGAGTGGCAGGGCGACCACGTCCGACCGAGCCGTCCGAGGCGAGTGTCATGAATAATCCCGACAAGCGGGCCGAGTTCACGACCTCGTGGGGGACGCCGGTCGCTCGCGTCTACGGCCCGGGCGATCTTCCGGCCCATTGTGCGGAGCGTCTTGGCGAGCCGGGTCGAGCGCCGTTCACGCGTGGCGTCCATCCGACGATGTATCGCGGGCGACTGTGGACCATGCGTCAGTACGCCGGGTTCGGATCCGCGCCGGAAACCAACAAGCGGTATCGCTTCTTGCTGGAACAGGGCCAAACCGGTCTGTCGGTGGCGTTCGATCTCCCGACGCAGATGGGCTACGACCCTGACACGCCCGTGGCGCGCGGCGAGGTCGGGAAGGTCGGCGTGTCGATCGCGTCGCTCGAGGACATGCTGGATCTGTTCGAAGGCATTCCGCTGGACCGCGTGTCGACCTCCATGACGATCAATGCGACCGCGTCGATCCTCCTGGCGCTCTACGTCGTCGTCGGGCGCCGCCGGGGGATCGCCGCCGAGCGGCTCGCGGGCACGGTCCAGAACGACATCCTCAAGGAGTACATCGCGCGCGGGACGTACATCTTTCCGCCGGTGCCGTCGATGCGGCTCATCACCGACATGTTCGCCTACTGCAAGGACGCAGTCCCGCGCTGGAACACGATCTCGATCTCGGGCTATCACATGCGCGAGGCCGGATGCACCGCGGTCCAGGAGGTGGCGTTCACGCTCGCCAATGCGGTCGCGTATGTCCGCGCAGCGCAGGATGCCGGCCTCTCCGTCGAGGCGTTCGCGCCACAGCTGTCGTTTTTCTTCAACGCCCACAACAATCTCGTGGAAGAGGTCGCCAAGTTCCGCGCCGCGCGGCGCCTGTGGGCCCGCATCATGCGCGACCGTTTCGGTGCTCGTGATCCGCGGGCGATGATGCTCCGGTTCCACGCGCAGACCGCGGGCAGCACGCTGACCGCCCAGCAGCCCGAGAACAACATCGTTCGCGTGACCGTCCAGGCGCTGGCCGCCGTGCTCGGCGGGTGCCAGTCGTTGCACACGAATTCCATGGACGAGGCGCTCGCGCTCCCGACCGAGCGCGCCGTGCGGATCGCGCTCCGCACCCAGCAGATCCTCGCCCACGAAGCCGGGGTCGCTGATACGGTCGACCCGCTGGGCGGATCGTTCGCGGTCGAACGGTTGACCGCCGACATCGAAGAGCAGGCGGAGACGTACATCACGAAGATCGACGAGCTCGGCGGATCGGTGGCCGCGATCCCGTTCATGCAGCGCGAGATCCAGGACGCGGCATACCGGTATCAGCGCGACATCGAAGACAAGCGGCGCGTCGTCGTCGGCGTGAACGAGTTCGTCACTGACGAGGCCACGGCGCCTCCGCTCTTCCAGCTCGATCCGGCGATCGGCAACGTCCTCGCCGAACGCGTCGAGCGGGTCCGCGCAGGACGGGACCGCGGGCGCGTCGATCGCGCGCTCGACCAGCTCGACGCTGCGGCACGCGGCCGGACCAACCTGATGCCGCCGATCATCGAGGCGGTCGATGCCTTGACCACCCTTGGTGAGATCTGCGACCGCTTGCGCGCCGTGTTCGGCACGCACCAGCCGTCGGTGACGTTTTGAGTCTGTCAGGACGGGCGATCGCGCTCCTGCTGGCCGTCTCGATCCTGGCGCAGGTGTCCCTGGCGGCGGCGGGCATCGCGGACCGCGCGGGCGGGACCTTCGCCTTGATGGCGACCGACTTCGTGAAGGCGTTCGAGCCGATGGAGGGTCTCGTCGTCCAGGTCGAAGGTGATGCCGTGTACCTCGACATCGGTCAGCGCCGGGGCGCGCAGGTCGGCCAGGAGTTCACGATCTTCCGCAAGGGCGAGCCATTCAGGCATCCGTTCAGCGGCAAGATCCTCGGTCATTACGAAGACGTGCTCGGATACGCGCAGGTCAAGCGCGTCCTGCCGCGCTTTTCCGAGGCTGTGTTCATTCCGGCGCCGGGCAAGACGGGGCCAGCGTCCGAGGACGGTGTGCGAATCACGCGCGGACGCATTCGCGTGGCCGTGACGCCGGTGGTGGACCTGACGACGACCAAGGCCGACGTCCGAAGGATTCCGTATCTGGTCGCGATTGCGCTCGAGCGTTCCAAGCGCTTCCAGGTCGTCGACCCGCTCAGCGTGAGCGACGCGCTGGCCAGCGGCCTGGTGCGCGTGGAGGAGGTCCTGGCACGTCCGGAGCGGGCTGCCACCGCGGCGAAGACGCTCGACGTCTCGGGCTGGGTGGTGCCCACGCTGCTCGAGCGGGCCGGTGTCACGTACCTCGACATCACGTGGATTTCGGCCGTGACGGCGACCGCGCTCTTCTCGCGCCGCCAGCCGCTCGTGCCGGCCAGCACGGTGGAAGAGCAGCGCTTCCCCTGGGAACCGCGGGCCGAAGATTGAGGAGTGCCTGTGCTATGGTAAACGCCGCATGAGGATGTTGCGGGTCGCGCTGGTCCTCGCCGTCGTTCTCGTCGTGTCCGGTTGCTCGATGCGCACCGCGTTCCAGCGACTCACGGGCTATGGTTCAGGCGCTGACCCGTCCGTCACGCTGAAGTCGGCGGAGGCCCGATGGCTGCTGATCAAGAACCCCCGATTCGGCAGCGTCGCGAGCGAGCCGGAGTACGTCTGGGTCGAGGAAGACAAGGTCCCGTTCTCGTTCAAGGGAATGTTCAGCCAGCGCGCCGTCATCGCGTCCCCGGAGATCGTCGCACAGTACGGCCCGCCGCCGGGCGGAGGGAAGATCAGCGCGCGCCAGGGAGTGCCGTATCAGGCGACCGTCGCCAGCTCGGCAGTCCAGGGCACGACGCCGAGCGCCGCGGAGGCACCCAAGGCCATCTCGGCGCCAGCCCCATCCCCGAAGCGAGGCCTCGTGGTGTGGACTGACACCACCCGCATCGCGATCGATCTCACCGCGCGTGACGGTGTACGGCCAGGGATGGTCGTCAGCCTTCGGCGTGATCGCATCCCGATCGTTCATCCCATCACCGGAGAGCTGCTCGGCGACGTCGACGAGGAAATCGCGACCGCCCGAGTCACGGAGCTCAAGGAGAAGTTCTCGGTCGCCGAGATCCAGACGGTCGCGCCCGGCTCCCAGATTCAAGTCAAGGACCGGGTCGTCCTCAAATAGCCCTCTCGTGCCCGCGTCGACCCTCGAGCGAGTCCTGAAGGAGCGCGTCGCCAACCTCGTCGGCGACGATCTCGAAGCAGTCGAGACGGAGATCCGGCGCGAGATCGACTCACCGGTCACCCTCATCCGGGAGATGGGCGGCTACATCGCGGGAGCGGGCGGCAAGCGACTCAGGCCGATGCTCTTGCTGCTGGCGGCGCGGCTGGCCGGCTACCATGGTCCCCGGGGTGTCCGTCTCGCCTGCGTCGTCGAGCTTCTCCACACGGCCACGCTCATCCACGACGACGTGGTGGATCAGGCGCCCCTCCGGCGCGGACAGCCGTCGGTGAACGCTCAGTGGGGCGATGACGCCTCCGTGCTCGTCGGCGATCATCTGTACTCGAAGTCGTTCGCGATGCTCGTCCGTGACAACGATCGCGCGATCATGGAGTCGCTGGCCCGGGCGACGGTCTCGATGACCGAGGCCGAGGTGTTCCAGCTGGAGCGGAAGCGCGCCGGGATGACGACCGAGAGCGATTATGTCCGGATCATCACGCAGAAGACCGCGTCGTTCATGTCGGCGTGCTGCCGCATCGGCGCATTGCTGGGTGGGTTGCCCGCCGAGCAGGTCGAGGCGCTCACCCGTTACGGTCTCGACGTCGGTGTGGCGTTCCAGATCTCCGACGACTCGCTCGATTTCGTCGCGGACCAGGATCGGCTCGGCAAGGCGATCGGCGCCGATCTGCGCGAGGGCAAGCGCACGCTGCCGTTGATCGCCATGCTGGAGCGCGCCACGGCCGCGGACGCGGAGCGGGTCCGTGGACTTCTTCGCCGCCGCCGTCTGCCTCCGGACGAGATCGACGAGATCCGGCGACTCGTGCTCCACCACGACGGCGTCGAGTACGCGCGGGAGCGCGCGTACGGGTACGCGAAGGCGGCCAAGAACGACCTCACGGCGTTCCCGCCGTCCGAAGAGCGAGAGACACTGTCGCTGATCGCAGACTTCGTCGTCGACCGCGACCGTTGACGATGAAGACCGAGGCGGCCGCCGGCTTTGCCGGCGGCCGACGAGCGTGTGGGGGCGTGGGGGCCTTCGAGGTCCCCACGTGAGCATCGTCACGCTCACCAGCGATTTTGGCCTGCGCGATCCCTACGTCGCCGAGATGAAGGCGGCCATTCTCACCATCAGCCGCGACGTCCTTCTCGTCGACGTGACTCACGAGGTGGAGCGCCACGACATCACCGAGGGTGCGCTGGCTCTCGAAGCGGTCGCGCCGTTCTTTCCACCGGGCACGATCCACGTCGCGGTGGTAGACCCGGGCGTCGGGACGGCGCGGCGCGGGATCGCGGTGGAGTCGGGTGGTCACGTGTTCATCGGGCCGGACAACGGGCTCTTCACTCCGTTCCTCTCGACTGCGGGCTGGCGGGCGTTCGAGCTGAGCGCCACGGAGTATCGCTTACCGGTCGTGAGCAGGACGTTCCATGGGCGTGACGTCTTCGCGCCGGCGGCGGGACACGTCGCGCGGGGCGTCGAGCCCGCTCGTCTGGGACCGGCGATCACGGATCCCGTTCGCCTGCCGTGGCGGGAGGTGCGCGAGATGGCGGGCACGGTGGCTGGCGCCGTCGTCCACATCGACCGCTTCGGAAACCTCGTGACCTCGATCCACGGCGACACTGTCGAAGCGCTGGGTCAGGACGTCGTGGTGCGTATCGCGGGGCGATCCGTGCCGCTGGTGAGGACGTACGGCGATTTGCCGGAGGGCGAGATCGGAGCGCTGATCGATTCGCAGCACCGGCTCGAAGTGGCGGTGCGAGAGGGGAGCGCGGCGGCGGTGCTACGGGGCCGCCGAGGGACCCCGGTGCTGGTTACGTTGCGCCCGTCCCCTTCGATGAGGCGGCGGGTGCGGAAGGACTAGTCGTGGTCTCACCGGCCGAGCTGCCCTTGTCGCCGGAAGATTTCTCCCCGCCGGCGGGCTTGTCGCCGCTTGGCGTGGACTTGTCGCCGCTGCCCTTGTCGGACGAAGACGGCTTTTCGGACTCCTTGGCCTTCTTGCGTGCCTCGGACGGATAGTCCGTGACGTACCAGCCATCGCCCTTGAGGATGAACGGTGCGGATGACAGGAGCCGGCGGATGCTACCGCCGCACGCTTCGCAGGTCGTCAAGGCTGGCTCGGTGATGCGCTGCCGGATCTCGAAGATCCGGCGACATTTATCGCATTGGTATTCGTATGTCGGCACTATGCTGGAGGCTACATGGCGGGTTGGAAGGTGTCAAGGCAGCGGCCCCTCGCGATCGCGCTGATCGCTGCGGCGGTGTTGATTGGCGGTTGCGCGGGCGCCACGAGCGCGGCCTCGAAGGCCCAGCAGCTCCACGCCGAGGCGGAATACGAGCGTGGCGTCTCGCTGTTGCGGGAGGGCCAGCTTTCCGGCGCGCTCTCTGCGCTGCAGCACGCGACGACGCTCGATCCTGGGCCGGCGGCCTACCACAGCGCCCTCGGCGTGCTCTATCTGGAGCTCCGACGTCCGGACCTGGCGCTCGAGCCGCTCAGGCGCGCGACCGAACTGGACGCGAGCTATGCCGAAGCTCATGTGAATCTCGGCATCGCCCTGGCTGAAGCCGGCCGCTGGGAAGAGGCGATCGCCGCGTACGAGAAGGCCACGGCGCTCCCGACTCTGTACAATCCGCAGACCGCGCACCAGAACCTTGGCCTGGCGCTCTATCACGTCAAGCGCTACGCGGACGCGGAGCGTGCGCTGAATTTCGCCATCAGTCTCGATCCGCAGTTCGAGGCGGCATACTACAACCTCGGTCTCGTCCTGGTCGCCGAAGATCGAAAGGCGGAGGCCAAAGCCGCATTCCGGAAAGCCCAGGACCTCGCGCCGAACTCCCCGTTTGGTCAGGCAGCGATCGAGCGGCTCAGGGTCCTCGGGGACGGAAGCTAGTACGAAGTCCTCGTAGCCTTCGAAACGGGCGCCGCGACCCGACGGGACCGCACGCTTCTTCCTGCCCACGCTCCCGCCACGGACGCGAGGAGCCCAAGGACGCTGAGCGTCGTCGCGTCGTTGACGAGGTTCGCGACGAAACGCGGCGCCATCCCGGTTGCGGCATCGACGACACACGGTTCGATTTCAATGGCGGGCGGCCGAGGACATAATTTGAGGGAGAGCCCGGGCTCGATCGACCGACGCGGATTTCTCCGGCGGGTTGGCATCGCAGGAGCCGGTGGACTCATCGTCGCCCGACTTCCGAGCCGAGCCGACGCGCGAAACCATGAGCCCGTGTTCCAGCTACGCGCGCCGGAGCCAAATCCCAAGCGCGGCGGAACATTGCGATACGGCGTGCCGAGCTCGCCCGCGCACTTCGACATTCATCAGTCGGGCACCGTTGCCAACCTCGGCGCGCAAGGGCCGATGTACGACAACCTGGTGCGGCACGATCCCCGTGATGGGCAGACGATCATTCCCGACCTCGCCTGGAAGTGGACCATCGCTCGCGACCGGAGGCGATACACGTTCGATCTGCGCCGGGGCGTTCGCTTCCATGACGGCGCAGAGTTCTCAGCGGAGGATGTGAAGGCCACATTCGCCCGCATCGTGTGGCCGCCGAAAGGCGTCGTGAGTCCGCGCATGCCCCTCTTCTCCGCGGTGAGCGAGATCACGGTGCTGGATCCCCATCGCATCGAGTTCAAGCTCCGCGAGCCGCGCCCGAGCAAGTTCATGCTCGCCGCCTTCGCGAGTGGCTGGAACGTCATCGTTCGCAAGAAGACGCTGGACGAGCACGGCGGGAATCTTCGACAGATTCCGGACTACCCTGGCACGGGTCCGTTTCGTCACGTCACCCGGAAGAAGGACGAGGTGTGGGTGATGGAGCGGAACCCGCACTATTGGAACAGGGGCCTGCCGTACCTCGATCGCATCGAGGTCTACCACTTTCCAGCATTCTCGCTGGAACTGGGCGCGGCGCTCCTCGGCGGCAAGCTCGACTATGCGCGCATCGTGGACACGGCCACCGTGGAGAAGGCGAAGGCGATATCGGGATCCGCCGTCGCGACGTACTACCAGAGCGCGATCGACGCCGTGTGGATCAACACCGAGCACAAACCATTTGGCGAGCCGCGGGTGCGGCGTGCGCTGCACCTTGCCCTGGATCGACGCGTGCTGATCGAGGTCGTCAGGGAGGCCGCGCCATATCTCCTCGGCGGCTTCGTCTATCCGTTCTCCGAGTGGGCGCCGCCGGCCGACGAGATGAGCAAGCGCTCCGGGTATCAACGGCAGGCAACGGTGGCCGTGAAGGAAGCGCGACGGCTCATCGCCGAAGCCGGTTACGGCCGCGGTGTTCGCAACGTCGACTTCGTCGTTCGCGAGGGTGTGACCTGGAAGCTGTGGGCGGTAGCGATCCAGGCCATGCTCAAGGAAGCGCTGAACGTCGAGACCACGCTTCGAACCGTCCAGGTCTCGGCGTTCTTCGAAGAGCTCCAGGCCGGGAATTTCGATCTGGCCATCGGCACCGTCGCGTCGACGCTGATCGACCCGTCGGACTACTTCCACGCGTGGTTCGGCAAGGACGGGCCCCAGAACTATTCGAAGTGGCACAACCCGACGTTCGAGAAGCTCGTCGGCGAGATCGACCGGGAAGTCGACGATGCCAGACGACGAGCCCTCATCGGTCGCGCCGAGGCGCTACTCGAGCAGGACCCTCCCTTTTTGCCCGTGGCCTGGGAGCAACTCTCGGATGCCTGGTACACGTACGTGAAAGGCATCAATCCCCGGCAGATGCTCGGCCTCTACGACGTCGTCCGCTGGGACATCGCCTGGCTCGACAAGTGAACGCTGGAACCTTCCTCGGACCTGGGTGTTACTATGGTGGGCGCCGCGAGACGTGGCAGCGCCGTCGTGCTGAACACATTTTCCCAGGACACCCATTTTCCCAGGACGCCCATTTTCCCAGGACGCCCAGAGGAGCGGAGACGAACGATGGTTCGTAGCGCAATCGCGATGGCCTTGATCAGTCTCACCGCAATGGCCGGCGCAAGCCTGCCCCGTGCGAGCGCGGGGGAACGCTTGCGCGTCGAGTGGGAACAGCTCCAGACGAAGCGCGGAATCGTCCTGAGCGGCTACGTCTACAGCGACTTCGGCTCGACGGCCACCAACGTTCAGTTATTCGTGGAGACTCTGGACCAGTCGGGCCAGGTCATCGGAACGAGGACGGCCTACGTCATGGGCACGGTCCCGCCGTTCAACCGGGCCTCCTTCGAGATCAAGGTTCCCAGCGGTGCCGCCTATCGGGTGAGCGTGGCCAACGCCGACTGGATGAACGGCGGGGGCGGAGGAGGATAGCCGCAGCCGACCGTCTCCTGCACTTTCTCGAGACTCATCTCGGCTGACGCCGTCCGTGGAGCGCCGGCTTCGAACGGTTGACTGACCATCACGATGTTCTCAGTAGCCCCGAACCGGATCTCTGTATTACAATCCGCCCCGATGCGGATCCTCACTGCCAGCTTCGGCATCACGTTCTTGATCCTGCTCGCCGGCTGCGGCTCCACGGACGAGAGGCAGTGGATGAAGATCAACGAGTCGTATACGGTCGCCGACTTCCAGCGCGATGTCGCTACGTGTTCCAATAAAGACAAAATCAACGACGATTGCATGCGAAGCCGCGGGTGGGTGGCCGTCACGCCGAGGGCCGAGAAGCCGCAGGAGTTCGATCCGCGCCGCCAGGATTACACGAGAAAAGGCTACTAGTCGGTCCTGACGACCTCGTGAGACGTTCCAGCTAAACATCGGTGTCCAGGCTCGGGCTCCACTGGAAAGTACCGATGGCGTTGTGCGCGGCCGTGCTGGTCGTGGTGACTCCGGCACCGGGCGCGTTTGCCGCCGCACCGTTCAAGCCGCGGCAGCTCTCGGCGTTCGAGCGACGGAAGGCGGAGCTGCTGCTCGACGCCAAGCTCCCGTGCCTCGGATGCCACGAGCTCAATGGTTCCGGCGGCAGAATCGGTCCGTCGCTCACCGACGTTCGAACGCGGCGGTCGGCGGACTACATCTCCACGATGATCAGCGACCCGGAGGGTACCGTTCCCGGCACGATCATGCCGCGGGTACGCATGACCGGACGGACCCGCGAGCTGATCGCCAACTATCTGCTGCAGCCGGACGGAGCGCCACCACGCGCGGCCGCCGGCGGCCCGCCGGTCCGCCCGCGACCGGCCTCTTCGGTCTCGAGCGATGCGGCCTCGCTCTACGCCCGCTTCTGCGCTCCCTGCCACGGCGCCGGCGGCGGCGGTGATGGGTTCAACGCCTCCGCGCTCCCCGTGCGACCGGCGGCGCACTCGTCGAAGACGTCGATGTCGACGCGGTCCGACGACGCGCTATTCGATACCATTTTTTCCGGCGGCTACATCATGAGCCGGAGTAATTTCATGCCTCCCTTCGGAGCCACGCTGACGCGGGATCAGATCCGGGGGTTGGTGAAGTACATCCGGTCGCTGTGTGGCTGCGACGGACCGGCGTGGTCGCGCGACGACAGATGAGCGGCAAGGCGCGCCGGCGCGTGCTCCCCGCCGTTGCCGTCCTGGTCACCGTCGCAATCGGCGCCGTCGTTCTTCGCAGCGCGGCGCAGACGAATCCCGACGCCGCTCTTCCATTTCCTCCTCCGGCGCGATCGGTTCCGGCTGTCGCGCAGCCGACCTTCGCGGACTTCGCCGGCGCAGAGGCTTGCGGAGCGTGCCACGCCGAGCAGTACGCGACGTGGAGACGCTCCACACACGGGCGGGCCGGCGGACCACCGACGCGGGCGCGAGTCATCGCTCCGTTCACTGGCGCGCCGATCAGATTCAAGGACGCGGTCGTCACGCCGTCACTGACCCCGCGCGGAGATTTCATCTTCACCGTGGCTCAGAAAGACCGGGCCGACCGCGTCTACCGGGTGGACGCGGTGGTCGGCGGCGGCTTCATGGCGGGCGGTGGCACCCAGGCGTTTTTCAGCAAGTTCCCCGACGGGACGCTGCGGTTCCTGCCCTTCGACTACTCGAAGCCGCTCGGCCGCTGGTTCTGCAACACGCTCGGCCGCGCCGATCGTGGATGGCTCCCGATCACTCCCGAGATTGCGCTGGCAGACTGTTCCGACTGGACACCGAATCGCGTGCTCGGGGACTCGGATCGCTTCGAGAACTGTCAGCAGTGCCATGGCAGCCAGATCGAGATCGCGTTCGACGTCCCTTCCCGCCGATACCAAACGCGATTCACGACGCTCGCCATCAACTGTGAGTCCTGCCACGGCCCGGGACGGCGACACGTGGAACTGGCCCGCTCGGGGCGCATCGCGACAGAGGTCGACATCGGCATGCGGGCACTCTCTACCCTGACGAAAGACGAGTCGCTCGGGGTCTGTTTCCAGTGCCACGCGATGAAGGCGACGCTACGGCCGGGATATCTGCCCGGCAAGCGTTTCGAAGAGCATTTCGGACTCAAATTGCCGCAAGTCTTCGACACGCTCTACCTTCCCGACGGCCGAACGCGAACGTTCGCGTACCAGGAAGGGCATCTCGCGAGCGACTGCTATCTCAACGGGTCGATGACCTGCGTGGACTGTCACGACCCGCACGGGCAAGGGTATCGCGACGTCAGGGGCTTCCCGTTGCAGGGTCGGTTCGACAACGGCCAGTGTCTTGGCTGTCACCCCAGCAAGGAGCAACCACTCGAGCGTCATACGCACCATCGACCGAGCTCGCCAGGCAGTCGGTGCGTCGCGTGCCACATGCCATACCTCCAGCAGCCCGACGTGAGGCAGCAGATTCCTTACGGCAGATCCGACCACACGATTCCGATTCCTCGGCCGCTCTACGACACGCGCGAAGGTCTCGAGAATGCGTGCCGGCAGTGTCACCGGGACCAGACGGCGGAACGGTTACAGTCCCAGGTCACCACGTGGTATGGCGAGGTGAAGCCGCAGCCGGAGCCCGTCACCGCGCGGTTCGCCGCCGAGCGCGTGGCGGAGTCACGAAGCGCGATCCGTCGAATCCTGGATGCGAACGGCACGCACCCCATGGCCGAGTTCGTGGGACTGGCCGACGTGCTCCAACGATATGTGAGCCCCGACGCGCCGGAGCTCGATCAGGCGACGATTGGTCGTCTCGAGCAGCGGGCCACCAGCACCGACCCAGAGATCCAGGCGCTCGCCCTTGCCACGTTACATCTGGCGCGTGGCGCTGATCCCGACGTGCGCCGATTCCTATCGGACCAGCTACGGGCGCTCGGCACGCGCGAGGCCGACGTGCGCGACCGCTGGGCCTGGATCCTGAAAATCCGCGGCGACAGCTACCTGAACGCGGGCGATCCCCGGAACGCTGTCCTGGCTTACGAGCGTGCGAACGAGGTGCGGCCGGATTATCCCTCGCTGTCCAGGGCGCGCGCGCTGGCATACATGACGTTGGGCCAGCACGACAAAGCCGCCGAGCAGCTCAGGCGAAGCCTGGCATTGAAACCCGGTCAGGCGCACGTCATGGTTCAGCTCGGAGTCACGCTCATGCAGGGTGGCGACATCGACGGGGCCACGTCGGCATTTCGCGATGCCACCACGGTCAACCCCTGGGACCCGATCGGCTACGCCAACCTCGGGGTCGCCCTGCTCCGGCGGGGCGAGGTCCGGTCGTCGATCGAAGCGCTGGAGAAGGCCGTATCGCTGGACCCGAGCTTGGCGGATGCGAACTTCATGCTCGCGAACGCGTACGCGACGCTTCGGCAGCTGAAGCAGGCGGCAGACGCGCTGGAGCGCGGTCTCGAATTTGCCCCGCGCGATGCGGCGGCCCGTCGGATGCTCGATGAAATACGGCGCGCGCGCTGAAGTCTGCTGAAGTCTTCCGTTACTGCTTGCCCGGGATCTCGCAGTAGTTGAGCGCTGTGAGCCACGCTCCAGCATTCCGCTCGCATTCCGCTCGCGGACTGAACGCCGCCGACGTCCATGGCGCCGTTCCCGCAGCCGATGAGCATCCTGCCAGCACCACGGCGCCGAAGATCAGGGCGAGAGCTGCGAGACGATGCTCAATCCGCATGATGACCTCTTTCGCGTTGTGAGCTGAACACCATTCTACGGCAGCGTGCTGCGGATCAGTGTTTCTGGCCGATCTCGACGCGGTCGAAGGAGAACACGCGCACCCGGTACGTCGACGACGCGTCAGACGGTGCGGGCACTTCGAAATACACCCGACTGAATGGCCCCAGGTCACTGCCCACGACCCAGCTTATTTTCTGCCCGACGATCTCCCCGGTCGGGCTCAGCGCGTCGACCAGGAGCCGAATCTGGGTCACCGGATACGGGGAGGTATTGGAGAGGTAACCGTTGACGACTGGCTGACCGTGTCTCGTTGAAACCTTCCAGTCGAGCCTGAAGTAGCGGTCCCATCCGACGTCCACGGGCTCGAGGATGGCGGCCGCTCCGCGGGGTGCCAAAAAGGCCAGCGAGAGCAGAGCGAACGCCAGGACGGCGAGCGCACGATTCGATTCCGTTGCGACCATGACTCCTCAAGCATAACGCCCCGTCCGCCAGGCGCAAGGGACGAGTTTTCAGGCCTTTGAGGCCACTTGTTACGGCCCTGACGCGGGCCGTAATTTACCTTGACCGATGCTCGTGACCGTGCAAGAATTCCGCGGCTTTCCGTATACGCATCTGTTGGTGGTGTCTTGGTGGCTGTAGCAGTCCGCGGTTCACCCAAACAGAGGAGGCGGTAATGAGGAAGGTTCTCACCGTTGTAATCGCCGTGTTGGTCATCGCGGCGATGTTGGCGCCACCGGCTCACGCGCAGGCGCCGGCATCCAAGGTGACGATCCAGGGTCTCATCGACAACGTGGCCTCGTACGCGAACAACATGAGCATCTACGACCTGAACTTGCAGCGGCGGGACAAGGAAATGTACGCCCGCACGCGCGCCCGTCCGGACATCATCGGAGAGGTCGGGACCAGCAAGTTCGTCCTCGGCCTCGAGTTCGACTACAGCTACGGCCAGATCTCGAGCAACAACGACCAGAACAGCGGTCTGACGAACCTTCGAGGATCAGAGCGGTTCGGGTCGTCGTCCGGTGGCACCCTCAACACGGACCTCGCGCGGCTGGTCGAGGTCAAGTGGGCCTACACCGAGTTCGACCTCCCGCTCCCGATGGCGACTCGGTTGCGGATCGGGGCACAGCCGTTCGACGCAACGTACAAGCAGAGCATCTACGCGAACAGCGACTTCACGGGCTTCAATCTCGACACGACGCTCTCGCCGATGGCGAAGTTGCACCTCACCTACGTGTTCATCACGGACCGCGGCACGGGGCGGGGTGACGGGTTCCTTCAGGGTGAGAGCTTCGCGGCGATCGCCGATCCCGAGATCACGCTCATGAAGGGCATCGACATCCGCCCGATCTACTCGTACATGTTCATTGGCGGGGCCAGTTCGAGCAGTTACTCCGGCCCGCGGCTCGGCCGGGGCGGCGTCGCGAACGGCCGATGCGCCGGCCAGGACGCCTCGCTCACGGTCACGCCCGCCACCGGAACCGGTGTGGCGGGAACGTCGGCGAACACGACGACCCTGCCGGGTGGGTTCGGGGCACCGGCGGCGGCGCCGTGCTTCCCGGACGGTGCCAAGGAAGACCGCAGCACGGTCGGCATCGATGCGCGTATCCGGATGGGAGCGTTCTCCTTCGATCCGACGTTCCTCTATCAGTTTGGCCAGCGGGATCTGGTGTCGGCGGCGCCGTTCAAGTACGCCGGCATCCGCCATGCGCAACAAGAGAACGCCTGGATCGTCGACCTCCGCGGCGGCTGGCAGGCGGGTCCTCTCCTGCTCGAACTGGCGGGAATCTACACGACTGGTAACAAGGCCCGACAGGACGTCAGGGATTCGAACCGTGCCGTTCACTTCTTCCAGCCGCTGGTGACGGACTCCGGATACTACTCGGGGTGGTCCGAGATCTGGGGCCTCGGTGTCGACTACTTCCATCAGTTGCGGAATAATGCGGCCGGCATGTCACCTGGCGTGGCGATCGGCTACGACAAGTACGGTCTGGGCCGGATCGGGACGCGGGCGACGTACGCCTTGACGCCGACCTTCAGCCTCCGGAGCAATATCCTCGCGAGCTGGGCGGCCGAGCCGGTAGACACTCGCGGCACGGTCGGCGGTGCCGGAATCGTGCCGAACGCCAGCGGAACTGCTGTCCCCTTGACTGGTTCGCACGGAACCAACCAGTATCTCGGGACCGAAATTGACGTAGGTCTTGTATACAAGCTGGCGCCTGGTGTGACGTTCGATCTCGTCGCCGCCTACGAGTGGAGTGGGCATGCGCAGGCCTACGCGTTTGCCACGGACATCCCGGGCGGAGACGGTGCGGCCATCACGCGTCCCGCCATGAACCCGAAAGACGTGCAGACGGTGGCCGCGCGTTTCCGGTACGCCTTCTAGCGTCTTGAGTTCAGCGTAGCGAGTCATCGAGCAGCATCGCGGGCCCGGGGATGACCCCCGGGCCCGTAGTTTTTCGTTCTCAGTCGCTGACGTCCCGGCGTCCACCCGTCTTCAGACTTCGTGATATAGTTTCCGGGTGCGTCGCCGTATCTTCCTGCTTTTCCTGATGGTCGTCCTGACGTCGCTGTCGCGTCCCGCGGGTGTCATCGCGCAGACGGCACCGAAGCAGACGCCACCGGCGACTGAGTCCGGAGCGCCGCCCGTTTCGCTCAACGTCCTGATCGATCAGGCCGTCGCCCGATTCCCCGTCGTGCGGGGAGACGTCGTCGATGCGAAGGGGTCGACGCTCACGCTCTCCGCGGGACGGAAGGACCGAGCGCAGGTGGGCCTCGCGCTCGAGGTGTACCGTGAAGGGCGCGAGATCCGACACCCGCGAACAGGCCAGGTGCTCGGCAACACGGAGCAGACGCTTGGACGCGCCGTGGTCACGCAGGTCTTCGACGGGTACTCGCTGGCGACGTTCGAGGGTCAGAATGCGACTGCGGGCGATCGCGTGCGCACGTCTCCCGACAAGGTGAAGCTGACGCTCCTGCCGTTCACCGGCCCTGGCGTGAAGCAGAACCTCGTCGAAGCGGCCACCAACGAGATCTACGAGGGCCTCGCGCGCTCCGGCCGCTTTAACGTCCTCATGGGCGATCAGGTCGCGGTCTGGCTTACGCAGCAGAAGATCGCGCCGGAGGATTTCCTCCAGGGGCGCGGGGTCTCCGAGGCTTCCGGCAAGCTGAAGCTCGACAACGTGCTCATCCTCTACTACAAGGTGGTCGATCGAAGACCGTTCATCGAGGCCCGGCTTTATTCCGAAGGGCGTTCGGAGGCGGCGCTGACGACGGCGTTCTTCGTCCCGTCCTCGATCAGGCCTGTCCAGCCCGGACGATTCTCGGCCTCCGACCGAGCGCAGCCCGACGCGCCCGAGCGCAAGCCGCGGTCGCTGCTGGCCCGGCTGCTCGGCTGGGGCGCTGAGCCCAACACGTACTCCACGGGTGAGACGTCGATTCCGTTGAAGGAGATCGGCCGATTCGCGTTTGCGGTGGCGTCGATGGACGTGGCCGTCGCTCCGGCCGACCAGATTCCACGGGTCGTCGTCACCGACGGCGATCGCATCTTCCTGTACAAGATCGTCAACCGAGCGCTGGAGCCGGAGTGGACATTTTCGGAGCGGAGCATCGGGAGGATCTTCTCGGTGCAGCTCGCCGACATCGGCGGCGACGGCGTCTTCCGAGTGGTGGTGAACCGCTTCGACACCAAGGTCGGGATGAACGCGGCGATTCTCGGCCTCCGGGACGGCAAGCCCGCGGCCATCGTCGACCATATCGACTCGATCCTCATCGCCATGGACGAGAACGCCACGGGCGTGAAACAAAGCCTCTGGGCTCAGGGGTACGACGAGCGGACGTTCTTTCGAAAAGGCGCGGACAAGATGGTGCTGCGCAACAACACACTGGTGAAAGAGCGGACGGTCGCCGTGCCCGACCAGTTCCGGGCGACCGGCGCGGTGATCAGCAACATCACGGGCAAGGGGCAGCAGGCCATCGCCTACATCGACAGCTCCAATCGTCTTCGGATCTCGGCCGGACCCGAGGAGATATGGACCTCGTCAACTCAGATCGGCGGTGGTGGTCCTCAGATCGAGGTGGTGCGTTTCAACGAGCTCGGTGGTCGCAGCTACTTTTACCGGCCCGAGCCCATTCCGCTTGCCATCGACCTCGATGGCGACGGGATCCAGGAGCTGATCGTGCCGCAGAATCAGGCCGCAGGCATGCTCGCTGTCGTGTACCGCGGCCCGGCCGGTTATCGATTCCAGCAGCTCAACTCCGGCTTCGAGGGCGTGATCAACGCCATCGGAGGATTTCCGGGCGACGAGGGGTCGGGGCCCACGCTGATCGCGGCTGTCGTCCGGTACAGGAGCGCGTTGAAGACGGGCGGCGAGACCCAGCTCATCATGACGCTGCCGGAGTAGTCGGTTCTCCTCTCGGACGGCGTCGCATTCGTCCCGTTCACACTGAATCCTAGCCACCGGAAGGCGCGCGTCTCGCGGCCTTCATCGACGATGCCAGAGCACCCACACGTCCCTCATGGTCAACTGCTCGTAATCGTCCATCGGCGGTGACATCCGCGCATCGTGCCGGTCGAGAACGTACTCGCTGCGTCCAACGCGGTACGGGAACACGTAGACCTCCCGCCGCGTCGCGAGGTGGGCCACGAGGCGCTCATTGGCACTCACGGAGGCGCCGGCCGGAATCTGGGCCATCATGGTGTAGGCGGCGCGCTGGTACTGACCGAGACGCCACCGGGTCACGGTGAGGTCGTTCACGGTCCGCGCGGTCAGCACGACACTGAGAAAGAATGCAACCGCGAGCACGCTCTGCGCCGACCATCGTGACGAAAATCCCCGCTCACTGAGCGGAGCGGTCGTCAGGCCCCTGTATCCCTCGACGGCGGCAAGAACGAGAAATGGCAGGACGAACGATTGATACTGAGATCGATAGTTGAAGAGGATCGGGTCGGTACTCAGGAGATTCATGGCAAGGCCGGGCAGTGCTCCGACGAGCGCGCGGGGCGCGAGGAGGGGTACGAACGCAAGGGGGCCCAACATTGCCAGCAGGTACAGCGCTTTCCGAGCGCTGAGGAGGGCTCCAAGCCATTGCCACGGCCGGACAACGGCATTCAGTAATATCTCGCCGAGTGAGCTCCCCAGGTACGCATATCGGTGGAGGTGTGGATAGGGCGCGCCCCGGAAATACGGCATGACATAGTGCAGATCCACGAGGAGTAGGAACACGCTAGCGATTCCCAGAGCCATCCCGACCGTCCATCGGCTTCGAGCGACCGCAATCCAAGCGCCAAAGCCGAGCACGGCCAGCGCGGCATCCTCACGGCACGCCGCGACGGCCATGAGCGCCATCACGCACGCGCCGTAGCGTTGCGTCTCGAACGCGAGCGCAGCGCCGATCAGCAGTGGGATCGCGAAGGCCTGCGGGTGAATGTCCCGGACATTGATCCCATGGAGCGATGGGTTGAGCAGATACAGGAGCGCGAAGGCAGCGGCGGCTCGCGGAGGCAATCGCCGCTGCGCGAAACCGAACACGGCGAACGCACCCATCGCCAGAATCCATGTCTGGGCCACCAACAAGACGGTGGCACCCGGCCACATCCACTGGAAGGGACCAAAGACGTAGAGGATCGGCGAAAGATGGTCGCCCCAGGCGTGCATCGGCGGCAGAGTGACGTATGGACCCTGCCCGGTCGCGATCCCCCAGACGACTTGAACGTAGTATCCGAGGTCCAGGGCGTGAGTCTGGAGCGCCGCATGGCGGCTGAGGACGATGAACGACATCACGATGCCATAGACGATGGTCCCCGCCGCGACGGCAGTCCGCGGCCGTACGGCGGGTAACGCCACCGGCGCCACGAGCGATCGCACGGCGACGACCGTGGCCAGCGCGACCAGGAGATCTTCAGCTCGCCGAAGCGGTCCCCACCCGCCAGTCGCGATCACGGTCACCATGGTGACGGCGAGCCCCGCGGTGAGGGCATCGAGTAATCCAAGGAGACGCGTTCGGCGCATGACCGAGTCGCTCATGATCCAGGCCGGGCCGCATCCTGAAGGGGGCTCAGGGCGTGCAGATCGAGCGGAGACACGATGACTACGCCTCGTTGTCGGACCTGGAACGCTGCTGGACAGCGTAGCAGGTGTGGGGCCGACGGATCATGAGGGTCTGCGCGGTTGATGACGTCAAGATTGTTGCACGCCGTATCCGGTCCGCAGCAGGGGCCCGGGACACGACGTGATATAGTCTCCGCATGCCCGTTGCTCCTCCGGTTTCATGCGACGTCCCGGCGGTGACACTCGGTTCGTCATGATCCTGTCGGAGTAGCTCGACGTCGCCTCCAGACGGCGCTCTCCCGACGTGCTGCGACCGGCACACTCGATGACCTTCCCTCGATGACGATCAAGTCGGTTCGTGGTGTTCACGACATCCTTCCGTCCGAGAGTGAGAAGTGGCGCCGCGTGGAACAGACCGCCAGGAGCGTGTTCGAGGTGTACGGGTACGAGGAGATTCGCGTGCCGATGTTCGAGCGCACGGAGCTGTTCGCCCGCGGCATCGGCGAGGCGACCGACATCGTCCAGAAGGAGATGTACACGTTCGAGGACCGGAGCGGCGAGTCGCTGACCTTGCGCCCGGAAGCGACGGCGGGCCTGCTGCGCGCCTACATCGAGCATGGTCTCTTCGTCCTGCCCAAGCCGATCCGGATGTACACGATGGGCCCGATGTTCCGTCACGAGCGCCCGCAGGCGGGACGCTTTCGCCAGTTCCACCAGCTCGACGTCGAAGCGCTCGGGGAAACCCATCCGGTCGTCGACGCGGAAGTCATCGGGATGCTGGTCGAGCTCTTCCGTCGTCTCGACCTCGCCGGGCGCCTCGAGCTCCAGATCAATTCGATCGGCGACGAGAATCCGGTCTGCCGTCCTCGCTACCGCGAGCGGCTGGTGCAGTATCTGCGTCAGAACAGCGGAGAGCTCTGTGACGAATGCCGCGACCGCACCGAGCGCAATCCCTTGCGGGTCCTCGACTGCAAGAAGCCGGCGTGCCGTCCCGTGCTCGACGGCGCGCCATCCCTCGCAGAATTCCTCTGCGCCGACTGCGGCGACCATTTCGCGCGCACGCGCGCATATCTCGACGCGATGGGTCTCCGCTACGTGGTCAATCCTCGGCTCGTTCGCGGGCTCGACTACTATGTGCGAACGACGTTCGAGCTGACGACGACGGAGCTCGGCGCGCAGAACGCGGTTGCCGGCGGCGGTCGCTACGACGGGCTCATCGAGCGGCTCGGTGGCCCGGCCGATCCCGCAATCGGGTTCGCGGTCGGCGTCGAGCGCGTCGTCCAGCTGTTGCCAGACAGTAACGGTCAGGACGCGACGAGCCGGCGACCCAGGATCTCGTTCGTCCCGCTCGGCGACCAGGCCCTCATCCGGATGTTGCCGATTGCCACGGCACTCCGGGCCGGCGGACTATCCGTCGACGTCGCACACGGGGATCGAAAGCTGCGCAGCGAGCTGGAGCGCGCCAACAAGCTTGGCGTGGCGCACGTCGTCATCGTCGGGGAGACGGAGCTCGGTCGGGGCGAGGCCGTCGTCCGAGCAATGGGTTCCGGAGCGCAACGCACCGTGTCCCTCGGGGCGCTCGCCGACGAGCTTCTCGCGCTGGGAGCGAAGCCATGACGTCTCCGATCGCCACGACCTACCGCACGCACACCTGCGGCGAGCTGCGGCCGGCGCACGTCGGCGAGGTCGTCACACTGGCTGGATGGGTGCATCGCAAGCGCGATCACGGGCAGCTCCTGTTCGTCGATCTGCGCGACACGTACGGGATCACGCAATGCGTGCTCGATGTAGCCAGCCCGGAGTTCAGGACTGCCGAGGGTCTTCGCCTCGAGAGCGTGGTGTCCGCGCGGGGCCGCGTGGTGGCTCGGACGCCCGCAGCCGTGAATCCGCGGCTGCCGACGGGCGGAATCGAAGTTGCCGTGGACAGCCTGACGGTGTTGTCCCCTGCCGAGCCGCTTCCGATCCAGGTCAATAGCGACACCGAGTATCCGGAGGAGACGCGACTCCGGTACCGTTTCCTCGATCTCCGGCGCGAGACGCTGCACAAGAACATCCGGTTGCGAAGCGACGTGATCGCCAGCATCCGGCGGCGGATGATCGCCGGTGGATTCACCGAGTTCCAGACACCGATTCTCACGTCGAGCTCGCCCGAGGGCGCCCGCGACTACCTCGTCCCGAGCCGGGTTCATCCAGGGAAGTTCTACGCGCTTCCCCAGGCTCCCCAGCAGTTCAAGCAGTTGCTGATGGTGGCGGGATTCGATCGCTACTTCCAGATCGCGCCGTGCTTCCGTGACGAGGACAGCCGGGCCGACCGCTCGCCCGGCGAGTTCTATCAGCTCGACCTGGAGATGTCGTTCGTCACGCAGGAGGACGTCTTCGCCGCGCTCGAGCCGGTGCTGCACGGGGTGTTCGAGGAATTCTGTCCGGAATCGATCGTCACCCCCCCGCCGTTCCCGCGCATCCCGTTCGACGAGGCGATGCTGCGGTACGGGACGGACAAGCCAGATCTCCGTAATCCGCTCGTGATCAGCGACCTTACTGACGTCTTCCGCGGTTCGACGTTCGCCGTGTTCGCCGGTGCCATCGCCGAGCGGAATGCCGTCGTTCGGGGAGTCCGAGTGCCCCAGGCCGCCGCCCAGCCGCGGAGCTTCTTCGACCGGCTGACCCAGTGGGCGCGCGAGCAGGGCGCCCCGGGGCTTGGGTACGTGACACTCGTGGACGGCGCCGCCCGTGGTCCGGTCGCAAAGTTTCTCGAGCCGGACCGACTTGCCGCGCTCCGGCTTGCCACCACCGCCGGGGATGGCGATGTGTTGTTCTTCGTGTGTGACCCGCGGTCCGAGGCTGACAGGCTGACCGGTCGGCTACGAACCCGGCTCGGCGACGAACCGGGACTCGTCGAGAAGAACGCCTTCCGCTTCTGCTGGATCACCGATTTCCCGATGTACGAGCGGGACCAGGACACGGGGCGGATCGAGTTCAGCCACAATCCATTTTCGATGCCGCAGGGTGGTCTCGAGGCGCTGGAGACGCAGGATCCGTTGACGATCAAGGCCTACCAGTACGACATCGTCTGCAATGGCGTGGAGCTGTCCAGCGGGGCCATCCGGAACCACCGCCCCGAGATCATGTACAAGGCGTTTGCCATTGCCGGGTACGAGCGCGAACAGGTCGAAGCCCGTTTCGGTGGCATGCTGAACGCCTTCCGCTTCGGGGCGCCACCGCACGGGGGATCGGCGCCGGGCATCGATCGCATCGTGATGTTGCTGGCCGGTGAGAACAACATCCGCGAGGTGATCGCCTTCCCCATGAACCAGCAGGCCGAGGATCTGATGATGCAGGCGCCCTCGTCCGTGCCGCCGGAGCGACTGCGCGAGCTGCACATCCGACTCGATTTGCCGCCGCCGAACCGGCCTGGTGGCGAGCGATGAGACGCCCTACCTGTCGAGCCGCGTACCGACGGCGTGATAAACTTGGGCAGGATATTTCAACGATTTGAGTGAAGCGACCACCGTTACCCGTCGGATCTCTCTGGCCCCGGACGTCGATCTCCCGCATCTTCTCGGGCGCAACGATGACCATCTGAAGACGCTCGAATCCGAGCTGGACGTCCAGATCATCGCCCGCGGCCACGACATCATGCTGAGGGGTGATGAGCGCCAGGTGAAGACCGCCGAGCGGGCGCTGGTCCAGCTCGCCGAGCTGGTCCGCACCGGTGCCCCGCTACGCTCGGTCGAGGTACGCGCCGCGCTGCGGATGCTGGCCGCCGATGAAGAGGCCGATCTGAAGTCGGTGTTCGCCGATGCCATCGCGGTGCCGTCCCGGAAGAAGTGGATCGCGCCGAAGACGATGGGCCAGAAGCGCTACGTCGACGCGATCCGAGCCCACGACATGGTGTTCGGAATCGGCCCGGCGGGAACGGGGAAATCATTCCTGGCCGTCGCGATGGCGGTCTCCGCGCTGATGCGGCGCGAAGTTGCCCGCATCGTCTTGACACGCCCTGCAGTCGAGGCCGGCGAGCGCCTGGGCTTCCTGCCCGGTGACCTCTACGAGAAGGTTCACCCGTATCTGCGGCCGCTCTACGACGCGCTGTACGACATGCTCGAGTCGGAGAAAGTCTCCTCGTTGATGGAAAAAGGCGCGATCGAGATCGCGCCACTGGCCTACATGCGGGGCCGCACGCTCAACGACTCGTTCATCATCCTGGACGAAGCCCAGAACAGCACCGCCGAGCAGATGAAGATGTTCCTCACGCGGCTCGGGTTCAATTCGAAGATGGTGATCACCGGCGACATCACCCAGGTGGATCTGCCCGCCTCGCGCGGTTCCGGGCTCATCGAGGTACAGGCGATCCTCAAAGGTATTCCGGGCATCAGCTTCGTGTACTTCAGCGATCAGGACGTCGTCCGGCATCAGCTCGTGTCGAGCATCATCCGCGCGTACGACGCGCACGGCTCGCGGAGTCGCGAGGGCGGAACGCTCGACCGGGTGCCGTGATGGCGGTCGCCATCACGGATCATCGGCCTGGAAGGCGCGCGGTCTCACGGCGTTTGCGGCGCACCGCCGGCCTCGCGCTTGACGCTGTCGGCCGTCCTGGCGGTGACGTCGAGATCCATCTGGTCGATGATCGGGAGATCCGGCGCTTGAACCATCAGTTCCGCGGCATTCGCCGTCGCACGGATGTGCTGGCGTTTCCCGTCGAGGTGCCGGGCGCGGCGGCCGGCGTGCTCGGTCAGATCATGATCTCGGAGGATGCCGCGCGGCGGCAGGCCCGCCGGATCGGGGTGCCGCTGGTCGATGAACTGCGCTTGCTCGTCACTCACGGGGTGCTTCATCTCGTCGGGTGGGACGATCGCGATCCGGTGGAGGCGGATCTGATGCACCGACGCGAACGCGACGTGTTGAGTGCCGACCGCCGCCGGTTGCCGGACAAGCTCTGGACGGGCCTGCTGCCCCACCCGAGAGGGTTCGCGTCCAGTCGAATTCGCGCGCGCCTCGACGCGCCGCATCTGGATACGGCCCACCCTCGCCAATCGCGGGCTCGCGGCCCCCGCTACAAACTCGACGCGCCGCATCTGGATACGGCCCACCCTCGCCAATCGCGGGCTCGCGGCCCCCGCTACAAACTCGACGCGCCGCATCTGGATACGGCCCACCCTCGCCAATCGCGG
>JBGPTW010000083.1:0-26457 GCA_041490825.1 Methylomirabilia bacterium | reverse complement strand
GCGTGTGGAATCAGGTCGCGTTACACGAGCAAGCGGCGCCGACCGCGGTGGCGGGGGATCGGGTGGGGTCGGTTGACCCGTTCCGGCCAAGCGCCGTGAGGCCGAAGACGTCAAGGCTGGGAAGTGCAAAGCGGATGATCGGAGGCGGATGGACCGTGGTCAGAGACCCCACCCGATCCCCCGCCACCGCGGTCGGCATATACACGATCGAGGAGCGATGACATGACCCAGCGACGCATCCGCGGCGTGTTCATGCGCGGCGGCACGAGCCGCGCGATCTTCTTCCACGAGCGCGATCTGCCGGGCCCGGGACGACCGGAGCGGGATCACATCATCCTGGCGGCGATGGGCAGCCCCGACCCGTACGGCCGACAGCTCGACGGGCTTGGCGGCGGCATCTCGTCGCTCTCGAAGGCCTGCATCATCGGTCCGCCGACGATGGCGGGCGCCGACGTCGATTACACGTTCGCCCAGGTCGAGGTGAAGGTCGCGAACGTCGATTACGCCGGCAACTGCGGCAATTGCTCGGGCGCCGTCGGGCCGTTCGCGATCGACGAAAAGCTCGTCGCCGCCCGCGAAGGCGAGACACTCGTCCGCATCCACAACACGAACACGAAGAAGCTGATCCTCGCGCACGTGCCCGTCGTCGACGGCGAGGCCGCAGTGACCGGCGATTTCGAGCTCCCCGGCGTGCCGGGCAAGGGCGCGCGCATCACGCTCGACTTCGTCGATCCCGGCGGCGCCGGGACGGGCAAGCTGCTGCCGACAGGGAAACCGCGCGAAGTCATCGGCGGCATCGAGGCCTCGTGCGTGGATGCTTCGAACCCCGTCGTGTTCGTGCGCGCCGCCGACGTCGGCCTCAGTGGCATCGAGACGCCCACGGCCGTCGACGCCAACCGCGAGGTCACCGAGTATCTCGAGGCGATTCGCGTCGCTGCGGCCGAGCGGATGGGCATTCCCGGAGGGCCCGGGATCCCGAAAGTCGCGATCGTCGCGCCGGCGGCTCCGTTCACGGCGCTCGACGGCACGCGGTACAGCGCCGATCGCATCGACGTCGTGGCTCGCATCATGTCGATGGGGAATTGTCACCGCGCCTTCGCGCTGACTGGCGCGATGTGCCTCGCCGTGGCGGCACGCATCGAGGGCACGGTGGTGCGCGAGTGCGCCGGCGCGTGCCCCGGCGACGTCAGGCTCGGTCATCCCTCCGGCGTGCTGCCGATCGACGCAGCGGTGACGACGCGTGACGGCTCGCCCTGGGCCGAGCGCGTCACGGTGTACCGCACGGCCCGGCGGCTGATGGAGGGGTTCGTCCGCATTCCCTGACGTCCGGTCGCCTCGCCTCGATCATGCGTCACGTGTTACGTTTGACACGCGGCTGACACTAAGGACGAGGACGCAGAATGATCGGCGATCGCCGGCAGCGTTCGAGATCGACCCGGGCAGCGTCGATTCTGCGAGAAATCTTCGCGGATCGGGCCACCGGCTTTGCCTTCCGCCTCTGGGACGGCACGGACGTCGTGCTCGGTCCGGGCTCACCTCGGTTCACGGTCGTCTTCCACGCGCGAGCAACGTTCACGCGGCTCATGCGAGAGCCGACCCCGCTGCGGTTCGCGGAGGCCTTCATCGAAGGCGCGATCGACATCGACGGTGACCTCTTCGCCGCGATGGACGTGGCGAACGCCCTCGAAGACGTGAAGCTGCCGCTCCCCGTCCGGCTGCGTATCCTGACCTCGGTCTGGGCCACATGACGCGCACCGACGTCGTGGTCGTCGGCGGTGGGCCGGGCGGCAGCACGGTCGCCTGGCAGCTCGCGCGGGCCGGCATCCGCACCGTGGTCGTCGACGCGGCCGCGTTCCCCCGCGTGAAGGTCTGCGCCGGCTGGGTGACCCGCGCCGCCCTCGCGGACCTCGAGCTCGACCCGGAGAAGTATCCGCTCACCATCGAGGCCTTCTCCGCGTGCGCGCTGGCATTCGAGGGCCGGCGTCACGAGACGCGGTGGCAGCGTCCGGCCAGCTACGGCATCGTGCGCCGGGAGTTCGATCAGTACCTGCTGCAACGCGCGGCCGCTGTGGGCGCCGACGTGCGCGACGCTGTTCGAGTCACCGGGGTTCGCGACGACGGCGATGCCATGGTGGTGGAGACGGAGCATGGTGCGCTGGAAGCGCCCGTGGTCGTCGGCGCTGGCGGTCATCGCTGCCCGGTGGCGCGAGCGCTCGGCAACGTCTCCGAGCGTGAAGAAGTGGTCGTCGCGCAGGAGAGTGAGACACGCCTCCCGCCGGAGAGCGTGCATGACAACGGCGCGCTCACAGGGCCCGAGCTGTACGTCGAACCGGACCTGCGCGGCTACGGCTGGTACTTTCCAAAGCAGGACGTGATCAACATCGGCATCGGCTGCACCGACGGCGGCGATGGAAGCCTCCCGCGACGGCGGCAAGCGCTTCTCGCCGCCTTGCGCGCGTCGGGTCGACTGCCCGACGGCGTCGAGATCGAACCGTTCCGCGGTCACGCCTACGTCGTGCGACGGCAGGCGCCCCGACGGCTGACCGGGCCGCGCTTCTGCCTCGTCGGCGACGCCGCCGGGCTGGCGCGCGACCTGAGCGGCGAGGGCATCGGCCCAGCGGTTCGGAGCGGTCGGCTCGCGGCAGAGGGCGTCAGCGCCTTCCTCCGTGACGGCAGCCCGCTTCACACCTACGCGCGACGAATCGAGGCGCTGTACGGGTCCGGCGAGCAAGGCTGGCTCGGCCGTCAGGCAGCGCGACTTCCCGACGCCGTGGCGCGCGTGGCCGTGCGGGTGGCGCTCGGGCTCGGCGCCGCGCGGCGGCATCTCGTATTCGGCACGATCTTCGGCATGCGTGACGTCGCATGAATCGCGCGACGGCGAAGCGACGGGACGCCGAGGCGATCGCGCACCACTACGACGTCTCCAACGACTTCTATGCGCTGTTCCTCGATCCGCTCATGGTCTACACGTGCGGGTACTATCGCGATCCGGACGGCACGCTGGAACAGGCGCAGGCCGACAAGCTCGATCTCGTCTGCCGCAAGCTCGGCTTGCAGCCCGGCGAGCGGCTGCTCGACATCGGCTGCGGATGGGGCAGCCTCTCCATGTGGGCCGCGCGGCACCACGGCGTGCACGCGCATGGCGTCACGCTCTCGCGCGCGCAGGCGGAGTTCGCCACCGACCGGATCCGCCGCGAGGGCCTCGCCGACCGCTGCCGGGTGGAATACCGGGACTTCCGCGATCTGCCGGACGAGAATCGCTACGACAAGATCGCGGCCATCGGGGTGATCGAGCACATCGGCGTCGCGAACTATCCCGCGTTCTTCGGGCGCGTGCGCGACATGCTGCGGGATGGCGGCATCTTCCTCAACCACGGCATCACGCACGAATTCCACTGGCGCCCGACGAGCCAGACGGAGTTCCTCTACCGTTACGTCTTCCCGAACGGCGCTATCGCGGGGCTGACGGAGACGCTGACGGAGATGGAGCGCGCCCGCTGGGAAATCGCCGACGTCGATGGATTGCGCCTGCACTACGCGCGGACGTGCCGGCACTGGGTCGAACGGCTCCGTGCCCGCGGTGACGAGGCCCGTGCGCTGGTCGGCGAGCGCGTGTACCGGACCTGGCTCCTCTATCTCACCTGCTCGGCGGTCGCGTTCGAAGCCGGATCGATCGGGCTCTACCAGGTGGTGCTCCGCAAGCATGGGGACCGTACGGGCGGCGTCGCGCCGTCCACCCGCGAAGACCTGTACCTGAAGCTGTAAGCGGTAACGCGCTGACGGAGAATCGACGAACAGCCTCCGGGAGACCGCGAGGCTGTTTCCATTTGCACATCGGCATCGCGTCGGCTACAAGCGACCATCATGAGCGCGCGCTCTGATCGCCTCGAGCACCGGAAGGATGTGCAGCGCTCGGCAGCGCCGGATCGCATGGATCGCTTCTATGCCGCCGTCCGGCTCATCGGGCGGTTCTGGCTGTGGTTCTTTCTCAAATCCGTCGACGTGCGCCATCCCGAGCGAGTGCCGGCAAGCGGTCCGGTGCTGCTCTGCGTGAACCATCCGAACAACCTGATCGACTCGTTGCTGGTCGGCGTCGCGGTGCGCCGAAAAGTCCATTATCTGGCCACGGCCGCGCTCTTCCGAAACGCGATCGTGGCTCGCTTCCTCTGGGCGTGTGGCGTGATCCCCGTCTATCGAAGAGCCGACGACCCGGACAAGATGGACCGGAACGCCGAGACGTTCGCCGCCTGCCACGCGGCGTTCGAACGAGGCCGGCTCGTCGCGATCTACCCGGAAGGCACGACGCACGCCGAATCACGCGTGCAGCGCATCCGGACCGGCGCGGCGCGGATCGCGCTCGGCTTCGAGTCGCAAACGCCGGGCCGGCTCGCGATCGTCCCCGCCGGGCTGACGTTCGAGGCGCGCAAGTCGTTCCGGAGCCGCGTGCTCGTCTCGTTCGGCGAGCCGATCGCCGCGGGTCCATACGTCGAGGCGTTCAAGCAAGATCCCGCGAAGGCCGTCGACGCGTTGACGACGACGATCCAGTGGGCGATGGAATCGCAGGTCGTCAACGTCCAGCGCATCGACACGACGGCGCTGGTGCGCGCCGTGGAGGAAATTTATCGCGGTGAGCTGGCGCGCGAGATCCAGGAACAGCGCGGGGTTCCCGAGAGCCGGGTCGATCCGTTTCGCCTCTCGCGCGCGATCGTCGACGCGGTGAATCACTTCAAGGAGCGCGATCCCGAGCGTGTGGAGCGGCTGTGGCAGCGGATCCAGGCCTACCGCGCGCTGCTCGCAATGCACCGCATTCGCGACGAGGCCGTGCGCACGCGCGACGTGCACCGCCCGCTGCGCCGCCGCTTGCTGCATTCCTGGCAAGCGGTCGTCGGATTGCCGATCTTCGCGTACGGCGCTCTCGTGAATGCGCTCGTCTACTACGTGCCCCGGGGGATGGCGCGACGGATGGCGAGGAAGGAGACCGACTACGCCACGATTCGGCTGCTGGCCTCCGTCGTGGCCGTGCCCGTGTTCTGGTCGCTCGAGACATGGCTCGTGTGGCGCTGGGCGGGCGCTGGCTGGGCGGCGGCGTTCGCCATATCACTCCCCGCCAGCGGCGTGATCGCGTATCGTTATCTGGCTGGAGCCGGCCGGTTAGGTCGCCAGCTTCGGTTCGCCGTGCTCGCGGTCACGTATGGACAGGACATGCGCCGGCTCGTGGCCGAGCGCCGCGAGATCATCGACGAGCTGGAGCGCGCCAAGCAGGATTATCTCGGCGCCACGAGGGGGAGCAGCTTTTGACCATCCGTCGTCTGGAAGAGATGTCCACGCCGTCGCTGGACGCGCTGGATCGTGCCCGCACGGTGATGATGCTCATCGTCAGCCCGCTCGAGCAGCACGGCCCGCACCTGCCGCTCGGCGTCGATGCGTTTGCCGCGCGGCACTTCGCGGAAGCCATGGCCGAGCGCCTCGTGGCCGCGCGGCCGGGCTGGACCGCGGTGCTGGCGCCGACGCTCCATCTCGGCTCGTTCACGTTCGATGCGCCGGGAACGGTGACGGTGCGGCAGCGCGCGGTGCGCGACACGCTGATCGACTACGGCGATTCGCTCGCGCGCGCGGGCTTCCGATACATCTTCGTCGCGAACGGCCACGCCGGGCCGGGACATCTGACCGCGCTCGAAGAGGCGGCGGCGACCGTTTCGCGGCGGCACGGGATCACGATGGCGTCGCTCACCGGTTACATGGCGTGGGAATTCTTGCGGGGCCGTTACCTCGGCAAGATCGAAGCTGCCCTCGGGCGTCCGCTGACGGACGTCGAGCGTCGCGCGTTTGCCGAAGACGCTCACGGCGGCTGGTGGGAGACATCCCTCATGCTCATGTTGCGTCCCGATCTCGTCGACGACGGGTACCGTGACCTGCCGCCGGCGCGCTACGCGATCGTCGAGCGCGCCGTCCCGAACTATCCCCTTCGCGGCGGCGGCCAGGGCTACGTCGGCCATCCGGCCCTCGCCGATTCCGCGTTCGCCAAGGCCGTGAGCGAAGTGCTGCTGACCGAAGCCATGGCACTGGTCGACGATCTGCTCGAGGGCCGCGTGACGCCCGCGGATCGCCGCTCGCCCTTCTTCTCGATTCCAGTCTTCCGTACGAATTTCTGGCGCGGTGTCACCGCGGCGGGCCTGGTTGCCGCCGCCGGGCTGGGCGCCTGGGTCGGCTCGCGACGGAAAGGATGAGCCCCATGGTCACGGTCAGTGTGCGGGTCCTCAAGAGCCGCCTGGGTGAGCTTCTCCGGCGCGTCGCGGATGGCGAGCAGATCACCGTGACTGACCGCGGCCGGCCCGTGGCGATGATCTCGCCGCCGACCGCGAAGGTACGCGACGAGGGCATCGTACAGATGGTGCGCGCCGGGCTCGCGCGCACGAGCGTGGGGAAGCCGCTGGCGCGAATCGTTCCACCGAGGCTTCGTAGCAAATCGACCGCGCCGACCGCCCTCGGCGAGCGACGCTGACCTCTGGGCGGCTCTGCGCTGATCGCTGGGCGGCTCTGCGCTGGCCGTCTGGTAGGATCTGAGGGATGAACGCTCCCGAGCGCGACAAGCCCAGCAACTTCATCCGCGACGCCGTCGTCGAGGACACCGCGAGCGGCCGCTTCGGCGGCAAGGTCGTCACGCGTTTTCCGCCTGAGCCCAACGGCTATCTGCACATCGGCCATGGCAAGGCGATCGCCATCGACTTCGGGATCGCGCAGGAGCTCGGTGGCCACTGCAACCTGCGCTTCGACGACACCAACCCGACGAAGGAAAGCCAGGAGTACGTCGATGCGATCATGCGCGACATCCGCTGGCTCGGCTTCGACTGGGGCGACCACCTCTATCACGCGAGCGACTACTTCGAGCAGCTCTACGCATGGGCGGTCCAGCTCGCCAAGGCAGGCAAGGCGTACGTCGACGATTTGACGGCGGACCAGATGCGCGAGCTGCGCGGCACGCTGACCGAGCCCGGCCGCGACAGCCCGCACCGCAACCGGTCGGTCGAGGAAAACCTCGATCTCTTCGAGCGCATGCGGCGCGGCGAGCTCCCCGATGGCAGCAAGACGCTGCGCGCGAAGATCGACATGGCGGCGGGCAATATCAACCTGCGCGATCCCGTGATGTACCGGATCCGCAAGGCCACGCACCAGCGCACCGGCGACGCGTGGTGCATCTACCCGATGTACGACTGGGCGCACGGTCAGTCCGACTCAATCGAAGGTGTCACGCACTCGCTCTGCTCGCTCGAGTACGAGGACCATCGCCCGCTCTACGACTGGTACCTCGACGCGCTGGGCATCTACCACCCGCGCCAGATCGAGTTCGCGCGCCTGAATCTGAGCCACACGGTGATGAGCAAGCGAAAGCTCCTCCAGCTCGTGGAGGAAGGGCACGTGAGCGGCTGGGACGATCCGCGCATGCCGACGCTCGCTGGCCTGCGCCGCCGCGGCTACACGCCCGAGGCCATCCGCGACTTCATCGATCGGCTGGGCGTGGGAAAGGCCGCGAACATCGTGGAGCTGGCGCACCTCGAGCATTGCGTGCGCGAGGATCTGAACAAGCGCGCGGAGCGTCGCATGGTCGTGCTGCAGCCCCTGAAGCTGGTCATCGAGAATTACCCCGAGGGCCAGGTCGAGCAGATGGAATCCGTCAACAACCCGGAAGATCCGTCCGCCGGCACGCGCAAGGTGCCGTTCACCCGCGTCCTGTACATCGACCAGGACGACTTCCGCGAGGTGCCACCGAAGAAGTATTTCCGCCTGTCGCCCGGCACCGAGGTGCGGCTGCGCTACGCCTACATCGTCAAGTGCACGAGCGTGCTGAAGGACGCGTCCGGTGTCGTCGTCGAAGTGCGCTGCGAATATGATTCGGCGACGCGCGGCGGCGAGGCGATCGGTCGCAAGGTGAAGGGCACGATCCATTGGGTCTCGGCAACGCACGCGATCGACGCCGAGGTACGGCTCTACGACACGCTCTTTCTGAAGCCGAAGCCGGACGAGGAGGACGACTGGAAGTCGGCGATCAATCCGCAGTCACTCGAAGTCGTGCGCGGCGCGAAGCTGGAGCCGGCGCTCGCCTCGGCTTCGGCTGGCGCCCACTATCAGTTCGAGCGCATCGGCTACTTCTGCGCGGACTCGCGCGATTCATCGCCGGCGCGGCTGGTGTTCAACCGGACGGTCGGATTGCGCGACACGTGGGCGAAGATCGAGTCGAAGGGAGGCGGAAGAACTTGACATCCGCGGCTAACGCAAACGACCTTCGTCGACTGTCACAAATATCGTGCGGCCATCCTGCTACAGCTGCGATGGTTTCACCCTAGGAGATCTGGGACATCAGCCCGTCACAAACCGCGGTTGCTTATGAGGTTGGTCGCGACAATCTTGCGCGCCTTCGTGACTGGTATCTAACGCGGCGCGCAGATCGTAACGAGGCCACAACGCGCATCCAGCTGATCGATCGCATATTCTTGGACTGCCTTGGCTGGCTGCCGGACGACATCAGCTCCGAAGAACCCCAAGGGCAGGAATACGCAGACTACACCTTCACAGCCCCGCGCAGAGTTCTCATCGTTGAAGCCAAGCGTGAAGGGGTCTATTTCGAATTACCCGCCGGAGAAACACGACTTGAGTATTCTCTCACGACACTAACCCGAGAGTACCCAGATCTGAAGGCTGCAATCCAGCAAGCCGCTCGCTACTGTCAGTCGCGCGGCGTTCCCTTCGGCGCAGTTTCTAATGGGCATCAAATGGTCGCCTTCGTGGCCTCCAGAAATGACGCTGTACCTCCGCTCGAGGGACGCGCCCTAGTATTCTCCTCTATTGACATAATGCTGGAGCGCTTTCATGACTTATGGGATAGCCTCTCAAAGCCTGGCGTCGAAAAAAAGCTCATCTATACGCGCCTGGTCGGCGAGAGCCGCCCTGATCTTCCAATAAAACTTTCGGCAACCATTCCAATCTACCCTGGAATCAAAGGTCGCAATGTATTTCAAACTGATCTTCAAATTGTGAGCGAGCTCGTTCTCGAAGACCTGTCTCGCTCGAGGGAATTGGAACCGCAGTTCCTCCAAGAGTGCTACTGCCGTACTGGAGCGCTCTCACAATATGCCCTCACGAGTAAGGCCATTCTGGAAGCTCGCTATGCAGCTCTCTTCAACGGTGAGAGCGCATCTCCGACCACAATTCCCATCGCTGACAAGCGTGGCACTTCTCCTGACCTCGTCGCTGAAAGTCTGAGCCGACGGCCGGTACTTCTCATTGGTGATGTCGGCGTCGGAAAGACTACCTTCATCCGGAACCTCGTGAAGGTGGAGGCGTCAACGCTGTTTGATAAGGCCGTTTCTCTGTATCTAGATCTTGGTACGCAGGCAACTCTCGTCCAAGATCTCCGATCGTTTGTGGTAGATGAGATTCAGAGCCAGCTCCTGGCGAATTTTTCGATAGACATCGAAGAGCGTAATTTTGTTCGCGCAGTCTACGACCTCGAACTGATTCGCTTCTCGCGAAGCATCTTTGCCGATCTCCGCGAGTCAGATCCCGAGGAGTTCAAACGCCAGGAACTCAAACTACTGGCCGAAAAGGTTTCTAAACGTGAGGACCACTTACGGCACTCCCTCACACACCTAGCGCGCGGGCGCCGTCAACAGGTCGTGATCTTCATTGACAATACCGACCAACGTGACGAAGAAACGCAGCAGCAAGCTTTTCTGATCGCGCAAGAGATCGCCGAGCATTGGCCGGCTATGGTTTTCGTGGCTCTTCGGCCAGAAACTTTTCACCGATCCCTCAAGGTCGGGGCGCTAACTGGTTATCACCCAAAGGCATTCACAATTTCTCCGCCTAGAATTGATCTCGTCCTTCAAAAACGCTTAACGTTCGGACTGAAGCTAACGAGCGGAGAGATTCCGATTGAGGCACTCGGACATCACACGACCATACGAACTGACAAGCTCGATAAAATCTTACGATTCTTTCTGCGATCACTCGAGACTAACGACCAACTCGCGGAATGCATTGACAACATATCCGCCGGAAATGTGCGTGTCGCCCTAGATCTCGTGAAGGGATTCTTCGGTAGCGGACACGTCAATATGGAAAAGATCGTCAACAAAGTTGACCGCGGTGGTTATACGGTTCCGCTGCACGAGTTTCTTCGGGCTGTTATCTTCGGTGATGCGATACACTATGATCCTGATCGCTCGCCCGTCGCTAATCTGTTCGATGTTGCCTTCTACGATGTGCGCGAGCACTTCATCCTCTCGTACCTAATGAGCTTGCTGGGCTCGATGAGCGGACCCGGCGTTGAAGAGGGATTCGTCGAAACGGGGCGGGTATACGAGCGACTTCAGAGCGCGGGATTTACTCCGGAACAGATTGATGCTGCGGTATTGCGAGCGCACAGACACAAACTGATTGAAACTGCTGCGAGACGGATACCCACCCCTGGCGCAGGAATGCCGCACGCGCTGCGATGCACCACGGTTGGGCTATATCACATTGCCCGCTTGGCCAAAATGTTTTCGTATATTGACGCGATGATCGTTGACACACCGATTTTCGATCGAGGTGTCAGAGAGGCGTTGCGGGACACCCAGGACATTCGCGCCCGACTCGACCGCGCCGACATATTCAGACGCTATTTGGACGATTGTTGGGTGGCCTGCGGCGACCCTGGTGTCCCGTTTAGTTGGCGTTCGATGTCCGCTGAACTTAAGGACGATATTGAGCGGATACGCAGGGCGATCGACAGACCGCGTCCAGGAGATCTCTTTCGATGAACCCTTGTCCCGTGGGGTACCAGGGGATGGAGAACCTGAGGATCGCCCGCGGCCACGCCGTCGTCATGCAGCCCGACCAGGGCCCGTCCTATTGGCAGCCCGTGCCCGCCAACGGTCACGCCGATCCCAAGCTCTTCCCCGGCAACGCGCGCTTCGAGGGCCTGTCGATGGGCTACCAGACCATCGCGCCCGGCGGACGCGTGCGCGAGCACTCGCACGGCGACCAGATCGAGCTGCAGATCTGCTTCCGCGGGCGCGGGCGCGTCGTCGTCGACGGCGTGAGCCATCCGCTCGCGCCCGGGACCGCCTGCTTCCTCGGCCACGACGTGAAGCACGAGATCATCAACGAGACGAGCGACGAGCTCGTCATGATGTGGATCGTCGCGCCGCACGGGCTCGAGAAGTTCTTCGAGGCGATCGGACGCCCGCGTCAGAGCGGAGAGCAAGCGCCCGAGCCGTTCGCGCGGCCCAGTGACGTCGTCGCGATCGAGCGCAAGCTCGGCATGAACGACACGGTCGCATAGCCCGTCACGCGCGGCAAAGGCAACTCTGCGCGTCGCAGGCGGACCTCGCAAAGCGCCTCCGATCGAGCCAGTCGCGCATCGCAAAGATGGAGGCAGGCGATCCTTCGGTATCGTTGGACCTTGGCGGTGCCGCCAGCTACGCTGTCAACCGACTCTCGACACGCTCTCTCCGCCATATTGTTCGGCCCACGCACTCTGCACCTTCCGGATGATGGCCGGATAGACGACCAGACGGCGGAAGGGCGCGATGGCTCTCATGTACAACCTGGTGAATCGATGCACGGGCCGCGCGTAGATCGCCAAGTACACCAGGTAGCCGTCCGATGTTTGTCGGATTGAGAGCGATGAGAAGGCATGCACCGTTGCGTTGCGCCGCTCGCTCAGCTGTTCGTCCTCGAACCGGTAGAGGAGGCTGAGCCGTCCGTCCGATGTCCCCGGAGCGACCATCGACCGGGTTCGATCCGCCGGGCTGAGACGATGCACGTATGATTCGGCAGTCCACGCAGAACGCTGTTGATCCCAGCCGAGCAGGGCTCCGATTCGGCCCCGCAGGCGGAACAGCCCTTTGACCACCGGGGGCGCTGCCTCGACTGCCGCGATGAACACGGTCCGCACGTCCTGGATCGTGAGCCCGGCGCCACCACCAGGGAGCCGGATCGCCCACACGTCCTCCAGGGGGATGTCGTGCAGCAATGCGTGCACGCGCAGGGGGCGCGCGCGAAATTCAGCCGGGTCGATACGCATCGTCAGGCGCTGTCCCCCTGCAGGCGAAGGGTCGTGTAGCCAGCCTGGAGCGTACCAAGTTTTTCGGAGATTCCACGCGCCTGCCCTTCGGCATCTGCGCCGAACGCTTGCGATCAGCGGCCGCGAAACAGAGGGCGCAACCCTGCTGTGCAGCGGTCCGCTGCATCGCGTTGATGGGCGCCAAGCTCCACCTAGATGCTTCGGGACACGTGGCTTCAACCCCTAAGCGGCTGGCGTCACGAAGTCGTCCCTCATTCGGAAGCCCGCGGACGAGCCGTTCTCAACAAGGCTGTCGAGCAAGAAGAGAACCGCTTGCCGGACATCGGGCTCGCGCTTCAGCTCCAAGGGCCTGCCGTATACATGCCGTTGCAGAAGGACTTCGAGAAGAAAGACTGTGTTGGTCTTTGCGAGCATTGCCTGGGCATCTCCACGCTTGAGGGAATTGGCGACACGGACGAAGGCCTCTGGAAGCGAGCGCTCGCCAATGTGATAGAGGAAGCGCGCATAATCGTCGAGCACAGTCGACGAGGACGGCAGTGCCTCGAAAAGAGCGTGGACGTGATGGGCGTGGCCCTCAAGACTTCTCCAATGCCTGACGTTGTCCTTCCACCCGGACGTGAGCAAAATTGCGGACAGCATCTCGCTGCCGAGCGAGTGCTCGTCGTTTAGCCGAGAGACCCACCTCGCGCGCTTCACGCCGTCCGCAAAGAGTCCCCACAGGTACCAGTAATGCGGCGTATTCGGTCTCCTGTCCTCTATGCCCGTCAGGCCCTGAACGATCCAGTGGATCTCGCGGGGATGACGGTCGATCGCGCCCAGGATCGGTTCGAGGATTGATCTGGCTGATTCGGCCGAAGTCCGCATCACGAAATCTTGGAGACGCTGGGATAGCGCAGTCTCTGAGTCATGGTTCCGCTCGCTACGCCTCTGCCCTTGATCCCGATCGTCGTCTGCATCCCACCATTCGACCAGTGTTTGCGCGGCACGAACGAATCCGGCGACGGCGGCCGAATTGTCCGAAGCGTTCGATAGGAGGGCCAGAATTCGCTCGTTCGCATCTGCGCCAAACCATTCGCTGACGTCGAGCGTCTCGTAGGCATTCGGCGCGATGCCATCCGGCTGCGAGAAGGCGAGTCGGACAGCCGTGGCCGCCTCCGCCACGATCTCGTTAACCTGCCGGCGCTGGTTGTGCGGCGCGTTGTCCTGCGCACGCCGTTCGGTTTCGATGAGGGTTGCCTCCATCGCGAGTGCATTGACACAGCGCATGGTGAGCGCGCGATCGGCAGACCACAAGTGTTCCGCGACACCCCACACGGCGTACGATCGCACCTCGTCAATGGGGTGGGTCACTGCGGCAGCGAACGCCTTCTCGACACTAGACCGCTGTGCCTCCGTGATCGATTTGACTAGGAGCAGTGGCAGAACCCAGGCGCAGGCGCGATCTGCCGCCATGTCGTACCGTTGCACGCGCTCGAGATCGTTCCATTCGTTGGCGTGCGCCATCACCTCCGAACAGGCGCATTCCAGGCACCAGTCGCGTTGCCGAGTTGACATCTCTTCCCAGTGGTCGCGAATACATACAGCGGCGACGATGCCGGGGCCGCCGCGTGCCATGTTGGGAATGTCGGCGTTGCCCTCGTCGTCAGCGTCGGGCGACCCTGCCTCCAAGAGGCGCTGCTGCCACATGGCGGGATCGTGCGACGCGGTGTTGTCACGCTTGAAGAGGTGGTACGCCCACATCAGCAGGCCAATTCGCGCGTTCATCGCGCCGACGCGGGTCGCAGTCTCCTCCATCATCTCCCTGACGTCGGGCTCCGGCTCGTTCGGGTCGAAACGGAGGAGGCGCCGCGGAGGTTCCGCCGCGGTGGCGTCCGTTGCGGGAGCCGCGTCCGGTGCCGGTACCTCGGAGATCGTGTATTGGCGCAAGTCCATGCGGTGCATGGCCAGCCGCCACGCTCGGTCTTCGTCATCCTGTTCCGGCACTGGCGGCAACGCGGCCCGGTGCCGGTCGAGGATGGCGTGCACGCGCGGGGCAAGCGGGCCCAACTGGAGATTGGCAATCGCGCTTTCCAGATCGTGGCCGCGATGCTGGAGGCGGTCCGCCTCCTTGCGCTCCTCCTCGTAAACCTTGTTGTCCACACGGAGTTCCGGGAAGATTCCCGACATTGCCGAGGCTTGCCGTTCCCCCGCCATCCGGCCGCGATCAAATGCGATGTAGTCGGGCGCGCTGAGAAGAACCAGAAGCGCTTCGCCGGACATATGCGGGTATGCAGTCGCGACGCTGGCGACGACCGCAGCCAGCGGGGCGGACTCGGTCCGACGCAGGATGTCCACCAAAATCGCGTCCAGCTGCTGCGAGTAGTTGCTGGCGAAATCGAGCAGCCAGGTCTCGAGCGCCATCAGCAGAGACTGGAGAACGTAGGGACCGACCGATGTGCCTCGGTACAGGTTCCAGAGCCGCGGATTGGCCCACTGCTTCCGGGTGGTTCCATCGGCAAAGGTCAGCGCAATCTCCCATGCGGGCTCAAGCGGATCGTGCACGCGGGGATGGACGTACCAGTCGGCGCTGTGGTTGAAGACTCTAATGAAGAAGTCGAGCGCTTGGCGCGGGTGATACCGCAGGAGAGGAATCCACGGTCCGCGATGGGCACTCGCTGGAAAGAAATCATGCCGCAGGCCCTTCCTGACCCCGAAATGCGTCTCAAGGTCGAGCGAGCTTGGGGAGTGGCGATCCCTCCGAAGGTCTTCTTCGGAGGCGAGAAGGTGGTCGGCCGCGACTGAAACAACGAGGTCCGGCAGGTCCCGTGCCGCCGGCATGCCGTCCAGCCCTGAGAAGATGATCTCGCGGAAATCGTCCGCGATGCGGTCCCGCCGCTGGCCCTCCTGTACGGTGCCCCGCAGAACGGCCTCGAAGCGAGCCGCATCTGCCTTGGGAATCCTCGCGATCACCTTTAGAACGCGCGGGCGCGGCTCTTCCGAGCTGTAGTTGTCGAAGCCCGCCAGGAGCCAATAGCCGATACCGGCCACGAATTCCGCACCGTCCAGTTCCGGCGCCCACCAACTCACGTCGCGGACGGCGTCCTCGATCAGCCCGAGAAGAAGCGGACGCTCCTGTGGCGTGAAATTGTCAATGTTGCGATGTACCAGCCTCAGGACCGTCGCCCATGCAGGTCCGTCCGGTACATTGAATGTCGATCCGTGGCCTGCCGCGCCTGCCAGCCAGACAGGCGTCGTCACGCAGGCGACCCGAAGCAAGTGAATCACCCGCTTGAGGAGGCCCCTGTCGTTCGCAAGGAGCTGGGCTTCATGCTGCAGGAGAAACTCTGGCGACAACCGCGCCTTGAGAAGGGACACGAGGGTGTCGTCCCGGAACTGCGCGCTGATTTCGGACTCGGCGACCGCCGCCCTGAACAGTCGGTCCGCGGCGGCGGGGTCACGCTCGACAAGCTCGGCGACCCATTTTCGGTAGGACCGCCGGACGGCAGGGTGGGCGCCGATTGCGGCGGACAAGTCTTTGAACGATCCCTCGTCGGTGAGGTGCTGCTCCCCCAACCATTGCAGGATGGCCCAGTCTTCCAGCACGTCGTGCGCCGTCGCCACAAGTAACGACTTCTCATCCGGCGAGCTAATGAGGGAGTCCTGCCGGAGGGCGGCTATCACCACCGGGTCCAGGTCATTGCAGACGACGGAGGCGGAAAGCGCCCGCGCGCGGCGAACCGCGATTTCCTGAAAGACCTCTTCGCGTCGCCGAGCCACGCCTGCGGGAACGCGGTGGTCGGCACGCACGATTTCACGCCAGAAGAGTGCCCGGAATTCGCGCTCGCTCTCCGGAACCGGCCGCTCCGCCGACCACGAGATCTCGAGCGCCTTGTCGAGGAAGTAGGGGTTGCGCAGCATGTTGCGCAACGCCGGATTCTTCAATGGGTACGCGAGCGCCGGAAGGGCTGCTTCGACCTCCGTCAGCTCTCCATCTTCGAGTGGGGGCACGCTGACAACGGCATGCTTGATTCCCGAAGGCTGCAGGAAGCTCGCGCGCACCTGATCGATCGAGTAGTCACGGCACGTAAGGACGATGCGCATGCCGCCGTCAGCCGCGGCCAGTGTAATGAGGTCACTGAACGCGTCGCGCGTGGTCTTCTCGAGCAGGCGCTCGACGCTTTCGACCAAGACGACCTTTCGGCCCTGCGCCGCGACGATTGCACCCAGCGTGGTCCCGCTCGCCGGAATCTGTCCAGCGTGCAGCGTCGCGTCGAAATGCGGCTGCGCGAATTCCTCAGCACGGAAACCGAACGCGAAGTGGTCCTGCGAGAGGAGCGAGACAGCGTCCTTCCCGATGGCGGACTTCCCACTGCCTGCGGGTCCCGACACGAGCACCACCTGAGCGGTCTCCAGTTCGCCGAGCACGTTCTGCACGAGAGCGGCGCGTTGCAGGTGAAAGTCCTGGCCGATGGTTGAGCGGATTCCGCGAAGGATCAGGCCGATGTGATCCTTGAGAGCACGCAGGACGCGCTCCTCGTTCGTGCCGACCGGCGCGTGGCGCTGCTGCAGCTCCCCCGGCAGCTCAGCACGTCGCAGACTGCGCGCCTCCGAAACGGCGGTGCTCGCCAGGGCGAGCAGGGCGTTCCAGGAGGCGCCCGCCGCGCCAACGGCATCACCCTCGGTTACCGTGTGGGCCAGGAGGCTCTTGATGTGCACTTCGGTCTGGCGTGTCGAGGTATGAAGGTCCAGGGGCAACACATGGAGCACCCGCAGAAACGGCCAGATGTCGGCTGCGGTGATGGGTTTCCCCTCAAGGTCGCCGATGATTTTCCGCAGTCCGTCGCAATACTGGACCGCCTTCTCAGAGAGAAAGCCTTTCGTCGCCAGGCGGCCGTCGAACTCCACGCCGTCACGCGCCGCGCGGGCGCAGTCCAGAAGGCCCACGAAGTGCTCGAGGAGCGTATTGGTGCCGCGTAGCGTGACGAGAACGAGGCGATCGTCCGCAGGAGAGAACCGGTCGCTGCCCTTGAAGTCCTTCCAGAAGTCCTGGATGGCGTGTCTGCAATCCTCGTCCGCAGCGCTCACCGTGAAGCTGCGCTTGACTTGGCCGGCGAGCTTCTGGGTCCCTGGGCCGGGACGTTCACAGACAATCAGGAAGTCGTCGGTGTGCCACCCGAGGTGCTCTGTCTGGAAGTGAACCTCAGCTACCACGGTGTCGATCAGGACCGGTGGAATGGAGCGCACGAGCAGCTGAGCGAGCCAGTAGGCCGCGACGTGCTGCTCGAAGAACGGACCCGCTCCTCCCGTGGAGGCCGGACTGGAGGTGCGCTGACCGGTCAAATGATGATTCCTTTGATCATTCTGAACAGTTGGTGTCCAAGTCGACCACCGTCAATAGATGGGCATCTTTGGGGGTTGGCAGCAGTCTGCTCTTGATGATCGCACACCATCGGGGCTACGAGAGGATGACAGCGGCATCATGCGCACCCTCGTCAGTCTCATTCCCAGATCGGTAGTCTCGGAGGGAAAGGGGCAAACGGCTGGGTCGGAGGACCGTCTGGACATCCGCGTAGGATCGAAAGGGCTTTGCCTCTCTTGGCGCCTAACGCGCAGGCTGAGCGGCCGGAGCCGCGCCGGGCCGCTCAAGCCTGTTGTTCGCCTTCACGCCTCGCTTCGCGATCCTGCCAGATGGAGGAATCGCGATGACTGGAAGTCGTCGGAAGGCCTCAACGATCTGCTGGGTGTCCATCTTCACGTCACCTCTAATTGTGACGGTACTTCCGGCGAGCGCTGAAATCCACCCCGGTCATTTTCGTGAAGGCGACCGGGATCTGGGTCATCGCCGCACGGATCTTCTCGTAACTCGAGAGATCGCTGACGGCAATGCCCTGGACCTTGAGGATGATGTCGCCGCCCACGACGATTTCCTCGCCATCGATGACGGCGACCTTGTTCCCGCCGCGGAGGCCGAGCAGCTCGGCAGGCGAGCCGGACGCCACCGTCTTGACGAGATAGCCGAGCATCCGCGGCGGAAGGTTCAACACGTCGGCGAGGTCGTTGCCGAGGAGCCGTCCCTCGAGCCCGCTTCAGAACGACCGTTCCTCGAGCAAGAGCTTCTTCGCCGTGTTGATCGCCACGACGAAGCCGAGTCCCTCGCTGCCGCCCGACTTGGAGATGTTGTGGCTGACGACCCCGATGACCGTGCCGGCCATGTTGAATATCGGTCCGCCGGAGTTGCCGCTGTTGATGACGGCGCCGGTCTGGAAGAACTCGGCGAGCGGCATCGCCTTGTAGACCGTGTTCGGCGGCCAGCGCGCGCTGATCCAGCCCACGCTCATCGAGTAGCTCAGACCGTACGGCGCCCCCACGACGATGACCTGATCGCCGACCCGCACGGCATCGGAGTTGGCCATCGGCGCCACGACCGCGCCCGGGGGGACGCGATCGAGCTTGATCCGCGAGAGATCGGCCGCCGGCTCCGAGGAAATCACGCACGCGGGCACCGTGGTGCCGCCCACCACCTCGACGGTGATCTCGTCCATCGCATGGACCACGTGCGCCGCCGTCATCACCTTGCCGTCGGCCGAGATCAGCACGCCAGAGCCGCCCTCCCCGAAGCGCACCTGACCACTCTCGGAGACGTCGCGCCCCTTGGTCCGGATGACCACGACCGACGGATTCACCTTGCGGAACAGATCACCGAGACCCTGAGCGCCGGCGTCCAGTGGCAATCCGAGCAGCGTCGCGACCGCCATCAGCAGCGCGATCGGCGTCACGCGAAGCGATAGCGGTCGCACCCGGGAGATCATGACGTCTTCATCGCCGCGACGCGCCCGGTTTCATGCGATCTTGCCTCCCCGCTCGAAGAAGTTCAGCGCGACGGCGACGTGCATCGCGATGCCGGTCGCCAGCGCCGACTCGTTCAGCATCATCCGATTCGAGTGGTTCGGATACGCGGGGCCGCTGTCCGGCCGCGTGCCAAGATTGGCCATCGCGCCTGGCACGCGCTGGAGCACGTACGAGAAGTCCTCCGCGCCCATGATCGGATGGCTCATCGCACGGACCCGCTCCGGGCCAAGCAGTTCGCGCGCCGTGTCGAGCACGAAGCCCGCGAACGTCTCGTCGTTCACGGTGACCGGGTAGCCGCGGATCAGCTCGACCGTGGCCTCGGCGCCGTGAACGGCCGCGATGCCCTCCGCAATGCGGCGGACGCCGTCCAGCACTTTCTCGCGCGTCGTCTCGGACACCGTGCGGATCGTGCCGAGCAGGCTGGCCGTCTCGGGAATCACGTTGCGCGTGGTACCGGCCTCGATCTTGGCGACGGTCACGACGGCGGGATCGAAGACGTTCACGCGACGTGTGACGAGCGTCTGAAACGCCTGGACGATCTCGCAAGCGATCGGAATCGGATCCAGGCAATCGTGCGGCGCCGAGGCGTGCCCGCCCTTGCCGCGTATCACGATCGACAGCGTGTCGGCCGATGCCATGGCCGGCCCCGGGCGCGCGGCAAGCACGCCGGCCGAGTCGCGCGACGTCACGTGGAGCGCGAACGCGCCGCTTGGCGCATTCGGGCCGTCGAGCAGCCCTTCCTCGATCATCACGCGCGCGCCGTGGTAGCCCTCTTCCCCGGGCTGGAACATGAACACCACGGAGCCGGCAATCGTGTCCCGGCGTCGAGCCAGAAGTCGCGCGGCGCCCACCAGCATCGCCACGTGCGAATCGTGACCACACGCGTGCATCGTGTTGGGCACTTCCGAGGCGAACGGCAGCCCGGTGTCCTCCGGCATCGGAAGCGCGTCCATGTCGCCACGCAGCAGAATGGTCGGCCCCGGACGCGCCCCCTCGAGCCGCGCCACGACCGACGTCGTGCGCTGCCCCGTCTTGATGTCGAGCGGGAGTCCGTCGAGCGCGGCGAGCACCGCGGCCTGCGTTCGGGGCAACGTGAGGCCAAGCTCAGGGTGGCGGTGGATCGCGCGGCGGAGGGCAATCGTGTCGTCGAGAACGGTCCGGGCGTCGTCGAGGATCTCGCTGGCTTTCATGGCGTGGCATTATATGGCACGTGCCCAGGGCGAACATCGGCGACGCGGAGATCTATTACGAAGAAGCGGGCAGCGGGCCTCCGCTGCTGCTGGTTCCCGGCCTCAGCGGTCAGGGATTGTTCTGGGCGAAGCAGGTGCCGGACTTCGCGCGCGACTTCCGCGTGATCGTCCACGACCATCGCGGCACCGGGCAGAGCACGTGGTCACGCTTCACGTACTCGGTCGATCAGATGGCCGCCGACGTGCTCCGCCTCATGGACGCGCTCGGTATCGCGTCCGCGCATTTCGTCGGACACTCGACCGGCGGCGCGATCGGTCAGGTCATCGCGCAGGACCATCCGGGCCGGCTTCAGAGTCTCGTGCTGAGCGCCACGTGGCCGGGACCCGACGCGTATTTCAGGCGCCTGTTCGAATCGCGACGCGAGGTGCTCGTCACGCTCGGCGTCGAAAGCTATCTTCGCGCCTCCGCGCTCGCGCTGGCGCCGCCGTGGTGGGTGCGCGACAACGATGCGCTGCTGGCCGAACAGCATGGCCAGGCCGCCGCGGCAGCGCCGCCCGTGGAAGTGATGGCGAGCCGCATCGACGCGATCGTGGCCTTCGATCGCCGCGCGCGACTCGGCGAGATCAGGACGCCGGCGCTGGTGATCGTTGCGCAGGACGACATGATCACGCCGCGCTTCTACTCCGACGAGCTGGCCTCGCGCATCGCCGGCGCCAAGCTCGTGGTGCTTGACGCCGGCGGCCATTTCGTCCCGCAAATCCTGCCGGAGCCGTACAACGCAGCGGTCGGAGGCTTCCTGCGCGGTCAGCTCGGCCGGTAGACAACCGTCCCCTTTTCACCCGTTGTTTGAGATCACGAATTGTGATCTCAAACACGCCGCTTGCTTCAGTGCCACCGCCGTCTCCGCGATCTCATGTATCGAATATTGGACGTCGCCGCGTGGTGGGTCGAGCCGGTAGGATCAATCTGCCATGCCGCGAGCGACACCCCTCACGCATTCTCAGCAGATCGAGCGAACCATCCTCCTCGTCCGCGGCGAGAAGGTCATGTGTGACACGCATCTGGCGGCGCTCTACGGCGTCCCGACGAGAATCCTGTTGCAAGCTGTTCAGCGGAACCGCCGTCGGTTTCCTGGCGATTTCATGTTTCAGTTGACGGCGCGAGAGTGGACAGATTTGAGATCACAGTTTGTGATCTCAAATGTTGAGGAGAGACGCGGTGGACGCCGCTACGCGCCCTACGTCTTCACGGAACATGGCGTCGCGATGCTGTCCAGTGTTCTGCGCAGCGAACGGGCCGTTCAGGTCAACATTGGCATCATGCGGGCGTTCGTCCGAATCCGTCGGATAGTGGCCTCCAATGCCGAGATGGCCCAGAAGCTCGAAGCACTCGAGAAGAAGTACGACGCGCGTTTCAGGGTGGTCTTCGATGTGATTCGAAGCCTCATGGCCCATCCGTCTCGCTCGTCACCCCCAATTGGGTTTCGCCCACGACGCGGAGTGGAAGGCAGAGGCGGAGGATCGGCCTCACGATCACGAATTCGCGCTGGAGCCCGCACATAGTCATGGCCGCTGAGGAGACCTCTGTCCGCTGCTGTATCGCTGGCGGTGGCCCCGCCGGCATGATGCTCGGACTCCTGCTCGTGCGCGCCGGCGTCGACGTCCTCGTCCTCGAGAAGCACGCGGACTTCTTGCGCGACTTCCGTGGCGACACCATTCACCCCTCGACGCTTGAAGTGATGCACGAGCTCGGGCTGCTCGACGACTTTCTGAAGCTGCCGCACCAGTCATCCGGACGGTGCTCAGCAGCACCGGTCCGCTGCAGCCGCCACTCCTTCTCCGGCTCATCGCCGCCGTTCCACTTTTCCGCCGGATTCCCGCGCGGCTCGTCGGCATCGGCGTGCGTCCGGAGCACGTCGAGACGTGATGACTCAACCCTTGGGCAATCCGAGCACGCGTTCGCCGATGATGTTGCGCTGGATTTCGCTGGTCCCGGCGGAGATCGTGTACTGCCGGGCCGCGAGGATCCGATTGAACCAGCGCGGCGCGTCGGGCACCATCGCGGATTTTGCGTTCACCATCGCGTGGATGCCGAGCAGCTCGCCCGCGACGTCGCCGATGCGGACACCGAGCTCCGAGCCGCTGAGCTTCAGGACGGATCCCTCTGGCCCCGGAGGCTCGCCGCGAAGCTGGCGTGTCAGGCTTCGGAGCCGCGTGTACTTCAGCGCTTCGGAATCGATCGCGAGCTGCACCAGGCGCTGCCGGATGACCGGATCGTCCCACGCGGGCCGCCCATTGCGGTCCACGCGCTTCGCGAGCACGATCAGACGTGAGATCTGCGCCGTGTGACTGCGGCCGCCGGCGGAGTGGCGCTCGTACATGAGCGTGGTCGTCGAGACCTTCCACCCCTGATTCAGCGGTCCGAGCAGGTTCGCCTTCGGCACGACGACGTCCTCGAAGAAGACTTCGTTGAAGTGCCGATGGCCGGTGATCAGGACGAGCGGACGCACGGTGATGCCTGGATTCTTCATGTCCACGAGGAACGCGCTGATGCCGTTGTGCTTGGGTGCCGCGGGATCGGTGCGCGCGAGCAGGATGATCCAGTGCGCGAAGTGCGCGCCCGACGTCCACACCTTCTGGCCGTTGACCACGAACTGATCGCCGCGATCGACGGCGCGCGTCTGCAGATTGGCGAGATCGGAGCCGGCGTTGGGCTCCGAGAACCCCTGACACCAGATCTCGTCGGCGTTCAGGATCGCCGGCAAGTGCGCTCGTTTTTGCTCGTCGGTGCCCCAGTGGATGATGGTCGGGCCGACGAGATTGAGCGCCATGTTGCCGGGCAACACCGGCGCGCGCGCCGCCGTGTATTCGTCCTCCCAGATGACGCGCTCGATGAGACCGCCGCCGCGCCCGCCGTATTCCCGGGGCCACGTGATGCCGACCCAGCCGGCGGCGTGCATCGTCTTCTGCCAGACGCGGCGGCGCTCGAACGTCTCGCGATCCGAGGCGACGCGGTCGTCGGACGCGTCGTCCAGACACAGGTCGGGCGGCAGATTCGCGGCCAGCCAGCCGCGAAATTCTTTGCGAAACGCCTCGTGCTCGGGCGAGTACTCGAAATCCATCGGCGCTCAGCCCCTGGAGAAGGGCTTGTCACCCTTGATCGTGACGCGATGCCCGTGGCGCCGTTGCGGGTAGTAGTCCCACATCGCATGGTGCTGGACGCAACGGTTGTCCCAGAACGCGATGGAGTGCCGATGCCAGCGGAACCGGCAGTGGAACTCCGGCGTCTCGACGTGACGGTAGAGGAACTGCAAGAGCGCGTCGCTTTCGGGCCGCTTGAGCTGAACGATCCGCGTGGTGAAGCCACGGTTCACGAACAGCGCCTTGCGGCCCGACACGGGATGCGTGCGGATCACCGGGTGCTCGGCCTTCGGGAAGGTCTTGCCCTCGTCGTTGACGCCGTAGCGGCCGCGATAGACGTGCTCGCCCTGGTGCAGCGCGGTGAAACCCTCCAGCAAGCGCTTCATGGGGTCGGACAGCGCGTCGTAGGCCACGTACATGCTGGCAAACAGCGTGTCGCCGCCGACGGGCGGCAATTCGTGCATGTACAGGATGCTCCCCAGCGGGGGCTCGGGATCGCAGGACACGTCGGAGTGCCACTCCTCGCCGGCCACGTGCTTCGATGTCTCGTCGGCGTGGATCACGAGGATCTCGGGATGGCCCTCGAGCAGTGACGGGGCCGCCGGATGGACGTGCAGCTCGCCGAACAGCCGGCCGAACGCCTTGTGCTGCTCGGGCGTCAGGATCTGGTCGCGGAAGAAGATCACCTGGTGCTCGATGAGCGCGTCGTGGATCTCCTTGAACGTCCGCTCGTCGAGCGGCTGCGAGAGATCGATGCCGTGGATCTCGCCGCCGATGTGCGGCGTGAGCTTCTCGATCTGGATCGATTGATAGGCCATCGTACGCTCCTCCCTCGACGCAGGGCTGCCGGCGGGTCGAACGATGACGCGAGGCTAGACAGCCGCACCGGCCGTGTCAAGCGGCAGGCGTCAGGAAAGGTGTTCCGGATGGTCTGCTTCCTTCCGGAACTGGGTGGCCGGGGCCTCCGCCGCGCCACTCGCCAAACCGGGATACGCGCGCTCGAAGGTCGCCATGATCTCCTCGGCGGGGACGTCGGCGTGCGGGCCCCGATCGCGCAGGTACTCCATGTGACGGCGCCCCGTCTGATCGTACGGGTGAAAGAGCGAGTCGCTCCGCCCGTCGAATTCCAGTGGACGCACCGCGAACCGTTCGCACAGCGCGCGATCGAACGCCGGCGTCGCCTTCACCCATCGGCCCTCGAGGAAGAGCTCCGTGTAGCCGTGGTAGTAGAAGACGTCACTGCCCATCAGCGCGCGGAGCCGGGGCGTGCAGAGGTGATTGCGTACGTCGGCAAATCCGACGCGGGCAGGAATGCCGACCGCGCGAGCCGCCGCCGCGAGCACCGCCGCCTTGCCGACGCAGAACCCGGATCCCTTCGCCAGGACGGCGCTCGCGCGAAACGTCTCGGACGATCGGAAGTCGCAGTACGGCGTGTAGACGATCCCGTCGCGGACGGCGTAGTAGAGCCGCACGGCCTGGACGAGCTCGTCGGTCTCGTCGGCCACGACCCGTCGCGCGAATTCGACAATGTTCTCGGCTTCGCTGTCGATGAACGTGCCAGGCTCGAGGTACTCGCGACCGACATCGGCCATATCGCTCGATACTACCGCGGCGACCATCTCAAATAGCCCTGAATGACTCTGAACATAGACGTGCGCTCGGCGGCCGCGCAGCTGAAAGCGCACTACGCGCGGGTGTGGGCCACGCCGGGCGCGGAAGGCCGCGGGGTGCGGTAGAGTAGCCCCGACATCGCGCCGTCGCCGACGCGTCAACCGAGGAGGAGCCCGATGGCCCGCAAGCCCAGCCCGCCTGCCGGCAAGAACGTCACTGCCGAGTCGCTCGATCCGCGCCATCGCTGGGACCGGCCGCTCCAGGCTCCGGGCCACATGCAAGTCGACTTCGAGGAGCGCGTCGACTTTCGACGGCTCAACGCCTATCGCCTCGCGCGCGTGCGCCAGGCGCTCGCCCCCTCGGGCCTCGGCGCGTTGCTCGTCTTCGATCAGTACAACATCCGCTACATCTCGAGCACCGTCATCGGCGAGTGGGCGCGCGACAAGCTCACGCGCTGGTCGCTTCTGACCGGCAACGGCGAGCCGTGGGTGTGGGACTTCGGCTCGGCGGCGCGGCACCACAAGCTGTACGCCCCCTGGATTCCCGAGCGGCAGTCGCTCGCCGGCATGGTCGGCATGCGCGGCGCGGTGTCACCGAAGGCGGGACTCTTCAAGCAGGCCGCGCAGGAGATCAAGCGCATCCTTCGCGCCGAGGGCGCCGGCAACATGCCGCTCGGCATCGACCTGGTCGAGCCGCCCTTCCTGTTCGCGCTCCAGGACGCCGGCATCGACGTGCGCGACGGCCAGCAAGTCATGCTCGAGGCGCGCATGATCAAGAGCCAGGACGAGCTGACGCTGCTCAACATGGCGGCGGCGATGGTGGACGGCGTCTACCAGGACATCTACGAGGCGCTGAAGCCGGGCGTGCGCGAGAACGAGATCGTGGCGCTCGCCACCAAGCGCCTCTACGAGATGGGATCGGACTGCGTCGAGGCAATCAACTCGATCTCCGGCGAGCGCTGCAGCCCGCACCCGCACAACTTCACCGACCGCATCATCCGGCCCGGCGACCAGGCCTTCTTCGACATCATCATGTCGTTCACCGGCTACCGGACCTGCTACTACCGCACGTTCAACGTCGGGCGCGCCACCCGCGCACAGGTCGCCGCCTACAAGAAGGCGCGCGAGTGGATGGACGAGGCGATCGCGCTCATCAAGCCGGGCGTGACGACCGACAAGATCGCGCGCGCGTTCCCCAAGGCGCAGGAGATCGGGTTCGACAGCGAGATGGCGGCCTTCGGGCTGAACTTCTGCCACGGCATCGGGCTCGGCCTGCACGAGCGACCGATCATCAGCCGGTTGAATTCGTTCGACGACCCGATGGAGCTCCAGGCCGGCATGATGTTCGCGGTCGAGACGTACTGTCCGGCCACGGACGGTGTGTCGGCCGCGCGCATCGAGGAAGAAGTGATCGTCGCGCCCGAGGGCGCCAGGATCATCACGCTCTTCCCGGCCGACGAGCTACCGATCGCCAACAAGTACTAGCGAGGCTCCGCCTCAGACCGACGAGATGTAATTGAACACATTGCCCGTGGAGAGAAGAACGGCTCCGGTCGAGTGGACAACACGGGATGCGATAAACTCGCTCCCAATAGCCCGTCTAGCGGGTAGTAGGTCCACG
>JBGPTW010000082.1:0-26814 GCA_041490825.1 Methylomirabilia bacterium | reverse complement strand
GTCGGTGAGGGGCCGGCGGGCCCGTTCCCGGAGCGTGCGATTGAGGGCAAGCAGGCTGAGAGTGGGAACGGCTCGCGGGTCATCGGTCAAAGGGCCTCGTGGTCAGAGGCCCCTCACCGACCCGGCCGGCCCGCGACGCCACGCGCTCGATGACAGTGAGCGTTCATGAATGATCCGGGCTAGCACCCCGCTCTGCCGGACGGGCTGCGCTGGCCGCTAACCCCGCGTCTCACACGTTGCCCTCCGCGTGAACCCCAGCCTGCTCGCCGGGCAGATCCTCAACGGCATCGTGACCGGGATGCTCTACGCCCTGATGGGCATCGGGCTGTCGATCATCACCGGCATCCTCAACATTCCGAACTTCGCCCACGGCGCGCTCTTCGCTCTGGGCGCGTATCTGGTCTTCTCGGTGCTCAAGGTGGTGGGAAACTTCTGGCTGGCGCTCGTGCTCGCGCCGCTGGGCGTGGCGCTCCTCGGCGTGCTCATCGAATACGCCGGGGTCCGCCGCCTCTATCGTGCCGGCCACGACTATCAGCTCCTGCTCACGTTCGGCCTCTCGCTGATCATCACGGAAGGGATCATCATCGTGTGGGGCCCGATCGGCATGAGCCAGCTGCCTCCGCCGATCCTGCGCGGCGGCGTCGATCTCGGGATCACCTTCTACCCGAAGTACCGGCTGTTCGTGATGCTGATGGCCGCTCTGCTCGTTCTCGCGGCCTGGCTTTTCATCGAGAAGACACGTTACGGCGCGATCATGCGCGCCGGCATCGAGGACAAGGAGATGGTGGCGCTGCTCGGGATCGACGTTCACCGGCTCTTCACGGCGACGTTCGCGTTCGGCGCCTATCTCGCCGGCATCTCGGGCGCGCTGACGGCGCCGATCCGCGGGCTGAATCCATTGATGGGCGTCGACATGCTCGGCATCGCGTTCGTGGTGGTCGCGCTCGGCGGGCTCGGGAATCTCCCCGGCGCCATCGTGGCCGGCCTGATCATCGGCGTGACGCAGAGTCTGGTCGCGCTGGTGTGGCCCGAGGCCTCCGTCGCGGTCATCTTCGCCGTGATGGCGGCGGTCCTGCTCGTCCGCCCCCAGGGACTTTTCGGGATCCGATGAGCCGGTGGCTCGCGGTGCTCGCGGCCGTCGTGCTGCTGCCGCTCGTCGTCCGTCATGCGATTGCCACCGAGATCTGGATCTTCGCGATCTTCGGTCTCGGGCTGAACCTGCTCCTCGGCTACACAGGACTGCTGTCGTTCGGTCAAGCGACCTTCTTCGGCTCGGCCGCGTACGTCGGCGGGTATCTGCTCAAGCACTACGGCATCAACGTGGTGCTCGTGCTCGTGGTCGGCGTGGTCGTCGGCGCCATCTCCGCCGCGGCGGTCGGCTATCTTTGCGTCCAGCGGTCCGAGCTCTACTTCATCATGCTCACCTTCGCGCTGAACCAGATGTTCTACTTCACCGCGTACCAGTGGACGTCGGTCACCGGCGGCGAGGACGGGATGCCGGGCGTGCCGCGGCCGCCGTTCCTCGGTCTGGCGCTCCACCGGCCATTCGCGTACTACGTCTTCGTCGCCGCGCTGTTTCTGATCTCCCTCGCGGTGATGAAGCGCCTCGTCGACTCCCCGCTCGGCACGATCCTCCAGGCGATTCGGGAGAACGTGCTGCGTGCCGAAGCGATCGGCTACGACGCCCGCCGGTTCAAGCTGCTGGCGTTCATCATCAGCGGCGCCTTCTCCGGTCTGGCCGGCGTGCTGTACGCCATGCTGTTCGGGATCGTGCCCCTCGAGTCCATCGGCTTCGTGTTCTCGGGCAATGTCGTCTTCGCGACGTTGATCGGAGGCAGCGGGTCGCTCTACGGACCGGTCATCGGCGCGTTCGTCTTCATCTGGCTGTCGGAGTCGGTCAGCGTGATGTGGCAGCGGTGGCCGCTGCTTCTCGGCGTGGCGTTCGTGATCGTGGTGCTGTTCTTCCGCGGCGGGGTCGTGGAGGCCTGGTCGCGCCTGGCCTCGATGCGGCGAGCGAAGGGCATCAGTCATGGCCCTGCTTGAAACTCGGGATCTGACCAAGGCGTTCGGCGCGCTCACCGCCGTGAGCGGCGTGAGCCTCGCCGTCGAGCCCGGGACGCTCCATTCCGTGATCGGTCCCAACGGGGCCGGGAAGACGACGCTGTTCAATCTCTTGACCGGCCAGCTTGCGCCGACGTCCGGCCGCATCGTCTTCGACGGGCGTGACGTCACCGGCACGCCACCCCAGCGGATCGCGCATCTCGGCGTGGCTCGGTCGTTCCAGCGGACGAACGTCTTCGGCGCGCTCTCCATCCTCGACAACGTGTGGGTGGCCGCGTTCGCCCGCGGCTCGTGGCGCGGTCTCGTGTGGCGACGCGCCGATCGCTATCCCGACCTGACGGACCGCGCGCTCGCGGCGCTCGGTGAGGTGGGCCTGCGCGACAAGGCGCAGCAGCGCGCGCGAGAGATCTCGCACGGCGAGCAGCGACAGCTCGAACTGGCGATCGCGCTCGCGGCGGCACCCCGGCTGCTGCTGCTCGACGAACCGGCCGCGGGCCTGTCGCCGGACGAGACCCGAAAGATGGTCACGCTCGTGCGCGGACTCAAGGGCCGATACACGATCGTCCTGATCGAGCACAAGATGGACATCATCATGTCGATCTCCGACGTGATCTCGGTCATGCATTTCGGCAGCCTCATCGCCCAGGGCACGCCGGCCGAGATCCAGCGCAACCCCGACGTCCGCCGCGCCTATCTCGGAGGCATCGCGGCCGGATGATCCTGGAAGTCCGCGAGATCGACACGTACTACGACCTCGCCCACGTCCTGCACGGGCTGTCGCTCAGCGTCGGCGACGGCGAAGTCGTCGCGCTGCTAGGACGGAACGGCGCCGGGAAAACGACGACGCTGCGAGCGATCACCGGGCTGACGCCGCCGCGCCGCGGCCAGATTCTGTACAAGGGCGTCGACATCACCGGGCGTCCGGCCGACCGCATCGCGCGACTCGGGATCGCGCTCGTGCCGGAGACGCGCGGCATCTTCTCGTATCTCACGGCGAAGGAGAATCTGGACATCGCGCGCCGCCCGCGCTCGCGATGGCAGATGGACGCCGTCTTCACCCGCTTCCCGAAGCTTCGCGACGTGCTCGATCGCCAGGGACGCTTCCTCTCGGGCGGTGAGCAGCAGATGCTCGCGATCGCGCGAGCGATGCTCACGGGTCCCGACCTGCTGTTACTCGACGAGCCGTCGCAAGGGCTCGCGCCGATGATCGTGGACGTGGTGATGGCGACGATTCGCGAGCTCAAGCGCGAGCAGGTCAGCATCCTGCTCGTGGAGCAGAACGCGGAGATGGCGCTCCAGCTTGCCGACCGCGTCTGCGTCATCGATCACGGCACGATCGTGTTCGAGGGCACGCCGGCTGCCCTGCGCGCCGATACGCAGGTCACGGCGACCTACCTCGGCGTCGGCGGGTGATCCGTCCAGCGCGGCGGGCGCTCTTCCCAGAACACGCAATCCACTTCGCCCAAGCGGCTCTGGGAAGAGCAACCGAGTCGGATTATCGAGGCGGGCGCCGGGTGTCCCGGCGACCGACGAGCGTATGGGGGGTTCGAGGCGGGCGCCGGGTGTCCCGGCGACCGACGAGCGTATGGGGGTCTGGGGGCCTTCGAGGCCCCCAGCTTAATTAATACAGGTCTTCGGCGACGGTCCTGAACGCGTTGTTCTTCGTCAGCATGACAATGGCCACTGGACGATTCTCGACGACTCCGGGAATCACTCTGATCGCCCAATAGCCCGGATTGGCCCTTTCCGCCCGGTGGACGGCTTCGTGGAGCGGCACTGTCGCGCCGATCAACGACGCGGTCTCGCCCTTCGCGGCGGCACGCTTCAGACCATCAACCGGTTGAACCTTGAGGATCGAACCGGATCGGGCACTGAACACCACTTCGGAGAAATCGTCGTTCTTGGCCGTGTAGACCGAGATGACGAGGTCGTTGTCCTGCACCTCGATGCGCGCCGAGAGGGGAGTGCCCATGCGTTCGCTCGTCTTCAGCGCTGTCGGCAACGACAGCTTGGTATTTGGCAGCACGCGGGCCAGCACCGAGCGCTCGGAGTCGCTGTAGAGCTGCTGCGCCGGCACCGAGGCGGCGAGCAGCATCGAGAGCAACGTCACCAACGGCAGCATGGCGGTCTTCGTCATCATCAGGTCCTCCTCGTGATCGGGTGCCGAGGCGGATGCCTCACGAGGCAGGTGCGAAAGTCCCTTCCTTCTCTATACCGACGGGCTGCTCCGGTCAAGCTGTCTGCGCGTTATGCTCCCTCGGCGGCCGCCCGCAGGCTCTCCTCGCGGATGAGCGCCAGCACTTCCCGCTTGAGATCGTTGAACACCGGGGAGGTCGTCGTCTCGAGGGAACGGGGCCGCGCGAGCTCCACGGCCAGGCGCTTCTTGATGCGTCCGGGGCGCGCCGTCATCACCGAGACACTGTCCGCCAGGAGCAATGCCTCTTCGACATCGTGGGTGATGAAGAGGACGGTCTGATGCTGCCGCTCCCACACCGAGAGCAGCAGTTCCTGCATGAGCGAGCGCGTCTGCGCATCGAGGCTGCCGAACGGCTCGTCCATGAGCAGGACTTCCGGCTCCATGACCAGGACCCGAGCAAGCCCGACTCGCTGCTTCATGCCGCCGGACAGCTCGGAGGGATAGTGCGACTCGAAGCCCTTCAGTCCGACCTGTTCGAGGTACCGCTCGACCGTTGGCCGGTACACCGCGGTGGGCACGCGCAGCGTCTTCGGGCCGAAGGTGACGTTGTCGAGAACCGTGTACCACGGGAAGAGCGCCGGCTCCTGAAACACGACGGCGCGCCGCGGGCTCGGCCCGGCAACCGGCGCGCCGTTGAAGAGCACGTGGCCACGCGTCGGCCGGTCGAAGCCGGCGATCATGTTCAAGAGCGTGGATTTGCCGCAGCCCGACGGTCCGAGGATCGCGGCGAACTCGTTGGTCTCGATGGTCAAGTCGATCGCCTGGAGCGCCTCAACCCGCGCGCCGCGCTTGGCGAACTGTTTCCAGACGTCGATCAAGCGGAGCGTAGGATCGGCACCACCGAGGACAGGCTGCTTCGCGATGCGGCGTGCCTCCGTTGTTTCACGCATGGGCTTCGAGCGTGCGCCAGCGGAGGACGAGCCAGGAGAGGCCGAGGATGATCCGATCGGAGATGAACCCGAGAAGCCCGACCGAGAACATCGTCGCCACACAGATGTCCATCCGGCCGACGTAGTACGCATCCCAGAGCACGTACCCCAGTCCGGACTTCACCGCGATCATCTCGGCCACGATCACCGCGGTCCACGCGACGCCGACCCCGAGACGCAGCCCGGTGAAGATCGAGGGCAATGCCGACGGGAACACGACCTTGGCGAGCACCGCCAGCTCGCCGGCGCCCAGCATGCGCGCCGCGCGGAGCAGCAGCAGATTCGTGTCGCGGACGCCGTGCGTCGTGTTGACGACGATCGGGTAGAACGCGCCGAGGCCGATGAGGAAGAGCGCGCTCCGGTCATAAATGCCGAACACCGCGATCGAGAACGGCAGCCAGGCGGTGATCGGCACGGGCCTCAGCAGCTGGATGGACGGATCCACGAGGCGCGAGACGAACCGGTTCCAGCCGATGACGAGACCGATCGGAATGCCGATCACCGCGGCGAGCGTGAACCCTTCCGACACCCGGCGCGTCGAGTACAGCACGTTCGAGATCCAGGTCCCGGAGTAGGGCGACAGGCTCTTCGTCGGCGAGCCGAAGATCCACCGGTACCAGGCCGCCACGACCTGGCGGGGCGCGGGAACGATGCCTTCGGTGACCCAGCGTGCTTCCACGGCGACGTGCCAGAGGACGAGCAGCGCGAGCGGCAGGAGCAGGAACCACGGGATCGAGAACCGCGAGGGCTTCGAGATGGTCCGGGGGTCGGGGGTCGAGCGCGGGAATGCCGAGGGGGTCGTGGCGTTGCCGAGACCCTCCGAGCGTGGAGGGGTGCGGGGAGCCATGTCGGGGCCCCCCACTCTCACAGGTCGGGGCCCCCCACGTTCATTGGTTCAGGCCGAGCTCCGCCGGCGATTTGCCGGTCGCCTTGCTGAGGAAATCGTACGTGTAGTGCTGGCTGATCTCGCCGGAGACGTCGCGCGCGATGACGCCGTTGTCCGACAGGAACTTCGAGATCCGCTTGATGGACTCGAGCGGCAGCGTGGCATCCAGCTTGGTGATCCTGATGGACTCGGCGGCGACAGGCTCGGGCAGGCCCGCTTTCTCGGCGTAGATCTTCGCCCAGCGCTGCGGATTGGCCTGGGCCAGCTTCAGCGCGTCCAGATACGCGAGGACCAGCCGCTGCACGGCGTCGCGGTTCTTCTCCATGAATCCGCGGTTGACGGCGAGCACGGAGATCAGACCACCGACAGTCTTCGAGCGGTTGTGGTCGATCGTCGGGTACTGCGCGAAGCCGTCGACGATGCCCTGGGCGCAGAAGGGCTGCCACACGACGGCCATGTCGATCTCCTTGCCCTGGAGTGACTTCAGATAGTTCCCGCCGCCCCCCATGATGTTGATGATTCTCAGCTTGCCGTACTCGAGGCCGTTCTCTTGCACCGAGGCCGCGAACTTCAACCACGAGATCGAGCCTGCCCCGACGCCAATCGCCTTGCCCTGGAGCGCTTTCCAGTCCTTGACGTCGTCACCCTTGCGAACGATCAGACAGTCGTTGCCGGAGCCGACGCCCGCGATGCCGACCAGCGATTTCACGCCCTGGCCGAGCGCCAGCGAAATGTCTTGAGGACCGAAGGCCGTGATGTCGAGATCGCCCGAGGCCAGTGCGGTCCGCGCGTCGGCGAAGCGCTGGAACATCACGTTCTCGATCTGAATGTTGTACTTCGCCGCGTGCTCGGCGAGTAGCCACAGCGGCGAGAGCGCTGGAACGTTGAGCATGCCGAGCCGGGCCTTCACGGGCGCCGCAAGCGGCTTTCGGATGTCGTCATTCTGCGCAAACACGCCGACGGCGGCGACGGCGACGACAACAACGGCAAGAACTGCGGTCACGACGACGACAATGCGTTTCATGATCGACTCCTAGATTCGACGAACAGGGTGATGATCGACTCCTCAGAGAAAACGGCTCGAGGGATTATAAGTCGCTTCGAGCGCCGGCTACGCCGGCGCAATCCGTTCTGGGGGGAGGCACGGAGGAGCACGCCAGGTGGCGTGCGACGACGGTCGGAAGGGGAGCAACGCCCCCCTCCGAGTTATCTGAGCGCGTCGCGCAGCTCGCGCGTCAGGATCTCGACGGTGCCGCGCGTGCCGCCGGCAAGCTTCAGCTTCCACTCGCCTTCGGTCTCGAAGCGGCGGTCGCGGAGCCGCTCGCCCCAGGGCTTGATGGCTTCGCGGATCGCGTTGTGATCGAAGGCGTCGCGCTTCAGCTCCCGGGCGCGCGCCATGATGTCGGGCGCGACGCGGACGAACGCGCGCAAGGCCGCACCAGTCTTGATCGAGTACTTCCGTCCGGCCCAGGCCGACGGGAACGTGTTGGCGATCGCCTTCACGTAGTTCAGGAAGAAGCGCTTGGCGCCTTGGCGGACCTCCTGGATCTTCGCCCCGCCGCCGACCTTCTCGACGGTCTCCAGGAAGTCGACGATCTCTTCGGCGAGCGGCGCCTGGCTCACCCGGCCACGGCCGGTGCCGAGCATCTTGATCTCACCGTGGAGCGGCGAGGTGTCGTCCTCATTGAGCGACCGGATGACGTCGTGCGCGAGGGCTTGGTTCGGATCCGGGTAGAGCTTCCGGCCCGCGAGACTGATGATGTGCGACGGGTTCAGCCGCGTGTGCTTGGCATTGATCGTCACGAAGAGCTCGACGATCTGCCGCGCGTCGAGCGTGTCGAAGAGCACCGCGGGCACCTCGATGCCAAGATTTTCGCCCTGCTGGCTGAGACCATGAAGCGCCAGCAGCCGGTGCTGACCGTCGAGGACGCGCAGCACGCCGTGCTCTTCGGGGATTTGTAAGAGGCCGAGATCGTGCTGGCCCGACACCGGCGTGAACGTGAAGCGCTTTTCCGAGGTGATGATGACCGCTCCGGGGATGGCCGGCAACGTGCCGGCCTCCTTGCACTCGCGGTAATACGCGACGAGCTCGTCGATCTTCTTGCGGATGACCGGGCGCTGGTAGGCCATCTCACTCTCGCCGATGCGTCGCTCCAGCATGTCCCAGTTCACACGCGAGCGCGACGCTCGCTTGCCCTTGGCAGGCTCGTTTTGTGGCCCGCCCGTGTAGCCCAGGACTTCGAATTTCACCAGCCGGTCGATGTCCTTGGCAGAGAGCCCGGCCTGGTAGAACTCCACCCCGAACTGCTTCACCCGATGCGCTGGCACGGTAATCATTGGGTAAGCATTTTACCTACGAGCGCAAACCCCTGTCAACAGAGGGTTTTTTGGCTATGAGGCCACCGGTAGTTCTCCCGGTGGCTCATGCCACAACCGCTTGTTTGCGCGTGGCCGGCCAGCGCAGCGCGTTACTTCAGCCCAAATTTCTCGGAGGCCAGCCCGGCGATGTGGCGACCGATCGCCAGGGAAGCTGTCGCCCCCGGCGATGGGGCGTTCAGCACGTGGATGGCGGTCTCGTCGCTCACGATGCGGAAATCGTCCACGAGTGAGCCGTCGCGGGCGACGGCCTGCGCGCGCACGCCGGCGCCGCCGCGCGCGACGTCTTCGGGGCGGATGTCCGGCACGAGCCGCTGCAGCGCACGGACGAACGCCTTCTTCGAGAGCGAGCGATACATCTCGTAGCTGCCGGTCTTCCAGTACTTCCGCGCCATGTGCCACATGCCGGAGTAGGTCAGCGTGTTCGCCAGCTCGGCGGGCTTCACTGTGATGAACTTGTAGCCTTCGCGCGCGAACGCGAGCACCGCGTTCGGCCCCGCTTCGACCTCGCCGTGCACGGTGTTGGTGAAGTGCACGCCGAGGAACGGGAATTCGGGATCGGGCACGGGATAGATCAGCGTGCGCACCAGGTCCCGGCGGTCGTGGCGGATCATGTAGTACTCGCCGCGGAACGGGATGATTCTCACGTCGGACTGCGCGCCCGCCATGCGGGCCACCATGTCCGAGTAGAGCCCGCCGCAGTTCACGAGCCAGCGCGCTCCGATCGCCAGCCGTGTGGCCCAGATGTCGATGCCTTGCGGCCGGCGGGCGATCGCCGTCACCTTCGCATCGGTCTCGATGGTCGCGCCCGCGGTGCGCAGGTCGGCCGCCATCGCCTCGGCCACCTCTGAGTAATCGACGATGGCCGTGGTCGGCGAATGGATTGCTCTGAGTCCGGCGGCGTGAGGCTCGAGCTCCTTGAGCCGCGCGGGCTCGATCATTTCGACCTTCACGCCATTGGCGATCCCGCGCTCGTAGAGCGTCTGGAGCCGCGGCAGCTCTTCGGGCTCGGTCGCGACGATGACCTTCCCGCAGTGAACGACCTTGATGCCGTGCGCCTCGCAGAAGTCGAGCATCAACTGCTTGCCTTCGACGCAGAGTCGCGCCTTGTACGAGCCGGGCTTGTAGTAAATCCCGGAGTGGATCACGCCGCTGTTGTGTCCGGTCTGATGCGTCGCGACCCGTCCTTCTTTTTCGAGGATGACGATGTGGGGGCGGGGCTCGCGCTCCAGCAGGGCGCGGGCCGTCGCGAGACCTACGATGCCGCTGCCGATGATCGCGATGTCGTACTGATCTGCCACAGGCGCCTCCTTTTCGATGTGGGGGCCCCGAAATGGCCCCCACACCCCCACACGCTCGCCGGCCGCCGGCAAAGCCGTCGTCCGTCTCGACCCCCACACGCTCGTCGGACGCCGGCATAGCCGCCGCCCGCCTCGACCCCCCACCCCCACACGCTCGGAGCGCCCCGCCCAAGCCGTGGCGCTCCTCGATCCCACACGCTCGCCGGCCGCCGGCAAAGCCGTCGTCCGTCTCGATCTCCGCCGAGCTCTCGGGATGATAGCACCGCCCGCGGGCTCTTCCTCGGGCGCAGTGGCTACGTTACGCTAGGGCTCCTCAACGAAGGAGAGCGCCATATGGCCGGGAAATATTTCGAGGAGCTCGCGGTCGGGCAGACGTTCCGTCACCAGCCGGGTCGCACCGTGACCGAGGCGGACAACGTCTTCTTCACCTGTCTCACCATGAATCCGCAGCCGCTGCACCTCGACTTCCACGCGGCCGGCAAGGCCGAGTTCGGCAAGCCGCTGGTGAACAGCATCCTGACGCTCGGGATCGCGGTCGGACTGTCCGTCGGCGAGACGACGCTGGGGACGACCGTCGGGAATCTCGGCTTCGACAAGGTCGAGTTCCCGAAGCCGGTGTTTCACGGCGACACGATCTACGCGGAGACCGAGGTCGTCGACAAGCGGGAATCGAAGTCCCGGCCGCAGTGGGGGATCGTGACCTTCGAGCACCGCGCGATGAACCAGAACGGCGACGTCGTGATGCGCGCGCGGCGCAACGCGATGATGCGCAAGCAGGCCGGGGCATGAATGACCGGCGGCGCTCGCTTCATTTCGTCCCGGGCGGTAACGAGCGGATGATCGCCAAGGCCCTGACGCTGCCCGCCGATGGACTGATCCTGGACCTCGAAGACGCGGTGGCGCCCGACCGAAAGGCCGACACGCGCTCGATCGTACGCCGCTGGCTCACCGAGCCCGGCTTCGGGGGCCGCGAGCGCTGGGTGCGCATGAACCCGATCGCCACGGGGCTTGGGGTCGCCGATCTCGACGAAACGATCGGGGGACGTCCCGACGGCTATGTCGTGCCGAAGCCGCGCCACGCGGGCGACATTCGCGAGGTGGCGGAACATCTGGATCGGCTCGAGCATCACCACGGGATTCCGCACGGGTCCACGCGACTGGTGCTCATCGCGACGGAGACGCCCGAGGGGCTGCTGAACATCCGCGACGTTGCAACGGCCAGCCCGCGCACCGTCGCCATCTCGTGGGGGATCGAGGATCTCGGCGCGGCGATGGGTCTGCCACGGACACGTGATGCGCACGGAAAGTATCTCGACATCCCGCGCTACGCGCGGGTCATGTGCTGCGTGGCCGCGTCCGCGGCCGGTGTCGAGGCGCTCGACACCGTGTACACCGACATTGCCGATCTCGATGGGCTCCGCCGCGAGTGCGACGACGGCGTGGCGATGGGCTTCGTCGGGAAGATCTCGATCCATCCGTCGCAGATCCCGGTCATCAACGAGGTGTTCACGCCGTCCAGGGACGATGTGGCAGAGGCGCGCGAGCTGATCGCGCTCTTCGGCGAGCACGCGCGCCGGGGCGTCTACGCGTTCAGGTTCAAGGGCCAGATGGTGGATGCGCCGCACCTCACGCGAGCGCGGAAGGTGGTGGCGCGCGTGGGCGGGTAGGAGCGTGCCGGATTATCGAGGTGGGCGCCGGCCTGAGAATCGAGGAGCGTCGGGGGGGCATGGGGGGCCGTTCGGGGCCCCCATGCCATCAATCGGGACGGATCGCCGCCTTCACCTTCGCGAGCGTCGCGGCGTCGATCTGGCTGACGCCGTGATCGCGCTTGGCGTGCTCGGCCGCCTGTTTGAGGATCTCGTCCTCGGTCTCGCCACGCGCCTCGATCGAACAGCCGGGAAACAGCTCACCGCATCGCAGTACCTTCGCCATGGTGTGGCCTCCTTGGGCGCTCGCGCCTGGCGCTCACGCCGTCATTCGGGACTGGCCATGGCCAGGACCTGATCGCGCGTCAGCTCCATCGCGTGCCGCGGTCAGAGTTTCGGCATGCCCGACGAACCGCCGCCTCCCGTGGACAGCGGAGCCGCACGTCACCCGCGCGCAGTCGCCATGCTCGTATGCGATCGGATCATCAGAGATGCACGAACCGGACGTGTCACCTTGGTCGATCTCCTCGAAGAGGCTTTGGCAGCGACCCTCCCGCTCATCATTCCGTCGGTGTCGATCTACGTGCGAATGACCGACGTAGCGGGGTTCTACGCATTCACTCTGGATGTGGTACGCCGCGATGATCTCCTCGAAGTGGTGAGAGCGTGGGTCGCAGACGTCGAAGCGTCCGATCCTCTTGAAGATGTCGAGGTCACGGTTCAGCAACTGCATCTTCAGTTGCCGTCTGAGGGGTTCTACGATGTCCCGTTATGGGCGAACGGTCGTTTTCTTCACAGCGTGTCGCTTCAGGTTCTGCGGTAGAATTGCGCGAGGAGGAACCAGCATGGTGAAATGGTTTCCGCCCGACCCGAACGACCCCGCTAGCAAGGGCGTCAAGATCATCGCAATCAATGGCAACCGGATCGAGATCGAGCTCGGTCCCGAGTGTTGCCACAAAGAGCCGAGGCAGGGCCGACCCATCCCGCCTGAAGACCGTAGATAACCCGGCCGGTCCGTAGGTTTCCCACAGTCGATCATCGCACTCATCGTCGCGCCACACCCCGCGACGAGCGTCCGCCATCCTGTCCGACGAGTTCCTGGCCGAGGTGCGCGGCATGCCGCAGAAGAATTTGGCGGTGGAGCTGCTGCAGGAGCTTCTCAAGGGCGAGATCAAGACGCGCTTGAAGCGCTACATGGTGCAGGCGCGCTCCTTCGCGGAGATGCTCGAGCAGTCGCTGCGCCGCTATCAGAACCGCGCCATCGAGACGGCCACGGTCATCGAAGAGCTGATCCAGCTCGCCAAGGACATGCGCCAGGCAAGGCAGCGCGGCGCGGCGCTCGGCCTCACCGACGACGAGGTCGCGTTCTACGACGCGCTGAAGACCAACGACAGCGCCGTGAAGGTGCTGGGTGACGAGGCCCTGCGTACGATCGCGCGCGAGCTGGTCGCGACGGGCCGCGCGAACGTCACGATCGACTCGACCGTCCGCGAAAACGTGCGCGCGCAGCTCCGCGTGCTGGTGAAGCGCATCCTTCGCAAGCACGGCTCCCCGCCGGACAAGCAGGAGAAGGCGACACAAACGGTGCTGGAGCAGGCAGAGCTGCTGTCGGAGGGCTGGGCCGCAACCTGAACTAGCTCGTCGTCAGGCGACGCCGAGTACTCGAAAGCCTTCGCGTTCCGGCACGAGAGCTGAACTATCCCAGAACCTCACCATCCGCTCCGGCGCTCATCGAGCAGATCCTTGAGGACGCTGCCTCGGACCTTGACAGGCCGGTGTGTCTTGAGCCATGCCGACACGCTGCCCTTGCCTCGCCGTACCATGCCTGTTCGCTCGAGCCGGGCGAGGAGCTCCTCGTCCGTGTCCACTGGCGCTTTGCGAGCGGCCTGAAGCGGTACGATTTCGGCTATCGGCTCATCGCGATCAAGCACGAGCACCGTCCCGCCGGCGCGGACGTGGTCGAGATACCGCGAGAGGTTGTTCTTGAGCTCGGCGATCTTCGCCCGCCGCATGATGGCCATGTTAGCTATGTCGCAGTCGCGCCGTCAATCGGTCGACTTTTTCATACACTGACCGCGCGGCGCCCAGTCGCCTGGACGGTCGTCTAGACCAGATTGGCGCCCAGCATGTAGAACGCCGCGTGCGTGATGTTGAGGATGCCCATCATGCCGAACACCAGCGTGAGGCCCGAGGACACCAGGAACAGCAGCATGCCGTAGACGAGCCCGTGAAGCGCTTGCGTCGCGTAGATGCTCAGGGCGGACATTGGCGCCCGAGCATCCACCGAAACCTCAAGCGCGTCAAATCACGCGTCGAGCAGGTAGTTGCCCGCCTCGAACCGAACCGCCGGCGCCGTCGTGTCGAAGCTGACACCGATCGGGTTGCCGCCCGCCGCGACCGTCTCGAGTTGTTGCTTGAGGAGGCGGCGCACCATGGCGACGCCCCTGTCGCTGCTGACGAGGTGCTCTTCCGAGTGCAGCGTGATGGGGCCCTGACCAACCTGGGCTTCGTAGTCGCCCGGGTGCTTCTGATGCTCCTCGGGCGTCAGCTCTTCCCAGAGCTTGCCGTTCGAGCGCGATCGCTGCGCGACGATCTCACCGGGAGCTCGGACTCGTCCGGCGGTGTAGATGCGAAAGCGCGTGTCGTCGATCGGCAGGACCCAGCCGATCGTCTCGACACGACTGTACGAGCCGACGCGCGGGTTCGGGATGACGCGCAACGTCGGCACGACCGCTTCGCTGACCCGGTGGAACAGCGTTCCGTCCGGAAGTCTCCGGCGCGAGATCGCCTTGACGCCCTTGTCGGTGTACTCCCACGTCACCTCGGGCATCAGCCCCATCTGCGCCACGAACTGCACGCCGCTGAACGAGCCGTGCAGAACCGGCACGTGGTAGGTGTCCATCAGGTTCTCGTAGTGTTGAAGCCAGTTGCAGGGGATGATGACCGGCCCCCCGCCGCCCACGCTGCTGGCATCGGCCTCGATGAATTCGCCGTCATCGAGCACGTCGAGCGCTTCGTAGCGGGGGAGCACGGGCTTTCGATCAGGCGGGCCCATGTACGCGAAGACGAGACCGTACCGTTCCTGGACCGGATACCATGGTTGCCGCGCGCCGTCGCGATTCTTGCCGCCCGCTGGCTCGCACGGCTGCTCGAGACAGTGTCCCTCGACGTCGAACAGCCAGCCGTGATAGCAGCAGCGGAGGCCGCGCGGCTCCACCTTGCCGTAGTACAGCGTCGTGCCGCGGTGCGCGCACCGCGCGTGCACGAGCCCGGGGTGGCCCTGCCCGTCACGGAAGAGGATCAGGTCTTCTCCGAGCGCACGCACGGCGCTCGGCGTCTCGCTGGCATCACTGACCATGCCGACCGGATGCCAGTAGCGACGCAGCAGCTCGCCCATCGGTGTACCGGGCCCCACGTCGGTCAGGTCGCGGTGGTAGGTGGCGGGCTTTCGTCCATGGCCGGTGCCGGTATCGATGGCGCGTCCGTGGAGTACGCTCATGTCGTGGCTCTCCGTCGAGTCGCGTTGAAGGTGACATGAAGATGCACGCGATGACGCTTCACGCGCAAGCCCCGATCGCCTCGCATCCGCTGATTCCTGAGCGTCGCGATCCGACCACACCGAGTGCCAACGAGCTCCTCGTGCGTGTCGCGGCGTGCGGTGTGTGCCGTACCGATCTGCACGTGATCGAAGGCGACCTGCCGCTTCATCGAGTCCCGATCGTCCCCGGCCATCAGATCGTCGGACGTGTCGAACGGCTCGGTGGGGGCGTCACCCGTTTTCGCGTCGGTGACCGCGTCGGGATTGCGTGGTTGCGGAAGACCTGTGGTCTCTGCCGCTTCTGCGGTTCGGGCCGCGAGAACCTGTGCCCGCATGCGGAGTTCACCGGGTGGGATACCGACGGCGGCTTTGCGGACCACGCCGTCGTGGACGAGCGCTTCGCGTACGCGATTCCGCCGGTCTTCGGCGACGCCGAGGCGGCGCCGCTGCTCTGTGCCGGCATCATCGGCTATCGTGCGCTGAAGCTCTCGGGCGTCACGGGCCCCGGCCGCCTCGGCATCTACGGGTTCGGGTCTTCGGCGCACGTGACGTTGCAGATCGCCCGCGCGCGCGGCGCCGACGTCTACGTCTGCACGCGTGAAGCGACGCATCGTGATCTCGCGCGACAGCTCGGCGCCGTGTGGGTCGGCGATATCAGGCAGCCGATGCCGCAGCGGATGGACGGCACGATCATCTTCGCTCCCGCCGGGGACCTCGTGCCCGTCGCGCTCGCCAGCCTCGACAAGGGCGGGACGCTCGCGCTGGCCGGAATCTACATGACGTCGCTTCCACCGCTCGACTATCCCGCGCTCTTCGACGAGCGTATCATCCGTACGGTCACCGCGAACACGCGCGGCGACGGCGAGGAGCTTCTCGAAGCGGCGGCGGCGATTCCGATCCGCCCCGCGGTCACGACCTTCCCGCTGGCCGAAGCGAACCACGCTCTGGAACGGTTGAAGTCCGGGGCGCTGGTCGGCTCGGGAGTGCTCGTGACCGGCGGGGCGTCCGGGCTATAATCGCGCACCTTCATCGAATGCGGTACGGCCTGAGGATCAAGCCATGAGCGATCAGCCCGATCTCGTCCAGCGAGCGACCCGGGTGTTTCCCGGTGGCGTCCTGGGCAGCCACAGGAGCGCTCCGGGCCTCGAGTTCGTCGTACGCGAGGGGCGCGGCGCCCACCTCTGGGACGTCAACGGCAAGCGGTACATCGACTGCCTGCTCGGATCGGGACCGATGGTCCTCGGCCACGCGCATCCCTCGGTGATCAGTGCCGTCGAGCGCCAGCTCTCGCGCGGCACCACGTACATGTTGCTGAACGAGCCGATCATCGAGCTCGGCGAGGAGATCGCGCGGGCCGTGCCGTGCGCCGAGCAGGTCCGCTTCACGTCCACGGGCACCGAAGCGACGTTCTTCGCGCTGCGCGTTGCGCGCGCGTTCAGCGGGCGCGACAAGATCATGAAGTTCGAGGGTGGATTCCACGGCACGCACGACTACGGCTTGATGAGCGTGAGCCCGCGGTCGCCCAAGGCGTTCCCGGCGCCGATGCCGGACTCGGCCGGGATCCCGCAGGCGATCGAGGGCGAGGTGCTCATTGCTCCGTACAACGATCTGGCGACGACGGAGGCGCTGATCGCGCAGCACCACAACGACCTCGCCGCGGTCATCGTCGAGCCGTATCAGCGCGTGATCGTTCCGGCGCCGGGGTTCCTGGCCGGGTTGCGGGCGGCGACCCGTCGCTACGGCGTCCTGCTCGTGTTCGACGAAATCGTCACCGGGTTTCGATTCGCCTACGGCGGAGCCCAGGAGTACTACGGCGTCGTGCCCGATCTCGCGGCGTTCGGCAAGGTGGTGGCAGGCGGCTTCCCGCTGGGCGCCGTGTGCGGCCCCGCGGACGTCATGCGCCACTTCGACCCCGCGCTCGAGGGGACGCCGGAGTACGTGGCGCAGGCCGGCACGCTGAACGGCAACCCGGTGGCCGCCGTCGCCGGATTGGCGACGCTCGCCGAGCTGAGGCGCCCGGGCGCGTACGAAAAGCTCCACCGCACCGGCGCGCGGCTTCGGGCCGGGCTCGCCGCTGCCGTGAAGCGACGCGGGATCGTGGCGCAGGTCAGCGGCGAGCCGCCCGTGTTCGACGTGATCTTCACCGACCGCGAGATCGTCGACTACCGCGCGACGCTGACCGCCGATCGCGTCAAGATCAAGCTGTTCAACGAAGAGTGTCTGCGCCGTGGGCTGGTGAAGGCCGTCAACAAGATCTACGTCTCGCTCGCGCACAGCGATGCCGACGTCGACGAAGCGATCGGAATCTTCGACGCGGCGCTCGGCGCGGTGGTCGCGCAGACGACGTAGCGCTCGATGAACCTGGCGGCGCTCGGCGAGGAGAACGTCCAGAAGTACGGCGAGTACGTCTCACTCGTGTTCGAGGGCCGCGAGCTCACGAACGTCGACCAGCAGCGCGCCGCCAATCGCCTCGCCAACGCCTTTCGCCGCCGCGGGATCGGCGCCGGCGACCGGATCGTCGTGCTGCTGCCGAATTGCCCCGAGGTCGTCCAGGCCTACGCGGCGATTCTCGAGCTCGGCGCGGTGATCGTGCCGGTGATCTTCCTGCTCAGTCCCGATGAGGTGCGCCACATCCTTGCGGATTCAGGCGCGCGGGCCGTGATCACGTCGCCTGAGCTGTACGGAAAGATCGAGGGCTGGGCCGGCGACGTCGTCATCGTGCACGGCGAGGTCTCCGGCACGCTCGGCTACGCGGAGCTGATCGCGCGGGAGCCGGACGCGTTCACGATGGTGGACCGTGCCGACAACGATCTGGCGGTCATCCTCTACACGTCGGGGACCACCGGACATCCCAAGGGTGTCGCGCTCTCGCACACGAATCTCGCCTCGAACGCGCGGGCGTCGGCGAGCATCAACGAGCTGGATCGTCACGAGTGGTCGCTCACGGTGCTGCCGCTGTCCCACTCGTACGGCCTCACGGTGATGAATTCCGGGAACATCCTCGGGACGAAGAGCGTGCTGCTCCGCTGGTTCAACCCCGAGCTCGTGCTCGATACGATCCAGAAGTACCGCGTGCAGGCGATGGCCGGAGTCCCGACCATGTGGGTATACCTCCTGAATTTTCCGGGCGGCGAGCGGTTCGACACGTCGTCGATGCGGATCTGGGGGTCAGGCGCCGCGCCGCTGCCGGTGGAGATCGTCGCGCCGTTCGAGAAGAAGTTTGGCGGGCGGCTGCTCGAAGGCTACGGTCTCACGGAGGCGTCGCCCGTCGTGTCCGCGCACCGCTACTCCGGCGTGAGAAAGCTCGGCTCGGTCGGTCCTCCGATTCCGGGGGTCGAGGTGCGGATCGTCGACGACGACGACCGCGACGTCCCGCTCGGTGACGCCGGTGAGGTGTGCGTGCGCGGCCCCAACGTCATGCTCGGCTATTACGGGCTGCCCGACGAGACGGCGAGAACGCTTCGCAACGGGTGGCTGCACACCGGAGACATGGGACGGCTCGACGAGGACGGCTTTCTCTACATCGTCGAGCGCAAGAAAGACCTCATCATCCGTGGCGGCTTCAACGTCTATCCGCGGGAGGTCGAGGAAGTGCTCTACGCCCACCCGCAGATCGCCGAAGCCGCGGTCGTCGGCATGCCGGACCCGCTCATGGGCGAGGATGTGCTTGCCTACGTCGTCCCGCGCGCCGGCGCCGCTCTCAGCGAGGAGGCGGTCATCGCCTTCTGCCAGGAGCGGCTGGCAAAGTTCAAGTGTCCCAAGCGCGTGCGCTTCCTGGACGCGCTGCCCAAGAGTCCCATCGGAAAGATTCTGCGCAAGGAGCTCCGAGCGCGCTCGACCTGACTGGATCGGAGGAACACCATGGACCTCTCTCGCCGTGATCTTCTCGCCCTCGGTGGTCTCACGCTTGCCGGCTCTGCCCTGTCGGCCTCGATCGTCCGCGCCCAGACGCCGAAGCGCGGCGGCACGCTGAGTCTCCGGCTCTGGGATCCCCCGCACTTCGACCACATGTTGATCATCTCGTACAAGACGAACGTGCTGCTGTCGTTCACGCAAAGTCGGCTCGTGAAGCACAAGGCGGGTCCCGGCGTGACGCCGGGGACGTTCCCGCTCGAAGGCGATCTGGCCGAATCGTGGTCCCAGCCGACCGACACGACGTACGTCTTCAAGCTTCGTCACGGGGTGCGCTGGCACCCCAAGCCGCCGGTGAACGGGCGCGAGCTGACCGCTGAAGACGTCAAGTACAGCCTCGAGCGGTTCGTGACCGTGAAAGGCAACTCGAACGCGTACATGCTGAAATCGCTGGACCACGTGGAGGCGGTCGATCGCTACACAGTCAAAGTCGTTTTGAAAGAACCGTTCGCCTGGTTCCTCGACATGCTCGCGTCTCCGATGGCCATCGCGATCGTCGCCAAGGAATGCGTCGAGAAATTCGGCGACCTGAAAAAGGCTGAAGCGGTGATCGGGACGGGACCGTGGATGCTGGACAGCCACAAGCCGAATCAAAGCATCACCTTCGTGCGCAATCCGCACTACTTCCTGCCGGGACTTCCGTACATCGACCGCGTCGACGTGACCGTCGACGAAGACAATGCGTCGCGCATGGCCTCGTTCATGACCGGCAAGTACGACATCGGCTATGGCACCTCGGCCGGCAACATCGATCGCGTCGACTGGGTCCAGATGCGCGACAACCTCAAGCAGAAGCGCCCGACTCTGAAGACCGTGGAGTTTCCGGCGAACGTCATGAGCCACATCTCGATGCGCACCGATCAGAAGCCGTTCAGCGACGTCCGCGTGCGTCAGGCGATCGCGCTCGCCGTCGACCGCCAGGCCATGATCAACGACCTCTACGAGGGCGCAGGCCTCCTGAATCCGGCAGTCCCGGCCGCGCTCAAGGAATGGTCGATCCCGTTCGCGCAGCTCGGTGAAGGCGCGAAGTACGAGAAGTACGATCCCAAAGAGGCTCGGCGCTTACTCGCCGCGGCCGGGTATCCGAACGGGTTTCAGGGCACATTGTGCTTCACGACGTACGGTTCCACGCTCCTCGTCGACCAGATGCAGATGCTGCTGAAGAACCTGAAGGACGTCGGCATCGAGGCCAAGCTCGATCAGAAGGAGTACGGCGCGTACATCGCCACGTGCTTCAACGGCAACTTCCCGTCGATGGTCTTCGGGCCCCAGACGCCCTTCCTCGAACCCGACAATTTCCTCTATGCTCAGTACTATCCCGACGAGCCCAAGAACCAGAGCCACATCAGCGATCCGGTGGTGGCCGACCTGCTCGTGCGCCAGCGCCGCACGTTCGATCTGGCCAAGCGGCGCGAGCTCGTCTTCGACATCCAGCGCTATCTGGCCAAGCAGCAGTATTACGTGACGGCTCCCTCCCAGATCTACGTGTCGGTGTGGGACGCCCCGCTGAAGAACTACAGTCCGAATCTCGGCTACGACATCGGTGGGCGCGTCACCGCCGCGTGGCTGGATCGCTGAGACGTGCTCAGGCGCTACCTCGTCAAGCGGCTCTTCGTGGCGATCCCGTCGCTGCTGATCGCCTCGCTGATCGTCTTCACGTTGCCGCGGCTCATTCCGGGCGACGTGGTGGCGCTGATGCTCGAGGAGAAAGCGTACGCCAAGGACCTCGACGAGCTGCGCGCCAAGCTCGGGCTCAACCGGCCGATCTACGTCCAGTACTTCACGTGGCTCGGCAGCATCGCGCGTGGCGATCTCGGCGAGTCGTTGTGGACGCGCCGGCCGGTGATCGAGGAGCTTGGCCGGCGACTCCCGGTCAGCCTCGAGCTCGGCCTGGTCGCGATCCTCTGCGCAATCGTGATCGCCGTGCCGGTCGGCGTCGTCTCCGCCGTCCGGCAGGACACGCTGCGCGACTACGCGGCGCGCAGCGCGGCGATCCTCGGGCTGTCGATCCCGGGCTTCTGGCTGGCCACGCTGATCATCGTGCTGCCCGCGATCTGGTGGGGCTGGCGACCGATGACCGGCTACACCGAGATGTCTCAGGGCGTCTTCACGCACACGAGCCAGTTTCTCTTGCCGGGCATCGTGCTCGGCATCGCGTCCGCGGCCGCGATCATGCGGCTGATCCGAGGGATGCTGCTCGAAGTCATGCGCCAGGACTACATCCGTACCGCCTGGGCGAAGGGGCTGCGTGAGCGCGCGGTGATCATGAAGCACAGCCTGAAGAACGCGATCATTCCGGTCGTCACGGTGCTCGGCATCCAGATCGCACAGATCATCGGCGGGACCGTGATCATCGAGACGATCTTCGGCTTGCCGGGGATGGGCCGATTTCTTTTCGACGCGATCATGCAGCGCGACTATCCCGTCATCCAGGGCGTGAACCTCGTGATCGTCTCCGTCATCGTGCTCATCAACCTTTCCGTGGATGCGCTGTATGCCACGCTCGACCCGCGCATTCGATATTAGTGGGGGCCTCGAAATGGCCCCCACACCCCCATACGCTCGGAGCGCCCCGGGGGACCCGTGGCGCTCCTCGGCACCCCCATCCGCTCGGAGCGCCCCGGGGGACCCGTGGCGCTCCTCGGCACAGATGTGGGGTTCCTCAGTTCTCCCACACGTCCCCGAGCGCGGAGGCTGCTGATGGCGACGGCCACCCCCGCGATCGAGCGGGCCGGGCTTTCCGGGCGCGGCTGGGCCGCCAGCGCCCCGGTTCGTGTGTTGATCGCGGTCGCCCGGTTCGCGCGCCGCAAGCCGCTCGGCGCCATCGGCGCGGTGATCGTGGTCGGAATGCTGATCATGGCCGCCTTCGCCGAGCGTATCGCGCCGTATGCGTACGATGAAACGATCCGCGGCGCGCGCATGAAGCCGCCGGGCGTCGGACACTGGCTGGGAACCGACAATCTCAGCCGCGATATCGGCTCACGAATCGTGTACGGCGCGCGGATCTCCGTGACCGTCGGCTTCGCGACCGTGGGGCTGGCGACGCTGCTCGCCGCCGCCATCGGAGTGTCGAGCGGGTACTTCGGCGGCGTCTACGACCTGGTCGTCCAGCGAATCGTCGACGCCTGGATGTCGTTCCCGTTCTTCGTGATCGCGCTGTCGGTCATGGCCGTGCTCGGTCCCGGTCTGTTCAACGTCGTGCTGTCGATTGCGATCGTCGTCACCGCATCCACCTCGCGTGTCATCCGCGGCGCCACCATCGCGGTTGCCCACAACACGTACATCGAGGCCGCCCGGGCCATCGGTTGCGGCCATCTCAGGATCCTCATCCGGTACATTCTGCCGAACGTGATGGCGACCATCATCATCCTGGCGACGATTGGACTTGGCGGAGTGATTCTCGGCGAGTCCGCGCTCTCGTTCCTCGGCTTCGGCGTCCCGCCTCCCTATCCATCGTGGGGCGCCATGCTCTCAGGCTCGGGCCGCACCTACATGTACAGCGCGCCGTGGATGGCGATCTGGCCAGGCGTGGCGATCTCGCTCGCCGTGTTCGGCTTCAACATGCTCGGCGATGCGCTGCGTGACGTCCTCGATCCGCGGCTGCGCGGCTCGGGTGGGACTGTGGGACGCGCTTGACGGCGCCAGCCGACAGCGGTAGAGATTGTGTGATGGCCGCCGCGAAAATCTCATCACGGCGCCGTCGTTGGCAAACTCCGATCCAGGAGGTGTGGATGGAGAGCACGCCACCGGACTCAATAGCTGCGCCGCTTGGGGCTTGCTAGCGGCTCTGACCGGCGCCGGGACGAATCGCATGACAGAGGGCCCGGTTTAATCCGGGCCGCGCAGTGAGCCTGCGCAGTTGAGAAGTGAGGGTGCCGCGGGCGGACAATGTTCCGCCCGCGCCCCGATCAGACCTAATTCAAGCCTTCGATCCGGACTCGGGCAAGAGCGGCTTGCAACAGGCCGGAATACCAGTCGCGCGTCTCGAGCACGAGCGCAACCGCCATTCCACGCTGCACGGTGAATCGATGAACGATGGTCTGTGGTGTTGCCTCGTCCGAGGCACCCGGTTCCGGCAGCATGCTCAGTCGCGATGCAACGGCAGTGCCATGCCTCCGGAGACGAAAACACCGCGAAAGCGGTCGGCGCCCGGATCAAAGCATACGCAGAAACCTGGGAGAGCTTCCACAGCGCGGTTTCAGGCTGCGCGCGCCGATGCGCACCGCCGACAACGCCGCGTTTCGACCTCCCGGCGCGTGGCGACCGGTCCCTGGCACTGCTGGCAGCGCGAGTCGCGCATGATGACGTGATGTGACCGGCAGGCGCCGGTACTCTCTTTCTCCGCGTGCCGCGTGCAGCCATCCCACACACATTTCCCGAAAGTCATAGAGCCCCTCCGCAGGGATTGGAATTGGTCTCGCGCTAGGTGCAATGCACGTGCCGGGAGCGAAGGCGAACGGGAACGCTCGCTTACCGTGCTGATCGCACGCGCCGAGAGAAGTTTCTTGCCACGTTCGGCAGAAACAGTGCCCAGGACTGGAGGCGTCTCGCGTTTCTCGGGGAGCGAGTATGTTGCGATGCAGGAATTTCGCGTGTTCGTCACGCTCGGGTGAACAAGGTGACTCAGTTTCCTTGACGTTGGACGAAGAATGACCACTGACCTGTTCGCCGTGACGGCTGGAATCGAGCCGACCGTCGTGCAGAGCGCGATCCCGCCGCCTTGCCGCCGGGAGATCGCCCGGATCGATCTCGTTCAGATCGATGATGACGAGGCGTTGCTCGAGACACCGGCGTGGGAGCCGCGCGGGCCAGCCCGGCACTTCATTCCCGCGCTCAGCGTGCTGGCTGACGTCAGCGTCAGCTTCCGCTTCGAGCTGTCGATCGACGTGGCAGGTTTGTGGTCGCCCTGGGTTGCCTCGGTTCCCATCGGCTCGGCCTCGTTCCCGGCGGTCGCGGCCGGCGTGACGGGGCTCCGCTGCGACGTCGATCTCTTCACGACCTCCGCGCCCGCTCGAGCGGTGCGTGTCCGCGTGCGGCTGCGGGCGGATCGCATCGCGCGTCTGCTGTCGCGGCCGTGGCTCTTCACGCTGTCGGCGTGCGACCTCGAGCCCGGGCCGAGCGGATCGACGCCGGCCGGGCGAGTCGATCTACACGGGAGCGGCAACGTTCCAGTGCCGGCGCTGAGCCAGATGGACGCGAATGATGCGCTCGCCCGGCGTATCTGCGCGCCGACCTGCGTGGCGATGGTGCTTCGACACTGGGGCCACCCGGTCAACGTGGAGACGCTGGCCGCGGAGGTCTTTCAACCCGCCGTCGATCTCTACGGCGTCTGGCCCGCGGCGGTCGCCGCGGCAGCTCGGCGCGGTATCGCGGGATACCTCCTCCGATTTCCGGACTGGGGGGCCGTTCGATGGTGTCTCGATGCGGGGCTGCCTATCGTCGCCAGCGTGCGTTACACGAAAGACGAGCTCACCGGCGCCGCGATCGCCGAAACCGGCGGCCATCTCATCGTCGTCACGGGCTACGACGGCGAGGACGTGCTGGTGAACGACCCGGCGGCGCCGACCCGAAGCAACGTCGCCCGTCGGTACCGCCGGGTCGAGCTCGAACGCGTCTGGCTCGAGCGCACTGGTGTGGGCCAGGTGTTCTTCGACCCGGCGCCGTCGACTCAGAGGTGAGTCAAGCGTTCCTGTGGGGGCGGGGACTCGCGACGAAGGCGGCGGGCGAGGATGTCACGCGCCAGGACACGGCCCCCTAGCCCGAATGCGAGGGCGAGCGCAAGAATCAGCCCGCCGAAGGTGATGCCGAAGGCGACCAGCACCATTTCCTTGCCGATCCCGATATGGGTGAGCGCCGTCGCTCCGGCGAACAGCAACACCGCCCACTGCGCGGCGCGCGCCAGCAGCCGGGCCTCGGGGAGGCCGGCGTTGACCGCGGCGATGAGCACGCCCTGGCTGAGGAAGTTGGCGATCACGATGCCGACGATGAGGACCAGGATCGCGGTGAAGAGCGGCGGGATGAATGCCGCGAGGAACGCCGTCGCGCCCGCCGAGGCGGGAAAGGCGAGGGCGTCGATCCCGAGACTGGCGAACAGCACGAATACCGCCCAGAACGCGATCGCGCCGAGCGAGTCAGCGGGGGTGCGAACGACTCCCGAATGACGCAGCGACGGCGCCACGCCCCAGCGTTCCATCAGACGATCGAACCCGAGGAGCCGCGCAATGCGAGTGGTGAGGCCCCACCCGATCCAGCCGGCGATGAGGCCGACCGTGAGGAGCAGCATCATGATCAGAAGCCCTGGGACGATCGCAATGATACGATCTCCGAGCTGCGTCATGGCGGACCAGAAGCTGGACGTCCAGCGCGTCTCCATGTCGGTTCCTTCCTAGACGATACACCCGGCCCACGCACTGGTCACGGGACCGGGCTGCGGCCCGGGAGGCGACGGCGGCGCTCGACGCGCCCCCGCAAGCGCGTAGAACACTCAACTTTTCACTCCATGGGAGCCCCGCACCCGTTAAAATCCGACGCGATGCCTACCCAAAACCTGTTCTTCGCCATCGGGGTCCTGGTGCTGTGCGCGGGCTGCGGCACGTCGACCGGCAGTGGATGAACATCAACGAGCGCTCCACGATTGCCGAGTTCCAGCGCGATCTCGGTGACTGCTCGAAAGCGGGCAAGCTCGACGAGGAATGCAGCCGGGACGATCAGCGCGCGCAGCTCGCCGCGCTCGGAGTGGCGCCACCCCGCGTGTGAACCTCTACCGCCGGCTCATCCAGATCGTGCTCCTGCTGGCCGGCGTCGTGTCGTTCGGCACTGCCGGATACGCGATCATCGAGCACTTCAGCGTCTTCGATTCACTGTATCTGACGGTCATCACCGTGGCATCGGTCGGCTACGGCGAGATCCCCCGGGAACTGTCCACGGGCGGCCGCGCCTTCACGATGGTGCTGATCGTGGTCGGGCTCGGCAGCATGGCCTACGGCCTCAGCGCGATCACGGCATTCTGGGTCGAGGGCAACCTCTCGCACGTCTGGGAGAAACGGAAGATGGAAGCACGCATTGCGAAGCTCCGCGACCACATCATCGTGTGCGGAGGCGGCCAGACGGGACGGCACATCGCGGGCGAGCTGCTCGGCACGCGCACGCCCTTCCTCTGCATCGAGAGCAACCCGGCCGAGGAGGACGCGATGCGAAAGCTCGGCCCGGACATGGTCTACATGATCGGGGATGCCACGGACACCGAGGTGCTGCGCGCCGCGCGAACCGACGTCGCCCGCGGCCTCATCGCCTGCATGCCCTCCGACAAGGACAACCTGTTCACGCTCCTGACGGCCCGCGAGCTGAACCCTTCGATGCGGATCGTCTCCCGGCTCGTGGCCGACGAGTCGAAGCCCCAGCTCATCCGTGCGGGCGCCGACGTCGTCGTCTCCGTCCCGACCATCGGGGCGCTGCGGCTCGCCTCGGAGATGCTCCGGCCGCACGTGGTCAGCTTTCTCGATTCGATGCTGCGCGAACCGGGTGCGGTGAGGGTTCAGGAGATCCCGGTCGGAACGCGCGTGGTTGGCCAGCGCCTTGGAAGCCTGCGGCTTCAGGACCGGGCCGGCATCATCGTCTTCGCGCTCCGCGAGGGATCCACGCGCCGCTACCACTACAATCCGCCACCGGAGCACGTGCTCGGCGAAGGCGACGTCCTCATCGCTTGCGCCGATCCCGATCAGGTCATGGAAGCGCGAAAGCTAGTGGACGCCTGACGAAGCTCGTGGGGAAGTCGCGGACCGGTTCGGAAGGGTGAAGCTCGCGGTCGCATAGGGGGCAGGGGCGGGGGGGGGGGGGGGGCCCGGGGGGGGGGGGGGTTTGGGGGCACGGGGGCGGCCCCCCCCCCCCCCCCCCCCCCACGGGCAAACAGGGGGGGGTGGGGGCGGCGGCGGGCGCGCCCCCCCGAGCCGCCCCGGGGGGGGGGGGCGG
>JBGPTW010000081.1:0-27022 GCA_041490825.1 Methylomirabilia bacterium | reverse complement strand
CGTTGGCTTCGATCATCGACTGGACACCCACGCCCCTGACCGCGGTCCCCAGCGTTTCGGCGCTGGCGCCATCAGCTCGCGGAATTCCGGGGCGATCCCCAGCCCGGCGCTCGGTTTCGGCGGCTCGCGCGCGATCGTTCGTGAATAATCCGGGCTAACAGGGTGGCCGCGTTCAATGTGTTCCGTTAGGGTCACGGTCGAAATCTGTCGTGGTGTCCGCGGGGAGATCGCGGCAAAATCTCGAAGAACCGGCGGCGATCGGGCGCTCTACACCAGTGGTTGGAAGTGGAGCGACTCGAGGGAGACGTCTTGCCGGGCGCGAGCGAGCAGCACACGAGGGAAGGGTCCATGAGCACCGCGCGTCGTCAGGTCCCGATCCGGCCGCATCAGGCCGTCCCCACGGAAGAAGTCTATGCCGTCCCGAAGGTCGTCACTGATCTCGAGGACTGCCACTTTTATCACACCATGGACATCCCTGGGTACGGCGAGGTGACCGGAGACTGGGATCTTCGCGCGGGGGTGAGCGAGTACCTGGGCAGCATTGACGTTCGCGGGAAGCGGGTGCTGGAGATCGGCACGGCAAATGGGTTCCTTTGCTTTCACATGGAGCGAGCGGGCGCGGAGGTCGTGGCCTACGATCTGTGCGACCAACTGATGGCCGACGCGGTGCCGTATCCGGGCAGCGAGTACCCGCGCACGCTCCTGGGCTTCCGGGTCGGCATTCGGAAGATCAACAACGGCTTCTGGTTGTGTCATCGCGCCGTCGGATCGCAGGCGCGGGTCGTATACGCCACGGTATATGCAGTGCCGGATGAGATCGGCTCCGTCGATGTCGCAACGTTCGGGTGCGTCCTGCTCCACCTCCACAATCCGTTTCTGGCCCTGGCTAACGCGGCCAAGCTCACGCGGGAGACGCTGGTCGTGACGCAGCCGCTCCACCTTCATTCATGGGAACCATTCATCCTGGACCGCGCCGTCCCGTGGGATCGAATCTCCGGGAATGCGACTCCTCCTTCTCTGGAATCGACGCCGTACCCGACCGAGGGTCTGCCCTGCATGGTATTCATGCCCGATCATCGGACGGGGCTACCGCTCGACACCTGGTGGTTTCTCACCCCGACGATCATTCAACGGTTCCTCGCGGTCCTCGGCTTCGAGGACAGCACGGTTTCATACCATACCCAGATCTTCAAAGGCCGGGCGCTGCCGTTGTACACCGTGGTAGGGCACCGAACACGAGAGACGCGGAAAGAGCTCGCGACCTTTTTCGCGACCATTCCCAAGCCAGCGGAACCCGTCTGCCACGGGCGGGAGAACTGGTCCTTGATCGCCCAGCAGCTCGTCGCCGAGACCAGTGCTACCAGGATCGTGTACCTGAAGACGGGGGACCGCTCGTTCGCGGAAGCCTTGCGCCACCTCGGAGTCGAGGTCATCGAGACGAGGGCGGCAACCCTCGCAGCCCGCGACCTGCTCGGCGGGACGTACAACCTCGCCGTGTGCTTGGGGGCCCTCGAGCCGCTCTCGCCCGAGGCCGCCGAGCACGTGCTGGCGCAGGTCTGCGAAAAGACCGACGACGTCGTCTTCTGCGACGCGCGGTCACGTTCGTGGTGGACCGGATGGTTCGGACATCACGGCTTCTACCCGGATCTCGATTTCGATGCCCGCTTCCTCGAGCCGTCTGCGGTGCGCTTCAGGAGGATGAGGGGCCCCGAGCCGGGCTCGGCCGATCGTCTGACCACTCCCGGGACCCCGCCCGAACTGCACGAACGGCGCCTCGCCGATCTAGAGACGCGCCTGTCAGCCATGGAGGCGACGATCGGGTGGAGGCTGCTTGAACGCCTGCGCAGAGTCCGTGATCGCGCGATGCCCGCAGGCACCACGCGTCGGAAGGGGTATGTCGTACTCAGCCGGGTTGCCCGCGTGCTCCTTAGCGGACGGTCCCGTCGGAATCCGCGCTGAGGTGGGTCACTTGGCGATAAGGATTTCCCGCTCGACAGGCGGCCGGCCTTTCGCCGAGAACCAGGCGATGTGCTCGTGGACCATGTCCACCTGGAGGATGTAGCGTCCCGGGTCCTCCGGCGTGACGATCCTCATCTCGAGATACGCGCAGTCGTGCGGCCCCAGCGGTTTGCCGCCAAGCGTGGTGCGGTAGCCGTCGAAGGTCACCATCTCCCGTGCTGGCGTCAGCCAGTGGTATCCCAGGTTGACGGGATGGTGGGGATCCGAGCTGGACCAAGTGGCAGAACCCTCGTTGATCACGTGGACCCAGACAAACAACTGACTCGCCGGAGGCGCCGATAGCGGTAGCTGACAGTCGGCATAAGCAACGTCATAAAAATCGGGGGGGACCGACGACGGCGCGCCGAGTTCGGGAGCGAACTTGCGATAGCGGGTAAAACCATCGAAGACACGGCCGCGATTCATCACTTTCTTCTCGCCGTAGATGATCCAGTGCTTGGCCAGGATGTCACGGCCCGTGCTCGTGAGGCGGTCGTCGATCGACGCGAACACGTCGGCGAGCACGCGATTGAACAGGCGATTGCTCTCGGTCTTCTCGTAAATATTCTCGCCATACGTGGTGAGCCCCGAGATGGTTCCGCGGACGTCCAGATCGAATCCACGAAGCAGCTCCTCATAAAATTGCGGCGGGTAGCGGTGCTCGATCGCGTCACCGGGCGCGCTCGGGGAGTAATCCGGCGGCAACGGCTGGTCGACGTCGATGGAATGCTTCGAGTCCTCGTCCCCCAGGAGTCGGTTCATGACGCGCCTTATCCTATGGAGCTCGGCGTTCAGCCAATCGAAATCGACTGCGCGTACCCAGTTGCCGGCCGCATCCCCGTGAGGCTCGAGCAGCAGCACGCGATCTGCCATCCCCTGGACCACATCGACGACGCCCGCCGGGTTCGTGAAATGGTGGAACGAATCGAGGAAGAGCACGATGTCGAATCGGCCCTCCGGAGGGTTGGTCACGAGATCGCGGGCCTCGAACCTGACGTTCTCGAGTCCCAGACGGTTCCGGTTGCGTTCGGCTTTGTGGATGCCTACCTTTGAGTGGTCGATCCCGAGGAAGGTGGTCTCTGGAAAGCGCTGGGCCAGGTAACAGGTGATTTCACCCGGCCCGCAGCCGGCATCGAGGACGCGGCGGCAGTCCTCGACATACGGTGCGATGAGGTCGCCGAACCGTTTGATCGTGACGTAGCCCGTATAGTAGAAGCTCAAGCGGTCTCGATCGATCTGACTGAAGAGCCAGTCGTGGAAGGCCCGGTCGCTCTGCTCCAACTGTTTCGGTTCAGCCATGAGGGCGCGGCTCCCTTCGATAAGGCTCCGCCAAATCATAGCGCGACTCAGACGGCGCCTGGCCACTCAGGCACTCAGGCGAGTCTCCTCGACATGGCCATCGCCACGGTGCGAGAATCCCGGGCTGTGGTGGAGCACAGAGACGAAAATCTGATCGAAGCGCGGGACCTCCTCGAGAAGTATACCGTCGACGAGCTGAACGCCTTTGCGGAGGAATACTTCGCGCGGATCCCGAGCTGGGACTACCACCTCGCCAAACCGCTCGGCTCGCTGGCCGAAGCCCCGGTGCTTCTCACGCAGGTCGCCAAGCTCGTACAGGGTCTCGGCCTGCTGCCCGACCACGAGGTCCTCGACTTCGGCGCAGGCTCGTGCTGGCTGACGCGCATCCTCACCCAGCTCGGGTGCAAGGTGTACGCGCTGGACGTCTCGCCGACGGCGCTCCGCATGGGCGAGACGCTCTTCGCCCGCCAGCCGATCATCGGGTTCGAGCATCCGCCGACCTTTCTGCGTTTCGACGGCCGCCGTATTCCGCTGGCTGATGCAGCCGTCGACCGCATCATCTGTTTCGACGCGCTGCACCATGTGCCAAACAGAGCCGAGACGCTTCATGAACTCGGCCGAGTCCTCCGGACCGGAGGCATTGCCGGGTTCTGCGAGCCGGGACCACACCATGCGCGCTCGCCCCAGGCGCAGTTCGAGATGGCGCACTTCCGCGTTCTCGAGAACGATACGACGATGGAGGAAGTTTGGGCGGAGGCGCAGGCCGCGGGCTTTACCGACCTGCGGCTCGGCATCTACGACGCCGCCCTCACAACCGTCTCCTACGAAGTGTTTTCGCGGTTCCTCGACAGTGACCGCGCCAGCGAAAACGAGGTACTGAGCAGCCTGAGAGGCTTTCTCGCCGAACACCGCCTCTTCTTCCTCTCACGAGGCGCGCCCGCGTCTGCCGATAGCCGTAGCTCGGCCGGTCTAGCGGCCGAGATCGGCATCGAGATGACGGCGACGCGGGTTCCGGCAGGCTCGGAAATTTCCGGCCGCGCACGCGTTGTGAACATCGGCACCGCGGTGTGGCTACCCGGAACTGCGCGCGTCGGTCACGTCATGCTGGGCGCCCATCTTCTGGACAGCGACGGCGGAATGATCGATCAGGACTATTTCCGCGTGTCGCTGATGCCGGGCGCGCCTCGACCCGTGTCGCCCGGCGAGGTGCTCGAGCTCGAGCTTGCGGTGCCGGCGCCGCCCGCTGGGCGCTATCTCCTCGAGTTCGACCTCGTGGCCGAATCCGTGTGCTGGTTTGCGCTCGCCGGATCCGCTGCTGTTCGGATTCCTGTCGAGGTTCACGCTTGAGCGACGTTGACACCTTTCCTCGAAGGGTGTTACAAGGCCCCAGGATTGCGTCGCGTCGCCTCACTCACGCCGCCGGCGGGGGCCCGCCATTCGCACACAGTTACAGACGACGGAGGAACGTTTCTGATGAGAGCTTCGAGGTTGGTCGGGATCGTGCTCTTCCTGCTGTTGGTCGCGCCGGGGAACCCTCTCCCAACGTCAGCGCAGCCGCGTCAAGCGGCCCCATCCCTTCAGGGTCAATGGCGCAACGCCGACAGTATCATCCAGATCACCGTCAACAAGGAAGAGATCGAAGGCCGCTTCACGCAGGTGGGGCCGGCGGCGGCCGGTCTCGGGTTCAAGGTCGGTGAAGTCAGCCTGAAGGGTAGCCAGCGGGGCGAGTTTCTGTTCGGCGAGCAGACGATCCGGTATGGCGGCACTCAAGCCTGCTTCAAGGACGGGCGGAAGGTCCCGTTCATCGGCCGCGTCACTCCCGACGGCCAGGTGCTGGCGTTCCACAACTACAACGTGTTCGTCGGGCCCGATTGCCGCGACACGGGCGCATACCAGGTCCTCGAGACGCTGTGGCAGCGGGTCCCGCGCTGAGACCATGATGTACGAGGAGCGCGCGCGCTCCTGATCGGCCGCAAGGTGGCCGGCGATAGCGCTCGGTAGCCCTGTCCGACTCGTTCGGCGCCTCGCTGACAGCTACCGTCGGAAGGCGACAGTCCCCGGCGCGCTTTACTCGCTCGCGAGCACGGCCGTAGGCGACACGGAATGGCGGCGCAACGCGGCCGCCGACCCGCCGACCATCACGCTGCGCATGCGGCCGGGCGCGGCGATCTCGTTCAGGCTCGAGGCGTCCGCGCACGTCACCGTCTCCACCCTCGTCGCCGTCGAGTCCGACGGCGCGGCAGAGTGTCGATTCACGCTGACCGTCCGGCGGGGGACGAAGACACTAGCGCGGACGTCGGTGACGCGCCGGGCCGGCGAGTCAGCCATCCCCGTACACCTCCGCGCGCGGGCTTCGTCTGTCGTCGAGATTGTTCTCGCCGTGGAGAGCAGGGCGGCTGACGTCTGGGCCTCGTGGGGCAGCCCGTGGATCGGAATCGCGAATCCCTTCGTTCGGTCAGTCTGGCGACAGGCTCGAACAGTGTGGGACGCGACGGGACTTGCCGGTCTCGTGGCCGAGGCGTTCCAGCGCGCCGGAGCCGTGGTCAGTGACGCGAGAGGCGACGCATACGTGCGCTGGCTCGGCGGCGAGCGGAGGGCCCGGTCGACCGCCGCGCAGGCTCGCGATGCGATCGCGCAGTGGGCGTATCAACCCTTCTTCAGCGTCGTGGTTCCGCCGAAGCGTGAGGGTGTCGCCGGCGAGCGCCTCGAGCGCTGCGTCGCCTCCGTCGAGGCGCAGTACTATCCGAACTGGGAGCTGCGGCGCGAGGCGCCGGTCGCGGCCGCGCTCCGGGCGGCGAAAGGCGAGTTCGTCGCCTTTCTCGGAGGGGAAGGCGAGCTCGCGCCGGAGGCCCTCTACGAGGTCGTGCGCGCACTGAACGTGCAGCCCGGCGCGGATGTGGCGTACTCTGACGAGGATCGGCTCGAGAACGGGCGGCGGTGCCAACCGTTCTTCAAGCCCGACTGGGCCCCCGAGTACTGCCTGTCGCGGCTCTACGTCGGCCAGCTCGTCGTCTACCGCCGGCGCGTCATCGACGAGCTGGGCGAGGCTGTCGAGGAGCGGGCGGACAGCGACGCGATCCTCCTCCACGCGGTGGAGCGCACGTCCCGCATCGTCCACGTCCCCAAGGTGCTCTGGCACGCGTTCGACGAACCGGTACGCTCAGCGTTGCCCGCGCTTCAGCATCACGTCGCCCGGAGCGAGCACCCGGCGACGGTGGCGGAGGGACCGCGTCCTCGATGCTATCGTGTGCGCTGGCGCATCCGGGGCGAACCGCTCGTCAGTATCATCATCGCCACCCGCGACCGACTCCACCTCGTCCGCCGCTGCCTCGAGAGCATCGAGACGAAGACGCGGGGCGTGCGGTACGAGATCGTCATCGTCGACAACGGGAGCGTGGAGGAGCCGACCCGCCGGTACTTGGCGGGCTGCGGACACACGGTTGTCCGCGACCCGACGCCCTTCAACTTCGCGCGCCTCAACAACGCTGGCGCGACCCACGGGCGTGGCGAGCACCTTCTGTTCCTCAACAACGACACCGAAGTCATCGACGAGGAATGGCTCACCGCTCTCCTCGAATTGTCGCAGCAAGAGACGATTGGCGCCGTGGGGGCGAAGCTCTACTATCCCGACGGCCGACTCCAGCACGTGGGCGTGGTGCTGGGATTGTTCGGCGAGGTGGCCCAGGTCTTTCGCGGCGCGCCTGGGACCGATCCCGGGTACTTTGACAGCTCGGTGGTGGTCCGGAACTACTCGGCGGTCACGGGCGCGTGCTTGATGACGCGCCGGGAGGTGTTCGAGACGGTGGGCGGATTCGACGAACGATTCGCGGTGGATTACAACGATGTCGACTACTGCCTGCGGGTGCGGCGGGGCGGCTGGCGGGTGGCGTTCACGCCGCACGCGCGGCTGTGGCATCACGAGTTTGCGACACGGGTCCGACGCGTGACCGACGCTCGGCGCGGGCTCTTCCGGCGCCGATGGGCCTCGGAGATCGCTGCCGACCCGTACTACAACCCCAATCTGTCCCGGCGGCACGTTGACTTCCGGCCCCACGCGTGACGCGCGCTGAGATCGCCGTCAAACGCCACCAGTGGTCGTCTTTCGCGCTTTAGTGATGGGCAGCGCTCACGTGATGCACGTGATGTGCCGGCGTTGACACCGAGAATCAGAACGTGGTAGTAGTGTGCGACATCAGGCGACACTCCTTCATGAACCTTTGGTCCCGACTCGTTGTCCTCACACTGTGCTGCGCCGGCGTGCCATCGTTGGCGCACGGTCAGGCCACACCGCTTCCGCTGCCCTCGGAGCCGGGCGGAGCTCGTCCGCCCGTCTATCTGCAACCGGCGCCAACTCCGCAGCCCCTGCACAGCGAGCCTGCTCCGACTGTCCCGTCGTCGCCAGTACCTCCATCGACATCGCCGACGTTCGCGACTCCGCCGGCAAGCGGAGAGGGATCGGAGAAAACGGAGGGGGCGGAACAACAGAAGGGGAAGACCGCTCAGGTGACGTCGTTCCCGGAGCTGACTCGCGGCGTCGGGAACGCCGAGACTCTGCTTCAGGAATAGTCGGCGAGGAGGTCCTTCGTGCAGCCGAACCGTCTTCGTAACTGGTTGGGAGTCGTGATCGCGCTGCTCGCAGTGTTCTGCGCGTTCATGGTGGCAGCGCCGCCGGTGGCCGCGCAGCAGGACGTTGCGGCACTCGAACAGCAAGCCAGGACGTCGTTCGACGAGGGACGCTACGCATCTGCCGTGAAGGTCTTGCAGCAGATCGTCGCAGCCCAACCAAACGATCGTGACGCGAATATTCTGCTGAGCTTTGCGCTGGCGCGCAGCGGCGACGCCGGCGCGGCGATCGTGCAAGCCCGGCGTGCCCTGGAGCTGTTCCCGGCGAACGTCAAGGTGCAGCTGCTGCTCGCCGGGCTTCTTTCCCGGGTCGACGTCTCGCGCGACGAGGCGCTGCAACGCTACCAGGCCGTGCTCCAGAAAGACCCCGACAACATGCTGGCCCGGCTCGGCGTGGCCGAGATCGAACGGGCGCAAGGCCGGGTCCTCGACGCCATCCACGACTTCAGCACCCTCGCGGACCGTGATCCGAAGGACGCGCGATACCTCGTGCGTCTCAGCCAGCTTTACGGATTGATGGGCGAACTGGATCAGGCGCGAGCGTATGCGGAGCGCGCCTACGCGCTGGCGGCAATGAACGTCGACGCCATTCGAGCGCTCGCTATCCTCGGTGACGTCGAGGATCGCCCGCAGAACGCGCTGCGCTACTATCGCGAGCTGCTCGCCCTGTACCCGTCTGACGTCTCAGCCCAGATCGCTGTGCGGGTCAGCGAGGAGCATTTGGCGGCGCCCGCGTTTCCGGTCTCGCTCGACGAGATGCAGCGGACTCCGTTGGAGCGATACATGGACGGGGTGCCGAAGAACTCGGCACAGCTCCAGTACCGGCGTGAACAGGTTCAGGCGACGGAGCGCCGTTCCGCGACCCGGTTCCTCCCGTCGTTCTTCGTCGCGCCGTCCGGCAGCACGGTGTACCGCGACCCCAAGCCGGCGCTCACCGATCACGTGGAATCGCTCTCATTCAGCTTTGGCTGGAACATTGCCGACCTCGTCGCCGATCCGTACAAGATCAATATCACCGGCATGAAGGCAGACTTCGAGGCGGCGCGCGCCAGTCTCATGAGCGATGTGAGCGCGACGTACTACCAGCGTCTGCAGAACATCCTGGAGTACCGCCGGCTCCAACGCGCGCTCGCGCTGGCGCCGCTCGATGCACAGATTCGGCAGAACAAGCAGAACTTGAAGTACACCATCCTCCATCTGACCGAGCGCTTGAAGATCCTGACCGGGATGCCTTGAGCGGTTCCTGACCGGTCCGCGGCGCTCGACTCCAGATCCTCCGCGACTCGCTATGTGATCTGACATCGTGGATGTGATCGGCTCGGACTCGTCCCGTGCCTTGCAGGGCACCCTCTTCCGCGCAGAGTCGCGCCCCTCCACGCCGCCGCGGGCAATCCGGCTGGCCTATTATCGATATCGAATGACGGACCTCGCGACCCGCGACCGGGACGGTCTCTATTGGCGACGCGAGCTGCTCGACTACCATCCGCTCGCGTACTTCTGCGACACGTCGGAGGCGCCGCGCTTCTGATCCCGTCGCGGCCTGCCGTGACAGGCGCATTCACCGTATAATCTTCGCGCTGTCCCGCAACCGTCCATGAAACGTCAGACCCGTCGTGACCGTGCGCCTGGTTCCTTGGGTGGGGCGATCACGCAACGCGCGGAGGCGTGAGCGATGCACCGGGGGCGTGTTGCGATCCGTCGCGGGTGGGGCGTGGCGGTTGTCGCGTGCTTGCTACCGACGGTCGCGACAGCCTCCACCCCGGTGGCGGCGCCAACGTCCAGCCAAACCGCTTCCTGTATCCGCGATCCCCGTTGCCATCGAACGTTCGTCGTGGCCCACCGGGCGAAGGGCTTCGGAGCGCCGGAAAACAGCCGCGCGGCAGTCACACGGGGCGTGGCGGCGGGTGTGCCAGTCCTCGACATCGATGTCCGCACCTCGAAGGACGGCGAGATCTTCGCGCTGCACGACGGCACCTTGAAGCGAACGACGACCGGTCGCGAGCGGATCGATCACGCGCCCTCGGGCGAGCTGGCCCGCGCGCTCCTCGACAACGGCGAGCCGTTGCCGCGGTTCACCGAACTCTACGAGATCGCTCGCGGCCGGACCGTGCTGAGCGTCAACTTCAAGGTCGACGTCATCGAACGGATTGCGAGCTGGCTCGCCGAGCGCGGCTCCTTCGACGACGTGATCTTCTTCGTGAACACCGGGGAAGAGATGCGGGCGGCGGCGCACCTGAAGAAACGGTATCCGGCCATGATCGTGATGGTGCGGCTGCTAGACACGCGCGTCACGGTCGACAGCACGAGAGACGTCTTCGGCGGCCGGCTGCCCGAGATCCTCCACACGGATCCGGTCGGAGCCGGCGACGTGTCCGCGCTGCGCCGGCACGGGGTGAAGGTCTTCATGAGTGCGCTGCGCGCGGAGCGCCACGTTCAGCCGTTCAGGTATTTCCTGGTGCGCTCGATCCTCGGAGCGCAACCGGACTTCGTCGAGACGGACGAGCCGCTGGCTGTGATGCGAAAACTGGGTTACTGATCGACTGCCGGTGATCCCCCGAATCCTCGACCGCTACGTCCTGCGGGAGCTGACTGCGCCCCTCGGCATCAGCATTGCCGTGTTCATGTTCTTCCTCGTGATCGACCGCGTCTATCAATTGACGGACCTGGTGATCACGAAGCGCGTGCCGTTCCGGCTCGTGTTCCCGTTGCTGGGGTTCCTGCTTCCGCCGCTGCTGTCGCTGACGCTGCCCATCGCGCTGCTGCTCGCCGTGCTGGTTGCCGGCGGGCGGCTCACCGCCGATCTCGAAGTCACCGCGCTCCAGGCGCTGGGAGTGAGCCCTCTCAGACTGTTCCGTCCATTCCTCCTCGCCGGGTTCGCCGTGAGCGGGCTCGTCGCGTGCCTCACGCTGGTGGTGAATCCCTGGGCGGCGGCGGCGTTCCAGCGGCAGCTCTTCAATATCTTGCAGGGCCGCGCGGTGACGGGCATCCAGGAGCGGACCTTCAATGCCACGTTTCCGCAGATCGTGCTCTACGTCGAGGAGATCAGCCCGTCGCAGGTAAATCTCAAGAGCGTGCTCGCATCGGACGAGCGAGACCCGGGCGTGCTGCGCATCATCGTGGCCCGCGAAGGGCGGCTCTTGCCGGACGAGGCGCAGCGGCGCCTGACGCTGCGCTTCATCGATGGCTCCGTCGACGAAAGCGACACCCAAGACCTCCGACGCTTCCGGCACACCACGTTCAGCGTCTACGACGTCAACCTCGCGTTGACGATGGCGGGCGCCTCGTCCTCGTCCGGAGCGGACGCCAAGCCGGAAAAGGAGATGGCGCTGAGGCCGCTCATGGCCGCGGCGCTCGGGTCCGGGCGTGCGAGAGAGACCGCGCCATACCTCGTCGAGCTCCACAAGCGCTTCGCGCTGCCCGCCGCGGCGCTGGTCTTCGTCCTCACCGGCTTTCCTCTCGGTATTCGCTCCTCACGCGGCGGGCGCGCCGCGGCGCTCGCGTCCAGTTTCGTCATCGTGGTCTGCTACTACATCCTGTCGACGTCGCTGGAAGAACCGGCGCTCAAGGGCCGCCTGCCGGCCGCCATCGCCGTGTGGCTCCCGAACGTGATGTTCGGGGTGCTCGGAGTCGGGTTGCTGCGCGGGGTCAGCATCCGGATACCGAAGAGCTGGCTCGAGATCGTGTGGAGGCTCGACCCGCGTCGTGCCGCCCGGGCTCAAAGCCAGGAACTGAACGCGACGGTTGCCCGGCGAGTCAGCCGGCGGGCCGGTCCGCGCCCGTCGACGTTCATCATCGATCGTTATCTCCTGCGCGAATATCTCATGCTCATCGTGATCGGGCTCCTGGTGATGGGCGTCTTCAGCGTCGTCGTGGACTTGCTCCAGAGCCTGGATCGCTTCCTCCGCGACAAGCCGCCGTGGATCTACATCGCGCAGCATTTCCTCTACCTGCTCCCCCGGGAGCTGTACAAGGGCCTTCCGCTGGTCGTGCTCGTGTCCACCATCTTTCTCTTCCTCTCGCTCACCCGCCAGCGAGAGCTGGACGCGCTCAAGGCCGCCGGGATCAGCCTGTACCGAGTGAGCGCGCCGGTCCTGGCGACGGCATTGCTCATCAGCCTGCTGGCGCTGGTATTTCAGGAAGCCGCGCTCCCGGAGATCACCGCGAAGGGCGATGAAGTCGATCGCGTGAAGATACGCGGGTTCCCTCCGCGCCACCTCCTGCGCCAGGGGCAGGTCTGGTATCGATCGTCGGAAACGCGTTTTCTCCACATTGCCCTGCTCGATCCGATCGCGAAGTCGCTCGACGGGCTGGTGCTGCTCGATCTGGACCCGGCGTTTCACCTGGTGAACCGGGTAGATGTCGCGCGGGCGCAATGGACGCCACAGGGGTGGCGCATGTGGAATGGGTTCACGCGGCAGATCGATCGCGCCAATCGAGTGCAATCCAGGCCCTTCGAGTACCAGGAGGGCGGCATTCCCGAGAACGTCGAGGACTTCATTCAGGTCCAGAGGCCGCCGGACACGATGAACTTCCTGGAGTTGCGCGCCTATGTGGCCAAGCTGCGTGAACGAGGGCACCAGGTGGGCGCCTACGTCGTCCAGCTCCATTCGAAGCTCTCGTTCCCGCTCATCCATTTCATCATGGCGCTCGTCGCGATCCCGTTTGCTCTCGCGTCTCCGAGGAGCGGCGGCCGCGCGACGGGCATCGGCGTGGCGATCGTCATCGCCGCGGGCTACTGGATGGTGCACTCGATGGCGCTCGCCTTCGCGCGGTCTGATCTCCTCCCGGCGGCGCTGGCCGCGTGGACGGCCAACATCATCTTCACTGGGGTAGGAGCCGCGCTGCTCTTCAATGCCAGGACGTGACGCTCTGTCCGTCGCCATCGCCCGGCGCGGTCTCGTCGTGGCGTTCGTGGCCGGGCTCGGCATTTCGATCACGCTCGCCGAAACAGCGCTCGCGCTCCTTGCTCTTCTCTGGCTGCGAAAGCTGGGCGACGTTCACGCTCGCCGCTCGGTCCCGCGGCCTCTCTGGCTGCCCGTGCTGGCCTTCAGTGCGGCGAGTCTCGTCTCGGCGCTCGCGTCGGGCCATCCCGGCGCGAGCCTGCTCGCCGGCAAGGGCCTCCTCCTCGCCGCGGCGCTGTACGTCACGGCCGACATGCTGGACTCGGCGAAGCGCGCCGAGCAGTTCCTCTCAGGCCTCGCACTGGCCGCAGGGCTGGCCGCGGTCGTCGGACTCCTGCAGGTGACGTTCTGCCCCGGCGATCTGCCTGATTACGGTGCTCCGGGCTGGCTCTACCACCGATGCGCCCGTGCTCGCGGATTCTTCAGCATCTACATGACGCTGGCGGGAGTCCTGAATCTCGCGCTCCTGGCGACCCTGCCGCGGCTCCTTCTGCGCACGGGTTCACGCTGGCTGTCGCCTGTCTGGCTGATGCAGCTCATCGGACTCGCGGCGACGTACACGCGGGGGGCGTGGCTCGGTTTCGCGTCCGGAGTTCTGGCTCTCGTGCCGATCATGCGCAAGCAGCTCTGGCTTCTCGTGATCGGCCTTCTCGCGCTGGCCTTGGCCGTCGTCGCCGGGCCCCATCATTTGCGTCACCGGGTCCTCACGATGGGCGATCCCGACGACCCCACCGTCAAGGAGCGCATCTACATGTGGCGCAGCGGAATCGCGATGTGGCGCGATCACCCGTGGCTCGGCGTGGGACCTGGCGGGGTCAAGCGTGAGTACCACACGTACGCGCTCGCCGGAGCGATCAAGCAGCGCACGGGGCACGTGCACAACACGCCGCTTCAGATCCTGGTCGAGCGCGGCGTCGTGGGCCTTCTGGCCTGGGGAGGGATCTGGGCGGCGTTCGGTGTGCACGCATTGCGACTGCTGCGAGACCTCCCGGCGACGGCACGGAGAGAGCGCGCGCTCGTCGCGGGCAGCCTCGCGGCGATTGTCGGGTTCCTCGTCGCGGGGATCTCGGAGTACAACTTCGGCGACTCGGAAGTCGTGATGGTCGCCTGGGCCGTCATGGCCGTGCCGTTCGCCGTGGCGCGCGTCTCGCGCTAGCCGAGAAATTCGTCGAGCAGCTTCGACATCTCGTTCGCGCAACGCCGCCAGCCGAATGCGCTCACTCGCTCCAATCCCCGCCGGCGAAGCTCCCGTCTGAGATCGCCATCCGCGAGCATGCGGTACATCGCGTCGGCCAGGTTGATCGAGTCGTAGGGATCGACCAGCAGAGCGGCGTCGCCAGCCACTTCGGGCAGCGAAGAGATGTTTGCGGTGACGACGGGTGTCCCGCACGCCATGGCTTCCAGGATGGGGAGGCCGAAGCCCTCGCCAAGCGAGGGGAACACGAGACAGACCGCGCCCGTGTAGAGTCCGCGCAGGGCGTGCTCGTCGAGGTACGTCAGCAGCGTCACAGCCTCGCCCAGTCCCAGCGTCTTGATCCGCTCCCGGAGAATGTTCACATACGGCTCGCGCCCCTCACCCCGGATGATGAGTCGGCATGGTCGGCGGCGCCGGACGACGGCGAGCGCGTCGAGGACACGGAGCAGGTTCTTGTGAGGCAGGACGTTGCCGACGTAGAGGAAATAGGGGTCCTGGGTCAGCGTGGATGCGGGCGGGACGGTGTCGAGGAAAAATGCGTCGGGGTCGTAGCCGGGGTAAATCACACGGAGCTTGGCGAGTGGGACATCGTAGTGGTCGACGACGTCTTGGCGCGTGGACTCGGAATCAGCAATCACGACACGCGAGATATGAAGGATCCGGCGAACGAAATAGCGGAAATAGTATTGCTGGCGGGGGTACTCGGGCGGAAACGTCAGCGGCAGGAGATCGTGGACGACCGTGGCCTGGGGCATCGGTAACCCGGCGATTCCCTCGGGCACCGTGTTCAAGAGCAAGCCGAGGCCCGAGCTGCGCAGTCGAACTCGCAGCATGCTCTGGAGCCACAGGACCCGGACGAGATGCCCCCGCAGGCCGAAGTCGGGCCGCGCGGCGATCGGCACTCGCTTGATCGGCGCCCGCAACGGCGCGAACGCCTCCGGCCGCGACGAGTACACGACGAAATCGTCCCGGATCTGATCGAGCGCACGGATGAGGTGGATGGAATAGATGCCGAGGCCGGTCGGATTGCCTCCGACGATGGAGGCGTTGATGCCAACTCGCGCTGTCCCGGTGTGGTCGGTCAAATCGGCTCGTTTATCTCGGGCGTCGTTCGGCCGAGGCCGCCGCCTGCCGATAGACCCGGGCCGTGGCCTCGACCATGGGCCGAACGGCGAACGCACTGTTCGCGCGGCGGCGGCCGGCCTCTCCCATCGCCTTGCGCCGGCTCGGATCGGACATGAGCGAGACGATGGCGTCGGTCAACGCCGCGGCGTCGTCGAGAGGAACCAGCAACCCGGTCTCGCCATGGACCACGACATCGCGGTGGCCCGGAACGTCGGTGGCAACGACGGCAAGCCCGGCGCCCATCGCTTCCACCACGGAAAGGGGCAAGCCTTCCTTCAGCGAGGCCGCGACGTAGAGATCGAACGCGGGATAGAGGCGCGCCGGGTTCTCGAGGAAGCCGGTGAAGATCACCCGATCCGTCAAGGACATGCCCAGGACCAGCCGACGGATCCGTGTCTCCTCGCCTCCTCCGCCGACCAGGACGAGCACCACGCGCGGGACCTGCGTCCGTAGCCGCTGCGCGGCGTCGAGGAGAAGGTCGACGCGCTTGATCGGGTCGAAGCGGCTGATGGACCCGATCACGAAATCATCCGGCGTGAGCCCCAGGCTGTCTCGACGAATGCGCGCCTCGCGAAGCGTGCGTTCCGTCTCGCTGAGATCGACGCCGTTGACGATCACGACGCTCTGCTCGGGCCGAAAAAGACGGAGTTTGAGCCCCTCCGCTTCCTGCGACGCCGAGACGTTGATGATCGTGTGACTCAATCGCGCGAGCTGACGCTCGACGGCGAAATACAGCCGCTGGCCGGGTCGGGAGTAGCCACTATAGTGGATTCCGTGGAACGTGTGGACCGCCGGCACGTGCGTCCATCCTGCCGCGACACGGCCATACAGCCCCGGCCCTTTGCCGTGGGTGTGGACGACGTCGACCCGGAAGCTCGAGATCAGCTTCGTCGCCAGGACGAAATGCCGCGCACCGAGCTGACGAAGCGGGAATTCCACCATGCGGACGCCAAGACTTTGAAAACGATCGAAGAAGATTCCGTCGCGAGGCGCGCCCACCATCAGCTCGAATTCGTCCCTGGGAAGATGGCGGACGAGATCGCAGACGTGCTTCGGTCCGCCGCCGGGACTCGTCGTCACCAGCAGCTCGAGGACCGTGATGGGCTTGCTCACAACCGCTTGAGAATACCATCCGACCGTACACGTTCTCGGCGCTTTCACGCGACACGTGACGGCCTACAGCGCACGTCGTTGCATCCTGAGACTCCGATCCGAGGTCGCCGACGAGGTCCGTTGGCACCCGCCTTGCGGTACGTCGACTCAAGGAGGGGCCCTCATGCACAAGGCTTTGAGCTTTGCGGTCGTGCTGATCGCTGCCGTCCTCGGAGTGACCAGCGGGGCGCTGGCAGAACATAACGGTGTGGCGCCACCGGCGTCCGGTGCTCCAGGATCTCAGGACCTCGACAGTCCGTCCGCGTCGATTCCCGATGAACCCACGGTGCGCGAACCTGGGACCCGGGACATCGTGGGCGAGGTGGTGCAGGTCGATCCGGCGCGCGGCACGCTCGTGGTGAGCACCGAGCGCGGTCTCGTCGCCTTCCACGCGCCGGTGTCCGCGCTCGAAGGCGTGAGCGTCGGCGATCTCGTGCGCGTCCGAACCACCGCGCCGGCTTCGACGCGTGAGTCGCCACCCACACCGGCGCCCGAACCGACCGACGCGCCGAGGTAAAAACGACGTTGCGGCTCGTGACCAGGGGCGGCCGTATCGTGCGCCGCTCCGTTCGCCTTCACGGCCTCGGCGGCCGGTGCCGGGGCCGTGTGGCATGATGCGCGTTACCGGCTTCGGGTAAGTTCGTTGCCTGGTGCATCGATGTTTCGAGTCCGACCCGGCCGGGGTACAATGACCGGCGCCATGAACGCGATCCATCGCGTGGCGCCCGGAGCGACGGTCGTACGGCTCGCGCCCGAGCACGGGCTGGCGCGCGCAGCCAAGCGATTTCTCACGGGATCTCCGGATCGCTGCCCCAAGTGTGGCAGCGTCTCGGTCGTGCTGGAGCCCGCCTTTCTACGCTGTCGCTGCTGCGGGAAGCTCGCCCGTCTCGCCGACGCCTCTCTCGCCGACCAGGAAGTGTTCGAGCGCCGATCCGGTCTTCGCCGCGCGTCCTGACGGCACGTGGGATGCACGCCGTCAAGCCTCGGGAGGGCCGAGCTATGAGCGTGCGGAGCGCGGGACTGGCGGTGGTGTTGGCAATTGGCTGGGCAACTGCCGCAGGCGCGGCGCCACTCGATTACCGCCTGATCTCGGGCACGCTCGTCTGGCCCGCGCGCTTCACCGGTGAGCCCCGCGCCGTCGTTCGGGGCGACGATGGCGTGACGTACTTCCTCGAGATGTCGCGGCCCGAGCTGAGCCCGCGGACGGTGCTCAACGCCGGGGATCGTGTGAGTGTCGTCGGACGCGAAGCGCTCGAACCCGGTCGGCTGCTCGACGCGGCGATCGACAGGGACGTGGGCGCGCTGGCGAGCATTCCATCGGAACCGAACAACGACGTCGCGGCTGTTCCGGTCCCTGTTCCGTCCGTCCCGCTGCCGGCGGGGTGGCGGCAATTCCGCGGCGCCGTCGCATCCATTGATGGGTCGCGGGCCACGGTAATTTCCCGCGACGGCCGCTCGATGCGAATCGATCTCGTCGGCGTGGCGGCAGAGATACGCGACGAGGTTCGTCCCGGTCAGCAGATCCTGGTGCTGGGCCCGTACGCGAACGGCACCCTGACCGCGCAAGGCCTCGTCATCGATCACGGCCCGACGCCGGGCCGCTAGGAGTGTCGCAGGTATCGAGACGGGCGCCGGGTTCCCTGGACGCCCGGCGAGCGGATGGGGGTCTGGGGGCCTTCGAGGCCCCCAGCTCACAGTATCGAGACGGGCACCGGGTTTCCCGGGGCCCGGCGAGCGTATGGGGGTCTGGGGGCCTTCGAGGCCCCCAGCTTTATTAGGACACCCGGTAGACCAGAACCGGGACCGGAGACTTGCGGAGTAATGTGTCGGCGACGCTCCCGCGCGCGACACGCCCTGTCCAGCTTCGTTCACTGCTGGGGGCGGCGATGAGGTCGGCGTTCCACGCTTCCGCCTCCATCAAGATCTCTTCCGCGGGGTCCCCGAAGCGGACCACGCGTTCGATCGGAACATCGTTGAACGGCGCTGCCACGCCCTCGAGATATCGCTCGCCCCGCGCTTCGAGCCGCGCCATCTCCTGACTGGCGTACGCCACGACGCGACCGTAGTCTCCGACCACGTTCTCGGGCACGGGCTCGACGTCGATCAGCCGGATCGCGGAACCAGCGCTCCGCGCGCTATCGGCGATCAACGACAACACGGCGTCGCTCGCCGGCGTGCCGTCCACAGGAACCAGAATTCGTTTCGCCACTGACAGATCCTCCTTGTCCCTTTTGCGATGCCGAAGCGGGACGCGAGGATTCAGCGCGCTGAAGGAATCCCTTCCGGCGAGCCGGACATCCCAATACGCGGGAGTGGTCTACCAGCCGGTCGTTTGCCCCGGCCTCATCACCGTAACGTTTCCCTCGAGCCCACGGCGCGCCGCCTCTCGCATGAGACGCTCGGGCGGCTCGGAAGCTGACTCGCGGTTGAAGTCGAAGGTGGCCCAGTGCATCGGGACCATCAGCGTTCCGCGGAGATCCTCGAAGAGCTGAATCGCCTCCTCGGGGTTCACGTGATTCGGATGGTGATGGCGATGGTCGCCGTAGCCGCCGATAGGTATGAGCGCCAGGTCGAACGGGCCGAAGCGAGTGCCGATCTCCTTCAGCCCCGCGTAATATCCCGTATCCCCCGCGAAGAACGCGCGTCGCTCCGTCCCGGCGATCACCCACGAAGACCACAACCGACGATTCTGGTCGTTGAGGCCCCGGCCGGCCGAGTGCTGCGCCGGGGTGCAGACGAACGTCAGGTCTCGGAAACGCGCCTGTTCCCACCAGTCCAGCTCGACCACGTCGTCGATGCCGCGATCGGTGAGCCATTGAACTGCTCGATGAAGCTCTCGATCGCAGGCATCGGCGTTGCTTTCCTTGGCCTCTCGAACGGTTCTATGATGCCTCAGGAGGGATTGAAGCCATGACGCTCGAGATCGACGGCCTCCCGGGAAACCCGCGGTTCCGCACCTTGATCGCGAAGAAGCTCGATCTGGCGTTCGAGCGCCACGGGGTGCAGCCGGTGGCGACCCGCGTCGTGTTCAACGACGAGAACGGTTCCAAGGGCGGCCTTGGCATTCGCTGTGGCGTCACCGTCGAGCTGCCGCGCCGGCCGACGCTTCACGTCGATCACCTCGCTGACAGCCAGCGCATCGCGTTCGATGGCGCCATCGAAGCGCTCGAGCGCCAAGTGATGCGGGATCGCGGCCGGATGCGCGAGCAGCGCCGGCGGCCCAAGAAGTACTTCGTCGCCAAGCGTCTTCTCGCACCCGAGAGCGGAGCCGCGCCCGCGCGCCCGCGCCGCCGCTCTGCCTGACAGCGCGTCCGTCCCGGCGTCCAGGGCCGATCCGCACCTCCGTCACAACGTGGTCGCCCTGGGCGCCGACCTCGCCCTCTTCCTGATCGGTCTGGCGTTCGCGTCGCCGTCGACGGTGCTCCCGGCATTCGCCGCCGGGCTGGGCGCGCCGAACGTCGTCATCGGCGCGATTCCGGCGGTGATGACGGCAGGATGGTTTCTCCCGTCGCTGTTCGTCGCCGGGTACACGGAGACGCTCCCGCGCAAGCTGCCATTCGTCCTGCGCTACACGGTCTGGGAGCGCGTTCCGTTCGCGGCTCTGGCGCTCGCCGCCTTTTTCGTCGCCGCGACACGTCCGGGCCTCGCGATCGCACTGCTCCTCGCGATGCTGCTCATCATCACCGGCGTGGGCGGAATGCTGATGCCGGCCTGGATGGACGTCATCGGCCGGACGATCCCGACCACGCTGCGCGGCCGGTTCTTCGCAACCACCAATCTGATCGCGAGCGTGGGGGGTCTCGCCGGCAGCTTTCTGACCGCGGCGATTCTCCGATCGATTCCGGCGCCGCACGGATTCGGAGTCTGCTTCCTGATTGCCACCGTCTTCGTCGGACTTTCGTACATCGCGCTGGCGGTGACCCGCGAACCGGTCGCGACATCGACGCCAGCCGCGCGATCGTTACGGAGTTACCTTCGAACCATTCCCGGGCTCCTTCGCCGCCATCGCAACTTTACCTGGTTCCTCGTCGCGCGCGCCTGCGGGGCGGTCGGAGGCGTGACGGGCGCGTTCTACACCGTCTACGCGCTGAAGGCGCTCGTGGCTCCCGCGTGGCAGGTCGGCCTGTTCACTGCGCTTCTCTTCGCCGGCCAGATCATCGGCAACCTGACGTTCGGCTGGTTGTCGGATCGCGCCGGGCACCGCGTGGTGATCATCATCGGTACCGTCAGCATTACGGCGGCCAACGTGCTGGCGCTCGTGGCCGGTTCGCTGGAGGCGTTTGGCCTCGTGTTCGTGCTCGCGGGTATCTCGGGCGCGGCGGTCAACGTGTCGGTGCAGAATGTGCTGCTCGAGTTCGCGCCCACCGTCGGCGAGCGCCCGACGTACATCGGCGTCGGGAACACCGCGATGGCGCCGGTCATGTTCGCGGCGCCCCTGCTCGCAGGTGTCATCGCCGACCGGCAAGGCTTCGTCCCGGTGTTCTTCCTCGGCGCGCTCTTCGGTGCGGTCGCCGTTCTTCTGCTGGTGACGCGCGTACGCGAGCCGCGTCACGCCAGCGTCATCTGAGCGAGTGGTCACCCGACTGCGGGGATCCGGCACCTGGATGCAGGGCATTCGCATCCCGGCGGGGCTCCGCGATGCTCGGCGACATCCCGATCAAGAAAAATGGGCCGAACCTTGGCCCGCCGCTCGCAAGGCGGTTGGTGCTCGCATTGCGTCCGGTTGGTGCTCGCGTTGCATCCGGTTGGTGCTCGCATTGCATCCGGTTGGTGGCTCGCATTGCATTATTGATGGCTTCAAGGCGAAGATGGCAGGCATATATCGCGAGATCCAGCAGTTCGTCGAGGCCCACGAGACGTGTGGGAAAGTCACCGGCACGGTGGCAAGGCCGACCGCCGAGGGCTACAGCGTCGAGGTCGCGTGCACGTGCGGCGAGCGACTGTCGCGGTGGGTCAACGCGGAATCTGCGCGGTACGACATGATCTTCTCGACCCTCCTCTGCAGCCCGAACTGATGCCGTTGCTCCGCGCCGGCCGTCCCGGTGCAGGAAAGACCACCGTGATCCGGGCCGTAGCGGCTCAGCTGTCCGCCCGGACGCTCGGAGGTTTTACAGCGAAGAGATTCGACGAGGTCATGAACGGCGCGCGTGCTCGCCTCGCTCACCGCGCTCGGTGGTCAACGCGAGGACGGCTGAAGCTCGCGCCAGTGCCGATCGAGGTGCTCCCGCGCGCCGTCGGCATTCGCCGGATCGAGCCACTTCACTTGCCCGAGCCGGCTGCGAGCCGCTCGAAGATGCGGGAGATCGACGGCGCCGCTCGCGTCGTGGTGCGGCAGGTGGCGCACCCGGTGACCGTCTGAAGCGGCCTCGATCACGGCGAACGCTTCATCAGGCAACGTCGAGATTCTGGCGCGGCTCCATTCGTCGGCCTCCGCGACTGCGCCTGCCGCCAGCACCGCGAGCAGAGCCAGCATCCATGCACGGGCCATGCTTCCAGTATGGCGGCGTCGGGCGTTGTGGCAATGTCCAAAGACGGATACGGGAGGCGCGTCGGGCTGCGCTGCCGCGAACGAAGCTCGACGCGGCGACGTTCCGAGGAGTCGTTACGCCGGCGCGATCTCGACGAAGTTCGTGTTGTACGTCGTCGCGCCACAAGGGGAGGCGCGGTCGGCAGTGAGCACGTTGGCGCAGCCGCGTGTGTCGACCCCGTCCAGATCCGGCGTGAACCAGACGCCTTCCTTGATCGACACCACTCCGGGGGCGATCCGGTCGGTGACCCGTACGGGTACGACCGTCGTGCCGCGGTCGTTGAACACGCGCACCATCGTCTCGTCGGCGATACCGCGCGCCGCGGCGTCGTCCGGATGCATCCACACGTCGCGGCGATCCACCCGCGCGAGGATCTCCTGGTTGTCGTGTGTGGAGTGCGTTCGCGCCCGCGACTTCGGGGTCACCAGGGCCAGCGGGAAGCGTGAGTCCCCATCGTGGGGAGAAATCCACGTCGGGATCGGCGGAATCGGACCCAGCCCGTACGGATCAGGATCCTTGGCGATCGTGGTCGAGTAGATCTCGATCTTCCCGGACGGTGTCGAGAACGGATGCCGCTCGGGCTCGCGGACTTCGGCGGCAAACGCGACGGCTTCCTCGGGTGCGGGCAAGCGGGCGAGCCCTTGCTCGCGGAAGCGATCGAAGTCGTCGATCTCGCTGCCGGTGCAGATGTCCCGCAGCCACTCGGTCTCGCTGCCTTTCGGATCGTAGCCCTCGATTCCGAGCCGGCGAGCGAGATCGGCGCACACGTCGAAATCGTTGCGGCATTCGCCCACCGGGGCAATGGCCTGCTTCATGAAGATCGCGTAGTGACCAGAGCCGCTCCACGGCACGTGGATGTCGTTGCGCTCCCAGAACGTGGTCGCCGGCAGGACGATGTCGGCGTACCGCGCGGTCGGCGTGAGGAAGTGATCGTGGACGACCATGAACTGGAGCCGCTCCAGGGCCGCCACGGTCTTCCGGACGTTCGGGCACTGGTTCACGAGATCCCCGCACGCCGAGTAGATCATCTTGATGTCGGCGGGGTAGCCGCCGGCGCGGCCGCGGTCCAGGAGGTCCGCGAGCAGCGGGCCTGCGACCTGCGCGTTCGCCGGGTTCTTTCCAGCCGAGAACCGATTGAAGGTGCCCTGGCCCTTCGCGCCGCCGCTGCATCCCGAGTTGCCGCCGGAGATGCCGACGTTGCCGGTGATCGCGGCGAGCGCATAGGCGGCGCGATGAAACTGCTCGCCGTAGATGGTGCGCCCGCCGGAGTAGCCGCAATGCAGCGCGGCAGGCTTCGACGTCGCGAACTCGCGCGCGAGCCGCGCGATCGTCGTCGCGGGCACGCCGGTCAGCGGCTCGGCCCACGCCGGCGTCTTGGGGACGCCATCGGTGAGCCCGAACAGGTACGAATGGTAGGAGGAGCCGGCCGGTGCGTCCGGCGGCAGGTGCGCCTCATCGAACCCGAGCACCAGACGATCCACGAACGGCTGATCGTGGAGTCCCTCGTTCACGATCACGTACGCCATCGCGATCAGCATCGCGGCGTCGGTCGAGGGCCGGATAAACACGTGTTCGTCGGCGAGCTGGCGGCTCGTCGACGTCACGCGCGGGTCCACGCAAATGATCCTGGTGCCCCGCTGCTTCGCCCACTTCAGATATTGCAGCGTCCCGGTCCCGAAGTGTCCGTCGCCAGGGCTCCAGCCCCACATGACGATCAGCCTGGAGTTCACATAGTCGATCGGCTCGCGTCCCGACTTCTTGTACTCGGCGGCCGGCCCGTAGGTGTGCCGCAGCGCGAAGACTTCCGCCTCGGCGGAAAGATTCGACCAGAGCTCGGTGCAGCCGCCGAACATGTGAAGCAAGCGCTGGACGACCACGCGGCTGTGAAGCAGCGCGGTGCTACCGGTCCGCGAACAATCCAGGATCGCCGCCGGACCCCAGGTGTCGCGGACTCGGCGCATCTGCCGGGTCACATCGTCGAGCGCCTCGTCCCAGGAGATCTGCTCGAACCGGCCGTCACCGCGCGCGCCCACACGGCGAAGCGGATGCAGAAGGCGATCGGGATGGTTCACGCGCTCGGCGGCGCCGAACCCTCTCACGCACGCATGAAGCGGTGGAAGCTCCGACGTCCATGGCCGCGGGTCGGTCGAGATCTTGACGATCCGTCCGTCCCGCACGTGTGCGTTGACGACGCAACGGCCGCCACAGTTGTGGCCGCACGTGCTGGTGACGATCTCTTCGCCGGGCTCGGCAGCTCGCCGCGGCGCTTCGTAGATGGTACGCGTTGAAGCGGCTCGCAGTTCCGGCATGCTCCTACGTCTTCTCCACCATGTAGATGTGCGGCAGCATGTCGACATAGATATTACCGTCGACTACGTACTCGGCCTGGCGATTCTTCTCGAGGCCGCGCACGTATGGCTTCGCCGCGGCGTAGCGTACGACCCAGGCCACCGGAACGTACCCGACGTCGGTCTGGAGCAGTTCTTCCGCCTTGGCGTAGTTCTGGAGCCGGCGCTTGGAGTCGCGAGTGTCGCGGCCGGCTTCGAGCTCCTTGTCGAACGCGTCGTTCACCCACGCTTGGCGTCTGCCGGTAGTCTTCTTGCCGTAGAACGTGTCGAAGTACTCGTTGTGCGGGTCCGGATAGTCCATGAACCACCGGATCCACACGAATTGGAGATCTTGCTTCCACAGCCGTTCGCGGAAGACGCGAGGCTCCAGCACTTCCAGCTCGGTCTTCATGTTGAGGTTCTCGAGCAAGACTGCCTGGACCGCCTCGCCCAGCGGCTTGGCGCCGAGGGCCTCGTCGCGCATCGACAGCGTGATCCTCGGCCAGTTCTTGCCTCCTTCGAATGGCGTGCCCTTGAGCTGGGCGAGGGCGAGCTTCGGATCGAATTTCTGGATCGCCCTGATCTTGGGGTCGTCCAGCGCTCCAGGGAAGCCGGGAGGAATCATCGAGTGGGCCGGAATGGCGAAGCCCTGGGAGACCTTGACGACACTTTCACGGTCGATCGCGTGGGCCACCGCGCGGCGAACCTTGACGTTGTCGAACGGGGGCTTCGTCACCTGCGGCAGCAAGTACCAGGTGCCGGGGAATGGAAAGCGGAAGACCTGCTTCTCGGTCTTCGGGTCCGACGACAGTCGCTTGAGGTCGCCGGTCTGGAGCGACGTCATGTCGATCTCGCTGTTCTCGTACGGCAGAGCGCCGGAGGCCACCGGAATGATCGGGATCGTCACCTTGTCGAGCGTGACGTCTCGCGCGTCGAAGAAGTGCTTGTTCTTCCGGAGCACCATCGCCTTGTTGTGCTCCCAGCTCTCGAGCCCGAACGGCCCGTTGCAGACGATGTTTCCCGCCTCTGTCCACTTGTCGCCGTATTTCTCGATCGACGCCCGGTGGCCGGGCAGCGCGGCGAGGTACGCGCTGAGCACCGGGAAGTATCCACGGGGTCCTTCCAGCGTCACTTCGAGGGTCCAGTCGTCTTTCGCGTGCACGCCGACCTGCGAGGCGTCCGTGATCTGCTTCTTGTTGAACGCCTCGCCGTTCTTGATGTCGTAGAGGAATGAGGCGTACGGCGCGGCGGACGCGGGGTCGAGCTGGCGCTTCCACGAGTACTCGAAGTCCCGCGCCGTGCAGGGGCCGCCATCCGACCACTTGGAGTCCTTGCGGATCGTAAACGTCCAGACGGAGCCGTCTTTGTTCGGTGTCACCTTGGAGGCGACGTACGGGATGGCTTCGAAGTTTGCATTGAATTTCATGAGCCCGGCCCAGAGGGTCGATACACCCTGGCAGTAGAGATCCTTGTTGAAATCGTGACTCGCCGGCTCGTTCTGATACCAGCCGCCACCCCCGAACCGGAAGTGCTGCTCGCGGGCGAGCTTCTCGCCCGCGGCGAGCTTCGGCGCCGCGGAGACCGGCCGCGCGTTGAACCCCGCCGCGCTCATCGCCGCGAGTCCCGCCGCCACCTTCAGGAAATCACGACGGCCGACGCCGACGGCGGCGAGCCGGTCGGCCAGGAGTTCCATCTGCGCGTCCGGGATGCGGGTCATCGTCATGAGCCTTCCTCCGTGGTCGGTCTACTTCAGTTTGGGGTCGAGCGCGTCTCGAACACCGTCACCGAAGAACGTGAACGACAGCATGGTCACGGCGATGGCGATCGAGGGAAACACGCAAAGATGCCAGTAGGACCGCAGGAACTGCTGACCTTCGCCGACCATCTGTCCCCACGACGGCGTCGGCGGATTGATGCCGACGCCGATGAAGGACAGCGCCGCCTCGGTGAAGATCGCTTCCGGAATCCCGAACGTCACGGATACCACGATCGGCGTGAGGGCGTTGGGCAAGACGTGGCGGAAGAGGAGCCGGCTGAAGCCGGCGCCCAATGCTCTCGCGCCCTCCACGAACTCCTTCTCCTTGAGGCCGAGCACCTGGGCGCGGGTCTGGCGCGCGATGCCGACCCAGCCCGTGAGCCCGATCGCGATGAAGATGTTGGCCAGCCCCGCGCCGAGCATCGACATGACGAGGATGACGAAGAGCAGCCGCGGGAACGCGTACATCACGTCGATGAAGCGCGTGAGCAGGGTGTCGAGCCGGCCGCCGACGAAACCCGACAGCGCGCCGATCGGCACGCCGATCACGACCACGATGATCTGGGCGCCCAGCCCGACGAGCATCGACACTCGCGCGCCGTAGATCATGCGCGAGAGCACGTCGCGTCCGAGCTGGTCGGTGCCGAGCGGATAGGTCCGGGACGGTGGCTCGTTGAGTCGGCTGAAGTTCGTCTTGGTGTAGGCGTACGGCGCCAGCACGTCGGCGAAGAGCGCCAGCACGATGAGGATCATGACGATGATCCCACCGAGCATCGCGAGCCGGTTGCGAAGCAACCGCCGGACCGCATCACGCCAGAGGCTCGAGCCGCGAATCTCGGCGAGGGGAACGACGACGCCTGCCGGTGTCTCGACGACGCCCCCGACGGTAAAGGCCATCAGGTGTCGAGGCGCGCCACGGCTTTGCCGGGGCGCGCCGAGCGGTGGGGGGTCTGGGGGCCATGTCGGGGCCACCACGGAAGAGAGTCGGGCGGGGCGGGGTTTGGCGGCGCCGGCGGGGGGGGGGCCGGGGGCCCCGCCGTGGCCCGCCTGGCTCGTCCGTCGCGCGCCAGGGATTGGCGGGGGGGGGCCGATCGCGGGGGGGTCTGGGGGCCATGTCG
>JBGPTW010000080.1:0-27228 GCA_041490825.1 Methylomirabilia bacterium | reverse complement strand
GAAGCCCCTGGATCAGGAGACGCGTGCGCAGGAGCACGTCGAGTTTCCACGGCAGCGATGCCGTGGCCCAATTGAAGCACGGTGTTGGCCGCGCTCGCCCGCGGATCCCGCGGAGTTTCCACGGCAGCGATGCCGTGGCCCAATTGAAGCATCGATACGCGACTGACGACGCTGCTCGGTCTGGCCGCGTTTCCACGGCAGCGATGCCGTGGCCCAATTGAAGCAACCGGATCGGCTGGAACGGCACCGACGAGGAAATCCTGTTTCCACGGCAGCGATGCCGTGGCCCAATTGAAGCGCCGAAAACGCTGACGAGTGTCGTCTGGACGTCGCGTTTCCACGGCAGCGATGCCGTGGCCCAATTGAAGCCCGGACCAGGCGAGCGCGGATGCCTACATCGCGGCGCGTTTCCACGGCAGCGATGCCGTGGCCCAATTGAAGCATGAACGTCGGAATGCCCAGGTTGACGAGAAGCACTTGGTTTCCACGGCAGCGATGCCGTGGCCCAATTGAAGCGAGCCGTCTCCGGAGGATGCTGAGCAGGTCGCATATTGTTTCCACGGCAGCGATGCCGTGGCCCAATTGAAGCACGCGGAGTCGGTCGCTCGGTTCGCCCGCGAGTGGGGTTTCCACGGCAGCGATGCCGTGGCCCAATTGAAGCCGAAGACCCGATAGGGGGTGTGATGGCGCGACTGCAAGACGTTTCCACGGCAGCGATGCCGTGGCCCAATTGAAGCCAGGCAGGCAACCCGACCGTGTCCTGGGCGAGCGCGGGTTTCCACGGCAGCGATGCCGTGGCGGCCATCCTGGCTTCTTCGACCACTAAATCGAGCTCGGTGGCCGACAGTCTCGACGGCCAGGTCGGCGCGGTCGATTGGAGGGTGGCGAACGCCGAGATCTCGCGCGGCGCCGCGCCGATGCGTGACCTACGGTACAATTCGTTGGTGTCTGCCGATCTCGCTCTTCTCCTCGATGACCTGAACCCGTCGCAGCGCGAGGCTGTCACGTCAGGCGATGGGCCCATGCTGGTCCTGGCCGGCGCCGGTAGCGGTAAGACTCGGGTGATCGCCTATCGTGTTGCCTGGCTCACCGGCGTCCAGGGGGTGTCGCCACGCAACGTGCTGGCCATGACCTTCACGAACAAGGCCGCCGAGGAAATGGCGCGGCGGGTGGACACCCTGCTGCTGCCCGTCGGGCTGCGGTCGCCGCTCATCGCCACCTTCCACTCGGTGTGCGTCCGCATCCTGCGCCAGCATGGCGAGCACATCGGGCTGGCCCGCAACTTCACGATCTACGACGAGGATGATCGGCTCGCGCTCGTGAAGGAGTGCATGAAAGCGGGCGAGCTGGCCGAGCGCGCGCTCACGCCCAGCATCGCCGCTCACCGGATCAGTTATCTCAAGAATCACATGATCAGCGTGGCCGACTGTCTGCGCGAAGCGCAGGGACCGTGGGAGCAAAAGGTCGCGCTTGTGTATTCCCGGTACGAGAAGCGTCTCAAGGAGACGGGGGCCGCCGACTTCGACGAGCTCCTCCTGTCCACCGTGCGCCTGCTCGAGACCGTCCCCGAGGTGCTCGCGTGGTATCGGGGCCTCTGGCGTCACGTCCTGGTCGACGAGTACCAGGACACGAACCGCGCGCAGTACAAGATCATCCGGCTGCTGACGGCGGAGCGCCGGAACATCTGCGTCGTGGGCGATCCTGATCAGAGTGTCTACAAATGGCGCGGCGCCGACATCCGGAACATCCTCGATTTCGAGCAGGACTATCCGGGCACGACGGTCGTGAGGCTCGAGGAGAACTACCGGTCGACCCAGCGCATCCTGGCGCTCGCCTCGGCGGTGATCGCGAACAACGTCCAGCGCAAGGAGAAGAGCCTCTGGACGCAGAATCCCGAGGGCGATCGGGCCAAGCTTTATCGCGCGTGGGACGAGCACGAAGAGGCGAACTTCGTCGCGCAGACGATCGTCGGCCTCCGGGCAGAAGGCCTGCCCTGGGATGACAGCGCGGTGTTCTATCGCACCAACGCCCAGTCGAGGGTCATCGAAGATGCGCTGCGCCGTGCGCGCATCCCGTACGTGATCGTCGGCAACGTGCGATTCTACGAGCGCAAGGAGATCAAGGACGCGCTCGCGTATTTGCGGCTCACGATCAACCCCGCCGACGACGTCGCGTTCCGCCGGGCCATCGCCGCACCGGCGCGCGGGATCGGGGAGACGACGCTGACGCGACTGGCCGAGATCGGCGCGCGGGAGACGCGCCCACTCCTGAGCGTGGCTGCTGATCCTCCAGCCGGCATCAGCGGGAAGCCACGGCGCGTGCTCGAGGACTTCGCCGCGCTCGTGCAACGCCTCGCGGCCCGGCGCGCCGGGATGCCGCCGCCGGCGTTCATCGATCTGCTCCTGAACGAGACGGGCTATCGTGAGACCTTGAAGCAGGAGCGCTCGCCAGATGCGGAGGCCCGGCTGGAGAACCTCGAGGAGCTGATCGCGGCCGCCGAGGATTATGCGCACACGCAGCCGGAGGCGACGCTGGAGGGATTTCTCGACAGCGTGGCGCTCATGAGCGACGTCGACGAGCTGAAGGGGAGCGATTCGCGCGTCACGCTGATGACCCTTCATTCCGCGAAGGGACTCGAGTTCCCCGCCGTCTTCATCACCGGCCTGGAGGAGGGCGTGTTCCCGCACGCGCGCTCGATGAACGACCAGGACGAGGTCGAGGAGGAGCGGCGGCTCTGTTACGTCGGGTTGACGCGGGCGCGCGAGCGGCTCTACCTTTCGTGGGCGCTCCATCGGCGGATTCACGGGTACGGGACCGGCGAGCCGTCGCGTTTCTTGCGCGAGATGCCGGAAGATCAGCTCGCGTCCCTGAACGTCACGCGAGAACCGCCGCCGTCGATGGCGATGGAGGATGAGGTCGCCTATCGCGCCGCCTCGGAGCTGAGCCAGGAGGACCTGCCGATCGGCGTCGGCGCCCGGGTGCGCCACGCGCGGTTCGGCGAAGGCATGGTGGTCGGCGTCGAGCGCGAGGGCGCAGACGTGACCGTGACGGTGCGCTTCGCCAGCGTCGGGAGAAAGCGCCTGTCCCTCGCCTACGCGCATCTGGAGGAGCTGGACTGACATGATCGACGATCGAGACGTCGACCACGTTGCGCGACTCGCGCGGCTGGCGCTGTCCGCTGCCGAAAAGGCGCGCATGCGGAAGGAGCTCAGCGCGATCCTGTCCCACATCGACACGCTGGCGGAAGTCGCCGTCGAAGGCGTGGAGCCCACGTCTCACGCGGTTCCCCTCGTGAACGTGATGCGCGACGATGACGTCCGCGAGTGCCTCCCGGCTGCCGACGCGCTGGCAAACGCGCCTGACAGGGCTGGCGAATTCTTCCGCGTGCCCCGGATCATCGAGGACTGATGCACCGGCCGATTCACGAGCTGACCGATGCGTTCCGGCGAGGCGAGACGACGCCGACCGCGGTCACCGACGAATATCTGCGTCGCATCGAAGCGCTGGACGGAGGCATCGGCGCCTATCTCACGGTCACTCGCGACCACGCGCTGGCCGCGGCGGAGGCGGCTGACCGGCGATACCGCGAGGGCCGGCCGCTCGGTCCACTCGACGGCGCGCCGATCACGTACAAGGACGTCCTGTGCACTCGCGGCGTCCGTACGACCTGCGGGTCGAAGATCCTCGAGCGGTTCATTCCGCCCTACGACGCGACGGTCGTGACCCGACTCGGAGCCGCCGGCGCCGTCATGCTGGGCAAGGGCAACATGGACGAGTTCGCGATGGGCTCATCCACCGAGTACTCGGCGTTCCACCCGACACGGAATCCCTGGGACGTTTCCCGCGTGCCCGGAGGCTCTTCGGGCGGGCCCGCCGCGGCCGTCGCGGCCGGAATGGCGGCGGCCGGCCTCGGCACGGATACCGGTGGATCGATTCGCCAGCCGGCGGCGTTCTGTGGCGTGGTCGGGATGAAGCCGACGTACGGCCGCGTGTCCCGCTACGGCCTCGTGGCGTTCGCGTCGTCGCTGGACCAGATCGGGCCGTTCGCGCAGGACGTGACCGATGCGGCGCTGCTCCTCGAGGCGATCGCCGGGAAGGATCCGCTCGACGCGACGAGCCTCGACGATGCCGTGCCGCCGTATGCGGCGTCGCTTCAGGCCGGCGTGAAGGGGCTCAGGCTCGGCATTCCCGATGAGTACTTCATCGAAGGCATGGACACAGAAGTCGAGCGCGCCGTTCTCGCTGCCATCGACGTCCTCCGCGGGCTCGGCGCGACCACGGAACGCGTCTCGCTGCCGATGACGAAGCACGGCTTGGCCGTCTATTACCTGATCGCGCCCGCCGAAGCCTCCTCGAACCTCGCCCGCTACGACGGCGTGAAGTACGGGCTGCGCCTGCCGGGCGGCAAGGACCTGATCGACATGTACGGGCGCACGCGGGCGGCCGGCTTCGGACCCGAGGTCAAGCGGCGCATCATGCTGGGCACGTACGCGCTGTCTGCCGGCTACCACGACGCCTACTACGGTCGCGCGCAGAAGGTGCGGACCCTCGTCCGGCGTGAGTTCGAGCAGGCGTTCACGCGCGTCGACGCCATCGTCGCCCCGACGACGCCGAACGTGGCGTTCAAGCTCGGCGAGAAGCAAGACCCGCTCGCGATGTATCTGAACGACGTGTTCACGCTGCCGGTGAATCTCGCGGGCTTGCCGGGGCTGTCCGTGCCATGCGGCTTCAGCGCGGCGGGATTGCCGATCGGACTCCAGCTCATCGGCCGCCCGCTGGACGAAGCGACGATTCTGACCGCCGCGTACGCCTACGAGCAGGCGACGGACTGGCTGAAGCGGAAACCGAGTCTCGCGTGACCTTTCAAACCGTCATCGGCCTCGAAGTCCACGCGCAGCTCCTCACGCGCTCGAAGATGTTCTGCGGGTGTCCGACGACGTTCGGGGCCGCGCCGAACACGCAGACGTGTCCGATCTGCCAGGGTATGCCGGGCACGCTGCCGGTGATCAACCGGCGCGCCATCGAATTCGGCGTCCGCACGGCGCTCGCCTTCAACTGTCGCATCAACGCCGCGTGCCGGTTCGCGCGAAAGCACTACTACTACCCGGACATGCCGAAGAACTTCCAGATCAGCCAGTACGAGGAACCGCTGGCCGAGGATGGCTGGCTCGAGATCGAGACCGCCGCCGGCACGCGCCGCATCGGCATCGAGCGTCTCCACCTCGAGGAGGACGTCGGCAAGTTGATCCACGAGGGAACGCTGGAGACGGCGCAAGCGAGCCTGGTCGATTTCAATCGGGCTGGCGTGCCGCTGATGGAGACGGTTTCCCGACCGGAGCTCCAGTCGCCGGAGGAGGCGGCGGCATACCTGCGCGCGTTCCGGGCGATTCTCGTCTACCTCGGCGTCTGCGACGGCAACATGGAAGAAGGCTCGCTGCGCTGCGACGCGAACATCTCGCTGCGGCCTGACGACTCGGCCGAGCTCGGGACGAAGGTCGAGATCAAGAACATGAATTCGTTCCGGAACGTCCAGCGCGCGCTGGAGTTCGAGGTGGAGCGCCAGACGGCGGCCCTGCTCTCCGGCGAACGTCTCGTGCAGGAGACGCGGCTCTGGGACGCCGATCGCGGCTATACCCGGTCCATGCGCTCGAAGGAGTATGCGCACGACTACCGGTACTTCCCCGAGCCGGATCTGGCGCCGCTCCAGCTCGACGCCGCGTGGATCGATGACATCAAGCGCGGGTTGCCCGAGCTGCCGCGCGCCCGCCGCGAGCGATTCGTCGAGCAGTACGCGTTGCCGGGTTACGACGCCGAGCTCCTCACGCACAGCCGCGCCCTGGCTGAGTACTTCGAGGCGGCGGTCCGCGAGTTTCCGAACGCCAAGATGGTCTCGAACTGGATCATGTCCGAGCTGCTGCGCCAGCTTCCCGGTGACGACGATCGCGCCATCACGGCGTCGCCGATCCCGCCGGCGCATCTGGCCGGCCTTCTCAGACTGATCGACGACGGGACGATCAGCGGCAAGATCGCCAAGGACGTCTTCGAGAAGATGTTCCGTTCCGGCGAGGAGGCCGCCACCATCGTTCAGCGCGAAGGCCTGACCCAGGTGGCCGACACCCGCGCCCTCGAACGGGTCATCGACGAGGTGCTGGCCGCGAATCCCCGGCCGATCGAGGATTACAAGAAGGGCAAGACCGCGGCCGCCAGGGCGCTGATGGGGCTGGTGATGAAGGCCACTGCGGGCAAGGCGAACCCGGGGATGGTGAACGAGCTCCTTCAGGAGAAGCTCTCGAAACTGTAGGGCCAGGAATATAATCGACGCGCCTGCCATGATTGAGCTCCACGGCGTGTGGAAGGCCTTTTCGGTCGGGCCGGTCAAGATCCCCGCGCTGAGTGATGTGTCGTTCCGGATCACGCGGGGAGAGTTCGTCATCCTCACGGGGGCGAGCGGAGCCGGCAAGACGACGCTCCTGCGTTTGCTGTACCGCGACGATGTCCCGACCGAAGGCCACATCGAGGTGCTCGGCCACGATCTCGAGGGCCTCCGCCGGTCGGAGGTCGCCGGCCTGCGCCGGTCGATCGGCATCGTCTTTCAGGACGCCAAGCTGCTGCCTGGCCGTACGATCTACGAGAACATCGCCTTCGTCCTTCGTGTGCTCGGCACGCCGCGGAGAGAGATCACCGCGCGCGTCTTCGATGCTCTCCGCGCCGTCGGTCTGTCATCGCGCGCGCAGGCGTATCCGGCCCAGCTCTCGCAGGGTGAAGCGCAGCGCGCCGCTCTCGCGCGGGCCCTCGTGCGGAAGCCACCGCTCCTCATCGCCGACGAGCCGACCGGAAATCTCGACGACGCGATGGCGGCAGAGATCCTGGAGGTCATCAAGGACATCTGGATTGTGGGGACGACCGTCGTCTTGGCCACGCACCAGCTCCGGCTCGCGACCGCGCTCAAGCGGCGGACGCTCGTGCTCGAAGCCGGCCGTCTGGTGAAGGACCAGGGCTGAGTGCTGGGGTTCCTGCTATCGGAAGCCGTGCGGGATCTGCGGCGCGCCGGGCGGGTGGCGGTGAGCGCAATCCTGTTGATCACGCTCGCGATGGCCGCGGTCGGCGGCTTCTGGCTCATGACCTCGAACATCGGACGCGCCGTCAGCCAGTGGCGCGACCGCGTACGGATCATCGTGTATCTCAGGCAGGAGCCTGCCGACGGAACGATTCCGACGCTGATGGGAAGCGTCCTCGGCACTCCAGGTGTGGCGAGCGCCGCCTACGTCAGCCGGACGCAGGCGCTGACGACGTTGAAGCGGGCGCTCGGTCGGGACGCTTCGGTCCTGGATCAGCTGAGCGCGAATCCCCTCTCCGCGTCGATCGAGGTCACGCCGTCTGCCGACGCGGTGACGCCCGAGGCCGCGCGTCGGTTGCTCCAGCGGCTCTCCGCGCTGCCCGAGGTGGAAGAGATCGCCGGCAGCGTCGACTGGGTCGAGCGGCTGTCGCAGTGGCAGCGGCTCTTGTTCATGATCGGTCTCGGCATCGGCGCGGTGTTCGGGCTGGCGGCGATCCTGACGGTGACGACGGCCACCACGCTCGTCCTTCACGCGCGGCGCCATGAGACCGAGATCATGCGCTTGGTGGGCGCGCCGGAGCTCGTGATCCGTGTGCCGCTGTTGCTGCAAGGGATGCTGCAGGGGCTAATCGGCGCGGTGGTGGCCGTGGTTCTGCTCGTGACCGCATATCGATTCGCGGCCCCACATCTCGAGCCGCTGATCAACATCACGATCGGCCTGCCCAGGCTCTCATTCCTTCCGCCGCTCGGCATCGCGGCACTGATCGCGACCGGAACATTTCTTGGCGCATTCGGTGGCTGGCTCGCGCGGGGCCGGCGTGAGCCGTAGCGCGATGAGACAGCTCACGCGGGTTCTGCGACCGGACCAGCCCCCGACGATTCTCGCTGGAGTGCGCGGGGGCAGCAGCGTGGGGCAGACCCGATGGCTCGAAAGCCGAACCCGCCCCTGGGTCTGCCCCCCGCTGCTGCCCCCGCGACGTCACGCTGCAGTCGTCGGGGGCGGGTCCGGCGCTCGCATGGTCGGGACTCGACTCATCGCAGTCCTGGCCGTCGCGATCATGGCCATCGGAGGCGTCGCACCGGCGAGCGCGCAGGCGCCGAAGAAAGACGATCCGGTGCAGGCCGAGCAGCGAAAGCTCCAGCAGACGCAGCGTCAGCTCAAGGAAGAGCGTGAGCGCGCGGCAGAGGCGCGGAAGCGCGAGACGTCGCTGCTCGCCGAGCTCGATCAGATCGAGCGCCGTCTGGCCGAGAAGCAGCGGGACGTTGCGCGGCTCGACGATCGAATCCGGCGTGTCCAGAGCGACGTCGAGGGACTTCGCAGCGATATCGACCGGCTCCAGGGCCGGCGAACCGAACAGGAAACCGCTCTGGCCCGCCGCCTGCGCGCGATGTACAAGCTCCAGGCTCAGGGCGGGGTGCTGCCGCTCATCCTCGGCGGCGACGACCCGGTGAGCCGGGCCATCAGCGTTCGCCACCTCGCGCGCGTCGCCGCCCTGGACGCCCGTGTGATTCAAGAGTATCGTGAGACTTCGGACCGGCTGATCGACCGGCACAGCAGGGAGGAAGCACGAGAGCAGGAGCTGGCAACGCTGAGGACCGACGCCAGGCGCGAACAGGCGGAGGTCGATCGCGAGGCCGGCAAGCGCCGGACGCTTCTCGCGAAGGTTCGGGACGAGCGTGTCTACCACGAACGGATGGTCGGCGAGCTCACCGAGGCCGCCAATCGTCTGGAAGCGTTCATCCGCGATCTGCAGGCCAGGCAACGACGGCTGGCCAAGATCCCGCCGCCGAAGGGCGGCATCGAAACTCCGGCCACGGGGTTCGGCACGCTCCGCGGCCGGATGCCATGGCCGACCGACGGTCGCATCGTCACCACGTTCGGCGCTCAGGTCCATCCCCGGTTCGGGACGCGGACGTTCCGGAACGGCGTGGACATCGAAGCGGTCGAGGGAATCGACGTGGCCGCGGTGTACGCGGGCCACGTCATCTATACAGGGTGGTTCAAAGGCTACGGAAATTTGATTATCCTGGATCACGGCAATGACTACTACACCCTCTATGCCCACGTGGCCGAGATCCTCGTGAAGGAGGGCGACGACATCCGCCAAGGGCAGCGGATCGCCACGGTCGGAGATACCGGTTCGCTGGCCGGCGCCCGGCTCTATTTCGAAGTCAGATATCAAGGTAAGCCGCAAGACCCCGAACAGTGGCTCCGCCAGCGCGGCTGAGCCGGCGGCGATCAGGAGGTTCCATGAAGAAGGTGTTGGTGATCGGGTCACTGCTCGTGGTGCTGACGTTGTCGCTCGGCGGCACGGTAGCCAGCAAGGGAACGGACAATGGCGCGACGTATGAGCAGCTACGGCTGTTCACCGAAGTGCTGTCGATCGTCCAGAACCAGTACGTGGACGAGGTGCCGCCCAAAGAGCTGATCTACAGCGCCATCAAGGGCACGCTCCGCGGCCTCGATCCCCACAGCTCGTTCCTCGATCCCGACAGCTACAAGGAGATGCAGGTCGAGACCTCCGGCAGTTTCGGTGGGCTCGGCATCGAGATCACCCTGAAGGACGACATCCTGACCGTCGTCTCGCCGATCGAGGGCACGCCCGCCTATCGCGCGGGTCTCCATCCCGGCGACCGGATCGTGAAGATCGATGGCCTGATCACCAAGGACATGCAGCTCCCCGACGCCGTCAAGCGGATGCGCGGGAAGCCGGGGACGAAAGTCACGGTCACGGTCGTGCGCGAGGGCTGGACCGAGCCGAAGGACTTCGACATCGTCCGCGAGCAGATCCGCGTCCAGTCGGTGCGGACGCAGGATCTCGGACCCGGCATTGCGTACATCAAGCTCCGCCAGTTCCAGGAGCAGAGCCCCCACGACATGGACGTGGCGCTCGAGAAGTTCGACAAGAGCGGCATGAAAGCACTCGTCCTGGATCTCAGAAACAACCCTGGCGGTCTCTTGACCGCGGCGGTTGAAATCTCCGAGAAGTTCCTCGATGACGGCAAGCTGGTCGTCTACACGGAAGGACGCGTGCGCAACCAGAACATGCGGTTCACCGCGCACGCCAAGAAGGCCTACTCGAACCTGCCGATGGTGATCCTGGTCAACCAGGGCAGCGCGTCGGCATCCGAGATCGTCGCAGGCGCCCTTCAGGACTGGGGCCGCGCGATGATCATCGGGACGCAGTCGTTCGGCAAGGGGTCGGTCCAGACCATCATCCCGCTCTCGGACGGCTCGGGACTCCGGCTGACGACGGCGAAGTACTTCACGCCGAAAGGCCGGTCGATCCACGGCAAGGGCATCACTCCCGACATCGTGGTTGAAGTGCCCAAGGATCCGGCAGCGAAGGACAAGCCGCTGCCCCCCGACCCGATGGAAGACGTGAAGAAGGACGTCCAGCTGCAACGCGCGCTCGACGTGATCAAGGCCATGCGGATCATCGAGCAGCAGCGGCCGGTGACGCAGCCGCACGCGCAAGCTCGATAGAGAGACACTGGCGGTCCGGAGAAGGGCGATGTCGGCATCGCCCTTCTCGTTTTTCGGATGATCGCGCCAGAGGGAACGTTTGCGGCCCAGTATGATGGTGCTCGGGATCGAGAGCTCGTGTGACGAGACGGCCGCGGCCATCGTGGCCGATGGCGAGCGCATCGTCTCGAGCGTGGTGGCCTCGCAGGACGCGATTCACGCGCCCTACGGTGGTGTCGTGCCCGAGCTCGCGTCCCGCCGGCATCTGGAAGTCGTCGTGCCGGTCGTGGAGCGGGCGCTGGCCGACGCTGGGATGCGCCTCTGCGACCTCGACGGCATCGCGGTGACGCAGGGGCCGGGCCTGGTGGGATCGCTGCTCGTCGGCTGCTCGCTGGCCAAGTCGCTCGCGTACGTGCATCGGTTGCCGCTGGTCGGCGTCAACCATCTCGAGGGCCACATTTACGCCGCTCGGGTCGATGCCGAGCCGCTCGAGCACCCGTTCACGGCGCTCGTCGTCTCGGGTGGCCACACCGCGCTCTATCACGCGCTCTCGCCGCTCGCGTACGAGCTGGTCGGCCAGACGCGCGACGATGCCGCTGGCGAGGCGTTCGACAAGGTGGCGAAGCTGCTCGATCTCGGCTTCCCGGGCGGTCCACTCATCCAGCGGGTGGCCGAGGACGGCGACCCGCGCGCGATCGCGTTCCCGCTCGCGCACATGACGGATCAGGCGCCGGACTTCTCGTTCAGCGGCATCAAGACGTCCGTCTCGCTGCACGTCAAGCGCCACCGGCCGTTGTCCGCCGCTCACGTGGCTGACGTCGCCGCGTCATTCCAGGCCGCCGTCGTCAAGATGCTGGTTCACAAGACCGTGACAGCGTCGCTGCGTCTCGGCGTCAAGCGCCTGATCCTGACGGGTGGCGTCGCGGCCAACGGGCCGCTGCGAGCCGCGCTGGCAGCCGAGGCCGGCGAGCATGGGATTGCGCTGCGGATCCCGCCGATCCAGCTCTGCACGGACAACGCGGCGATGATTGCCGCCGCCGGGACGGTGCACCTGGCACGAGGCGAGCGCGCGGATTTACGGATGAACGCAATCCCGAACCTGACTCTCGCGGCATGAAGGCGTGCCTCGACGCGCGCGGTTCCCGCCTCGACGCGCCGCATCGGGATACAGCCCACCCTCGGTGGTTGCAGGCACGCGGTCCCCGCCTCGACGCGCCGTATCTGGATACAGCCCATCCTCGGTGGTTGCAGGCACGCGGTCCCCGCCTCGACGCGCCGTATCTGGATACAGCCCACCCTCGGTGGTTGCAGGCACGCGGTCCCCGCTACAAATGAACTACGAAGCCGTTCTCGCCGGGCTTCCCGACGCCGTCATCGCGATCGATACGATGCGCCGGATCGTGTTCTGGAACGGCGCGGCCGAGGCGTTGACCGGCCGCTCGGCGCGCCGGGTCGGCGGCAAGTACCTGAAGGAGGTGTTTCCGGTCGACGCATCGGTCGTGCGCCGTCTGGATGAGACCCTCACGACGGGGGAGAGCCGATCCGCGCCGGAGTCCACCATCGATACCGCCGAGAACCGTCAGGTCCCGGTCAGCATCGTGACGGCCCCGCTCTTCGGGCGTGACGGGACGGTCGAGGCGGCGGTGGCCGTGCTGCGCGATGTCTCCCGGATCCGGCAGCTCGAGGCGGAAGTCCGACGTGGTGAGACGCTGGCGGCGGCGGGTCGCATGGCGGTGGGCCTCGCCCACGAGGTGCGCAACCCGCTCGGCGCGATCCGTGGCGCGGTGCAGCTCCTGGCCCGTGAGCTCGGCGACTCGCCGTTGCGCGAGTACACGGACGTGCTCCTGACCGAGGTCGACCGCGTGAACCGCATCATCGAGATGCTGCTCGACCTCTCCCGGCCGGTGCAGCTTCGCCCCGTGCCGTTGAACCTCCATCAGCTGCTGGAGCGCGTGGCCTTGCTCAGCCAGGAGACGGCGCGCGCGCGCGGCGTCACGATCGTGCGGCGCTACGACCCGAGTCTGCCGCCCATCCGCGGCGACGAGGACCGCATGCTGCAGGTGCTGCACAACCTCGTCCGGAACGCGATCGACGCCATGAAAGACGGAGGTCGGCTCACGCTCGTCACCCGGATCAGCCTCGACCCGTTGTTCGGCAAGGTTGATCTCGGGAGTGGCCAGCGCGCCATGGTGGAGGCGCAGGTGATCGACGAGGGGGGCGGCATTCCGGCCGAGGTCCGGGCGAAGATCTTCGACCCGTTCTTCACGACCAAGGATCACGGGCTCGGCCTCGGCCTGGCCATCTGCCATCGGATCATCGAGGAGCACCAGGGAGCGATCCACGTCGAGTCGACCGAAGGCCGCGGCACGATCGTGACCTGTTTCCTGCCGATCGCCAAATGAGCGCGCCTCGCATTCTGATCGCCGACGACGAGGACAGCCTGCGCTGGGTGCTCGAGAAAGGCCTCCAGCAGGCGGGTTACGACGTGACGTGCGTGAAGGACGGCGAGGCGGCCATCCGTGCGTTCGCCGCTGAACCGTTCGACGTCGTGCTGCTGGACATCCGCATGCCCGGGGTCGATGGACTCACCGCGCTCGGCCGTCTCCGCGAGCGTCGGCCCGATGCCCAGGTCGTCGTGATGACCGCGCACGGGACGATGGACACGGCCATCCAGGCGATGCAGCGCGGCGCCTACGACTATCTCGCGAAGCCGTTCGACATCGACGAGGTCTTGCTGCTCGTCGAGCGCGCCCTGACCGCGACCCGTCTCACGCAAGAAGTCGCGCGGTTGCGCAGCGGGCTGACCGAGGTCTGGGAATTCGGCGCGTTGATCGGGCGGCACCCGCGCATGCAGGAGGTCTACAAGACCATCGGCAGGATCGCAGGGACGGACGTGACGGTGCTGCTCCGCGGCGAGTCGGGCACGGGCAAGGAGCTCGTCGCGCGCGCCATCCATCATTACAGCCGGCGGGCTGGCCGGCCGTTCATCGCCGTGTCGTGCGCCGCGATTCCGGGGACCCTGCTCGAGAGCGAGCTCTTCGGTCACGAGCGGGGTGCGTTCACGGATGCCAAGGAACGAAAGCTCGGGAAGCTCGAGCTGGCGCACGGCGGCACGTTCTACCTGGACGAGGTCGGCGACATGTCGGTCGAGCTGCAATCGAAGCTCTTGCGCGCGCTGCAGGAGCGCACCATCGAGCGTGTCGGAGGCCAGGAATCCATCCGGATCGACGTGCGAATCCTCGCCGCCACGAACCGCGACCTCGAGATCTTGATGCGCGAGGGGAAGTTCCGCGAAGACCTGTTCTACCGGCTCAACGTCGTCTCGTTCAACCTGCCGCCGCTCCGTGAGCGCCGGCGCGACATCCCGCTGCTGGTCGACCATTTCCTGGCCAAGTACGCGGAACAGCTCGGTGAGCGGGGCGTCGCTCCCGGCGCGCTGGACCGGCTCGTCGGCCACGACTGGCCGGGCAACGTCCGCGAGCTCGAGAACGTGATTCAGCGGGCCATCGTGATGGCGACGACCGGCGTGATCCTGCCCGAGCATCTGCCCATCGGCCCCGTCTCTGCCGCGGCTTCGGTCGCGATCGACGCGACGCTGGAAGAGGTCATCGAGCGCCGGCTCATCGAGTGCGTGCGCGGACTCCGCGAACACGCCAGCGCCAATCTCTACGACCTCATGATCGGACTCGTCGAGAAGCCGCTGCTCCGCGCGGTTCTCCGCGAGACGCGCGGGAACCAGGTGCGCGCGGCACAGATTCTCGGGATCAATCGCAACACGCTCCGGAAGAAGCTCACCGAGCACGGGATCGATCCCGAGACCCTGGGGGCCTGAGCCGTGCCGCCCGTTCAGACCGGACGGTCCTCCCGTCCGGGCAGTAAGATCTCACCGCGGAGGCGACATGGCAGGCGAGGACATCTACGGCAGCTCCGAGCACCAGGCGTTTCGAGCGACGGTGCGCAAGTTCATCCAGACCGAGCTGGCGCCCCGCGCGCGCGAGTTCGACGAGATGGGGCGCCCGGACAAGGCGATCTTTCGCCGACTGGGCGAGATGGGGCTGCTCGGCATTCGCTACGACGCGAAGTACGGCGGTCAGGGTCTCGACTATTCCTACCATGCCGTGTTCCTCGAGGAGCTGACCCTCTGCGACAACGGCGGCGTGGCGATGGGAATCAGCGTGCAGACCGACATGGCGACGCCGGCGCTGGCACGCTTCGGCAGCGAGGCGCTGAAAGAGAAGTACCTGGTGCCGGCGATCCGTGGCGAGCACGTGGCGGCGGTCGCAGTGACGGAGCCGGCGGCCGGCTCGGACGTCGCCGGCATCAAGACGCGTGCGGTGCGTGACGGTGATCACTGGGTCATCAACGGCTCGAAGATGTTCATCACCAACACCGCCAATGCCGACTGGTTCTGTCTGCTGGCGGTGACGGACCCGGACGCAGGCTATCGCGGCTACGCGCAGATCATCGTGCCCAGCGATACGCCCGGATTCTCATACCGGCTCCTGGACAAGATCGGGAATCGGGGCTCCGATACCGGGGTGCTGTTCTTCGACGACGCTCGCGTGCCGTTCTCCAACACCATCGGTGATCCGAACCGCGGTTTTCAGCAGCAGATGAACCAGTTTCAGGACGAGCGGATGGTCCCCGTGGTGATGGGCCCCGTCGGCGCCCGCCGGTTGTGGGACGTCACGCTCGAGCACGCGCAGCAACGGGTGGCGTTCGGGAAGCCGCTCGCGAAGATGCAGGTGAACCGGTTCAAGTTCGTCGAGATGATGATCCAGATCAGCGCGGCCCAGGAGCTGGCGCTCCGCTGCATCCGCAAGATGGTGGCCGGCGACGACGTGACGCTCGACGTCTCGATGGCCAAGGTCTTCATCGCGAACATGAAGCAGTACGTCGCGACCACGTGCGTCCAGCTCTTCGGCGGGAGCGGTTACATCTGGGAAAACCCGGCGGCGCGCGCCTACGTGGACTGGCGGCTCGGCACCATCGGCGGCGGCACGGACGAGGTCATGAAGGAAGTCGTCGCGAAGATCCTGAAGATTTAGGGATCAGTCCGCGTCGTAGCCCGGCGGACGCGTGAAGCCGCCGAGCTCGGCCGCGACCAGCGCGGCGAACCGGATGGGGGTCCGGTCTTCGAGGTACGGCCCGATGGCCTGTAGCCCGATCGGCAACCCCGCCTTCGTCAGTCCGCGCGGGAACGCCGTGGCCGGCTGACCTGCCACCGTCGACACCGCCGGATAGAAGAGTCCCAGCTCGTACGGTACCGCACGGCCGTTGATCTCCACGGTGCTCCGGATCGACTCGGGGGTGGCCGGGATGGGTTGATGTCGGTGCGGGAACGCCGGTCCGAACCAGGCTGGCGCGACCAGCACGTCCCATTCGCGGAAGAACGAACGCCACGCCGCACGGTATTGCTCGCGCTGCGCGTGCCAGACGATGTATTCGGGCGCCGCGCCGGTGAGACCTCGCTGCTGGGCAGCGGACCACGGATCGTCGCGGGTGCGAAGCACGTCGAGACGCTCCCGGCGCACGTTCTCGGGTGACCGCGCCGACGTCATCGCGCTGAGCAGCATGAGATAGAGCTCGTAATGCTTGCGGTGGTCGCCGAATCCTTCAGGCTGCACGGCCTTCACCTGGCAGCCGAGGCGGCCGAGGCGAGCGGCCAGCTCATCCTGCGCGGCAAGGATCTCGCTGTCCAGAGGCACCCATTCGACGGGCGGAAGAATCGCCACGCGGTAGTCGGCGAGACGCTCGCGGCGCGCGGGTGGGATCGTGAGCCGCCACGCCACGTCTTCGCCGGTGTCGGGACCGGCCGCGACGTCGAGCGCCAGCTCGAGGTCCTTCGCAGACCGTGCGAGTGGGCCCTGCACGCCCATCACGCCCGCGGCGTTTGGCATCGGCGGCAGCGGGAACTGCCCGCTGCGCGGCATCGCCGTCTCGCTCGGGCGATGCCCGTACACGCCGCAGAATGCGGCCGGCACGCGGATGGAGCCGCCGATGTCACTTCCGTACTCGATCGGTGTCAATCCCGCGGCGAGCGCCGCAGCGCCACCGCCCGTGCTGCCGCCCGGCGAGCGCCCGAGGTCCCAGGGATTGTTCGTGCGGCCGTAGACGGGATTTTCGGACTGCCAGTCTGCCAGCATGGGCGGCACGTTGGTCTTGCCCATGAGCACGGCGCCTGCTGCCTTCACGCGAGTCGTCACCGGCGCATCGTGCTCGGATCGGAAGCTCGCCCAGTGCGCCATGCCGCACGTCGTCCGCAGGCCCTTGACGTTGATGGACTCCTTCAACGTCATCGGCAAACCGAGCAGCGGTGCGTCCTCGCCCCGCGATCGTCGCACGTCGGCCGCCTCGGCCGCGCCCCGGGCGCGGTCGAGGTCCGCTTCGACGATGGCGTTGAGCGTGCCGTTGTAGCGCTCGATGCGGCGCCGGTGAAGGTCGAGCAGCTCGACGGCGGACACACGTCGGGACCGAAGCGCGTACAGCATTTCGGTGGCGCTCGCGAAGGCGTCAAGACGGTCAGGCATGGTCATGACCTCCCGCCGCATCTTGACATGGCCCGCGGCGGGGCGAAAGTGCGCGGCGCAGCTCCGGGTAGTGGGTCAATTTGAAATGAAGGCGTAGATGCGAGCGCTACGATTTGCAGGCAGCGAGGAACGCGTGGATCTCTTCAGGACTACGTCCAGCTTGGCGCAAGGACGACGTCACAAATTCATCCTCAAGCCGGTCGGTTTGCGGGACGGCGATGTAATGCGTGCCGCCCCTTTTTCGCCAGAGGTCGACGCGCTTTGCTTGACGCTTGAAGGTGTAGTCGAGCTCGCGGAGTTTGTTAATGTACTGCTGCCGCGAAATCACGTTCCGTCGTCCTGGTGGCACTGAATGGAACATCGAACCAAGTGTCATCAGGCTGTGACGGTATCGGTCCTGCGACGCGAAAGCCACGATCACGCAGGAAGCGGTCAAGTCCGCCTTCCAGCAAAAGATCAGTGAACAACGCGTTGAGGGCGTGCGCGATGTCGTCCATGAGATTGGCCCAAGTATCGGACTGGATTGTGAGGCCGAGCGCATCGCACACGGCCACCCAATTTCCGCCTCTGGCGCGGATGACCGCCCAGAGAAGCTGCCCTTGGGTTCTTTCGACTTGTACGATAGCCATCGCGTCACGGAGAGTATGTCGGCGGTTGACGGCGGTCAAGCCCCACTCTCCGACTTCAGGATACCACCTCAGCCTGCTATACTCGCTATATGCTAAGGCGCCTAAGCAAACACGAACCGGACGTGAATCAGGTGGCGCACTGGATTGTGGCTCAGACCACAGGCTCGGAGCCATCAGCCGAGAAGAATCCGCACGCCAGAGCGCTCGGCTTGCTGGGCGGCTCCAAGGGTGGCAAGGCGCGCGCGGCGAACCTGTCGCCGGCCCGCCGTCGCGCCATCGCGAAGAAAGCCGCCAAAGCCCGGTGGAGCCGCCGACAAGGCTAAGCCGGCTCCGTCGGCAATCCCGCGGAAACTTCCTCCACAACGTCTTCTACTGTCTTCCCCTCGGGGACGGTTCCAGATCGCTTCAGCTTCGGGGGTCGCTTCGGATACCACTCAGCGAGCCCCCAGAATCCCTTCTGTGCGCGGACGATCGCCCCGCCCCCGTTGTGCTCTCGAATGAGCAGCGTTGCGACGCTGGCGGGGGCAACGCGTTGCAAGCCGCCCCCAGTCAGGGCCTCTACGACCTCATCCGTAGAACGGGCTGGTCTGCCCACGATCTTCAGGTACTGCTCGGCAGCTTCAACAATGCTCATGCCCACAAAGGAGTCGTGCAGGATCTGTCCACCGCTGGGTCGAGCCCCGACGCCGCCCCCGCTCGCGATCCCGGCCTCAGTAAGCGTGTCCCTGACCTTCTTGAGACTGGCCAAGGCGTCCTGCATGCTCGTGAAGATGTACGAAGGCGACTCAGGCAAGCACGCGACCGCCGAGCGGCGCTACAGCCCCGCGACCTGTACGGGATCACGTGAGCAAATCATCACTGGCAATCCTGATCCCGACTACATCAGCACGAGCTATATCGAGCGCCAGAACCTCACGGTGCGGATGCAGCTTCGGCGCTTCACGCGATTGACGAATGCCTTCTCAAAGAAGCTCGACAATCACAATGCGGCGGTGGCCCTGCACTACATGCATTACAACTTCACGCGCATCCACCAGACGCTCCGGGTGACGCCCGCGGGGAAGCCGGGGTCAGTGATCACGTCTGGTCGATCGAGGAAATCGTCGGGCTGCTCGAAACCGAGGGGCAATCAAATTGACCCACTACGCAGCTCCGGTCCGGCTTGACATCGTCCTCGCGCACGCGGTAGTGCTGCGAGGCGATGACGGAGACTGTCTTCGACGCATTCATGGCCACGGCGGGGGCCGCGCCTGACAACGTCTTCCTGTGCGCGCCCCCGGCGCCCGGACGCGCCTACCATCCGGATGGCGTCGAATTCACGTACGCCCAGACGCGCGCAGCGGTGCTCTCGCTCCGCGAGACGTACCTGGCCGCCGGCTATGGCCACGGTCACCGCGTCGCGCTGCTGCTCGAGAACCGTCCCGAGTTCTTCTTCCACTATCTGGCGCTGAACGCGCTCGGCGCCGGCATCGTGCCGATCAACCCCGATTATCGGCACGACGAGATGCTCTACCAGATGGAGCATTCCGAGGCGGACCTCGCCGTCGTCATCGCGAGTCGCGTCGCCGATCTGGAGGCCATCGCGCGTGAGCGCGCGGCAGTGAAGCCGCTGCCCGTGGTCGATGCCGAGCGTTTGCCGGCGACGCTGCCGAGGCCAGGCCCTGCGCCCCGGCCGGGCACGCCCGGACTCGATACCGAGACGAGCCTGCTCTACACGTCGGGCACGACGGGCCGGCCGAAGGGCTGCATCCTGACGAACTTCTACTACTTGAACGCGGGCGCCTGGTATCGCGATCTCGGCGGTCGTCTCGCTATCGAACCCGGCCGCGAGCGCTTCCTCAACCCGCTGCCGCTGTTCCACATGAATGCTCAGGCCGTCACCGCAACGTGTGCGATCCTGACCGCCAATTGTCTCGCCCAGCCCGAGCGCTTCAGCCCGAGCCGGTGGTGGAAGGACGTCGTGAGCTCCAGGGCGACGATCATCCACTACCTCGGCGTGATGCCGCCGCTGCTGCTGAACCAGTCCGAGACGTCGGAGGAGCACGCCCATCGTGTGAAGTTCGGTCTCGGAGCCGGCGTTGAGCCGGACCTGCACGGCGCCTTCGAGAATCGCTTCGGCTTCCCGCTGGTCGAAGTGTGGGGCATGACCGAGACCGGTCGCATCTACGCCGACTGCCATGAACCACGGCAGGTGACGACACGCGCGTTCGGCCGACCATTCGGCGGTTTCGACGCGAAGGTCGTGGACGACGACGATCAGGACGTTGCGCGTGGCACCGAGGGCGAGCTGCTCGTCCGCTGGAGCGGACCGGCAGGGCCTCGACACGGCTTCTTCTCGGGGTATCTGAAGAACGTCGAGGCCACCGAGGAGGCCTGGCGCGGCGGCTGGTTCCACACGGGCGACGCCGTGCGCCAGATGCCGGACGGCATGCTGGTATTCGTCGACCGAAAGAAGAACATCATCCGGCGCTCGGGTGAGAACATCGCGGCCGCCGAGGTGGAAGCGTGTCTGCAGGCCCACGAGGCCGTCGCGCAGGTGGCGGTGCTGGCGGTCCCTGACGAGGTACGAGAGGAAGAGGTGATGGCGTGCGTCGTGCCGATGGCTGGCGTGACGGCGGGTCGCGCGCTGGGCGAGGAGCTGCAGACGTGGTGTCTGACACGCCTCGCCTACTTCAAGGCACCGGGGTGGGTGGTGTTTCTCGATCGCCTGCCGACGACCGGCACCCAGAAGGTCCAGAAGACACAGATCTTCCCGAAGGGCGAGGATCCACGCGGGCGCGTCGGCGCGCTCGACGTTCGAGACAGGAAGAAGCGGAGATGACGCAGCCGCACGCAAGATCGGGAGTCTGATTCCTGCGGTGATTGCGAAGGGGAAGGGCTATGCCCCCCCATCCACCTTCTTGCCCGATAGCTTCGGTGCGTGGTGGTTCTACGGAGCGATGCTATGGGCTGAGCGCAGTCCTGAGGTCGTGTGCATCCACCGGCTTCGTCAGATGGCGATCAAATCCGGCTTCATGGGCCCGGGCGCGGTCATACGGTTCGCCATAGCCGGTGAGGGCAATCAACCGCATCGCCTTGCCTCCTGTGCTCCTCCGAACGTGCTGGGCGACTTCGTAACCATCAAGCTCCGGGAGACCGATGTCGATCAGGGCGGCGTCAGGCTGCGTTTCGACAATGAGGTCGAGGCCGGCACGCCCATTCCCCGCCACCTCGACGCGATGGCCTTCGAGCGTCAGGAGCATCCGAAGCGACTCGCTGGCGTCGGCGTAATCCTCGATCACCACGATCCGCCGGGGCGTCGTCGAAGCGACAGGGCGGTCTGTAGGTGGCCCAAGGGTCACGGTCGAGAGTGGGAACCGGACGACGAACTCGCAGCCCTGGCCCAAGCCCGGGCTGTGTGCGGTAATGCTCCCACCGTGCTGGTCAACCAGACCGCGCGCCACGGCCAGCCCCAACCCCAGCCCGCCGCGCGGGCGGCGGAGCGACGTCTCGATCTGGGTGAACGGCTTGAAGATCGTCTGGAGCATCTCCGGCTCCAGCCCGACCCCACGATCTTGAACCCGCAGAACGGCTTGCCCTTCCTCCTGACGCACGAGGACGCTGATCGGGCCGCCTTCAGGCGAGTATGTGACGGCGTTGTCAAGGAGGTTTCCGACGATCTGGGCCAGGCGGACCGGGTCGCCCTCCACGACGACGGGTCGGTCGTCCGTCAGAACCGATACGTCATGAGAACGTGTGGTTCCAGCCGCCCGGATGGATTCCGCACTTTGGCGGGCGATATCTCGGAGATCGAGCGGCACTCGCTGGAGGACGATCTTGCCCGACGTGATCCGGGAGACGTCGAGGAGATCGTCCACCAGGCGCGTGAGATGACGCGCCTGCCGGCCGATGATGGCGCGAACCCGGTTCGCGTCCTGACGCTGAGCGCCAACGCGGTCGAGCACTTCGATGCCGTTCAGGATCGCGGCCAGGGGGCTTCGGAGCTCGTGCCCCAGCATGGCTAGGAAGCGATCCTTGGCCTGGCCCGCTCGCTCCGCCGCGGCGTTGGCGACACGAAGGTCGGCCTCGACCCGCTCGCGCGCGGCCAAGTAGTCCCGCGTTTCGTGTTGCCGTCGCCGGGCCCGAAGCGCGACCCGGATCGCCGCCACCAGGGTGATGGCTCGAACCGGCCGCTCCAGGAGACTGACGTTGGCATACGGCCCGAGAAGCTCGAGCGTGCGGAGACTCGCCGCCGTCGCCTCTCCGCCTCTCGTGAAGACCACAAGCGGCACGTCTGACCAGGGCGGCTGGCGTTCCAAGGTCTCCAGCAGGCGTCGTGCCGCCGAAGCGCTGAGGGCTTCCTCGGTCAGGAGCACGGTCCCGGCGCCGCCCGAGAGGTTCTCGCAGAGCTGATCGATCCCGGTGCAGACGTTCGAGGCGATCCCGGCATGACGCAGGGCTTCGGCCGCCAGCGCGCCATCCCGACCCACCGGCGCGAGGATCAGGACCCACTCCACCGGGCTGCTACTGGGGGTTGGCATGCACGAGCACTGGATGTGCGGTGCCGGTGAACCTCGGCACGCCGGACAGCACGCCGTCAAACTGCGTCAGGGGCGGACCGACCCGGATGCCGGGGCCGAGCCGGAGCTCCCGAATGGTCCGCTCATGGCGGCCGGTCCGCATCTTCATCACCGACAGAGCCTGCCGGACCTCACCCGCCACCTCGAAATAGCGAAAGAGCACGACCGCGTCGGCCAAGTAGCTAACGTCGATGGGCGTCTCCGCGGTGCCCATGAGCCCATGCTGGGCCACGCTCATGACGGTCAGCACGCCTTGCTGGTCAAGGTACGTCAGCAGCTCATGGAGTTGCACGAGGAGGGAACGTTCCTCCGGCATGGCGGCGAGATACCCGTTCAGGCTGTCGATGACCACGACGCGCGCACCATCACGCTCCACGTTGTGCCGCACCCGATGGACGAACTCCCCTGGCGAAAGCTCGGCAGGAGCCACCGGCTGGAACGCGATCCTCCCCGCTGCGACGTGCGACCGAAGGGGCATCTTGAGCCCATCGGCCCGCACGAGCGCGTTCTCCAGCCCCTCATCGAACCCGTAGATGGCCGCGCGGTCTCCCCGTTCTGCCGCCGCGATGGCGTACTGGGTGGCGACGACGGACTTGCCGGCCCCGGCCGGACCCATGAGCAAGACGCTCGTACCCAAGAGCAGCCCACCTCCGAACAGCGCGTCAAGTTCCGCGACCCCGCTCGCCACCTCTCCGGGGGCGAAGGCCTGATGATGGTCCGCAGCGACGAGCCGGGGAAACACCACAATCCCGCCGGTCACGATCTGAAAGTCGTGATAGCCGCCGCGAAAGTGCACCCCGCGCAACTTGACGATCCGGAGGCGGCGCCGTTCGGCGCCATACTCCACGGGCAGGCATTCGAGCCGCACCACGCCGTGGGAGATGCTCTGGAGCTGAAGGTCTCCAACCTCCGAGGTCCGGTCATCCAGCAGGAGCACCGTGCAGTGGCGGCCGGCGAAAAACTGCTTGAGCCCCAAGATTTGGCGTCGGTAGCGAAGCGGATCTCGAGCCAAGAGGCGCATCTCGGAGAGGGAGTCGAATACAACCCGCTTGGGATTGATCCGCTCGACCTCCTCGAACACCGCCTTCACGGTCTCGCTCAACTCGACTTCCGAGGGGTGCAAGATCGTGTACTCCTCGTCCGGGATCAGGCTTTCCGCGGCCGGGGTCAGTTCATAGAGGGTCACCCCTTCGAGCGACCAGGTGTGGGATAGGGCCACGGCGCGGAGCTCATCCGCGGTCTCGGACAACGTGACGTACAGGCCCGGCTCGCCCAGACGGGCCCCTTCGAGCAGGAACTGGAGCCCGAGGGTCGTCTTCCCGCTGCCTGGCTCGCCCTCGATCAGATAGAACCGATTCTGCGGAAACCCGCCCACGAGGATGTGGTCGAGCCCTTCGACGCCCGACGCCACCTTAGGCGGGGAAACCCTGGGTGACGGATTGTCCGTCATGCGTGGGGCTCCTCTTTGGTTAATGCGCTTATGGCCTGGAGAGGCACACGATCGATTCGCCGGTGACCCAGAGAGAGTCGCACTCAGACTGGCCTCCACATCAGAGAATGTCACGGACGTTGCTGAAGGCTACATCTCAGTGACGCCAGAGCATCAGGGAAGGTTCGTGCCGACTCGCCGCGCTGACACGGAACTGGTGGGCTGGCTCACACCCCTACTCCTTCCATCCATACTACCGCGAGCACGCGTGTTGCCCACGCTACGCGCACTGAGATTACCGATAGCCGCGTGGTGAGTCCAGGAGAAACCAGAAAGGATAGGGGAAATCTTTTCCCAGTGGATAGAGTGTAGGCGACACAAAGGCCCTTATCGGGCGGCGGCGGAGGCCTGGCGCGGCGGCCGGTTCCACACGGGCGACGCCGTGCGCCAGATGCCGGACGGCACGCTGGTATTCGTCGACCGAAAGAAGAACATCATCCGGCGCTCGGGTGAGAACATCGCGGCTGCCGAGGTGGAAGCGTGTCTGCAGGCCCACGAGGCCGTCGCGCAGGTGGCGGTGCTGGCGGTCCCTGACGAGGTACGAGAGGAAGAGGTGATGGCGTGCATCGTGCCGATGGTTGGCGTGACGGCGGGTTGCGCGCTGGGCGAGGAGCGGCAAACGTGGTGTCTGACACGCCTCGCTTACTTCAAGGCACCGGGGTGGGTGGTGTTTCTCGATCGCCTGCCGACGACCGGCACCCAGAAGGTCCAGAAGACGCAGATCTTCCCGAAGGGCGAGGATCCACGCGAGTGGTGGTCGTCGGCGCCATCCCCAAGAACGCCAACGGCAAGATCGACCGCGACGCGCTGACGAGGCTCTGGGAGCAGCGGCCCGGACGCCCCGCGTGACCGCCCGACCGCCCCGCCCCGTGGCGATCGTGCTGGGCGTGATCCGCGCGGTGCTCGGGGCCCTCATTCTCGCCGGCGTCGGGATCAACTTCGCCAACGTGGTCGGCCGCTACGTCTTCCTCAAGCCCATCATCTGGGCCGAGGAGATCCTCGTCTTCATCATGGTCTGGTGCGTCATGCTGGGGGCCACGCTGGTGACCTGGGAGAACCAGCACCTGCGCATGGACGCCGTCTACCAGCTCGCGCCGCCGCGGGCGCGCCGCTGGCTCAACCTGCTCTCCACGCTCGCCTTCCTCGGCGCCGCCGTCTTCCTGCTCGTGCAGTCGGTGCGGGTCGTCGCCGTCATCGCCGGCACGGGCCAGCGCAGCGTGGTGGCGGACATCCCGATGGTGATTCCCTACGGCGCCATCCCGCTCAGCTTCGGCCTGATCGTGGTCGCGCTCATCCTCCGCTTCCGCGCCTTCGTGCGCGGCGAGAATCAGAGCGAGTGAAGGCATCGGCGTCAGCAGTGAGCGATGGGGGGTGTCGGGCCGGGGGAGCGGGAGGGGGGCGTAGCCCCCTTCGGGCAATCGATCCGGCGCTCGCTCCCCCCGACGTTGAATAATGGGCTGGGCGATGGCGCTCGTCCCGTTCGCGCTGCTCGCCCTGGGGCTGCCGATCTTCTTGATCCTCCTCGTCACCGTGATCGTGCTCCTCGCCTTCTTCATGAACGTCCCCTTCACCGTGGTCCCCCAGACCATGTTTGGGAGCATCGACAAGTTCGCGCTCCTCGCCGTGCCGTTCTTCATCTTCGCCGGCGAGGTGATGGGCCAGGGTGGGATCTCGGAGCGGCTGATCCGCTGGGTCCGCTCGATGTTCGGCGGCGTGCGCGGCAGCCTCGCCCTGACCACCGTGGGGACGTGCGAGTTCTTCGGCGCCATCTCGGGGTCGAGCCCGGCCACGGTGGCTGCCGTAGGTCGGATCATGTATCCGGCGCTCCGCGCCGACGGCTACGAGGAGAAGTTCGCGCTCGGGCTGGTGACCTCGTCGGGCGCCATCGCCAGCATCATCCCCCCGAGCATCCTCATGATCCTCTACGGCGCCGCCGCCGAGCAGTCGGTGGCCGCCCTCTTCATCGGGGGCGTCTTCCCCGGGATCCTCATCGGTATCCTCACCGCGATCTACATCGTGTTCTACGCCCGCGGCCAGGCGCTGGCGCGGACCGAGGGGTTTCGCTGGGGGACGTTCGCGCGGAGCACGCGCGAGGGCGTGTGGGCGCTCGGCGCCCCGGTGGTGATTCTCGGGAGCATCTACGCGGGCATCTGCACGCCCACCGAGGCGGCGGGGATCGCCGGGGTCTACGGCATCGTCGTCACCCGCTACGTCTACCGCGACATCACCTGGGGACGTCTCTGGGACATCGCGGTCAGCTCCGTGTTCCTGACGGCGCAGATCATGATCATCGTGGCCGCCTCCGGCGCGTTTTCGTGGCTGCTCACGATCAGCGGCGTCCCCCAGACGATGGTCGGCATGATCCGGGGGCTCGACGTACCGCCGTGGCTCATGCTGGTGGCGGTCAACGTCTTCCTGCTGATCGTGGGATGCCTCATCGACCCGACCTCCGCGACGCTCATCCTCACCCCGCTGCTCGTCCCCATCATGCGGGCGATCGGCGTGGACCTCATCCACTTCGGCATCATCCTGACCGTCAACCTGTCCATCGGCATGTTCACCCCGCCGTTCGGGCTCAACCTCTTCGTGAGCCAGGCCCTCTTCAAGGCCCCCATGGCCCGCATCGCCCGCGGCCTCGTCCCCTTCATCGTGATCCAGGTGGTTGCCCTCGTGATGATCACCTACGTGCCGTGGCTGTCCCTCTATCTCACACGTTTCGTCCACTGACCCCATGCGGTGCGAGCCGCAGGACGTCGCGGGGCTGGGGCCCCGCCGTCCGAGGCGAGCGAATCTAAATCTGAAGGAGGACCACATGACGCTCAGACGATTGATGCGCAGAAGCGGAACGACGCTCGCGGTGCTCGGCATCGCGCTGATGGTGGGTCCCGGGCCGGCGAGCGCCCAGACCTACACGCTCAAGATCGGCAACGCCACCCTCAATGACGTCCAGCACGAGTGGCAGAAGCGCTGGGGCGCCCGCGTCGAGAAGCGCGCGGGCGGCCGGATCAAGGTCGAGATCTACCCGGCGAGCCAGATCGGCTCGATCCCGCGCATGATCGAGGGACTCCAGCTCGGGACCCTCGAGGCGTGGATCGGGCCGCCGGAGTTTATCGTCGGGCACGACCCGCGCTTCCAGGCCCTTGGCGCGCCCGGCATCTTCACCGACATGGACCACGCGTACCGCGTGCTCGCCGACCCGAAGTTCCGGGACACCGTCCTGTCGCTCGGCGAGGCCAAGGGCATGAAGGGTGCCTCGCTCATCGTGTACGGGCCGACGTCGTACGCGACGCGCAAGCCCGTCCGCAAGCTCGACGACTTCAAGGGGCTCAAGATCCGCGTCTTCGCGTCTCCGATGCAGACGCTGGCCGTAGCCCGGCTCGGCGCCACCGCCGCCCCCATGCCCCTCGACGAGGTCTTCCCCGCGCTGCAGCGCGGGGCCATCGACGGCAACCGCACCGGCATCACCATCTTCACGACGTTCAAGTACTACGACATCCT
>JBGPTW010000079.1:0-27264 GCA_041490825.1 Methylomirabilia bacterium | reverse complement strand
CCGGAGCGTGCGATCGAGGACAACCCGGTCATGAGTGGGAACGGCTCGCGGGTCATCGGTCAACAGGGCCTCGTGGTCAGAGGCCCCCCACCGACCCGGCCGGCCCGCGACGCCACGCGCTCGATGACAGTGAGCGTTCCTGAATGATTCAGACTAGCCGAGGAAATCGCGACAGAGCGCTTCCCACATCAGCGCCGAGAGCCGCAGGCTCTCCGTGTCCACGCGCTCGTCGTTGCCGTGGAACATGACGGGATACTCGGCGTGCGGAATGCGCGTGGAGTGCAACCCGAAGCCATACGACGGAATCCCGCGCCAGCGGAAGAACCGGGCATCGGTGCCGCCAGTCGCCATGCTCGGAATCACACGACTGCCTGGCATCAGCGCGGTCGCGACGCGCGAGAACGCGGCGACCAGCGGCGTGTCGAAGGACGAGACCGATCCTCCTCGACGGCGCGCGGGCGCGGTCTCGATGGTCACACGGCCGGCCAGGTCGCCGAGCGCGTCCGTCAGCATCGCGTTGACTTCGTCGGCCTCGATGCCGGGGAGCGCGCGGACGTCGACGTCGATCTCGACCTGATCCGGGATCACGTTCACCTTGGTGCCGCCGTGCGCGACATTCGGGGAGAACGTCGTGTGCGTGCAGGCGTGCACCTCGCGCGCCAGCGCCAGGTCCCCCAGCGCGAGCGCCGCGTCGTAGACCCGATCGGGATCGGTCAGCGCCGCCGTGAGCTCGGCGGCGAGATCGAGCTCCTCGACGTAGCGACGCCACGCATCGAGGATCCGCGCCTTCGGCCGGTACTCGGAGATCCGCTGGACCACCTTGGAGGCGGTCACGAGCGCGTTGTCGGTGCGGAACGGCCGCGAGCCGTGGCCCGGCGTGCCGCGCACGATCAGGCGCCGCCAGTTCACACCCTTCTCGCCCACGGTCACCCGGAGCTTGGGACCCGAGCGGGTCGGAATCGGCACGCCACCGCTTTCCGTCACGACGTAATCGCACTTGACGGCGTCGGGCTCGCGCTCGATCAGATGATTCGCTCCGTAGTCGCCCCCACCTTCCTCGTCAGCAACGGCCAGGTAAACGAGCGTCCCGCGGGGGCGGAAGTCGTTCTTCGCCAGGCGCCGTGTCGCGACGGCCATCGTCGCCGTCAGATTCAGCATGTCGATCGCGCCACGGCCCCAGACGATGCCGTCCACCACCTCGGCGCCGAACGGATCGCGCTGCCAACCGGACGGGGTGACGGGCACGACGTCGGTATGGCCCATCATGAGCAGCGTCGGCGCCTTCGGGTCGCGCCCTTCGATCCGGGTGATGAGGCTCATTCGCCCCGGCGCTCCGCTGTAGCGCTCGCACGAGAGCCCGGAGCCCGCGAAGAAGTCCTCGAGCGCGTCCACGCTCCTGGCTTCCTGTCCGGAAGCCGCTTCACCGGTATTGACACAGCCGTTCCGGATCAGCGTTCGGAGGAGCTCGGTCGCTTCGGTCTCGACGGCAGCGTCATCTCGCATGTCGGAATACTACTCCTTGCCGCTCGGCGTGACGCTCGGATAGCCCTTGGAGTTCCGCGGCATGGCCGGTAGAGCATGATTCGGAGGAGCACGCGTGTCAACGACATCACCGGACCGTGGGTGCTATGCTTTCAGCCGAAATCACGGCGACGGGCCGGATGGAGGCGCGCGATGATCCGACTGAAAAAAATCGGCCACGTCCTTCTGCGGGTAGCCGACCTGGAACGGTCCAAGAGGTTTTATCGTGACGTCCTCGGTTTCCACGTCGCCGAGGAAGATCCCGGGCACGGCCGCGACGTCTTCATGACGCTGGGCGACGATTTCCACACTCTCGACCTGGTTCAGCACCCGAGCCCGGACGACACGGCACGACCCAGCCGAACCCAGCTCGGACTCGGCCACATCGCCTTCCAGGTGGCCAGCTACGACGCGTTGGGCGACGCGTACCGGAGCCTGCTGGAGCGCGGCGTGGAGATCGAGCGCGCAGTGGACCACGTGAACCAGCGCAGCCTCTACTTCATGGACCCCGACGGAAACCGACTGGAGATCTACTTCGAGATGTCGGGCGCGCTCGCGCATTTTCCCGACGGCCGGGGTGACCGGGACTATCAACTTGCCGTCAGCCGCCCCGGCGAGCCGCTCCCAAGCTGGCTCTCTGAATCCTGGCCGATTGGTTGAAGCCCGACGCGAGGGCTTGATCGGGCGATGGCTCGACGTCTCGCATCTGGATACAGCCCACCCACGTGGATTGCGGCCTCCCGGACCCCGCTACAAAGGAGAGATCATGGAAGCCCTGCGCATCGACCGCGCGTCGAACGGCGTCGTCACGCTCACGATGAACCGTCCCGAGAAGAAGAACGCCATGAACGCCGCGATGTTCAGCGAGCTGCTCGAGGTGTTTCGCGAGGTCGACGTGTCGACGGCCGATCGCGTGCTCGTCATCACCGGCGCGGGCGACGCGTTCTGCTCCGGCGCTGATCTCGGCGAGCGCGGGAAGGACACGCGGCACGGGCTCCATCGCCTGCACTGGGTGGCGGACATCGCGCTGGCGCTCCATCGCATCCCGAAGCCGGTCATCGCCAAGGTGAACGGTGTGGCCGCCGGCGCCGGGATGAATCTCGCGCTGGGCTGCGATCTGATCGTCGCCTCCGACAGTGCGCGCTTCGCCGAGCTCTTCGTCCGTCGCGGGCTCAGCATCGACTTCGGCGGCTCGTGGCTCCTTCCACGGCTGATCGGAATGCATCGCGCCAAGGAGCTGGCGCTCTTCGGCGACATCATCTCCGCGAAGGAAGCCGCCGAGATCGGCCTGGTGAATCGTGTGGTGCCGGCGGGCGAGCTCGACGCCTTCGTCGCCGACTGGGCCAATCGTCTCGCGGCCGGTCCACCGCTCGCGATGGCGATGACCAAGCGTCTGCTGAGCAACGCGTTCGCGGTCAGCATGGACGAGGCGCTTGAAGCCGAGGGTCTGGCGCAAACGGTGAACACGACCACCGAAGACACGGCGGAGGCGATCCGCGCGTTTCTGGAAAAGCGCGAACCGAAGTTCCAGGGGCGCTGAGCGGTGAACGGCAGTGGTCGAAGCGGCCGGGGGTAGGGGCGCTGGTCGAGGCGGCCGGCGGCGACGCCGCCGGCCGGCGAGCGTCTGGGGGTATGGGGGCCTTCGAGGCCCCCATCTTCAACTACTCAGCGCATAGTACAATTCACGCATGCGATTCCTGGTAACCGTCGAGAGAGACGAAAGCGGCTGGGTGGTCGTGGAGTGCCCCGCGCTTCCCGGCTGCATGTCTCAGGGACGCACGCTCGATGAGGCGCTGGCCAACATCCGTGAGGCGATTCAGGCGAGTCTCGAAACCCGGCGCGCCCACGGATTGCCGGCACCCGAAGTCGCTGAAGTCGAGGTCGAGGCACCCGCGTAGTGCCGCGCCTCCCTGTCTGCTCGGGCGCCGAAGCGATTCGAGCGTTCGAGAAGGCAGGCTGACCGTTCCCCTGCACGACAGCCTTGGTCCCGGGATTCTACGAGCGTTGATCCGCAAAGCCGATCTCACGGTCGAGGAGTTCACTGCGTTTCTTCGCTGATGTATCCGAAAGACACGGCGGAGGCGATCCGCGCGTTTCTGGAGAAGCGCGAGAAATTTCAGGGACGGTAGTCGTACGGCCGCCGTACTGGGGGCCGGAAGTCGAGGCGGCCGGCGGCTACGCCGCCGGCCGACGAGCGTGTGGGGGTATGGGGGCCTTCGAGGCCCCCATGTTCAACTAGTCCCGACCCAGCCGGTTTCGGAGACGTCGACCGTGACACCGTCGGGGCCGCTGTACTTCACCTCGACGTTGCCGCCCTCGCGACGGCCGTGACCGACACCGAGCGCCTGATTGATGTCGTCGCGGGGCTTGGCGCCGGCGGCGGCCAGCCGCTCGGTGATCGCCTCGAGGCTCTCGACCTGGAATCCGATGTGGTGGATGCCGCTCCACTCGCGGCCGCGCTCGACGCCGGCGACCGCGTCGTTCTTGAAATGCAGGATGGCGAGATTGAGATCACCGTCGCTCAGGTAGTAACCCTCGGCGCCCGGGCTGTTGACCCGCGAGATCTCCTTCATGCCGAACACGTCCATGTAGAACTTGGCGGTCTTGTCCACGTCCTGGGTCGAGATGGCGATGTGCTTGATCTTCGGCATGGCCTGTCTCCTCTGTCGGAGTTTGCGCAAGGCTTCCGTGCGCTTGCCCTGAACGTTACGCCAGGGACGTTCGAAAAACCAGAAGATTGATGGCGTTGACCGTGGCCCGGCCGCATGCTACGGATGCCGCGTGAGCTTCGCGAACCCGCACTATCTCGTCGAGACCGACTGGCTCGCCGCCCATCTCCACGACCCGGGGGTGCGCCTGCTGGAGTGCACGGTTTTCCTGCACCCCCTGCCCGAGGGCAACTACCGCGTCGAGTCCGGTCGGGCGGCCTGGGAGGCAGGACACATTCCCGGAAGCGGATTCGTCGATCTGCCGCACGACCTCTCCGACCGCGGAAGCTCGCTTCGCTTCATGATGCCGCCGGTCGCGCAGTTCGAAGAGGCGATGTCCTGCTCCGGCGTCGGCGACGGCGTCCGCGTCGTCCTCTACGACCGTGCGGTCAACATGTGGGCGGCGCGCGTGTGGTGGATGCTGCGGGCGTTCGGCTTCGACAACGCGGCCGTTCTCAATGGCGGATGGAAGAAGTGGACCCTCGAGGGTCGCCCGGTGTCGACCGAGCCTGACGCGTGCGCGGCGAAGCGATTCGTCGCGCGACCGCGTGCCGATGTTTTTGCCGACAAGAATGGCGTCCTCGCGGCGCTCGGCGACCGCGCCACATGCCTGCTGAACGCGCTCACCGACGAGCAGCATCGCGGCACGGGCGGAGTCACGTACGGGCGTCCCGGCCGGATTGCCGGAAGCAGGAATGTCCCGGCTCGCGATCTGGTCGATCCGAAGACGCACGCGTATCTCCCGGCCGACGCGCTGCGCGCGCGATTCGTGGCGAGCGGCGCGCTCGACGCGGATCGCGTGGTCACGTACTGCGGCGGCGGGATCGCGGCAAGCAGCGACGCGTTCGTCCTCGCGCTCCTCGGCCACGAGCGCGTCGCCGTCTACGATGCCTCGCTCTCGGAGTGGGCAACGGATCCGACGCTGCCGATGGAGACGGGCTGAACTGACCGCGAACCCGCGGCTGCTCGTCTCGCTCTCCGCGCTCCAGTTCGTCTTCTTCCCGATCCCGATCATCACGCTCTTCTGGAAGGACCAGATCGGAATGTCGATCACCGACATCATGGTCCTGCAAGCGGTCTTCGGCCTGGCGGCGGTGCTCTGCGAATTCCCGTCGGGGTACGTTGCCGACCGGGTCGGCTACCGGACGTCGCTGCTGATCGGCGCCGCGCTGTGGGGCGCCGGCTGGGTGCTCTACGCGATCGGCGCGAGCTTCGAAGCTGTCATGGTCGCCGAGATCACGCTCGGCGCCGGTCATGCCTTCATCTCAGGCGCCGATCGCGCACTCCTCTGGGTGTCGCTCGAAAGGGCCGGCCGCAGCAGCCTGTACACGCGATGGGACTCCCGCCTCCGCGCCGCGGCGCAAACCAGTGAAGCGCTCACAGGTGCCGTCGGCGGCTGGCTCTACGCGCTGTCACCGCGGTTGCCGTTCTGGCTGCAAGTCCCCGCGGCCGTGATGGCGCTCGGGGTCGTCACGACGCTGCGGGAAGCGCCACGATCATCGTCGATGGAACGCCGGTCGCACCTGCGCCGATCGCTCCGCATCCTGCGCTTCACCTTGTGGCATCACGCGCGGCTTCGAGCGGCGATGGCGCTCAGCGTGGCGCTCGGCCTCGCGACGTTCGTCATGGTGTGGCTGATCCAGCCGTACATGCAAGCGCGCGGCATTCCGACAGCGTGGTTCGGTCTCTTGTGGGCCGCCGCGCACGTGTGGCTCGTGGGCGTTTCGCTGTCGACGGCCCGGGTCGTTGCGGCGCTCGGCACGCGCTGGGTGTTGCTCGCGTGCTGCGGCCTCGTCGCGCTCGGCTACAGCGGGCTTGCGGCCAGCACGTCGGCGTGGGGTATCGCGTTCTATCTCTGCTTCATGACCGTGCGAGGACTGCAGGGCCCAATCCTGATTACCGTCATGCAGAAGGACGCGCCTGACGAAGACAGGGCCAGCGTGCTGTCGATTGCTGCGCTGCTCTTCCGCCTCTCGTTCGTCATCGTCGGCCCACCGGTCGGCGCGCTGGTCGACCGAGCGGGAATGCAGGCGACGCTCGGCCTGTTGGCGATCGTCTTCACCTCGACAGCGGCCGCGGCCCTCGTCATGTTCAGCCGGGCGCAGGGACACGCGCGAGCCGCGAGCATGTGACCGAACCCACTCGTGTCCCAATTAGGGTTTGAGAACGACTGAACCCCCTGAGCGTATGGTGATGTCGAGGCCGGCCAGCTGCTCAAGCTGTTTCCGCGGACCGAGCTTTCAGGCGTGAACGCCTGCCGCTGCACTCGTTCACATAGGGAGGTCGGCGATGATAGTCGAGGACGTCATGCACCAACGGCGCGCGACGAACTGCGTCTGCGGTCGAGCGTTTTGAGCCGGGCGATACGCTACCTGCTGCAGAGCTACGAGGAAGGTCCCTCAGCCGTTGCTCACCCGGCTGCTACGGTGGCGCGAAGCGGCGAACGTCATCGGCTCGCGCTCTGCCTCCCCATGCGGCGCAGCCACCGAAAGTGCGACGCGATACCGGCTCGGAACGACGTGTGTTCCGCGTACGGTATCCCGAAATCCCGACACGTCGTTTCCACCAACCTCGAGATCGCCGGGTAATTGATGTGGCTGATCTTCGGGAACAGGTGGTGCTCGATCTGAAAGTTCAGGCCGCCGAGCAGCCACGTGACGACTCGGCTGCGCCGAGCGAAGTCGGCGGTGGTCTCCGCCTGATGGACGGCCCACGCGTGTTCGATGCGCCCTGAGTCCGCTCGTGGCAGCGGAAACGCCGCCTCTTCCACGCAGTGCGCGACCTGGAACACCACACTCAGGACCATGCCCGCCACCAGAGACGCGGCCACATAGAAAATGAGTACGGCGTCGGCCGAGTGGAGATAGAACGGAATCCCAAAGGCCAGGGTGAAGAAGACCGCCTTGCCGGCCGCGAAGATCACCAACTCCCTGCCCTTCGGGCGAGGAAATCGCTGGGTACTGATCCGGCCGGTGATGAGCTTTCGGAAGTCGTCGAAGAGCTGCCATTTTATGGCCAGCAACCCGTAGAGCGGCCAGAGGTACAGGTGCTGCCATCGGTGATACGCACGTCGCGTCTGATGCGGTGTCACCCGGGCCAGGATCCCCAGGTCGATGTCGGTGTCATGGCCCGTGACGTTGACGTACGTGTGATGGAAGACAACGTGCTTCCAGCGCCACAAGTAGGAACTCCCACCGATCAGCTCCAACGTCATCGCCATGAGCTTGTTGACCCACGGCGAGCTCGAATAGGCCTGATGGCTGCCGTCGTGCTCGACGTTCATCCCGATCCCGGCTGCCGACAACCCGAGGAGCACGGCGAGCAGCAGGCCGTGCCACCAGGTCTGGGCCACGAACACCAGCAGCACGTACGACGCCGCGAAGCCGGCGATGAAGACGGCCGTCTTCACGTACATCTGCCAACAGTCGCGTCGACGCCGGCCCGTGGTTTGAAAATAGTCGTCGACGCGCCGCCGGATCTCGCGGTGGAACGCGTTGTCGTTCCCGAACTTGAGGCTCTTGTTCGATTCCGCGACTCGAACTGGCTGGTCTGAGAGCATCCGATCACCTGGAACAGCGCCTCGGAGGCGCGGAAGACCTTACCGAGCCTCCGGCGCGCTTCGTCGGTCGTCAAGCCTCCGCGTGAGGCGTGGAGCTCCGCGAGGAGCGCGTCGATAGGGCCGTGCGGCGCCGTCACGGCGAACGGCGCTCCTGCATTGTCATCACTCCGATGTCCAGTCGCGCACCTCCGGCATGTCGTCGCCGTGCCTGGCGATGGTACTCCTTGTGCTTGATGAGCGTGCCGTAGCCTCAAGCGCGGCCTTCGGCGCTGCATGGGCCGGCAGCACCGCACGTGGGTCTCCGTAGACTCCCGCGCCGTCGTGCGGATGTTTCCGACGCGTATGACTTCGAGACATTCGATCCGGTTCGGATGCGACTCGGGACGCCGTGGGAGGACTTCACTCTGCGGCGGGCCTACTCCCGACTCCCGTCGATGGATTTCTCCAAGCGAATTCTGGATCGGTGCCACGCGAACCTCGCGGTCCAGTCCCTCAACGGTGTCGGGCGACCTCGGGGCGCCGAGCCGCGTCATGCCGACGCCTGCCGCAGCGGCGGCCGTCCGGAATGGGTCGGGGTGAAACGCGACGGCGACGGACGCCAAGGTCGACTATAGTGAAGGGACGCCGGCCGAGCGGCTCGGGAGATGAGATGAAACTGTACCTGATTGCCCCGAAGAACCCGGAGTCGTTCTGGACGTTCGACAGAATCTTGCCGAGCCTGAAGAAGCGGTGCATCTTCCCCAATCTTGCCCTGCCGACCGTGGCCGGGCTGACACCGCCGCCTCACGAGGTCGTGCTCTGCGACGAGAACGTCGAGCCGATCGACCACGGCAACCTGGTCACGGCCCGGGTCGTGGCGCGGCGCGACGACCTGGCCGTCGTGATGCGAATCGCGTGGACCTGTTTCCTGCGTGCTTCGCCACGCCGCGCGTGGCTCACACTCTCCATGTGTCTCGAGACCGCGTTCCGCCGCCCTCGCGCCATCCGTCAAGCCTTCACCCTGGCGCTGATGCACAAGCATTTCTACGAGTACGTCCGGGACACGTCGCTTCAGCTCGATACGCTGATCCACGAGCTCAGGCAGTCGGAGCCAGCGCGAGCCGTCTCCGGGGGTTGACGGCCGAAGGCAGCCCAGAACGATCCGGACCCGGTGCGTCTTCCGATCGTCCGCGAGCGCGATGCCGGCCTCGGAGGGAACGCGGTCGCCATCGACCTCCACCGACGAGACGCCCCGAGCGACACCGCGTGGATTGTCGACGGCGATGTCGTAGCGCGCGGAGTCATCACCTCAGGAGGGCGCATCGGATGGGCGAGCGTTTATTCGGCGCCAGGATTCGTCGCCGCGAAGACGCGCGGCTCGTCACGGGTCGTGGCCGGTACGTCGCCGATGTGGCGTTGCCGGGAATGCTCGACGTCGCGGTCCAGCGGAGCCCGCACGCGCATGCGGGGATCGTCGGGATCCACGCCGACGAGGCGCGGCGCCGGCCCGGTGTCGTGCACGTCCTGGTGCCCGCGGATGTCGCGGCGCTTGGCCGCCTGCCGTTGCTCGTCCCGCATCCGAGTCTCGTGGCGCCCGCGTGTCCCGAGATCTTGCCCCAGGAGGTCGTCTCCTACGCCGGCCAGGCCGTCGCGCTCGTCGTCGCCGAGAGCGCCGCCGAAGCAGAGGACGCGCTCGATGCGCTCCGGGTCGAGTACGAGCCGTTGCCGGCGGTCGCCACGCTCGACGATGCGCTGCGGCCCGATGGCCCGCGCGTCCATCCGGGTGGGAACGTGGCTGCGCGCTTCACCCAGCACGTGGGCAATGCCCCGGACGCGCTCGCGCGCGCTGCCGTGGTCGTGCGCCAACGTTTCACGCTGCATCGGGGCGCCGGCATGGCGCTCGAGACGCGGGGAATCGTCGCTCGCTGGGACGCCGACCTCGGCCAGATGACGGTGTGGTCGACGACGCAGGCGCCGCAGATCCTCCGCCGGCTCCTTGCGCGCTACCTCGGTCTCGCCGAACACGCGGTGCGCGTCGTCACACAGGACATCGGCGGCGGCTTCGGTCCGAAAGCCATCGTCTACTCCGAGGACATCCTGGTGCCGCTCCTGGCCCGCCGACTGAACCGTCCCGTGAGATTCATCGAGACCCGCCGAGAACACCTCCTCGCCGTCACGCAGGAGCGCGACCAGTGGCACGAGGTCGAGCTGGGTCTGACGCACGAGGGCCGGATCGTGGCGCTGCGGGACGCGTTCGTCCACGACTGCGGGGCGTTCGTGTCGTGGGGCATCATCGTGCCGCTCATCACCTCGGTGAGCATCCCGGGACCCTACCGAGTTCCGAACTATGAAGTAACCCTCACCGCCGTCTACACCAATCGCGTCCCGGTCACGCCGGTGCGGGGCGCCGGGCGACCACAGGCCGTCTACGTGATGGAACGGATGCTCGATCTCGCGGCCGAGCGCCTCGGGCTCGATCGCGTGGCGATCCGCGCATGCAACCTGATCCAGCCGGATGAGTTCCCCTACGACGTCGGCCTCATCTCCCGTGACAACAGCCCGCGCCGCTACGACAGCGGAAACTATCCCGAGTGCCTACGCCGCGTCGCCGAAGCGGTGAACTGGGACGGCTTCGCGGCCGAGCGAGCGCGAGCGCTCGCGGAGGGTCGCGCGATCGGCCTCGGGGTCGCGCTCTTCGTCGAAGACACGGGGCTCGGGCCGTACGAGGGCATCAAGGTCCACGTCGACTTCGACGGCCGGGTGTTCGTCTTCTCCGGGACGTCGAGCCAGGGCCAGGCCCACGAGACCACGCTGGCCCAGATCGTCGCCGACGGGCTCTCGGTCCCGATCGACCAGGTGACGGTCGTGCCCGGCGACACTGCCGGCCTGCCCTATGGCGTCGGCACGTTCGCGAGCCGGGTCGCCGTGCTCGCAGGAACGTCGGCGATGCACGCTGCCGCCGAGCTTCGGACGAAGGTGTTCGCCATCGCGGCCGACCATCTCGAGGTTGCTCCTGAAGACCTCATTCTCGAAGACGGCCGCGTCGCGGTACGCGGAGTGCCCGGGCGTGGCCTCACACTCGGCGACGTGGCGACGATCGCATCGGCACCCCGACCCGGTTACGCCCTCCCCGGAGGAATGGATCCGGGGCTGGAAGCGTCGGGATACGTCCACGTGCCTCAGTCGACCTATTCGAGCGGCGCTCACGCCGCTATCGTGGAGGTCGACCCCGAGACCGGCGCGGTGCGCATCCTGCGCTACGTCGCCGTCGACGACTGCGGCACGATGATCAATCCGATGGTGGTCGAAGGGCAGGTCCACGGCGGGATCGCGCACGGCATCGGCAACGCGCTCCTCGAGGAAATCGTCTACGACTCGACTGGCCAGCTCGCGACGGGCACGCTGATGGAGTACGCGCTGCCGCGCGCGACCGACGTGCCGGACCTCGAGGTCCACCACGTGGTGACGCCCTCTCCGCTCAATCCGCTCGGCGTCAAAGGCGCGGGCGAAGGCGGCACGCTGCCGGCGCCCGCCGCCATCGCCAACGCGGTGGCAGACGCGCTTCGCCCGCTCGGGATCGAGGTCACCGAGATGCCGCTCACGCGCGCGCGTCTCTGGCAGCGCGTGCAGGCGGCGTCTCGGATACCGTCCGGCGGCTGACGAGAACGGATGGCGCCGCTTGTCCCAAGCCGGGCCTGGGACTAGCATCGCGGCATCTCCCTGAGGAGGGTGCCATGCGCTATACGAGGATCTCCGCCGATTGCCACATCGATCTCCCCTGGCTGCCGCCGGATCTCTTCACGTCCAACGCCTCGGCGGCGATGAAGGACCGGATGCCCTACGTCACGGACGGACCCGAGGGACCGTTCTGGACCACGAAGAGCGGGAAATCGCTCGGACTCACGGCCAGCGTGGGGTCGACCGGCCGGGCGTACGTGCCGGGACAGAACCATCGGGTCGACGTCATGGCCTCGACCGGCCTCTACGACGACGGCAAGAAGGGCATCCGCCGTCCTGCGGATCCCGTGCTGCGCGTCAAGGACCAGGATCGCGACGGCGTCCACGCCGAGGTGATCTTCGGGATCCTCGGCGCCGCCAGCCGGCTCGGCGATCACGGAGCGGCCAGCGAGATGTTCCGGATCTACAACGACTGGCTCGTGGACTTCTGCCGCCACCAGCCCGACCGTTACATCGGTCTTGCGTGCCTGCCCTACGGCGATATCGACGCCGCCGTGAAGGAGATCCACCGCGTCGCCTCGCTCGGGCTCCGCGGGATGGAGCTCTCGTGCTCGTGGGACATGGAGCCGATGTGGCACCCGATGTGGGAACCGCTCTGGAAGGCCGTGAACGAGGTCAACCTGCCGCTGCACTTCCACACGTTCCCGTCGCTGCCGCCGGGCACGGCCGATCGGCAGAAAGGACTCACCCGGCGGGCCGCGCAATTCACCAGCGTCGCCGGCTTCCAGATGAACCTCGTCAACATCCTCGCCGCGGTGATCGGCTCGGCCGTCCTCGAGCGCTATCCGCGGATCCGCATCTCCTTCGGGGAGAGCGGCATCGGCTGGATTCCCTACGCGCTCGACCGGATGGACTTCGAGTGGGAGGACCGCTTCCGCGATCTCGGGCTCACGATGAAGCCGAGCGACTACTGGCGGCGGCAGTGCAAGGCCACGTTCCAGTTCGATCCGGTCGGCACCAAGCTGATCGAGGAGATGGGCGTCGAGACGCTCATGTGGGGCTCCGACTACCCCCATCCGGACGGCGTCTGGCCGCAGTCGTCGAAGTACATCGAGGAGCAGTTCGGCCACCTGCCGCCGGACGTGGTCCGGAAGATCACGTGCGAGAACGCGGGGAAGTTCTACGGCCTGATGAGCTGACGTCCCGAGACGCGCGATGACAAAGGACATCAGAACCCTGAGATCGACCCTCGAGTACCTCGAGGGGATCGGCGAGCTGGTCACGACCGACGTGGAGGTTGATCCGCATCTCGAGGTCGCGGCGATCCAGAAACACTTCGACGGCGGCGCCGCCCTGCTCTTCAACAAGGTCAAGGGCTATCCGAACGCGCGCATCTGCAACAACATCTTCGCGAGCGCCGAGCGCATCGCCCGGCTCCTCGACGTCGACGATCCGCGGCACATCAAGCACAAGGCCGTCGAGGCCCTCCGGAACCCCATTCCTCCCGTCGAGGTGAAGGACGGCGCCTGCCAGGAAGTGGTGCTGACGAAGAACTTCGACGTGTGGGACGTCGTACCCATGATCTCCCACGCCGACACCGATCCCGGACGGACGCTCGGCGCCGGCAACACCGTCGTCCGTGGCAAGCACTTCTGGGGCGGTTCGCACATCGGCTACAACCGCATGAACTTCCGCGGTCCCGATTACTCGAGCTTCCAGATCTCCCCGGGCTCTCACATGGACCAGATCGCCACCCACTGGTTCCGCAAGGGCCCGATCCCGATGACCATCAACATCGGCGTGCCGCCCGCGTGCACGATGATGGCAGGCTCGGGCTTCACCTACGTGATCCTGCCGCGCGGCTGCGATGAGCTGGGTGTGGCCGGCGCGCTCCAAGGTTCTCCGGTGGAGCTCGTGAAGGCGCGGACGCAGGACGCCTGGTCGATCGCCAACGCGGAGTACGTCATCGAGGGCTACCTCGACATGACGCAGAAGGTGTGGGAGAGCCCGCTCGCCGAGAAGGATGATGCGCAGGGTGTCCATCCGTTCCACCCCGAGTGGTCGGGCTACATGGGCAAGGCGTACCGGACCCACAAGTTCCAGGCGACGGCGATCACTCACCGGGCCGACCGACCCCTGTACTACGGGCTCATCGTCCACGGCATGGACGAGCATTTCATCGACGGACACATGCGCGAGGCCTGTTTTCTCGAGCTGGCCGAGCGGCTCGTACCCGGTCTTTGCATCGACACGCACATCCCGATGGGCATGACCGACTGGGGCGGCGTGATCTTCCAGGTCCGGAAGCGCCGCGCGCGCGACGAAGGGCTCCAGCGCAACATCCTGACCGCCGCGCTGTCGATCTCGCTCGGAGCGCGTCTCGGCATCGTCGTCGACGAGGACGTGGACATCTACAACATCGAGGACATCCTCTGGGCCATCACGACGCGCGTGAATCCCGGGCAAGACATCCTGACTATCTGCGAAGGTGGCTTCGGCCAGACCTTCCAGCCGGCAGAGCGCAGCTCGGCCGGCGACCGGCAGTGGACGCAATCGAACATCCGCTTCTCGGGCGCGATGGGGATCGACGCCACGCGGCCGTTCATCTACAAGGACGCGTTCGAGCGGGCACGCTACAACGTCGAGGTCGTCGACCTCGCGAAGTTCTACTCGACCGAGCAGATCAAGAAGGCGAAGGAAGGGCAGCGCGACTACGCCAAGTTCCTGGCCGACCGTGGCATCTGACTAGCCCGAATGATTCATTGAACGACTATAACCAGGGTCGGCCGGTGACCCGGCGGGAGATGGGCAGGCGGGGTCCGGGGGACCCATTCCCGTCACGCGAGGCGACGACACAGCCGTGACGATTGGGAACAGCTCGCCGATGATCGGGGCAAAGGGGCCTGTGATCAGAGGACCCCGGCTGCCCGTCTCCCGCCGGGTCACCGGTCGGCGCGCGCGTCGCTCGTTCGCGAATTATTCGCGCTGAGCGCCTACTGGCCCTTGAGCTTCATGTCCTCGTAGGCCGGATGCGGGTTGAGCGGCATCGTGTCGAGCGCGTGCTCGCTGAGCCGCGGCCCGACGCCGCGCAGGGCGCGGTAGTCCATGATCGGCGCGAACATTACGCGGTCGATCGTCAGCTGCTGGATCCGGTAGAGCAACGCCTCGCGCTTCGCGCGATCGCGCTCGCGCGCTTGCTGGTGGAACAGGTCGTCGATCTCGGGATACCCGCCGTAGGCGTATCCGCCCTTCGAGTACATGAACTCCGCGACCCGGCTGGCCGCGTTGCCGGAGTTCCCGGCGGCGACCATGAAGAGCCCGCGCAGCTTCTTCTGCTGCCAGGCGGCGTAGAACGCGGCGCGCTCCATCGTCCGGATCCGCACACGGATGCCCACCGCGTTCAGGAAGTTCATCGCGGCCTCCGCCGTCGTGAAGAACGGCGGGCTCGGGACGAAGTCTCCGGCGTCGATCCCGTTGGGATAGCCGGCCTCGGTGAGGAGCTGCTTCGCCTTCTGGGGGTCGTAGGCCGGCGGCGGCGCCTGCAACGCGAAGTCCATGACGCGCGGCACGATGACGGCGGCCGGAGGACAGAACCCGAGGCACGACACCTCGTTGATCGCCTGTCGATTCAACGCGTGGTTGAGCGCGAGCCGCATGCGCTTGTCGGCCCACGGCGACTTCGGATCCCACTGATCCGCGAACTCGATCCAGAAGATCGAGGCGTGCTTCGAGGGCACGAGCTGCAGGCGCGGATCGCGCCTCACGTTCAGCGCGTCTTCGCCGTCCAGCGCGTACGCGATGTCGGCTTCCCCGTTCTTGAGCATCGCCACGCGTGTCGTACCTTCGGGAACGCTCTTCAGCACGAAGCGCTTGATGTGGGGTGTCTTCCGCCAGTACCCGGTGTTCGCCTCGAGCACGACCTCGACCCCGGGCTTGTGGCTCACGAACTTCAGCGGTCCCACGCCGATCGGATTCTTCCTGAAGGCCTCGTCCCCGACCTGCGTGATGTATTTCTTCGGCACGACGATTCCCGCGGCCGTCGCCGTGGTGCCGTAGAAGGTCAGGAAGTCCGGCCACGGCTCCTTGAGGTGGATCCGCACAGTCAGCGGGTCGACGATCTCGATCTGCCGGAGGCGTTCCTGGATCGCCTTCGAGCCCGCGCCCTTGTACCGCTCGAGGCTGAACTTCACGTCCTCGGCGGTCAGCGGGTCGCCGTTGTGGAACTTGAGCCCGCGGCGCAGCTTGAACTCGTACATGAGACCGTCCGGGCTCTCCGACCAGGACTCGGCCAGGCTCGGCCCCGTCTTCCCGCCGGGCAGCGGGCGCACGACGGAATCGTGCAGCGCGTAGAGCAGCCCGAAGGGCGTGATCTGGGGTGGCGCCGTGCTCGGGTCGAACCAGCTCGGGGCGATCGTGACGTGCCAGGCGATGACCACCTCGCCTGACTGGGCGACGACCGGCCCGGCCACTGCGAGGGCCAGCACGACAGCCAGGAGCGGCACGACGATCCGACGATGGTGTGTCACGATCCGCATCCGGCGTCCTCCGTCGACCGCGATACTGCCCCGTAGTGACGGCGCCGTCAAGGAGCGCACGGGCGGCTGTCGTCCGCGGCACCGCCCCTGGGTCCTTGACGGCGCCGCCGGCGCCGGAGCAGTATCGCGGCCGAGTGGGCCAGGCAGTACGAGGACGCGAGATTTCTGGCCCACCGTGGAATCGTCGGAGCATCGAGGCGGGCGTCGGGTTTCCCGGCGACCGACGAGCGTATGGGGGTCTGGGGGCCTTCGAGGCCCCCAGCTCGGAGGGACGCGATGGACTTCGGTATTTTCCTGGAGCAGACGCGGCGCGGGAACAGTCAGGAAGACGCGTTCCGCGAGATGCTGGAGCTGGCGGACGCCGCGGAAGCGTGGGGGCTCGACGTCGTCTGGCTCGCCGAGATGCTCTTCAATCCCGCCCGCTCCGTGCTCTCGGGGCCGCTCCTGATGGCGAGCTGGATGTTCGCCAAGACGAAGCGGCTGCGCGTGGGCACGGCGGTGCAGCTCCTTCCGCTGAACCATCCGCTGCGCGTCGCCGGTGAGGTGACCACGCTCGATCACTTGAGCCAGGGCCGGTTCGATTTCGGAATCGGTCGCAGCGGATCGCCGCGCGCCTATGACGCCCTCGGCGTTCCGTACGAGGAAAGCCCGGCGCGGTTCTTCGAAGCGCTGGAGATCATTCTCGAGGCGTGGAAGGGCCAGGCCTTCAGCTACGACGGGAAATTCTATCGGTTCACCGACGCCACGGTCGCACCGCGGCCGTATCGGCAGCCACATCCTCCGGTGCGGATGGCCGCGACGACTCCGGAGACGTTTCCCCGTGTCGGTGGAATGGGACTGCCCATATTCGTGGGGCTCCGCGGCATGAACATCCCCGAGCTCGCGGGACATCTCGAGACGTACCGCAGCGCGTGGCGCGAAGCGGGGCACCCCGGTGACGGCGACGTCTGTCTTCGCATCCCGGTGTATGCAGGAACCACCGAGAAGGGCGCGCGCGACGAACCCGAAGAGACCATCACGTACTACTTCCGTCGTCAGGCCGACCTGACGCGACAGCCGATGGGGCGTAAAGGGACCGGATCGGTCGAACGGCGACAGGTTCAGGCCGAGCGGCTAGCCAGTCTCTCTTACGAGGAGATTCTCACCACCAAGGTCGCGTTCGGCACCGCGTCCGGGCTCATCGACCGTCTGGGTCAGTTGAAGCAAGAGCTCGGGGTGAACGGGATCGCGGCCGAGCTGAATCCGGGCGGACTCTTGCCGTTCGAGCAGGAGATGCGGAGCTTGAAGATCATGACGCAGCAGGTGATGCCCGCGTTCAAGTAAGAGGTAGCAGCCCATCTTGTCTTTCGAGTTGTACGTACGTACCATCATTTCGTACATACTCATGACCAGGAGGGCCTTGATGCCGCGAGTCGTGATCCGTTCCCTCGTGGGCCCGCGCCGCATGGAGCGTAAGGTCCCGCACACCTTCAGGCTTACCCCGAACAAAATCGCCGCCGCGCGGCGGATCCTCGGGACCGCGACGGCCACAGAAACCATCGAGACGGCGCTGGACATGATCGTCTTCCGCAAAAGGCTCGTCTCCGGGACTGCCGCCATGCTCGGGGTGAAGCTGGCACCTCCGGACCGCGATCGGGCGTGATTCGAACCGAAGCGAAGTACATCCTCGACACGAATCTCTTCATCGAGGCGTTCCGCGACCGGTCCGCGAACCTCGAGCTGCAACGATTCCATGAGGCATTCGCACCCTTCGAGTATCTGAGTGCCGTGGTCGCCCAGGAGCTTCGAGCTGGTGTGCGGTCCGGCGACAACGGGAGGAAGCTGGAGAGACACGTGCTCGGCCCCTTCGTCGACGTCGGCCGGCTCGTGACACCGTCGTTTCGGGCGTGGCAGCTGTCCGGAGATGTCCTGGCGACACTCGCGCAGAAGGAACGACTCAACCCCGGCCGCGTCACCAAGGCATTCGGCAACGATATCCTTCTCGCCCTATCATGCCGCGAGGCGGGCATGACTCTTGTCACGCACACCACGCACGACTTCACGCGAATCCATCGCGTCGTGCAGTTCCGATTTGTCGCCTCGTGGCCGACGCCAGCACGCTGACGCGCCCGGCCACACGCCCCATCAGGATGTCCGCTCGGCGCGGGCGGTTTCTCTTCAGGAACCTGCCGGGCTCTGTCCGGCGCAGCTCTGCGCCGGATCGCTGAAATCCAGCGGAATGAGCCCGCCGGGCTCGCCCGCGAGCATCCATTCGACGAGCAGACGATACCGCTCCGTCGGGACCGCACCCACCAGAGAAACCTTCTCGTTGAAGACGACCGTGGGCAGGGCTGAAACGCCAAACCACGCGACGGCTTCGGCATAGTCGTGGAGCACGGCCTGATACGGCTCGCCACTGGCGCAATCCTGGTCGAAGCGCGTCATGTCGAGGCCGCTGCGCTCCGCCACGCGCCACAACACCTCGGCCCGGCTGATGTCGAGGTTGTCGCGAAAATGCGCCGCGAACAGGGCGAGGTGGAACGCGGCGAACGCGATGGCGCCTTGACGCTCGGCGCCCTTCGCGGCCGTGAGAGCCGGGACGCTCGACGACGCGAGCTCGGTTCCCACCGGGGGCAGCTCGAATTGAGCGCGCGGCTCGTCGGCGGCGGCACGCTGGCGACTGTCGCGGGTCTGCTGCGTGCTCGCGCGGCCGGGACGGTTGTCGGGGATGAGCGGAAACGCGCGCCAGCGAACCTCGACGTGCGCGCCGTACAGATCCTGGACGTCGGACAGCCGCACCGCGGCGTTGTAGCACCACGGTCAGAGGTAGTCGGAGAAGACGTCCAGCCGGATCGATGCGGTCACGGACCGGGGCGGTCCGCGGCCGGACCGGGGCGGTCCGCGGCGGCGAACACCGTCGGCCGCGCGACGTCCACTTGCAATGCGTGCAGCGCCTGCTCCACGATCCGCCGCCGCAGCGCCTTTTCTTCGTCCGGCTTCAGCTCGGCATCCCCCAGCGGGTGAATGATACCGGCCGCCGGCACCACGCGGTTCGCCCCGACCATCACCGCCACCGGAGTCATCGTGGAGACCTGCACCGTCGGCAGCCCGGCTCGCTCCAGCTCCTTCGCGATCGCTGCGCCGCAGCGAGTGCTGGTCCCTCAGGTGGACGTGAGGATGACGCCGTCCACGCCAGCCGCCTTGAGCTTCGCCGCGATCTCGCGCCCCATGCGCTGACTGTGCGCGAGGGTCGTGGCGACGCCGGTGGTGGAGTAGACGATCTCGTGGAGCTTGCCGACCGCTCCCGCCTGCTCGAGCTCGCGCGTGACGTCCACGGGCACGAGGCGATGCGGATCCTGCTTCACGTAGGTGGTGTCGTAGCCGCGGTGCACGTTGTCGTACTGCGACGGATCGAGCTCTCGCAGCCCGTCGATGCTGTAACCACCGAAGCGGGTGGCCGCGAGCGCCTCGATGCCGTCGGGATTTCCCCGCGGGACCAGGCCACCGTCGGTCACCAGCGCGATGGTGGCTCGCCGCATGTCCCTAATGCGCGGCGGCGCCGGCACCTGTGCGAACGTCGGCAGCGGCACCTCGCTCGTCACCGGCCGTCCGGCGAGCCTCGCCAGCAACATCGCGGTGGCGCGCTGCGCGGCGTTCTCCTCGGCAAGGACGTTGTGCGTCAGACCCCGTGCGAAATATCCGTCGGTCGACGGCGAGCCGATCTCTTCCCGCCGCACGAGCTTGAGTCCGAGCGCCACGATCCGGCGCACGTCGTCGAGCATGCGTGTGCTCGCGCTGCCCGTCTGGACGATGTAGACCTGACGGCGATACAGATCGACGCCGGGATTCTCCTCGTGCATGCCGGTCACGGCTCGAACGTCGAGTTGCGTCTGGACGGCCGCGCACAGCGCTCCACACGCGACGCCGTAGCGTCCGGCGAGGAACGCCGGTCCGGCCACGACCAGATCCGGCTGCTGCGCCGCCACGAGCGTCAGGAGCGCGGCGATCGCCGTCTCGGGCTGCTCGGCGGCGTAGTTGTCACCACATCGTACGGTCGCCACGACGGTTCCGGACTCCCCAAGCGCTTGCTGGACGGCGCGCGCGGCCCCCACGGCGCCCGCGACCATGTCCGGTGCGGCGCTCGCTTTTTCCTCACCGCCGAGCTGACCGAAGAACTGGTTCACGTAACAGACGACCCGCACGCTCGCCATGGCTCGCTCCTTCACTGCACCAGCGCGACCACTCTGGTCCCGCCCGTTTGCTCGATCGCACCGCAGAGGCCGGTGTAGCTGATGGACAGCGCTTCCTGCAGCGTGGGGACCAGATCGTCGGCGCCGAGGACACGCGACACGGCAGGAAGACTGAGAGGTTCTTGCGAGGAGCCGACGTTGATCAACGCATTCACGCCGGGGAAGTTGAACAGCAGCATGCCTTCGCTGCTGCCGTCGGTCGACATGTCCTCGACGATGAGCGTGGTCATGACGCCGAGCGCTTCGCATTCCGCCGCCGCTTGCGCCATGTCCACGTGCGGCGCGCCGCCACCGATCTTGGTGAAGACGGCGCCATCGGCGCCCAGCACGTCCGCGACCAGCCCGGCCGTCATGGCCGCCGAGCGGACTCGCTCGGGTTCGGTGGCCTGGGCGACCGTCAACACCACGCCGACGAACGAGAGCGTCCGTCCGTGCTGCGCGTAGAGGGTGCGGATGACCGGATGGTTCTGGATCGCGTAGGTGGTCGCGTTGCGACCCATGAAGCCTCGCACCACGGCGCCGTCGAGCACCTCGTTGGGATGCACGACCGTCGGCAGCATGCGTCGCACCGGATCTCCGTAGAGAATGCCCTCCTCGATGCCGGTGGGCCGCTGGTGAGAGTGGATCTGAAATACGTAGGCGACGCGCGGCAGATCTCGAGACGCGGCGGGCACGCGAGCCGAAGCCGGGAGATCGAAGACCTCGACGCGATCGGGCGCCCGATCACGCGCCGCCTGCGCGAGGTACACCGCGGTCTTGAGACCCGCCAGGCGGACGGCCGCGAGATATTCCGAGCGCCCGGTCCCCGGCGCCGGCCAGGCGGAGAGCACGAGGTTGTGGGTCTTCGCGAACTCGCTCAGTGCCGCGGCGGGGCCGGACATGTCGATCAGCGCGAGCGGCGCGGCGTTCTGGATCTGCTGGTCGGTCACGACCACCGCGACGTTCGCGAGCGCCAGGGTCCGACCGTTTCCGGCCCGAGCGAGCGCGCCGAGCACGCCGGGGAAATCTTCGCCGCCGGCGATCTTGGCGCGGGGAGCCATGACGTCCATCACGCGCCCGATGCGGCACGACTCGCCCGGATGAGTCAGCTCGACGCGAACACGCTCCAGGCGCCGGTCCGCTTCGATGAGCGCGCGAAGCTCGTCCAGGGCGACGTCGAGGCTTCTGCCGAGGAGGCGCGTGGTTGCGCCCGCGCGCACGGTATCGACCCCTGACCATTCGAGCGTGAGTCGCATGGATGAGGGGATGGTACCGCTATAATCGACATCATGTCGATGGATGCTGCTGCTCAACGCGCGTGGATGGAGCAGTGGCGGAGCGCCGCCAAGGCACTCGAAGAACAGCGCAAGCAGGAGCTCGGCGCCATGTCCGACGCGGAGGCTCTGGCCGCAAGCGAGGCGCTCCTCTCGCTCGCGCTCGTCGTTCCGATCAATCCGGATCGGCTGACCGATTCCGGACTCGTTCAACAGCAGGCGCTCTTTCACCGGCGCCGCGGGTGAACCCGGTCTTCGCCACGGCGCTGGAGGTCCAGGCGTTCTGCCGGGCACAGCGCTGGAAGTTCTGCTTCATCGGCGCCGTCGCGGCGCAACGTTGGGGCGAACCCCGGCTCACGCAGGACGTCGATCTCACCGTGATCACCGGCTTCGGTTCAGAAGCGCCGTACGTCGACGCGCTCTGTACGCGCTTTGCCACACGCCGACCGGATGCCCGCGACTTCGCGCTGAAGAACCGCGTGGCGCTGCTCCGCGGCGCCGCGGGCGTGCCGATCGATGTGGCACTGGGGGCGATGCCGTTCGAGGAGCACGCGGTCGAGCGCGCATCGCCGTTCGAGATCCAGGAGGGCGCCGTCCTCACGACGTGCAGCGCCGAGGATCTCATCGTGTTCAAGGCGTTCGCGGGCCGCGAGAAGGACTGGCTGGACATCGAGGGTATCGTCGTTCGACAGAGGAGCCGGCTGGATGAACGGCTCATCTGGGCCGAGCTCACTCCCCTCCTCCAGCTGAAGGAGGACGCGGAAGCGGCCGACCGCCTGCGAGCCCTCTTGAATCGCGCTCGGAACTGAATAGCACTTCCCTCGAGCGCGTCGGCGACACGCGGGCGCGCTATCCGCGACGCGGAGTTCATTCGCGGGCGGCTTCGTCAGCGCCCAAGCCATGCTCCCGAAGATGTGAAATCATGCCGAAATCACCCACTCGAAAAGGAGAAGACCCATATGTATCCACCGAAGCTCGTCCAGGGCGACGTGCCGAGCTGAATTCGGCAGCTGTCGATGCGGACATTGAAGATCATGACTCAACACGGTGATACCGGCGCTCGAGTAAGCCGGTTCCTACTCCTGGTCCGGAACCTGCGCGGCCTGCCAGAGCTCGCGGTACTTGTCCCGGACCGACGGGTCGAGCTCCTCCGCGAGTGCTGCGGGAAGTTGAGCCGCGCGGATCAGTTCGAGCACGTCTGCGAGATCCCGAAGCCGATGAGGCGCACTCATCCCGGATGCGAGCTTGAGCTCCACGAGCAGCGGCAATGGCAACAGGGCCACGCCCGCGCCGCGGACGGCCGCCGTGGCGGGATCGGGAAACTGCACCGCTTTGGGGCGGCCATCCCCCGGATACTCGCCGGACACGACGACGTCGATCGGGACGCCGTGCTCCGTGTCTCGCAGCCCACGGCTGCCCGGGAACTTTTCGACATAGCCACGTCCGAGGGCCCGCGCTCTGAATCCATCGAGCCCTTCGCGAGTGAGCAAGACGTCGATGTCCACGGTCACTCGTCGATATCCGTATTCGTTGAGCGCCATCGCGCCCACGACAGCATACGGAATACCTGCCTCGTCGAGGAGGCGGACGAGCTTGAGGAGGGCGCGTTGCACGTCGGCTTCATTCATGAAGAACCTTGTCGCGTACGCGACTCCCGACCAGAAGCGCTGTTCGCTATTTGGATCCAGCCTTGCCTCGCGCCCGAGCATGATCGGTAGTATAAGGCGCGCGGTGATCACGGACACCCTGCTGGGCAAGCAGTCCATCAACCTGCTCTCCGGCGTCCGATCCGCCCTTCGTATATGATTGATATCATGTCGATGGATGTTGCGGCTCAACGCGCGTGGATGGAGCAGTGGCGGAGCGCCGCCAAGGCACGTCGGCGGGTGTCAGTCGAGGGCGCTCAAGGAGACGTGACTCGTCTCGAGATTCAGAGTACCTTATTTCGTATCAAAAAAGGAGCCTCGAATGGGTCTTAGCCTGACCGAGGACATCAAGTCAGTCTCGGAGTTCAAGAAGCAGATCCGCGAGGTTTTCACCCAGCTTCACCGGACGGGCCGGCCCGTGGTGATCACCGTCAACGGACGTCCTGACGTCGTGCTCCTGGACGCGGCCGTGTTCGAGCGAAAGCTGAGCGCGCTCAACCTCCAGCCCCTGCTCGCGGAGGGTGAGGCCGACATCGCGGCCGGACGAACGCGGTCGGCCCGGGCCGCCGTCAGAGCGATCCGCCGTGCCACGAAGCTTCCGCGTTGAGGTCACGAGGACGGCCGAGCGTGACATCCTAGCGAACCACGCCCACATTGCTCGCGACAATCCTACGGCTGCCGCGGCCTGGCTTGACACCATCGAGCGAAACATCATGACGCTCGAGCAATGGCCACGGCGGTGTCCGGTCATTCCCGAGGCGCTGGATCTCAACATCGAGTATCGGCATCTCGTCAACCCGCCGTACCGCACCATTTTCCGGATCGTACGGTCTCGGATGATCATCGTCCGCGTGATCCACGGCGCGCAGCTACTCCACCTCGACATTCTCGAGGGAGCTCCTTGACGGCGCCGCTGTTGCCGGAGCAGGATCGCCCTCTGTAGACAGGCGATGACAGGTTCGAACGCGTATACCGATCCGAACACGCTGCTCGAGGAGCATGCGCGCCGGCGCCCGGACAAAACGTTCATCGAGAGCCCGGACCAGGGTTCCCGTATCACCTTCGGCGAGTTCGAGGCGCTGACCCGGCGCTTCGCGAACGTCCTCGCGAGCGAAGGCGTGCGTCACGGCGACCGGATCTCGATCCTCTCCGACAACGGCATCGAAGCGCTCGTCATCTTCTGGGGCGCGCTTCGCGCTGGCGTCATCGTGAATCCGATCAACGTCGAGATCCGCGAGCAGCACGTCAGTCACATTCTCCACGACGTGGCACCCAAGCTCGTCTTCTGGAACCGCGAGAGGACCGGTGAGGGGCTGACTGCTCCCGAGCTCCCGCACGATCCCCGGGCGCTTGGGACCGGCGGGGCATCCTGGATTCCTTTCGGTGCGCGAAACGCTCAGGACGCACCGGCCGACGACCTCTGCGTCCGGCTGCGCGCGGCATCGGAGGCGCCCATCACGGCCCGTCCGGCGCGCAGCGACTGGTCGCTGATCGACTACACGTCCGGCACCACGGACACGCCGAAGGGCGCGATCTGGACGCACGAGGCGTACTACGCGATGTGCGAATCTCCGGTCGATCGGCTGGAGATCACCGAGGCGGACACGATTCTCGACTACCGCCACTTCAGCTGGTCGTCACCGCAGATCCTTTCGATCGGCCCGACGATGCTGACCGGCGCCACGCTCGTGCTCGCGCGGAAGTTCTCGCAGACGCGATTCTTCGACTGGCTGCGCGAGTACGACGTCACCGTGGCCGTCGGCATTCCCACCGTCATCAACATGCTGCTGGCGCGGCCCGTGACGGTGACGAAAGCCGGCCTCCCGAAGCTGCGCTTCATGACGTCGAGCACGGCGCCGCTCTCGCTGGAGAAACACGTCGAGTTCGAGACGACGTACGGCATCCCGATCGTCCAGCTCGCCGGCGGCACGGAGACCGGCTTCATGTGTGGCAATCATCCGGGACAGCGCAAGCTCGGATCCATCGGCCGGCCCACGCTGAACATGCGCGTGCGGCTGCTCGACGACGCCGGGCGCGAGGTCGCCGCTGGTGACGAAGGCGAGATGGTGGTGAGCGGTCGCCAGCTCGCCTCCGCGTACTGGCAAGGGCCGGACACGCTCGTGCCGATCCCGCAAGATGGTTTCCGGAACGGCGACCTCGCGCGGCGAGACGAGGACGGCTACGTCTACATCACTGGCCGGAAGAAGGACATCATCATCAAGGGTGGCGTCAACATCGCGTCGCTCGAGATCACGAATTGCCTGCTCGAGCATCCCGACGTGGCCGACGCCGCCACGCTCGGCGTGAAAGACGATATCTACGGCGAGGTGCCGGCGGGCTTCGTCGCCTTCCGACCCGGGCGAAGCACCGGGGAGGCGTCGCTGCTCGAACACTGCCGCGCGAAGCTCGCGGCGTTCAAGGTGCCGGCGGCGGTCGTCATCGTCGACGGCATCCCGAAGAACGCCAACGGCAAGGTCGACCGCGACGCGCTGGCGGCAATCTGGGCGCAACGGGAGGTTCGCTGCTGAAGCTCAAGCCGCGTCTTGCCGCGATTCACGCCGTGGGATCGGTCAGCGCGGCAAACTCGGAGAAGGAAACCTCACGGGCTCAGATCGCCGTCGCCGCATAGTAGTCGGGCACGGGCGCATCGAAGTCCACGGGATCACCCAGGCTCGCGAGCGCGGCAAGCCAGAAATGAGGAAGGGGGAGCGGCGTGGTCAGTACGAGGCGCCGGATGCGCGCGCGGAGCTGCGCGTCAGCGTGGGCGAGCCGGTACAGCTCGCGCCAATCGGCAAGCTCGCCCCGGTCGAGGACCTGGGCCAATACTTCATCGCTCCGCAGATCGAGCGTGCCCCGGTTCCACAGGGCGCGTCGACCGATGGATGGCGTCGCCATCAGGCGTTCGCCTCCAGGACGACCCGTGCGATCACCTGCGCCCAGTGCCGCCCACGGGCGGCCACGTGCGTCCAGTCCGTCCAGGGAGGCTGAAGGGCGCGATAGCGCTGCAGGTTCACCTCGGCGGCGTCGCTCGGCGCCGCCGAGGCCAGACGCTCCACCACCTCGGTGAGCGGCGATACCGGGGTCGGCTGCCGGTAGATCGCGTCGAACGACCGCATTGCCTGGACCACGCCCGTCTCACCGAGGCGCTCGCACAGGACGACGGTGTCGAGATAGTCCCGCACGGTGTGCCGGGTCAGGAGCAGCCAGGCCTTGATCCGCGCCATCTCGGCGAGCGTCGGGACACGGAGCCCGGCAATTTCCTCGATCTCCAGGGGGCGGGTACGGCGAAGCTGCCGAACGCCGGTGAGGATGCCGTCGAGTTGACCGAGGATGAGCACGGGCCGTTGCACGCGCTCGGTCGACCAGCCGGCCACCGCCTCGAGGGTCGCGAGGACCGCGTCGAAACGCTCGCGGAGGTCGCTCAGCACGTGATCGCCGTCGACGCTCAGGCGATGCCGGGCGTGGAGCGCCGCCGCCGTGCCGCCGACGAGCACCGTCCCTGGGACCAAATACTGAAGGTGGCGCTCGGCGACCAGGAGTCGTTCCCAGTCCGGCAATTCCTCGATCGGTGTCATGGTAGGTGCATTGTGCCATGTGGAGCTCGCCACGACACACTGTGGGTGAACGACGCGCTGATGCCGGACTCCAACACGAGCCGATGATCTTCACCACCGACGAGCAGACAGTCAGGATGTTCCAGCCTCTCAGACGCCGCTCACCACGAGGCGTTCTCGACGCGCGGCCCGGTTGAGGCGCCCGTCGAAGGCGCAGAACTCGACCGGGCTACCGATGGCCCGAAGCTCCAGGGCCGCGGCCAGCTGCACGGCATCGTAACCGCGAAGGGCGTGACGCTCAGCGAGCGCGCCGGCCGAGTGGACAAGCGAGTCAGAGAGCTCGACTCACGACCCTAAGCGTTCCGGCTTCTTCGACGTAGAGCTTGACCAGGGCGCTGGTGTCGACGTACAGGATCACCGACGATCTTCGATCACGACGTCGGACAGGAGGCGCCGGCGGCTGCGCGATTTCACCCGAGCCCGCTGCCCGGGCTTGCCGACACCGCGCCGGAGGATCCCCTGGTCGGCGAGCCGATCCAGGCGCTCGCTCTCGGGCGAGCGAGGAACCGGCACGAGGCGGGCGACAGGGCGGCGCCGTCGGT
>JBGPTW010000078.1:0-27569 GCA_041490825.1 Methylomirabilia bacterium | reverse complement strand
GAGTTCAAGCAGATCATCGGACGCGGCACGCGGCTCTACGACGGCAAGGACTACTTCACGATCTACGACTTCGTGAAGGCGCATCACCACTTCAGCGATCCGGAGTGGGATGGGGAACCGATCGAGCCGGAGCCGAAGGAGCCCAGGTATGAGGTAGGTCCATCGAGTCCGCCTCGGCTGATACGGGAGCCAGAGCCGGACGGCAGCAGGCGCCCGAAGATCAAGGTGAAACTCGCCGACGGCAAGGCGCGCACCATCCAGCACATGATGTGCACGACGTTCTGGCATCCCGACGGTACGCCCACCTCCGCCCAGCAGTTCATGGAGATGCTGTTCGGGAAGCTACCCGAGTTCTTCAAGGACGAGACCGAGCTGCGCGCCCTCTGGAGCGTGCCGGAGACGCGGAAGAAGCTCTTGCAGGGTCTCGCCGAGAGAGGCTTTGGTGGTGAGCAACTGGCCGAGATGCAGAAGATCATCGACGCGGAGAAGAGCGACCTGTTCGACGTTTTAGCCCATGTGGCCTACGCTCTCCCGCCAGTCACCCGCGAAGAACGCGCTGCAAAGGCCAAGGTCCTCATCAGCACACACTTCAACAGCAAGCAGCAGGTCTTCCTCGATTTCGTGCTCTCGCACTACGTCAGCGTCGGCGTGGGAGAGCTCGATCAGGACAAGCTCACTCCCTTGTTGCGGCTGAAGTATCACAACTCCATCGCCGACGCCGTGGCCGACCTGGGAAGAGCGGAAGACATTGGACGAGTCTTCGCAGGCTTCCAGAAGTACCTGTATCAGCAACAGGCTGTCGCATGACGTGTAAAACACGATGAAGTTTGAAACGGGCTGTTGCTCAGCGGAGCTACTATCCCCTTCACGGGGCCCGATGCATCGCCGTCGCCATGAAAACGACCGCCCCCGGCGGCGCCGACCTCGGACCTTGTGATAGCCTTCCGGCATGGCTAACGCGGCGCGCGAACTCGAATCCAAAGCCCTGAAGCTCTCCCGCAGGGAGCGGGCCCGTCTCGCGCAACGTCTCATCTCCAGCCTCGATCAGAAAGCCGATCCCGACACTGAGAAGCTCTGGCTCGCAGAGGCCGAGCGGCGGTTGGGTGAGCTCAAGTCCGGAAAGGTCGCCGGGATTCCGGCCGAGAAAGTGATCAAGAAGGCCCGCTCTGCGCTTCGGTGAGAAGCGTTGAGTTTCATCCGGAAGCCCAGGACGAGTTCATCCGAGCGGCCCGGTTCTACGAAACCCAAACTGAAGGACTCGGCCTCGACTTCATCCTCACGGTTCAGCGCACGTACGAGCGGTTGCTCGAATTTCCCGCCAGTGGCCTGAGATTCGGCGGCCAGCTCAGGCGGCTTCTCGTTCCGAAGTTTCCCTACGGTCTCCTGTATCGCGTCGAGTCTGAACGGATCTACATCGTCGCCGTCATGCACCTGCATCGCCGACCAGGCTACTGGCGGTCACGCCTCTGAACGACGTCAGCGTGCAGCGGACGCCGAGACGGCGCCGCTCACGGTGGCCGTTCGGCGACCGAGCGCCGGCCCTGGCGGCTTGACCACGTATAGACGCACGTCTAGACTGACGCCATGAAAACCGCTCGCGCGAAACTGTTCCGGAATGGAGGCAGTCAGGCGGTCCGACTCCCGAAGGAGTGCCGATTTACTGCTCAGGGCGAGGTGCTGGTGCGTCGGCAGGGCCGTCGCGTCATCCTCGAAGCGGCGGACGAGTGGCCGGACAAGTTCCGCGCGTGCCTGGGTGCCTGGCCTGGCACGATCCCCCGCCCGAAGCAGCAACGCGTCCGGGATCTGCGTGATCCCTTTGCCTGATGCCGCAGTACATGCTCGACACGGACACCGTGAGCTTCGCCCTCCGGGGCCACGGACGGGTCGGGGCACGCGTCCTCGAACACCGCCCCTCGGAGCTGTCCATCAGTTCGCTCACCCTCGCGGAGCTACGCTTCGGCGCCGAGGCAAAACGATCGCAAAGACTTCACCGCCTGATCAGTACGTTCATCGAGAGCGTCGAGGTCGTCCCATTCGATCAGCGTGCTGCCGATCGCTTCGCCACGGTCGCAGCTTCACGGGCTCGGCGCGGCGAGCCGATCGGCACATTCGACACTCTCATGGCGGCTCATGCCCTGTCGTTGCGGTTGACGTTCGTCACGAACAATACCCAGCACTTCGGGCGTGTCGTGGGGCTCAAGACAGAAAACTGGGTCTGAACTCGTGGGCTGCCGAACACCAGGAATGAGCACCAATCCATCGAGTCAGTTCGCGAAGCGCAAGTACCTCAACCTCGAGACCTACAGGAAATCGGGCAAGGCGGTTGCCACCCCGGTGTGGTTCGCCGAAAACGCCGGCACGTTCTACATGTACTCGCTCGCTGACGCAGGCAAGGTGAAGAGGATACGCAACAACCCACAGGTGAGAATAGTGCCCTGCGACATGCGCGGCGCACCAGACGGCGAATGGGTCGAGGCGAAGGCACGGATACTCGACGAGCAAGGAGAGGCGCTGGCACATACGCTGCTGACCGGCAAGTACGGCTGGATGAAGAGAATCGGGGATGCGTTCAGCAAGCTCATGCAGAGACGGAGAGTCGCGATCGCGGTGGAACGTGGGTCGTGAGGATCGCGCCATGAACGACGTGTGAACGGTCCCGGTCACCGGCCGGAGCGACCAGCGCGAGCCTTCATGCTGTGTTTCCCTTCTCGAGCCGCAATGCCACGCGCCACCGAGATCGAGGCGCCACAAGCCTTGCTGGATGTATATCGTAGGGGTGAGCCAGACCGAGGCGGAGCAGGTCTTCGTCAACCGGCCTGTCGTGGTCATTGGCAACGTGGCGCACTCCGGGGCCGAGGCCCGGTACTTCGCGTTCGGACGCACTGACGGAGGACGCTCACTGACGGTCGTCTTCACAGTCCGCGGCCGACTCCTGCGCGTGATTTCAGCGCGCACGATGAGCCGCCGAGAAAGAAGAGGGTATGCCCAAGCGACGCGCCGGTGGCACGATCCCGGTATTTCGCTCCGAGCGCCGCGGAGCGCACGTTCTGGGAGACCCATGACACCAGCTCGTTCGTCGACTGGAGCAAGGCTCGCGTTGCCGTATTCCCCAACCTGAAGCCGTCGACGGAAACAATCTCGTTGCGGCTCCCGGCGGCGCTCCTGGCCGAACTGAAGGCGCTGGCCAATAAACGCGACGTGCCGTATCAGTCACTGCTCAAGGTGTTTCTCGCAGAACGGATTGCCCGTGAGACGGCGGCGGCCAGCGCGTTGCCCGGCAACGCGCTGCAGCGAACCGGGCGGTCGCGTCGCTCGCGCTCGGGCCGCTGACGGAGACAGCACCGCCGTGAGGAGGATCGCATGAACTACGGAGTCGTGCTCCCGATCTGGCAGCTCACCGTTGCCGAAGCGGAATCGCTGACCACCCACGCGGAAGAGCTGGGCCTCGACGGTGTCTTCGTGCCTGATCACATCCTCGCCAAGCCCGCCACGACGCAGCATTACGGCGGGCACTGGCCCGACCCGTTTTCGCTCCTGGCGTATCTCGCCGGTCGCACGCGTCGCATCCGCCTCGGCGCCAGCGTCATCGTGCTGCCGTACCGCAACGCGCTCGTCGCCGCGAAAGCGGCAGCCACGGTCGACCAGGTGTCCGGCGGGCGCTTCATCTTCGGTGTTGGCGTCGGTTGGGACGAGGCCGAGTTCGCGGACCTGCGCTTGCCATTCCACGAGCGCGGACGCCTGAGCGACGACTACATCCGCGCCATCAAGGCGGCCTGGGCCAGTGACGTCCCCGAGTACAAAGGCCCCTACGTGAGCTTCTCCGGCGCGACGTTTTCGCCGCGGCCCGTGCAGCGGCCGCACCCACCCATCTGGATCGGTGGCTCGCCCGGCGCCGTCTCCGCACCGGCAGTGCGGAGATGCGCGACCCTCGGCGACGCGTGGCACCCGTTGTCGCTCAGTCTCGATGACATCGAGAAAGGCTACGCGACGCTCCGCGATCTCGCCACGCGAAGCGGCCGACGTGACCCGCTCGGCCTCGCACCTCGCAACCTGCTCGACCTGACCGACGCGCCGAAGGGCAGCGGTCGTGCGGCGTTTCAGGGTTCCGTGGCAGAGGTGGCGTCCGACGTCCGTCGGGCGGCGACGCTCGGCGCGGCGTGGATGACGTTTGACCTTCCCCGCGCGGGCGTGCCGGCGATGATGCGCGCCATGGAGCGTCTCGTCCGCGAGGTGAAACCCACTGCAGCGTAGACTTGGCCCAGCGGGCACGGGAGCGAGGATGAACATCGACATCGACAAACTGGTGAAGCTTGCCGTCGCCGTGATCTTCGCGCTCGCACTCGCCGGCGCCGCCTCGTCCCAATCCGCCGTCTCCCGTGAAGACTTCCTCGCCGACCAGGAAGACCACGGATGGGTGCGCCTCGGCGAGTTCGGACGGGTCTGGCCTGCCGTTCCCGTGAGGGAACAGACGGGAGAAGACTTCGTCGTCTTTCGCCTCTCGTCGGGACAGGCGCACGGCTACCGCGGGTATACCGGCTACTCGCTCAAGGTCGTCTTCCTGAACGCCGCCGACGGCACCGAGACCGTCGTCGTGCTTCGCTCGAAGACGAAGCGCAGCGAATAGCGGCACCGGAGTCGTGTAGTATCCGTGATCATTCCACCCAGAACGAGACTTGCAGACGAGCCCTGAAGAGGAGCGCAGCGCATGAGACAGATCGGCGTCGGCATCATCGGGACTGGCTGGTGCGGCGGCATCCGCGCGGAGACGTGCGCGGCGCATCCGCTCGTGAAGAGCCTCCACATCGCCGAGATACGCCCCGAGCGGCTGGAGGAAGTGGCGAGAGCCACGGCCGCGCGGACCGCGACGACTGACTATCGCGAGCTTCTCCGGCTCAGCGAGATCGACGCGATCTACGTCTCGGCCACGCCCGAAGTCACGCACTACCCCATCGCGAAGGATTGCCTCGCGGCCGGCAAGCACGTGTTCCTCGAGAAGCCGATCGCGATGGAATTGCACGAGGCCGATGAGCTGATCGCGCTTGCGAACGCCAAGCGCCTCAAGTTCACGATCGGCTACTCGCAGCGGTTCAACCCGAAGTTCGCCTACGTGAAGAAGTCGATCCACACCGGCGTCATCGGCAAGCCCGTCAGCGTGCTCGTCAGCCGGCACATCAGCCGGAGCCTCGGCAAGAAGATCAGCGGGCGCGTCAAGCTCTCGCCCGCGGCCATGGAAGCGACGCACGATCTCGACTTCGTCTTGTGGTGTCTCGAGCCCGCCAAGCCGGTGCGCGTGTACTCCCAGCAGAACTTCGGCGCCATGCAGGCGGCGAGCGGCGCGCCCATCGCCGACACGCAGTGGATCATCGTCACGATGGACAGCGGGCTCTCGTTCGTCATCGGCGCCGGCTGGAGCTTGCCGCCGGGCTATCCGAACTTCTCGACGACCTGGATCGAGGTCATCGGCACCAACGGAGCGCTCATGGTCGACGACAGCCACCGCGACGTCGTCCTGAACACGGTGGACAAGGGCATGATGCTGCCGATGTCGACGATGCCGGGCGAGCGCGTGGACCACACGTACGCCGGCCCCATGGCGCCGGAGACGATTCACTTCCTCGAAGCGGTCGCGATGGACCGCCCGGTGCTCGTCACGCCCGAGCACGCGCGCATGGTGATGGAGGTCTACATCGCCGCCGACGTGTCCGCGGAGAAGAACGAGCCGGTGGCGCTCCCGCTCGATGGCGGCAAGCACGCAGCGGGTGTCGCATGAACTTCCTGGTCGCGCTGTCGGTCGCGCTCGTCTGCGCCATCGCGCCGGCCGCGACGATGGCCCAGGACTTTCCAACGAAGCCAGTGGAGCTGGTGATTCCGTACGGCCCCGGTGGCTCACATGATCTGACCGCGCGGGCGCTCGCGAGCGTCGCGCACCAGTATCTGGGCCAGCCGCTGCTCGTCCAGCTCAAGCCCGGCGGCGGTGGCGCCGTGGGCTCACAGTACGTGGCCCGCGCCAAGCCTGACGGCTACACGGTCATGCTGGGCGGCTCCGGGCCGAACACGATCTTTCCGCTCGTGCAGAAAGCGCCGACCGGCCCCGACCAGTTCGCCCCGGTGGCGCGGATCAACTACAGCCCCGCCGTGTTCTCGGTCCGCGGCGACGCGCCGTGGAAAACAATGCGCGAGGCGATCGACTACATGAAGAAGAACCCGGGCAAGTTCAACTTCGCGAACACCGGGACGTGGGGCGCGGCCGACTTGCCGATGCGGATGCTGGCCAAGGTGGCGGGCGTGGAGTTCAACAACATCCCGCACGACGGCGGTGGCCCCGCGCTGCTCGCCGTGCTCGGTGGCCACGCCGACGGCAGCTTCCTGTTCACCGCGCAGCTCTTGCCGCAGATCGGTGCCGGCAAGATGCGCGGGCTCGCCGTGACCGATACGCATCGGCTCCGCGATCTTCCGAACGTGCCCACGCTACGCGACGAGGGCTTCGACGTGGTGTTCACGCAGTGGCGCGCGGTGCTGGCGCCCAAGGGAACGCCGCAGCCGATCCTGGACAAGCTCGAGGCGACGTTCCGGAAGATGACCGAGGACAAGTCGTTCCAGGCGCTGGTCAAGCAGCTCGGCGACGAGGTGCAGTTCCAGGGCGGCAAGGAGTTCGAGGCCACCTGGCGCGCGGAGTGGGATCAGGTCTCGAAGATCGTCACCGCCAGTCAGAAGTAGGCGCGTGGGTCGGCGCGACGCGATCGTAGCGGCCGCGGTTGTCGTCATGGGCGGCCTCGCCGTGTGGCAGTCCGCGCGGTTGCCGTTCGGCGGGATGCGGAGTCCCGGCCCGGGATTCTTTCCATGGTGGGCCAGCCTCCTGATCGTGACCCTCGCGCTCTTGTTGCTCGTCCGCACGGTGATGGAGCAGGCGCACACCATGGGCGCCGGAACGCCAACGGCGCGTGAGTCTGGCTGGCGCCAAGGGTGGGTGAACGTCTCGCTCCTGATCGGCGTGCTCGCGCTCTACGTCGCCGGCCTCGAGCCGCTCGGGTACCCGCTCTGCACGTTCCTTCTCGTGCTCTTCATGCTGCGGGTGCTCGAGCCGCAGCGCTGGCGCGTGGCGCTCAGCATGGCCGTTGGCACCGCGGCCGCCTCGTACGTCCTCTTCGCGATCTGGCTCAAGGTCCCGCTGCCGCCCGGGCCGTTCTTCCGCTGATCGATCGCGATGGACATCCTCCACAATCTCGCCGCCGGCTTCGCTGTCGCGTTGACCCCGTCGAACCTCCTCTACTGCTTCCTCGGCTCGCTGATCGGCACCGCGATCGGCGTTCTGCCAGGGCTCGGGCCGCCAGCGACGATCGCCCTCCTGCTCCCCGTGACGTATGGCCTCTCCCCGACCTCCGCGGTGATCTTGCTCGCCGGCATCTTCTACGGCGCGATGTACGGCGGGTCGACGACCTCGATCCTCCTCAACATCCCCGGCGAGGCCGCCTCGGTGGTGACGTGTCTCGACGGCTATCAGATGGCGCGTCAGGGCCGCGCGGGCGCCGCGCTCGCGCTCTCCGCGTTCGGCTCGTTCATCGCCGGCACGCTCGGCGTGGTCGGTCTGATGTGCCTGGCGCCGCCGCTCGCCGCGTTCGCGCTCAAGTTCGGCGCGCCCGAGAACTTCGCCCTCCTCGCGCTCGGGCTTCTGATGGTCGGCTATCTGGCCGGCGCGTCGGTCACGAAGGGCCTCATCATGGCCGGCTTCGGGCTGCTCCTCGGCACCGTCGGGCTCGATCCGATCGCGGGCACGCCACGCTTCACGTTCGGCATCTACAAGCTGTCGGAGGGCTTCGAGTTCATCCTCGTCGCGATGGGTCTCTTCGGGATCGGCGAGGTGCTGGCCAACGTCGAGGAGGACATCAAGGCCGACGTGTTCCAGACGCGATTGTCCGGGCTCCTGCCCACCCGCGAAGAGTGGCGGGAGGCGGCGATGCCGATGACGCGCGGCTCGCTGCTGGGATTTTTCATCGGCGTGCTGCCGGGCGGTGGCGCCATCATCGCGTCCTTCATCTCCTACGCTCTCGAGAAACGGCTGAGCAAGCATCCCGAGCGTTTCGGCAAGGGCGCCGTGGCCGGCGTCGCCGGGCCGGAGTCGGCGAACAACAGCGCGGCCAGCGGTTCGTTCATCCCGCTCCTGACGCTCGGCATCCCCGGCAACGCGTCGATCGCGATGATCTTCGTGGCGCTGCTGATCCACGGGATACGGCCGGGTCCGCTCCTCGTGACGCAGCAACCGGAGATCTTCTGGGGTCTCGTCGCCTCGATGTACGTCGGGAACGTGATGCTGCTGATCCTGAATCTGCCGTTGATCGGGTTGTGGGTGAAGCTGCTCCAGGTTCCCTATCCGCTGCTGGCGCCGCTCATCCTGGTCTTCGTGCTCATCGGCGCCTACAGCGTCAACAACAGCGCCTTCGACGTGGGCACCACCGTCGTCTTCGGTGTGATCGGCTACGTGCTGCGCAAGTTCAAGTTCGAGTCGGCGCCGCTGGTGCTGGCGATGATCCTGGGGCCGCAGCTCGAGGCCTCACTGCGCCGCTCGCTGATCTACTCGCACGGGAGCTTCGCCGTATTCGTGCAGTCACCGATCGCCGCGACGCTGCTGGCGCTGGCCGCGTTCATGCTGCTGACACCCCTGCTCCGCCGCCTGTTGACACGCAAGTTCTGGCAGATCGTGGGCCCGGTCACGAAGCCGCCGGAGTGATCCTCACGGCCACACCTGCGTGTACGCGAAGCGCGCGCGCTCGCTCACGGGAAAGTGTGCGTCGTACTCGGCGCGAAGCTGCTTCATGTGATCGGACTGGATGAAGCGCCTGAGCGTCGGCTCGTCCTGTACTTCGTACACCGCCATGTACTGGAACTTGTCCTCGCCCTCGATGGCCTTGTAGCGGCGGGCGCTCACGAGCCCGGGGAACTGCAGCACCTGCGGCACGTGCTCCTCGTTGTACCAGCGGTTGAACGCGGCGTCCTTGTCGGGCGGGATGGTCGCCTTCACGACGAACAGCGCGGTCGGCATTGCGTCCTCCTCTGATCGTTCACCGTCGAACGTCCCCACCGAGAGCGAGGGCGTCGGGCGAGATCCACGTCATCGTCGCGGCGGCAGAGCCCGAAGTCAAATCCGCGGCGGTCGCTTGACCTACCGCGGCCGGTGGCGGAATATCGCTCTTCGCGACACCGTGCACGTGTGCTTCCCCGCGAGTCATCGGCGCCGGGAAGCGGAGTGACCGCGACCACACGGAAAGAGGACAGACATGGGCAACTTCGGGATCGCAGGCGTTGACTGGCAGGAGCGCATCAACTGGGATCGTCTCCGGAAGTACCGTCTGGAGCGCGCCCGCGAGCGGATGAAGGCGCACAACCTCGGCGCCCTGCTCCTCATGTACGACGAGAACGTCCGGTACGTGACCAGCACGCTCACGCCGGGCTGGAACCGCTTGAAGCCGGGCCTCCGCTATGCGCTGCTCTGCGGCGACGGCGCGCCCGTGCTCTTCGAGCAAGGCGACATCGGCTTCCAGATCCAGCGCCACGCGCCGTGGATCCCCGCGGAGAACATCCGCTGGTCGTACGCGTGGATCAAGGGCGCAGCCGGCTCGGCCTCCAAGCAGCAGGTCAAGAAGTTCACCGACTCGATCGTCAAGGAGATGAACCGCTTCCAGGTGGCCGACACGACGCTCGGCGTGGACTTCATCGACATCAACATGCTGAACCAGTTCCAGGAATCGAAGCTCAAGTGGGCGGACGGCATGACGCCGATGATGGAAGCTCGGGCCGTCAAGAGCGAGGACGAGCAGGAATGCCTGCGCATCGTGGGCGCCATCGGCGATGCCGCGCACTGGGAGACGATGGAGTACCTCAAGCCCGGGCGCACCGAGAATCAGGTGACCGCGCACATTATGGAGTTCCTCTATTCGATCCCCGGCGTGGAGGACGTGGAAGACGTCATCGTGTCCTCGGGCCCGAACACCTGGCCCAACTGGCGCAACTTCTCCGACCGCATCATCAAGCCGGGCGAGATCGTGTTCATGGACCTCGCCGCGCTCACCTGGAACGGCTACAAGTCGTGCTATTACCGGACGTACTGCGTGGGCAAGAAACCGACGCAGGAGATGAAGGACTACTACGCCATCGCGCTCAAGTGGCTCTACGACTCGATCAACACGGTGCGGCCGGGCGCGACGACGCGGGACATCGCGCTCAAGTGGCCGTCGGCGAAAGAAGCGTGGGGCTACGACGAAGAAGATCAGGCGGCGGCGAACCTCTGGGGCCACGGTCTCGGCCTCGCCCAGTACGATCAGCCGGTCATCTCGCGCATCTGGTCGCTCGATCACCCGCTCGAGATCAAGGAAGGCATGGTCTTCGCGCTCGAGACGCAGCACGGCAAGAAGTACGAGTGGGGCGTGCGCATCGAGGAGATGCTGATCGTGCACAAGGACAAGACCGAGATCATCTCGAACTTCCCGGTCGAAGAGATCACGGTGGTGATGTGACGAAGTGACCCGCGCGGCGGTCCTCGAAGCACCCCGGCGCTTGCAGGTTGCCGAGCGTCCGACAGTGCAGCCTGGCCCAGGTGACGCGCTGGTGCGCGTCGCCGCGACGGCCATCTGTCACACCGATCTTTCCATCTACACCGGTCGCCATCCCGGCGTGCGGTACCCGGTCGTGCTGGGCCACGAAGCGACCGGTGTCGTCGAAGCAGTTGGTCCCGGCGCGCCCATTCCGGTCGGCGCGCGCGTCGTGATCAACCCGATCATCGCGTGCGGAGCGTGCGACTGCTGCCTCCGTGGCGACGAGAATCTCTGCCGGCGAGCCGGACTGCTTGGACGCGAGCTGAACGGCTCGCTGGCCGAGCACCTCATCTTGCCCGCCCGGTATCTCCATCCGGTGCCCGATTCGATCGATCTCCAGGCGGCGACGCTGATCGAAACACTCGCCACGGTGCGCCACGCGCAGCAGCGTGTGCGCATCGCTCCCGCCGACGCGGTGGTGGTGCTCGGTCAGGGCGCAACAGGACTCTTCCACACACGACTGGCCAAGCTCTCGGGCGCGAGCCTACTGATCGCGTGTTCCCGCACGCCGTGGAAACGCGACTTCGGACAGCGCATGGGCGCTGACGCAACGGTCGATCCCACCGCGCGTGATATCGCTGCCGAAGTGCTGCGGTTGACGGAAGCTCGCGGCGCGGATGTCGTCATCGACACCGCCGGCGATCCGCGGCTCTTCGGTCCGGCGATCCAGATGCTGCGTCCCGGCGGAACGCTGCTGTTCTACGCGATCAGTCACGAGCCCGTGCCGGACTTCACGACGTTCGCCATGTACTACAAGGAGCTGACACTGGTCGGCTCCCGTGCCCTCGTGCCCGCGGATTTCGCGCCGGCAATCCGCCTCGTCGAGACGGGCGCCGTGCCGCTCGATGGGTTCATCACCGGGTCGTATCCGCTCGATCGAGCGGCAGCGGCGTTCGGCGACTACGAGCGCGACCCGGATCGCGTCCTGAGGCTGCTGATTGTCCCCTGACGTCACGGCAACGCGACTGACGAGGGTACGCCTTGCGTGACACCGGCACCCTTGCCGTTCCGCTGAGCGACGTGGACGGCGCGACCGCCGACCGCGTTGGCCCGAAGGCCGCGACGCTCGCGCAGCTCACGCGCGCCGGGTTGCCCGTGCCCGACGGCATCTGCCTCACCGCCGACGCGTACCGGCGGCACATCGCGCTTGCCGGTATCGAGGACGCGACGCGCGAGATCGCGCGGACCGACCCGTTCCAGGGGCGGCGGCTCGGCGTCTCCATCAAGGTCGCGCTCACGCGCGTGGAGATCGATCCCGACGTCGCCGCGGCGCTCACGGCGGCGCACGAGACGCTCATGCGCGGAGCCGAGCGCGGCTCTCAGCTCGCCGTGCGGTCGTCGGCGCTGTCGGAGAACACCGCGCCCGCGTCGTTCGCCGGCCAGTTCGAGACGTTCCTCGGGATCGCGGAGCCGGCCGATCTCGTCACCGCGGTCCGCGCCTGCTGGATGTCGGTCTGGTCGACGCGCGCGCTGCGCTACATGCGCGCGTACGACATCGATCCGGCGCAATCCGCGATGGCGGTCCTCATCCAGCGCATGATCGACGCCGACGCGTCCGGCGGCGCGTTCAGTCTCACTCCCGATGATCACATCATCCTGACCGGCACGTGGGGCCTCGGCACCGCGATCGCGCAGGGCGACGTCGTCCCCGATCGCTACGTCCTGCGGAGAGATGTCTCGGTCGAGGCCATCGAGCCTGGACGCAAGGACCATCTCGTCACCGTCGCCGGCACCGGCACTCGTTCGCGCGCCGTGCCGCGCGAGAGAATCGAGGCGCCGTGTCTCACCGAGCGCGAAGCCTCGACGCTCGGCCGACTCGTGCTGGACGCGGAATCCGCGCTCGGCTTGGCGGTCGAGATCGAGTGGGCGAAGGACGCGCATGGACTCTGGATCGTGCAAGCGCGCCCGCTCCACCTCGAGGCGCGGGGCGAGACCGACGACGTCTGGAGGCATCATCCGGCGCTCACCGGCCAACCGGCGGGCATTGGCTGGGCCACCGGGCCGGCGTGCATCGTCCACGAAGAGCGTGACCTCGACCGCGTGCCGGTCGGCAGCATCATCGTGACTGAAGTCGGCGGGCCCGCGCTCTCCGTGGTGCTGCCGCGCGCGGCGGGCGTGGTCGCCGAGCTCGGCGGAAGCACCTCGCACCTGGCCGCGCTCGCGCGCGAGCGTGGGATTCCGGCGGTGCTCGGCGCGCGCGGCGCGACACGACGCATTCCGGAAGGCGCCACCGTTGCGGTGGACGGCATCACGGGTGTCGTTCGCTGGGTCCTTTGAGCCCACGCCGACCGCGCGTGTTCATCACGCAGCCGGTGGCGCCGCGCGCGGTGCAGCGATTGGGAGACGTCGCCGACGTCTCGCAGAACATGGATCCCCTGCACGGCCTGACCAAAGCGGAGCTGATCGAGGCCGTCCGCGCGTCCGATGCGCTGTTCTGCCTGCTTCACGACACGATCGACGCCGACGTCGTCGCCGCGAACCCGAAGCTACGCGTCATCGGCTCCATGACCATCACGCCGGACAGGATCGACGTCGCGGCGGCGACCGCGCGCGGCATCCCCGTCACGGGAATCCCGGCGCTCGTCACCGAAGCGACCGCTGATCTCGCCATGGCGCTCTTGCTCGCGGGCGCCCGGCGTATCGTCGAGGCCGACACGCTGGTGAGACGCGGCGTCTTTCCCGGAGCCCAGTCGACGTACCTGGAAGGGCGAGGCGTGGCCGGCAAGACGCTCGGGCTCGTTGGCGCCGGCCGCGTCGGCCAGGCCGTGGCCCGGCGCGCCCACGGCTTCGGGATGCGCATCCTCTATCACGATCCCCGCCGCGCCGAGAGCGGGGAGGCCGGCCTCGGGCTCCTGCGGAGATCGTTCGACGAGCTGCTGCGCGAGGCGGACTTCGTCTCCGTCCATGTGGCCTACTCGAACGAAACGCATCACCTGATCAGCGCGCGCGAGCTCGCGATGATGAAGGCGACGGCGTATCTGATCAACACGTCTCGCGGGCCCGTGGTGGACGAGGCGGCGCTGATCGATGCGCTCCAGCAGAAGCGCATCGCGGGCGCCGCGCTCGACGTCTACGAGCACGAGCCGGTCGTGGCGCCGGCACTGCTCGCGCTGCCGACCGTCGTGCTGACGCCGCACGTGGGCAGCGCGACGGCGGACCTCCGCGAGCAGATGGCGATGATCGTGGTCGACAACATCCTGGCGGTCCTGCAGGGCCATCGGCCTCCGAACTGCCTGAACTCCGAGGCCCGCGCCAACACGCTGGTCCCCGGGCTGCGTCGTTCATCGAACAGTCCCGCGCGCATGGTTCATGAACGTCTGTACCAGTGTCGGCCGGTGACCCGGCGGGAGATGGGCAGCCGGGGTCCGGGGGAGCCATTCCCGACTCGCGAGGCGACGACACAGCCGTGACGAGTGGGAACAGCTCGTGGTCAGCAGCCCCTCACCGACCCGGCCGGCCCGCGTCGCCACGCGCTCGAGTGCCGGTGAGCGCTCACGAATTATCCGCGCCAGGCTCGCCCGACTCGGTCTTAACGTATAGTCAGAGCGCGCGGATAGAAGGATCGCAAGGAGGCGCACGATGGCGCAGAGCGGCGCGTTGAAATACGAAGTCGTCGAGGGGTGGGAGCAGCTTCCGGCTGGATACGAGCACCGGGACGTCGCCGGTGTCTCGGTGGACCTGGAAGACCGCGTCTTCCTGATCTGCCGCGGCGATCACCCGATCATGAGGTACGACAGCAAGGGCAACTTCCTCGGCTCCTGGGGTGAAGGCGACTTCACCTATCGCACCCACGGAATCACCGTCGGCCCCGACAATTCCGTCTACTGCACGGACGACGGCAACCACACCGTGCGCAAGTTCACGCCGGCCGGCAAGCTCCTCATGACGCTCGGCACGATGAACACGCCGTCGGACACCGGCTACGACGGTAAGGACACGCGCACGGTGTCGCGCCCCGGTGGCCCATTCAACCGCCCGACGAATGTGGCCGTCGGTCCGACGGGCGATCTGTACATCTCCGACGGCTACGGCAACTGTCGTGTCCATCAGTTCGCGCCGAACGGCGAGCTGAAACGGTCGTGGGGCACTCCGGGCGGCGGGCCGGGGCAGTTCTTCTTGCCGCACGGGATCTCCGTGCACGCTGACGGTCGCGTCTTCGTGTGCGATCGTGAGAACGACCGCATCCAGATCTTCAGCCCCGACGGCGAGTACCTCACCGAGTGGACGGACACGCGGCGGCCGACTCACCTCGTGTTCGATGCTCAAGGCCGGGCGTACGTCTCCGAGCTGTGGTGGCAGCCGGGCCAGACGTCGAGCCGCTATGGTCCGGCGGGTGAGACGCGCTCAGGTCGCGTCAGTGTCTACGATCGCGACGGGCACGTGGTCGCTCGGTGGGGCGGTCCGGATCCTGTCGCGGACGGCAGCTTCGCGGCGCCACATGGTCTGGCCGTCGACTCGGGCCGCGACGTCTACGTGAGCGAGGTGACCTGGACATTCGCCGCGAGCCGTGGACACGTGCCCGCCAGCTGTCACACGTTCCAGAAGTTCGCGCTGAAGTCCTGAGCGACGCTGAACGCTGACGTATGACATCGCCCCGGAGCGGGAACTCCGGGGCGATGTCATTTCAACGCGTCGGTGGCGGTGGCGGCGGCGTGCCGGCCGGGGGTGGCGGCACGTGCGCGCCACCACTCGGAGGAGGCGGCGGCGGCGCCGGTGGCGGCGCAGCCGTGGGCTGCGTCGCGTATGCCGGACGCGACCCGCCAGGCATCGGGATCTGGTTTCCCTTGGCGTACATGCACTGCAAGTACGTCATGTCGTAGCGGCTCTGAACCGATGAGCTGGACCTACCGGCACCGCTGGCTCCGACCGCAGTTCCGCCAAGCAGTCCGGCGCCGGCACCGACCGCCGCTCCGGTTGCCGGGCTTCCCGCGGCTGCGCCCACGGCAGCGCCGACCGCTGCGCCGAGGATCGTGCCGATCGCCGCGCCGCTCACGGCGCTCTGCGTGGACGCTCTGCCCGTCGTCGTTCCGGTCTGCTGTATCGCCCATTGACGGCACACGGCATCGTCAGATTGAAATTGCTCGAAGTTCTTCCCGGAGCCGGGAAGCACCATCACGCTCGGGCCTGTCGGGACGGTGGCGCATGCCGTCATGACGAGCGCGGCGATGACCACAAGGGCGACGGATCTCACCATCATTGCCTCACCTGTCTATTGCGGCCTCGGGGCAACCTTCACCCACGGCTCGGGACACGTGCCAACGCTCGGGTAATATGCCCCGGCGCTCGAGCAGTAGTACCAGTAAGCGGTCGGCGGTGCCGGCTGTGCCGGGGCCGGCGGCGCCGGCTGCTCGACGTACACGGGCGGCTGCTGGATCACGACCGGCGGCGGCGTGACGTAGTACGGTGGCGGGTAATACCCGTAGGGTGGGCCCCAGTACCCCGGACCCCAGTACCCCGGGCCCCACCAACCTGGGCCGATGCCAACGAAAACGCGAGCCCGTACCGAACCGCCACGATGAAAGCCCGATCTGGCGTGGCTCGGGACCACAGCGACGAGAAGCAGCGCCATCGCCAGGAGCGACACCGACGCAAGCTTCTTCATGGACATGTCTCCCTCCGCATACTTAGACGTACCGAACGCCGACCACATTCAGCATATCCCAAGGCTCTCGGTAGGTCGATCCTATCGGATTCTGTGCCCGGATTGATACACTTCCTGCCAGCTAGGACGGCCTGAAAAAGCGTGTCATTTACGGTAAACACCTGCCGATGCCGGCTCGTCCAAAAATGTTAATGTATGCCGTTCGTTCCATGGCAGACGGCCGCCTGAACCAGCTAGGCAGCGCGTGAATCCTTCCCGGACGTTCATTCTTCGCCCGGTCGCGACCGCCCTCTTGACGGCCGCCATCCTGCTCGCCGGCGCCGTCGCCTACTCGCAGCTTCCGATCTCCGCCCTTCCCCAGGTCGATTACCCCACGATCCAGATCCTCACGTTCTACCCGGGGGCCAGCCCGGACGTCATGGCCTCCTCGGTGACGTCGCCGCTGGAGCGGCAGTTCGGCCAGCTCCCCGGCTTGAAGCAAATGACGTCCACCAGCTCGTTTGGCGCTTCGCTCGTCACGCTGCAGTTCGTGCTCGAGTATCAGATCGACGTCGCCGAGCAACAAGTGCAAGCGGCGATCAACGCCGCCGCGACCTACCTGCCGCGTGACCTGCCCAATCCCCCCGTGTACAGCAAGGTCAACCCGGCGGACGCGCCGATCCTGACGCTCGCCCTCACGTCCGACACGTTGCCGCTCAGCCGCGTGCAGGACCTCGCCGACACGAACCTCGCTCAGAAGATCTCGCAGCTCCCCGGCGTCGGGCTGGTCAGTCTCAGCGGCGGCCAGAAGCCCGCCGTGCGCGTGCAGGTCGATCCGACCGTGCTCGCCTCGTACGGGCTCAGCCTGGAAGACGTGCGCTCGGTGCTGGCACAGGCCAACGTCGACCAGGCGAAGGGCAACCTCGAAGGGCCGCGGCAAGCGTTCACGATCGGCGCGAACGACCAGCTCCTGGCGGCCGACGAGTACAAGTCGATCGTGCTCGCCTACAAGAACGGCGCGCCGGTCCGCCTCTCGGACGTCGCCGACGTCGTCGACGGCGTGGAGAACGTCAAGCAAGCCGCCTGGATGAACGAAAAGCCGGCGGTGATCGTCAACATCCAGCGCCAGCCGGGGGCGAACATCATCGGCGTCGTCGATCGGATCAAGCGGCTCCTGCCCCAGCTGAAAGCCTCGCTGCCGTCGTCCATCGAGATCACCACCTTGACCGACCGCACCACGACGATCCGGGCATCGGTCGAGGACGTGCAGTTCACGCTGGTGCTGACGATCGCGCTCGTCGTGCTGGTCATGTTCGTGTTCCTGCGATCCCTCAGGGCCACCGTCATTCCGAGCGTCGCGGTGCCGATCTCGATCGTCGGAACGTTCGGCGTCATGTACTTGCTCGGCTACAGCCTGGACAACCTTTCCCTGATGGCCCTGACGATCTCCACCGGATTCGTGGTGGACGACGCCATCGTGATGATCGAGAACATCGCGCGCTACATCGAAGCCGGTGATTCGCCACGCGAGGCCGCGCTGAAGGGCTCCGAGCAGATCGGGTTCACGATCGTCTCCCTCACCGTCTCCCTGATCGCCGTGCTCATTCCGCTGCTCTTCATGGGCGACATCGTCGGGCGGCTCTTCCGGGAGTTCGCGATCACGCTGAGCGTGACGATCCTCGTCTCCGCCGTCGTGTCGCTGACGCTGACGCCGATGATGTGCGCGCGGATCCTTCGCGGACCGCACGAGTCGGGGCAGACGTGGTTCTACCGCTTCACCGAGCGGACGTTCAATGCGGTGATCGAGCGATACGGGACGACGCTCCGCTGGGTTCTGCGCCACCAGCCGGCCACGCTGGTCGTCACCATCGCCACCCTCGTGCTCACGATCATCCTCTACGTCGTCGTGCCGAAGGGCTTCTTCCCCATCCAGGATACCGGTGTCATCCTGGGCATCTCGGAGGCGCCGCCAACCGTCTCGTTCACCGCGATGGGCGAGCGACAGCAGGTGCTGACGCGAATCATCCTCCAGGACAAGGACGTGGCGAGCGTCTCGTCGTTCATCGGCGTCGATGGGACGAACATGACGCAGAACAGCGGCCGCATCCAGATCAACCTGAAGCCTCGGAACGAGCGGAGCGGTGATGCCTCGGAGATCATCCGGCGGCTTCAGCCGAAGCTGGAGGCCGTCGGCGGCATCACCCTCTACATGCAACCGGTGCAGGACCTGACGGTCGAGGACCGGGTCAGCCGGACGCAGTTCCAGTACTCGCTGGAAGACGCTGATCCGCGCGAGCTCGGCGAGTGGACGCCGCGCCTCATCGAGAAGCTGAAGGCGCTGCCCGAGCTCCGCGACGTGGCCAGCGACCAGCAGGTTGGCGGGCTTCAAGTGTCATTGCAGATCGATCGCGACACGGCGTAGCGACTGGGTATCCAGTCACAGGCCATCGACGACACGCTCTACGACGCGTTCGGCCAGCGTCAGGTCTCGACCATCTTCACGCAGCTGAACCAGTACCACGTCATTCTCGAAGTGGCGCCGCGCTTCCAGCAAGACCCGGACACACTCAAGTCGATCTACGTCAAATCGTCGACCGGAATGCAGGTGCCGCTCAGCGCGTTCACCCAGGTGTCGCCGGGGACGGCGGCGCTCGCGCTCAACCACCAGGGCCAGTTCCCTGCCGTCACCATCTCCTTCAACCTCGCGCCTGGCGTCGCGCTCGGTCACGCCGTGACGGCGATCAAGAGCACCGAGCGGGAGATCGGGTTGCCGCTGTCGATCCACGCGAGCTTCCAGGGCACGGCGCAAGCGTTCCAGGCGTCGCTCGCCAACGAGCCACTGCTCATCCTCGCCGCGATCGTGACCGTCTACATCGTGCTGGGCATCCTCTACGAGAGCTACATCCATCCCGTCACGATCCTCTCCACGCTCCCGTCGGCCGGCGTCGGGGCCATCCTCGCGCTCCAGCTCGTGCAGGCGCACCTCGACGTCATCGCGCTCATCGGCATCATCCTCTTGATCGGTATCGTCAAGAAGAACGCGATCATGATGATCGACTTCGCGCTCGACGCCGAGCGCAACGACGGCAAGAGGCCGGACGAAGCGATCTATCAGGCCTGTCTCCTGCGGTTCCGCCCGATCATGATGACGACGATGGCCGCGCTGCTCGGCGGCTTGCCGCTGGCGCTCGGGAGCGGCACGGGGTCCGAGCTCCGGCGACCGCTCGGCATCACGATCGTCGGCGGTCTGGTCCTGTCCCAGCTCCTCACGCTCTACACCACGCCGGTGGTCTATCTCGCGTTCGACCGGCTCGCGAGACGCTTCCGGCGGACGCCCGTCGCGCATCCGACGCCGGCGGAAGCCGTCGCCGAATGAACGTCTCCGAGCCGTTCATTCGACGCCCGGTCGGGACTTCGCTGCTGAGCGTGGCGCTGCTCCTCGCCGGCGTCGTGGCGTACCACTTCTTGCCTGTCGCGCCTCTGCCGCAGGTCGAGTTCCCGGTCATCCAGGTCCAGGCCGCCATGCCGGGCGCGAGCCCCGAGACGATGGCCTCGGCGGTCGCGACCCCGCTCGAGCGCCAGTTCGGCCGGATCGCCGGGGTCACCGAGATGACGTCGACCAGCGTGCTCGGCGCAACGAACGTGGTCTTGCAGTTCGATCTGAACCGCAGCATCGACGCCGCCGCCCGCGACGTCCAGGCCGCCATCAACGCCGCGCGCAGTCAGCTTCCGACGTCGCTCGTCAACAATCCCACGTACCGCAAGGTGAATCCGGCCGACGCTCCGATCATGATCCTCGCGATGACGTCGGACACGCTGCCGATCGGAAAGGTCTACGACGCCGGCGACTCGATCCTCGCGCAGAAGCTTGCCCAGGTCGAGGGCATCGGCCAGGTGTTCGTCGGCGGCGGCGCCAAGCCGGCGGTGCGCGCCCAGGTGGATCCGAATCTTCTCGCCCGCCTCGGCATCGGGCTCGAGCAGGTCCGCGCGTCGCTGCAGAGGGTCAACGCGAATACGCCGAAGGGCGAGCTGGCCGGCCCGACAACAGCCTGGGCGGTCAATGCCACCGATCAGCTCTTCGACGCCGACCAGTACCGCCCCGTGATCGTCGCCTATCAGAACGGTGCCCCTGTCAGGCTCGGCGACATCGCCAAGGTCGAGGACTCGGTCGAGGACGTCCGCGCCGGCGGACTGTCCGACGGCAAGCGCGCGGTGCTCCTGGTCATGTTCCGCCAGCCCGGCGCGAACATCATCGAGACCGTCGACCGCGTCCTGCACTTGCTGCCCGAGCTGCGAGTGGCCATCCCACCCTCCATCAACCTGACCGTCGCTCTTGACCGGACGACCAGCATCCGCGCGTCCTTCCGGGACGTGCAGATCACGCTCGGCATCTCGATCGTGCTCGTCGTTCTGGTCGTCTTCGTCTTCCTCCGCAACGTCTGGGCGACGATCATTCCCAGCGTCGCGGTACCGCTTTCGCTGCTCGGGACCTTCGGCGGGATGTACCTCTTCGGGTACAGCCTCGACAACCTCTCGCTGATGGCGCTCACGATCTCGACGGGCTTCGTCGTGGACGATGCGATCGTCGTGCTGGAGAACATCACCCGCTACATCGAAGCGGGAGAGTCGGCGATGGCGGCGACATTGAAGGGCGCCCGGGAAATCGGGTTCACCGTCCTGTCGATGAGCGTCTCGCTCGTCGCGGTCTTCATTCCGATCTTGCTGATGGGCGGCATCGTCGGCCGGCTCTTCCGCGAGTTCGCGATCACGCTGACGCTGGCCATCACGGTGTCGTTGCTGGTGTCGCTGAGCACGACCCCGATGATGTGCTCGCGCTTCCTGAAATCGACGCGAGCGGTCCGCCACGGGCGGCTGTACCGGATCAGCGAGCGCGGCTTCGACTCGATTCACTGGTTCTACGCGACCACGCTCCGCGGGGTTCTCCGGCACCCGCTGTGGACACTGCTGATCACGATCGCCACGGTCTGTGTGAACGTCTACCTCTTCGTCGTGGTGCCGAAGGGCTTCTTCCCGCAACAGGACGTGGGCCGGATCATCGGCAGCATCCAGGCCTCGGAGGACATCTCGTTCCCGTCGATGCGCGAGAAGATGGCGGAGTTCGTCAGGACCGTGCTGACCGATCCCGCCGTGAACAACGTCGTGGCCTTCACCGGTGGTGGCGGCGGAAACACCGTCAATACCGGACGCATGTTCATGGCGCTCAAGCCGATGGAGCAGCGCAAGCTCTCGGCGGATCAGGTGATCGGCCGGCTGCGCGGCAAGCTGGCGCACGTTCCCGGAGCGAACTTGTTCCTGCAACCCGTGCAGGATCTTCGCATCGGCGGACGCATCAGCAACGCCCAGTACCAGTACACGCTGCAGAGCACCGATCTCGGCGAGCTGAACGCCTTCGCACCGCGCATGCTGGCCAAGCTCCGCGGCCTGGACGAGCTGCGCGACGTCGCGACCGACCAGCAGAACCGGGGGCTCCAGGCCTCCCTCGTGATCGATCGAGACACGGCGTCGCGAATGGGTATCCGGGCCCAGACGATCGACGACACGCTCTACGACGCGTTCGGCCAGCGGCAGGTGTCGACGATCTTCTCGCCGCTCAACCAGTACCACGTCGTCCTCGAGGTCGCGCCCGAGTTCCAGCAGAACCCGGATGCGCTCAAGTCCATCTACGCGAAGGCGCCCAGCGGCGCCGAGGTCCCGCTCAGCACGTTCACCCGCTTCGCGCCCGCGATGACCTCGCTCGCCGTCAACCACCAGGGATTCTTTCCGTCCGTGACGCTCTCGTTCAATCTCGCGCCCGGAGTGGCGCTCAGCCATGCGGTCGATTCGATCCAGGCCGCGGAGCGACAGGTCGGTCTGCCCTCGTCGATCCGCGCGAGCTTCCAGGGCACTGCCCAGGCCTTCCAGGCCTCGCTGGCCAACCAGCCGGTCCTGATCCTGGCCGCGCTGGTGGCGGTCTACATCGTGCTCGGCGTGCTCTACGAGAGCTACATTCACCCGATCACGATCCTGTCGACGCTGCCCTCGGCCGGCGTCGGCGCCATCCTCGCGCTGCTCCTCGTCGGCGGCGACCTGAACATCATCTCGCTGATCGGGATCATCCTCCTGATCGGACTCGTCAAGAAGAACGCGATCCTCATGATCGACTTCGCGATCGACGCCGAGCGCACCGAGGGCAAGGCCCCGGCCGAGGCGATCTACCAGGCGTGCCTGCTACGATTCCGGCCGATCATGATGACGACGATGGCGGCGCTCCTGGGGGCTCTGCCGCTGGCGATCGGGGCCGGCACGGGATCCGAGCTCAGACGGCCGCTCGGCATCACGATCGTGGGTGGTCTCATCATGTCTCAGGCGCTCACGCTGTACACGACGCCCGTCGTGTATCTATACATGGAACGTTTGCGATTGTTACTCGGACGCCGGCGGGCCGCGGCTATCGCGGACACATCGCTTCGCGTCCACGGATGAGGGAACCCTATGAGCGTTCGATCATGAGTCTTCAAGGCCGTGTGGCCCGTCACCTGGTGCTGGCCCTCCTGCCGGCCATCGCGCTGCTGGTCGCCACGGCCGGCTGCTCGCGGGACAAAGCCGAATCCAAGCAGCCGCCGCGCCGGCCGCCCGTGCCGGTGGCGGTGGCGACTGTGGAGCAGAGAGACATTCCGCTCCAGATCCAGGCGATCGGCGCGGTCGAGGCCTATACCACCGTCACCGTGCGCGCTCTCGTCGGCGGCGCACTGATGCGCGTGCACTTCAAGGAAGGCCAGGACGTCCGCGCGGGCGACCTTCTCTTCACGATCGATCCCCGCCCCTACGAGGCGGCGCTCGCCCAGACGCAGGCGAATCTCGCCAAGGATCGTGCGCAGGTGGAGCAAGCGAGAGCGGCGCTCGAGCGGGACCGCGCCCGCGTCGGCCAGTCGCGTGCCGGCCTGCTGCGCGATCAGGCACAGGAGAAGACCGCCGTCGTGCAGGAGCGTCGCTATGCCGATCTCTTGAAGAAGGAGCTGATTTCCCAGGAGCAGTACGACCAGATTCGCACCACGGCGGAATCGCTGGCGGCGACCTTGCGAGCCGACGAAGCGGACGTGCGGAGTGCGGAGGAGACCGTGGTCTCCGACGAGGCCGCCATCAAGAGTGCCGAGGCGCTCGCGCGGGCGGACGAGGCTGCCGTGCAGAACGCAAGGCTGAACCTGGGATACACGAAGATCACGTCACCGGTCAACGGCCGCACCGGCAGCTTCATGCTCCACGAGGGGAACGTGGTACAGGCGAACAGCTCCACGCTGCTCGTGATCAATCAGATCCAGCCGATCTACGTGTCGTTCACGGTGCCGCAACAGCAGCTTCCCGAGATCAAGCGATACATGGCGGCCGGGAAGCTCACCGTCGACGCCGTTCCATCGGGTGAGCGGCGGCCGGCGCAAGGCGTCGTGACGTTCATCGACAACGCCGTCGAACCGACAACGGGGACCATCCGGCTCAAGGCCACCTTCAGCAACGACGACAAACGCCTCTGGCCCGGCCAGTTCGTGAACGTCGCCTTGACGCTCGCGACCGAGACGGACGCGATCGTCGCGCCGTCGGCAGCGGTGCAGACCGGGCAGCAAGGACAGGCGTACGTCTTCGTGGTCAAGCCGGACTCCACCGTGGAGGTCCGTCGTGTCGCGGTCGCTCGGACGCAGGGCAGCGATTCGATCATCAAGACCGGACTCCAGACGGGTGAGAAGGTCGTGACCGACGGCCAGCAGCGGCTCGTCGCGGGCACCAAGGTCGAGATGCGAGGCGCCGGCAGGCCTGGTGGCGGCGAGCGGCCTGCTGGCGGCGAGCGGCCCGCGGGCGCGGAAAAGCCCACGGCAGCGGAGCGGCCCGCAGGCGGCCAGCGGCCTCCGGGTCGATAGGCCGGGCACGCAGAGCAGGCTCAAGGCGTAGCCGAAGCTCGGCTACACTGAGCCATATCCGGGTCCCATGGAGGGCAACGCGAACTGATGGGCCAGTTCGGTATCGGACAAGGGATCAAGCGCTTCGAGGATGTCCGACTCCTGCGCGGCGAGGGCCGCTTTCACGGCGACGTCAACCTGCCGGGCCAGACTCACGCGGTTGTCGTGCGATCCATGCACGCGCACGCCCGCCTGATCGCGATCGAGACGGCGGCGGCCTTACGAGCTCCGGGAGTCCTCGCCGTCTTCACGGGCGCTGACCTGGCGCGCGACGGTCTCGGCACGATGCGGATGACGTTGAAGCGCAAGCGCCCCGACGGCTCGCCGATGTTCGCGCCGCCCCACCACGGGCTCACCCAGGATCGGGTGCGATACGTGGGCGATCCCATCGCCATGGTCGTTGCAGAGACGCAAGCGCAAGCCGAGGACGCGGCCGGGATGGTCCAGGTGGAGTACGAACCGCTGCCGTCGGTGACGTCCACCGCCGCCGCCGCCGAGCCGGGAAGCGTCGCCGTGTGGGACGAGTGCTCCGACAACGTCTCGAACGTGTACGCGGCGGGCGACAAGGCCGCGACCGATGCCGCGTTCGCGCGGGCGGCGCGCACCGTCCGCCGCCGGTATGTCATCACGCGGGTCCACGCGCAGTACATGGAGCCGCGGGGCGCGCTCGGCGTCTGGGATCCGGGCGACGATCGCTACACGCTCTACGCGGACGTCCAGTACCCGCACCGCGTGCGCAATGCGCTGGCGACGAACATCTTCAAGATCCCCGAGCACCAGATTCGCGTGATCGTCGGCGACGTGGGCGGAGCGTTCGGGACGAAGGGATGGCAGTACCCGGAGCACCGGCTGGTGCTGTGGGCGGCCCGGAAGCTCGGCCGCCCCGTGAAGTGGACGTGCGAGCGCCGGGAAGCGATCCCCGCGGACGAGCACGCGCGCGACAACGTGACCGACGCCGAGCTGGCCCTGGATGCCGACGGACGGTTCCTCGCGCTCCGCGTCCGGACGCTGGCCAACGTGGGCGCCTACGTGTCGTCGGACAGAAACCTGCTCGCCACGTTCAGCAACGTGACGACGCTGGTCGGCGTCTACACGTTTCCCACCGCGCACGTCGAGGTCCTGAGTGTCCTGACGAACACGAACTCGACGGCTCCGTATCGGGGAGCCGGCCGACCGGAGGCCACGTACGTCATCGAGCGATTGATCGACGATACCGCGCGCGAGCTCGGCGTCGACCGCGTCGAGCTACGGCGAAAGAACATCATCCCCTCCTCGTCGATGCCGTATCGCACACCGCTCGGCGGCAATTACGACTGTGGCGAGTTCGACAAGAACATGGAAGAGGCGCTGAAGCTCGGCGACGTCGCGGGCTTCGCGGCCCGGCGCGATGCCGCGCGCCGCCGCGGCGTGCTCCGCGGTCTCGCGGTGGTCAACGCGATCGAGAAGGCCGCCGGGCCTCAGCCCGAGTTCGCCGAGATCCGTTTCGCTCCGAGCGGAAGCGCGACGATCTTCATGGGAACCAAGAATCAGGGCCAGGGACACGAGACGACGTTCAAGCAAATCCTGTACGAGCGGCTGGGTCTCGATCCGGCGGACGTGCGCTACATCGACGGGGACACGGATCGCGTCGGGTTCGGCATGGGCACGATGGGATCCCGGTCGACCGTGATCGGCGGCACCGCGCTCTGGACCGCGGCCGACAAGGTGATCGCGAAGGGCACGAAGATCGCCGCACGACTGCTGGAGGCGGCGGAGGCTGACATCCAGTTCGCCGAAGGCAAGTTCTCGGTGGTGGGCACGGACCGCGCCGTCGTGTTGAAAGAGGTGGTGCGCGCCGCCTTCCAGCCGGCTCAGCTTCCGCCCGGCGTCGAGCCGGGCCTCTACGAAACCGGAACGTTTGCACCGAAGCAGGACACGTGGCCCAACGGCTGCCATGTCTGCGAGGTGGAAATCGATCCGGACACGGGCGCGGTCACGCTCGTCCGCTACGTGATCGTCGACGACGTCGGGACCGTCATCAATCCGCTGACTCTCAAGGGCCAGATTCACGGCGGGGTGGCGCAGGGCGTGGGCCAAGCCCTCATGGAGCAGGTCGTGTACGAGCCCGAGTCCGGCCAGCTGCTGACAGCCTCGTTCATGGACTACGCGATGCCGAGGGCCGATACCCTGCCCGACATGCACATCGAGAGCAACCCGGTGCCGACGAAGCTCAACCCGCTCGGAGCCAAGGGAGCCGGCGAGGCGGGGACCGTGGGCGCGCTCCCGGCGGTGATGAACGCGGTGATGGACGCGCTCGCGCCGGTCGGCGTCCGCGAGCTCGACATGCCGGCGACAGCGGATCGCGTCTGGCGGGCGATCCAGGACGCCGCGACAAACAGATAGGCGGAGGCGCAACGGTGCGCGACACGCTCGACGACCAGGCGCTCGATCTGATCTTTCGCAAGGCACGAACGCAGAACGGCTGGCTAGCCGCTCGACTCCTTCACCACGTTCGCGATGACGGCCGCATCGCCGTCTTGCGTCTCGCGCAGCCCTCGCACGACGCCTTCGCGATCGGTGGCCGGGCGGTTCTGGCTGACCTTCCACTTGCCGAGCAGGCGCCGGACCGGAATCTCGACGCCGACGATGGCGCGAACCTGTTTCTCCACGAAGTCGGCGGGCGCATCGGTCACTTTCCACGGGTTCGCGCGCTCGGCTTCAAATCGGTCCGTGAGCCGCCCCACCAGCGCGCGCAGCCACGCGGGATCCTCGACGATCCGCAACGCGCCGTAGGCGTGGACGACCATGTAGTTGTACGTCGGCACCACCTTGCCGGTTTCCTGCTTCGTCGCGTACCACGCCGGACTGACGTACGCGTGCGCGCCCTGGAAGATCACGAGCGCGTCGACGGCACCGGAGCAATCGCGCCACACCGGATTGGCTCGCGCGACGTGGCCCCGTAGCGTCCCGAACGGTGCCGGCTGGGCGTCGACCTCGAACGGGATGTGGTTGGCGTTCAGACCGTCCGAGCCGAGGGTGACCAGCGCCGCCAGTGGGCGCTGCCGGATCAGCTCGTGGAGCACCTCGACGCGCGTCTCCTCGAAATGGGATGGAACGTACATGGCCTCGCCTCGCCCCGTCGCGTCAGGAAGAACCCGAGCTGGGTTCCGTGGCTGTCATGATGGACTCCTCACGAAGGCTAGCCCGCACTATGCATGAACGATCGCGCCCGAGCCGCACGGCGTCGGCGACACGACCGCGAGCGGGGGGCCGGGGGGCGCTCCGGAATTCCGCGAGCTGTCGCCCGCGCGGCGAAACCCAGGGAAGGAATCACGAAGGTCCACGCCCATCCCACGAGCGAAACCAACATAATCGGCTCGCAGCGCTGGCGATCAAGTTGACGCAGCCGAACATAAACGCGGACCAAGGCAATACAGAAACGAATTGTTGAGCAGTCGCGCTCTATATTATTGG
>JBGPTW010000077.1:0-27887 GCA_041490825.1 Methylomirabilia bacterium | reverse complement strand
CCTTGAAGGCCCCCACACCCCCAGACGCTCGGGGGGCACCGGGGTCCCGGCGCCCCCCCTCTCGACCCCCACACGCTCCGTTGCCGCCAGCCACAGCGATTTGCTTCTCGTCGTCACTGCCTGCGGATCGAGCACACTTGGCCGCCTGCTCCTGCGCTGAGCAGCACGGCTTCGCACCAGCCGGCGCAAGCGCCTGATTTCCTGCACTCGCGGTCTGGCACCGTGCTTGCCCCTACGAGCCCCGTGAGTCGCAGTCTTCGCTGGCGAGTCGCGATCGTCGACGACCACGAGCGGTCGCGCGCGGCGGTTCGCGCGGCGGTGTGGGCCGCAGGGGGCGACATCGCCGGCGAAGCGCTACGTGTCGCGGACGCGCTCCCACTGGTTCAGCGCGCCACTCCGGACGTCGCGCTCGTCGCCGTCGGGTTACCTGATGGGGACGGTGTCGATGCCGCAGAGCAACTCCTCTCGGTTGGCAATTGTCCGGTCGTGCTCCTCACGAGCCGCTCGGATCCGGCGCTGGTGGAGCGCGCGCGCCGCGCCGGGGTGATGGCGTATCTCCTCAAGCCGCTGCGCGCCGCGGAGCTGGCGCCCGCGCTGGATCTCGCCATCGCACGGTATCGAGAGACCCGTCAGCTGAAGCAAAGTCTCGAGGACCGCAAGATTATCGAGCGAGCGAAGGGCGCGCTGATGACGCGGCTCGGATTGAGCGAGGACGAGGCGTTTCGCCGACTGCGGCGAGCCGCCATGGACAATCGACGGCCGATGGTGGAGATTGCGCGCGCACTGCTCGTCTCGGAGTCAGTCGCCGGCGGAGTGCCCATCAAATAGGCATGGTCGCGAACCTGGCGATTCGCAACTTCCCGAGATTTCAGAGTTCGGGTTGGGTACATGCCTTGCACTCTTGGCGCAACCGATGCGGACAAAGGCGTCCGTCGTAACTGCGGCAGTGAAGCCGCGAGGCACAGCGAATCACTCATTCCACAACGGTCGCGTGGTCCGAGGACCACGCCGATCGCCTCACCCGTGGACGGCACGGCCGTCCGACACGGACACCGAGCAATGAAAGGAGACGTCATGTCTGCATGGTCGCGTCGTGATTTCCTGAAGGGCTCGCTCATCGCCGGCGCCGGAGTCGCGGCCGGGGTCGGCTTTCCGCGCATGGTCATCGCGCAGTCGAAGGAGCCGATCAAGATCGGCGTCCTTCATTCCCTCTCTGGAACGATGGCGATCAGCGAAGTGTCGCTGCGCGACGTCGTCCTGATGGCGGTCGAGGAGATCAACGCCAAAGGCGGCGTGATGGGCCGAAAGGTCCAGCCCGTGGTCGTCGACCCCGCTTCGAACTGGGACCTCTTCGCCGAGAAGGCCAAGCAGCTCCTCCTGCAGGATAAGGTTGCCGTCGTGTTCGGGTGCTGGACCTCGGTGAGCCGCAAGTCCGTGCTGCCGGTGTTCGAGAACAACAATGGTCTTCTGTTCTATCCCGTTCAGTACGAAGGTGAGGAGTGCTCCCGCAACGTCTTCTACACGGGAGCGACGCCGAACCAGCAGCTGGTCCCGGCGGCCGAGTACCTCATGTCGAAAGAGGGCGGCGGCTACAAGAAGTTCTACCTTCTCGGGACGGATTATGTGTTTCCGCGCACGGCCAACAAGATCCTGCGCGCGTTCCTGCTGGCCAAGGGCGTGCCGGCGAGCAGCATCGAGGAGGAGTACACGCCGTTCAACCATCAGGATTATCAGACGATCGTCGGCAAGATCAAACGGTTTGCTTCGGGTGGCCAGGCGGCTGTGCTCTCGACGATCAATGGCGATTCCAACGTGCCCTTCTACAAAGAATTCGCCAACCAGGGCCTGCGTTCGGAGAACGCGCCGATCATGGCGTTCAGCGTCGCCGAGGACGAGCTGCGCGGCATGGATGCCTCCGCGCTCGTCGGCCATCTCGCGGCCTGGAACTATTACCAGTCGGTCGACACGCCCCAGAACAAGAAGTTCGTGAACGCGTTCAAGGAATACGCGGTCAAGCACAATCTGCCGGGTGGCACCAAGCGCGTGACCGACGATCCCATGGAGGCGGCGTACTTCGGCGTGTACGTCTGGAAGCAAGCGGTCGAGAAGGCCAAGTCGACGGACGTCGACGCGGTCCGCAAGGCCGTTTACGGGCAGGAATTCCTCGCGCCCGGCGGCAAGATCAAGATGGACGAAGCCAACCACCACACCTACAAGCCTGTCCTCATCGGCGAGATCCTGAAGGATGGCCAGTTCAAGACCGTCTCGCGCTCCAAGGGCCTGGTGAAGGCGGAGCCGTGGAGTCAGTACACGAGCCCGGACAAGGGCTGCGACTGGGTGAAGGAGAAGGGAACGTACCAGAAGAAGGCGTGAGGACGCCTGTGAAGGCGTGAGAACGCCTGTGAAGGCCTGATGGCCCGTCTGGGAGTGATCACGCTGGTCGCGTGGTTCGCGGCGCTCGCCGCGGGCCACGCGGCCGCCGCGGCCCCCGCCGCGGTTGCGCCTGCGGGTGGGGCGGAGGCCGCGCTCTCTGCGCTCCAGGGTGACGACGCCGACGGCCGCGAGGCCGCCGTCGCGATGCTCGGCAAGACCGCTGATCCGAAGTGGCTCGCCTTCCTGGGCACGTTGCGGGATGGCGGCGTGTACGCGTGGACGCACGGTGGACGCGTCGACGTCGTCGTCGGCGGAACGAAATCGACGCGCGGCGAACAGGACGTCATCGAGGTTCTCAGCGCTCACGATCGGACGCCACTTGGCACGGTGCCGCTGGCCGAGCTGACCGAGATTGCCGCCGACCGGCGACTGCGGCTCGCGATCAAGCCGTTCCTCGACGCCGACGAGACCCGCGCACAGCTCGCCGATCCGGATCCGAACGTCCGGGTCGGCGCCGCCGTGAAGCTCGGGAATCAAGCCGACGCCGGCGCCACCACCGTCGTCGAGGAAGCCCTCGGCAAAGAATCCGACCGCTGGGTCCGCCAGGCGCTCGGCGAGGCGCTCGGCCTGATCCACCTGGCCCACGGCGATGCGGCTGCCCGCATCGCGGCTGCTCGAGAGCTGGGTCGCCTCCACTCGTTCAACGGCCTCTCCGCGCTGCGTCAGCTCGTGAGCGACACGACGGCGTCCGCGGACGAGCGGGCGGCAGCGACGCTCGCCGTCCGGCAGATCGAGCGCTGGAGCATGGCCACGACGACCGTCGAGACCGCCTTTCAGGGCGCGTCGCTGGCGTCGATCCTCCTGCTCATGGCTCTGGGGCTCGCCATCGTGTTTGGTCTGATGGGCGTCATCAACATGGCGCACGGCGAGCTGATGGCCCTCGGCGCGTATACGACGTTCGTCGTCCAGAACTGGTTTCGCGCGAGCTGGCCGCAATGGTTCGACGCCTACTTCCTCGTGGCGCTTCCGCTGTCCTTTCTGGTGGCGGCAGTGGTCGGGCTTGTGCTTGAGCGCGGTGTCATCCGCTTCCTGTACGGCCGGCCGCTCGAGACGCTGCTCCTCACCTGGGGCGCGTCGCTCATCATTCAGCAAGGTCTGCGTCTCTGGTTCGGGGCCGCGAACGTGGACGTCGCGTCGCCGCGCTGGCTGTCCGGCGGCGTGCCCGTGATGGTCGGACTCCAGCTCCCGTACAATCGCGTCTTCATCATCGGGCTCGCGACTCTCTGCATCGGCGGGATGTACTGGCTTCTCTTCCGCACCGGGGCTGGCCTTCGCATCCGGGCGGTCACGCAGAACCGCTCGATGAGCGCGTGCCTCGGCGTGCGGGCCGGCACGGTCGACGCGACGACGTTCGCGCTGGGTGCCGGCCTGGCGGGGTTGGCGGGATGCGCGCTGACCCAGATCGGAAACGTCGGTCCATCGCTGGGCCAGAACTACATCGTGGATTCGTTCATGGTGGTCGTCACGGGCGGCGTGGGCAAGCTCGCGGGAACGATCTTCGCCGCGATCGGGATCGGCGGGCTCAACAAGGGCATCGAACCTGCGCTCGGCGCGGTGTTCGCCAAGGTCGCCATCCTGATCGCGGTGATGCTCTTCTTGCAGCGCCGGCCCGCGGGTCTCTTCGCGACACGGGGACGTAATGCCGACGCCTGACGAGCGTGCGACTCGGCCGCGCGCGACCCGCGCGATACCCGCGCCTGAATGGATCGGCGTGGGCGTCGGGCTCGTGGTGCTCGCCGTGCTCCTGCCCGCGCTCAACGCGCTCGCTCCAGGCTCCACGTTTCATGTGTCGAACTTCACGCTCAATCTCTTCGGCAAGTTCCTCTGCTACGCCATCCTCGCGCTGGGCTTGGACCTGCTCTGGGGATATGCGGGCGTGCTGAGCCTCGGCCACGGCGTCTTCTTCGGTCTCGGAGCGTACGCGATGGGCATGCACCTCATGCTCGAGATCGGCGCCAAGGGCGTGTACCAGAGCGCATTGCCGGACTTCATGGTGTGGAACCAGGTGAAGGAGCTGCCCCTGTTCTGGAGGCCGTTCCACAGCGGGTTCGTCACGATCGTCGCCATCCTCGTCGTGCCCGCGCTCTTCGGTCTCGTGTTCGGTTTTCTCGCGTTCCGCAGCCGGATTCGCGGCGTCTACTTCTCGATCATCACCCAGGCGCTCGCCCTCTGCGCCTGGCTCGTGTTCAACCGGAACGAAATGAATCTCGGCGGCACCAATGGGCTCGCCGATTTCAAGACGATCTTCGGATTTTCGCTGAGCCAGCCAGCCACGCAGCGAGGTCTCTACGTCGTCACCGCCCTGACGCTCGCGGGCGCCTACGTCTTGTGCCGCTGGATCACCCGCTCACGGGCCGGGAAAGTGCTGGTCGCGATCCGAGACAGCGAGACTCGCGTGCTCTTCTCCGGCTATTCGCCCGCGAACTACAAGCTCTTCGTCTTCGCGATCTCGGCGGTGCTGGCCGGAATCGCCGGGGCGCTCTACGCGCCGCAGGTCGGCATCATCACGCCGGCCAAGATCGGCGTGCTGCCGTCGATCGAGATGGTGGTGTGGGTGGCGGCGGGAGGACGCGGCACGCTCGTCGGCGCCATCCTCGGAGCCGTCGGCGTGAACTGGATGCAGAGCTGGCTGACGACGAGCTATCCGGATCTCTGGCTGCTGTTTCTGGGCGCGCTCTTCATGGGTGTCGTGCTCTTCTTCCCCGATGGAGTGCTCGGCGCAGCGACCCACCTGGCTGGCCGCGTCGCGAGTACGATTCGCGGACACCGAGGCGAGGTCACGCTGCCGAGCCTCGACCGGAGCCCGCTGTCGCGGGCGACCCAGGACGGCATTGGCCCACAGGGCGCGCCATGACGACCAGCGCCGGCGCCATGATTTATCTCGAAGACGTGACCGTCAACTACGACGGTTTCAAGGCGCTCAGCCATCTGAACTTCTACATCGATCGGCACGAGCTCCGGGTCGTGATCGGTCCCAACGGCGCGGGGAAGACGACCCTGCTGGACGTGATCTCCGGACGGGTGAAACCAGAGAGCGGTCGCGTGATCTTCGGCCACCATACCGACCTGGTGCCGCTGCGGGAAAACCAGATCGCCGCGCTCGGTGTGGGACGGAAGTTCCAGACGCCGGCGGTATTCGTGAATCTCACCGTCCGCGAAAACGTCGAGCTGTCGCTACGCCGGCGGAGCAAGGGTGTTTTCGCCACCCTGTTCGAAGCCGAAGGGACCGACGAGCAACGACGCGTTCGGGACGTGCTCGAAACTGTTGGACTGGCGAGCAAAGCCGATGGAATTGCCGGCACGTTGTCGCACGGAGAAAAGCAGTGGCTGGAGATCGGCATGGTCATCGCACAGGACCCCCAGCTCGTGCTCGTCGATGAACCGGTGGCCGGCATGACGGAGGAGGAGACGTCGCGCACCGGCGAGCTCCTGGAGTCCATCGCCGCCGATCGGGCGGTGCTCGTGATCGAGCACGACATGGAGTTCGTCCGCCAGATCGCCAGGAAGGTCACCGTGCTTCATCAGGGGACAGTGCTGTGCGAGGGTTCGGTGGAACAGGTCCAGGCCGATCCCCGCGTGCTGGAGGTGTACCTGGGACAGTCGCGCAAGGCAGCCGATGCTGTCCGTTGAGCAGGTCGACGTCGCCTACGGCGAGAGCCAGATTCTCTGGAGCGTGAGCCTGGAGGTCGAGGGGAGCCGTGTCGTCTGTCTCATGGGACGGAACGGCGTCGGCAAGACGACGCTGCTCCGGGCGGTGATGGGACTCTTGCCGGTGCGCCGCGGTCGCGTGATGTTCGAGGGGCGCGATATCACGCGATGGTCGCCGGATCGCCGAGCCCGGGCCGGCATCGGCTACGTTCCGCAGGGCCGCGAGATCTTCCCCCACCTGACCGTCGAGGAGAACCTCAGGATGTCGCTGCTCGGATGCGGTCGGGCCAGCGGACTGGACGAGGCGCTCGACCTGTTCCCCGCGTTGAAGCGGCTCCTGTCCCGCAAGGGCGGCGTGCTGTCGGGCGGAGAGCAGCAGATGCTGGCCATCGGGCGGGCGCTGCTGACGCGACCGAAGCTGCTCATGTTCGACGAGCCTACCGAAGGCATCCAGCCGTCGATCGTGCTCGAGATCGAGGACGCCATTCGACGCATCAAGGAAGACATGGGATTGGCGGTGCTCCTCGTCGAGCAATACCTCGACTTCGCCGAGCGCCTGGCCGATCGTTACGTGATCATGGCCAAGGGCGCTGTCGTCGCGGCCGGGGCGACCGAGCACCTGCGCCTGGAGGCCGTGAAGCAGCACCTGGCAATCTGACGAGGTCCGACGATGCACCTCACTCCGCGAGAACAGGAAAAGCTTCTCATCTTCACGGCCGCCGAGCTGGCGCGGCGCCGCCGCGCGCGCGGTCTCAAGCTGAATCACCCCGAAGCGCTCGCGCTGATCACGGCCGAGATCCTGGAGGGGATCCGGGACGGGCGGACGGTCTCCGACCTGATGGAGGCTGGACTGTCGATCCTCGGCCGGGACGACGTGATGGACGGTGTGCCGGAGATGCTCACCGAGGTTCAGGTCGAGGGCACCTTTCCGGACGGCACCAAGCTCGTCACCATTCATCAGCCGATCCGATGATCCGCTGCATCGGACCGGACCAAGGAGGCGAGCGTGATTCCCGGTGAATATGTGCTCGGTGACGGCGATATCATCGCGAACCAGGGTCGGCGAACCGTCGAGATGACCGTCGCGAACACCGGCGATCGGCCGATCCAGGTGGGCTCGCACTTCCACTTCTTCGAAGTCAATCGCGCGCTCCGCTTCGACCGCGCCCAGGCGTTCGGGATGCGTCTCAACATCCCGGCCGGCACGGCGGTGCGCTTCGAGCCCGGTGACGAGAAGCGTGTCACGCTCGTCGAGTTCGCCGGGCGGCGCCAAGTCTTCGGGCTCAACGGTCTCGCACAGGGCGGTTCACGCGAGGATGCGCTACGGCGACTCGCCGAGTGGGAGCGTCTGCGATGACGTTGCGGTTGTCCCGCCGGCAGTACGCGGATCTCTACGGTCCGACGGTCGGCGACCGCGTGCGGCTCGCCGACACTGACTTGCTCGTCCGGATCGAGCGTGATCTGACGGTGCCGGGGGAGGAGGCGAAGTTCGGCGGCGGCAAAGTTATCCGCGACGGCATGGGCCAGTCGGCTCGCGCGACCCGGCGTGACGGGACGTTGGACGTCGTGATCACCAACGCCGTGATCGTGGACCATTGGGGCATCGTGAAGGCCGACATCGGCATTCGTGATGGCCGCATCGTCGGGATTGGCAAGGCAGGCAATCCCGATCTCATGGCGGGTGTGACGGATGGCATGGTGATTGGCGCCGCCACGGAGGTCATTGCCGGTGAAGGAAAGATCGTGACCGCGGGCGGTCTCGACACGCACATCCATTTCATCTGCCCGCAGCTCGTCACCGAGGCCATCAGCGCGGGGATGACGACACTCGTCGGCGGCGGGACGGGACCCGCGACGGGCACCAATGCCACGACGTGCACGCCGGGCGAGTGGAACATCCATCGCATGCTCGAGGCGGCCGAGGCGTTCCCGATCAACCTCGGATTTCTCGGCAAGGGCAATGCATCGGCACCGGATCCGTTGCGCGAGCAGATCGCGGCCGGCGCGATCGGGTTGAAGCTCCATGAGGACTGGGGAACGACGCCGGCGGCCATCGACTGCGCGCTCAGCGTGGCCGACGAACTGGACGTCCAGGTCGCGATTCACACCGACACGCTCAACGAGTCCGGCTTCGTCGAGGACTCGATCCGCGCCTTCAAGGGGCGGACGATCCACACGTATCACACGGAGGGCGCCGGCGGCGGCCACGCGCCGGACATCATCCGGGTGTGCGGAGAGCCGAATTGCTTGCCATCGTCCACGAATCCCACGATGCCGTTCACGGTGAACACGATGGCCGAGCATCTCGACATGCTCATGGTCTGCCATCATCTCAACTCGGCGATCCCGGAGGACCTTGCGTTCGCGGAATCGCGGATCCGGGCCGAGACGATTGCGGCCGAGGACGTGCTGCACGACCTCGGCGCCATCAGCATGATGTCCTCCGATTCCCAGGCGATGGGCCGGATCGGTGAAGTGATCATCCGGACGTGGCAGACCGCCCACAAGATGAAGGCGCAGCGCGGCCCGTTGCCGGGCGAGACGGCGGGAGACGACAACATCCGCGTCAAGCGCTACGTCGCCAAGTACACGATCAATCCGGCGATCGCGCACGGCTTGGCCGCCGAGGTCGGCTCGGTCGAAGCCGGGAAGCTCGCCGACGTCGTGCTCTGGCGCCCGGCGTTCTTCGGCGTGAAGCCTGAGATGGTCGTGAAGGGCGGCATGATCGCGTGGGCCGCAATGGGGGACCCGAACGCGTCGATCCCCACGCCGCAGCCGGTGCTGTACCGGCCGATGTTCGCCGCGTTCGGACGCGCCGTGCGCACGACGGCCGTGACGTTCGTCTCCGGAGCGGCGCTGCAGAGCGGCGTGCCGGAGCGGCTGGGGCTCGGTCGACGAATCGTCCCCGTGCGCGGATGTCGCTCGATCGGCAAGCGGGACATGATCCACAACAACGCCTTGCCTCGCATCGAGGTCGATCCGGAGACCTATCGCGTCAGGGCTGACGGTGAGCTGCTGACCTGTGAACCCGCCCGCGTGCTGCCGATGGCGCAGCGGTACTTCCTGTTCTGATGGCCATGCCGGCCGGCGTGCCCGTGATCACCGAGCCCCACGTGCACGTCAGCCCCGACGGGCTCACGGGACGGACGCGAGACGTCCTGGTTCTCACGGCCGAGGAGCGGCGCTGGGGTCGACGTCGAGTCGTCACCCGTGATGGGCGCGAGCTTGCGCTGGCGCTTCCAACCGGAAGCTGCTTGCTGCCCGGCGAGATCCTCTGCGTACGCTCCGATTGGTACGTGGAGATCGAGGCGGCGCCCGAGCCGGTGCTCGCGATTGCGCCGCGATCCCGTAACGAGTACGTGCGAGTGGCGTTCGAGGTCGGCAATCGTCACTTCACGCTGGCGGTCGACGGCGATCGCCTGCTCGTGCTGGACGATCCCGCGATGGAGCAGCTCGTCGTCCGGCTCGGCGTGCCGTGGCAGCGCGCGACGGCCGTGTTCGTGCCCGTCGGGCAGGGTCACCGGCATGACGACTGATCTCCTCGCGCTCCTTCAGTTCACCGATGGACTGTTCCCCGCGGGCGGGTTCGCGCATTCCTTTGGGCTCGAGACGTACACACAATCGGGCGTCGTCCGCGATGGGGCCGGACTTCGCGCATTTCTCGAGGCGCATCTCGAGGGCACCGCGGGTCCGGCCGATGCCGTTGCCGTGGCCAGCGCGGTCCGGCACGCAGCTCGACCGGACGTTGGCGCTTGTCTGGCGCTGGATCAGCGTCTGGAAGCGATGAAGTGGGTGCCCGAGCTGGCGTTGGCCAGTCGCCAGATGGGACGCCAGACGGCAAAGGTCGCGGCCGTGCTCGGAGAGGATCCATTCTTGACGGCGCTCGCGGATGCCGTCGAGGACGGACGAACGCCGGGCCATCACGCGATGCTTTTCGGCGCGGTGGTTGGCCGGGCCGGTGTGGACGCCACGTCCGCAGCGGCGGCATTTCTCTATGCCGCTTCGGCGCTGATCGTGAACGCCGGCTTGCGTCTTCTCCCGGTGGGACAGCTCGAGGGTCAGCGTCTCTTGTCGGCGCTGCGGCCCTGCATCGCGCGCCTGGCCGCCGCGGCCGCCCTGCGCGACGTCGACGACATGTGGAGTTTTTCTCCCGGCCTGGAGATCGCGTCCGTCGAGCACGCCGGACTCGACATGCGGCTGTTCCGCTCATGATCGCGAGAACGACGTGACGATTCCGAAGCCGCTGAAGATCGGGGTGGGCGGACCCGTTGGTTCCGGCAAGACGGCGTTGGTCGAGGCGCTCTGTCGCCGGTGGCGGGACCAGATCGACATGGCCGTGATCACGAATGACATCTATACGAGGGAGGACGCGGAGTTCCTGGTGCGGCGCGGCGCCCTGGCCGCCGATCGGGTGGTCGGAGTGGAGACCGGGGGCTGCCCGCACACCGCGATTCGCGAAGATGCTTCGGTGAATCTCGAAGCGGTGCGCGGACTGCTGAAAGCATTCCCCGCGCTGGACCTGCTGCTGATCGAGAGCGGCGGCGACAACCTGGCCGCCACGTTCAGTCCGGAGCTCGTCGACGCGACCGTGTACGTGATCGATGTCGCGGGAGGCGAGAAGATCCCGCGGAAGGGTGGGCCGGCCATCACGCGCTCGGATTTGCTCGTGATCAACAAGGTCGATCTGGCGCCGCACGTGGGGGCCGACCTTGGTGTGATGGCGGCGGACTCGAAGCGCATGCGAGGCCCACGGCCCTTCGTGTTCACGAATCTGAAGACCGGGGAAGGCGTGGACGAGATCGTGCGATGGATCGAACGGGACCTGCTCCTGACCACCTCGCCGCACTAAGCGAAGCGCCCTCGCGGATCGGCCGTGACGGTGTTCTTCGCCTCGCGTTCGAGCGTCGCGGCCCGCGCACGGTCGTGACACGCTGCCGGTCGAGCCTGCCCCTTCAAGTTCTGGCTCCGGTCGCGCTCGACGACCCTTCCGCCGTCGTGTCCATCCTGAACCCGACGGGGGGTCTGGTCGGTGGGGATCGCTTGGCCATCGACATCGTGGTGGGGCCGCGCGCTCATGCGTGCGTCACGACTCCGTCAGCAACGAAGATCTACCGCGCGTGCGGCGATGCCGCGGTCCAGCACGTCGACGTTCGGCTGGATCCCGGAGCCATTCTCGAATGGGTGCCGGACCACGCCATCCCATTCGAGGGGGCCGCGTTTCGCCAGCGTCTCGACGTGTCGATGGGCGCTGGCGCGCGACTGATCCTCGTGGATGCGTTCGCCGCCGGGCGGGTGGCGCGCGGCGAGGCGTGGCGCTTCAAGCTTCTGGACAGTGCGCTCCGTATCAACGACCAGCACGGCAGCCGGTTTCACGATCGATTCGAGCTCGGAGGCGACGTTCGGTGGTCACGCCTCGGATTCACGGAAGGCGCGTCGTACTTCGCCACCGTCGTCGTCGCCGGCGACGTCGGGCCGGACCTGATCCCGAAGATCACGGCGGCGGTCGGCGGCTCGAATGGTGTCCGGTGCGCAGCGGCGCCGCTCAAGAGCGGCGGTGCGGTCGTCCGGTGTCTGGCCGAGGCGGCTCCGGCGCTGCTGGAGGCACTGGACACGTTGTGGTCGGTCGCCCGCCTGGCGCTTCTCGGCCTCCCCGCGCTTGCGCTGAGGAAACCGTGACGCTACACTCCTGTTGACGAGTGCCGTCCCAGTTATGTTCAATTTCATTCCCAGGGAAGTTCGGTTCTTCGATCTCTTCGAGAAGCAGTCGGAGCATATCCTCGAGGCCGCGGCGCTTCTCAGTGAAATGGTCCACAACTTCTCCGACGCCCGCGCCAAGGCGCACGCGATCAAGGAGATCGAGCACCAGGGGGATCAGATCACGCACGAGATCGTCAAGCGCCTGAACACCACGTTCATCACGCCGATCGACCGCGAGGACATTCACGACCTCGCCACGCGGCTCGATGACGTGCTCGACTACATCGAGGCGGCCGCGGAGCGCCTGGTGGTGTATCGCATCAAGGAGCCCACGTCGCCGTGTCGGGCGATGGCTGACGTGATCGTGCGGATCGTGCACGCCACTGACAGGACGATCAAGTGTCTACGCACGATGGACCCGGGCTTTCACGAGCACGCCGTCGAGGTGAACCGGCTCGAGAACAACGCCGACACGCTGCTCCGAGAAAGTCTGGCCGCGCTCTTCGACGAGCAGGGCGATCCCATCGAGGTCATCAAGTGGAAGGAGATCTACGAGACGATGGAGATCGTGACCGACCGCTGTGAGGACGTCGCGAACGTCATCGAAGGCATCATCCTGAAGATGGCGTGAGCTCCACATTCCGGGGTACTGGGGTCGACCCACGCACCGGATCCTGATCGGCCGGCTGTAGCGCTGCCGCTCCTTCCAACACGTCGTGAAGACTTGAGCGCGTTCATTCGCGCTCGCAAGCCAGGGGCCGCAGGACGCCAGGCCAGACGGTAATCGGTGCCTCCGCCACAGGCCGGCCTGGAACTGGAACGGTATACTGACCTCGTGCCCGAATCCCGCCGATATCAACTCCAGAACGACGCGGCCAACCGGCTGCTCGTCGCGCTGCTCGACGAGGTCGGCGTGCCGGCCGACCGCCGGGGCCATTACCAGCAGCTCCTGACCACCGTCCTCAAGCTCAACGAAGACGGTGCCCTCGTCGGTGACCTCAAGATCACCAGCATGGCCCTCAAGGAGCTGCGCTACGCCTACAAGGTCTTTGCGCCGTATCGCAAGATCAGAAAGGTCACGGTGTTCGGCTCCGCGCGCACGCCGCGCGACGAGCCGCCCGCGGTCGGCGCCCGCCTCTTCGGCAAGCGCATGGTCCAGGAGGGCTGGATGGTCGTGACCGGAGCCGGTGCGGGCATCATGGGAGCTGCGCAAGAGGGCGCTGGCGGCGAGCAGAGCTTTGGGCTCAACATCCGCCTGCCGTTCGAGCAGGAGGCGAACCCGTGGATCGCCTCCGATCCCAAGCTCATCACGTTCAAGTACTTCTTCACGCGCAAGCTCTTCCTCGTGAAGGAGGCGAGCGCGGTGGCGCTCTTTCCGGGCGGCTTCGGCACGATGGACGAAACGTTCGAGCTTCTGACACTGATGCAGACGGGGAAGGCGACGATCGTCCCGGTCGTGCTGGTGGAGACCGGGCCCAAACCGTTCTGGCGTATCTGGGACCGCTGGAACGCGGGAACACTCGTCGACCGCCGATTGATCGCCGCCAACGACGCCTCCTTTTACCGGATCGTCGACACGGTGGACGATGCCGTACGCGAGATCACCACGTTCTACCGCGTGTTCCATTCGGCGCGCATCGTGGGCGACAACCTACTCATGCGCATGCAACGGCTGCTCCCGGAACCGCGACTCGCGGAGATCCAGAGCCGGTTCGGCGACATCCTGAAAGGACCGCTCGGTCAGGCGCCGGGGCCGGTGGCGCACGAAGCCAACGAGTTCCCCGAGCTCACCCGGCTGATCGTGCCATTCACCCGGAGCTCCTACGCCCGGCTTCGTCAGCTGATAGATTTCCTGAACACGCTGTAGCCGCCGATCGAAGGATTCGCGCGGCACCTGCCGCTGACGATGCCCGCTCGGACCCACGAGACCGTGTGCGTGCGGCGTGCGCAGAGGGGCAGGGCTCCGTGCGAGTGGGGTATTCGAGCAACGGAATCCTGCCCCCTCTGCGCACGCCGCACGGAACGCGTGGCTAGTCGGGCTCGGGGCGCTCCTCGGTGACCTGACATTCCGCGCAAACCCAGCGTCGGATCACCTGCTTGGTCTGATTGTCGCGGCGCAGTGTCCATGGGATGAATGCGCGCCGTCCGCACCGAGGACAGCGTTCGGGATTGGCGTCCGGCGGCACGTGTGACGGTAGCCACGGAACCTTCGCTGGCATGGCCGCGACCATGATATCGCAGTAGGGACGTGAGGGCCCTCCGCTAGGAACGTCGGAGTATCGAGGCGGGCGCCGGGTTTTCCGGCGACCGGCGAGCGGATGGGGCCATCGAGACGGGCGCCGGGTTTCCCGGCGACCGGCGAGCGTATGGGGCCATCGAGACGGGCGCCGGGTTTCCCGGCGACCGGCGAGCGTATGGGGGTCTGGGGGCCTTCGAGGCCCCCAGCTCATTAGACACTCCTCGGGTCGAGGGCGTCGCGCAGGCGATCGCCCACCAGGTTGATGGCGAGCACCGTCGCCAGGATTGCGAGCCCCGGGAACGTCGGCAGCCACCACGCCACGCTCACGAAATCCCGCCCGAGCGCGATCATCTGGCCCCACGTCGGATACGTCGACCCGGAGCTGACTCCGAGAAACGAGAGCGCGGCCTCCTGGAGGATCGCCTGCGCGACCTGGAGTGTCGACAGCACGATGATCGACGAGAAGGTATTCGGCAGCACGTGGCGCAGGAGCGTCCGTCCGGCGCCGAGGCCGAGCGCTCGCGCCGCTTCGATGAAGTCACGCTCGCGGAGCGCCAGGACCTCGGCGCGCACGACGCGCGCATAGCGCTCCCAGCCGGTGAGCCCGAGCACGACGATGATCGTCGTCAGACTCGGCCCGAGCGCGGCGACGAACGCGAGCGCCAGGAGCAACTGCGGGAACGAGAGCGTGATGTCGACGACGGTCATGATCACGGTGTCGAGCCGCCCACCGACGTAGCCGCTCGCCAGACCGAGCGACACGCCAACGACGAGGCTCACGACGACCGCGGACACGCCGACCAGCAACGAGATGCGCGCGCCGTGGATGATGCGACTCAGGATGTCCCGGCCCACCTGATCCGTCCCGAGCGGGTATGCGTGCTGCCCACCGGCCGCCCACATCGGCGGCGTGAAGCGTCGGAGCAAGCTCTGCTTCGTTGGATCGTGCGGCGCCACGTACGGCGCAGCCACGGCCGCGCCGATCACGACGAGCAGGATCACGACGCCGAGAAGCCCGAACGGGCTGCGGACGAGCTTCCGCCAGGCCCGCGACCGGTCGACCTCGGGGCGGGCGAGGGAAGCGACGTCCTCGCTCGGCAGCGCGCCGATGGCCATGGATCAGCCGCTCGTCATGGCGATGGTCCAGGCGCTCGTGGCCTAAGAGCGTATCGGAGTATCGAGGCGGGCGCCGGGTTTCCCGGCGACCGACGAGCGTCTGGGGGTCTGGGGGCCTTCGAGGCCCCCAGCTCATTAGGAGTCTGTCGGAGTATCGAGGCGCGCCACAGCTTTGCTGGGGTGCGCCGGGCGCCTGGGGGTGTGGGGGCCATTTCGGGGCCCCCACGTTTACTAGAGCACACGGATGGTGGGGTTCAGGTAGAGGTACAGCACGTCGACGATGAAGTTCACCGCGACGACGATCATCGCCAGCACGAACACGCCGGCTTGCACGACCGGAAAGTCGAGCTGGCGGATGGCTCCGACGATGAGCCGGCCGACCCCGGGAATCGCGAACACGGTTTCGGTGATCACGGCGCCCCCGAGCAAGAGACCAAACTGGAGCCCGGCGACGGTGACGAGCGGCAACGCGGCGTTGCGCAGGGCATGCCGGCCAATGACGAGCCACTCCGACACGCCCTTGGCGCGCGCGGTCCGGACGTAGTCGAGATTGATGACTTCCAGCATGCTGGAACGGACGATCCGTAGCAGCAACGGCGCGGAGAACGCGCCCAGCGTGAGGGCCGGCATGACCGCGGCGGCCCAGGTGTCCCAACCGGACACCGGGAGGAGCCGCCACTGCACGGCAAAGAGCAGCATGAGCATGATGCCGGTCCAGAAGATCGGCATGGATTGTCCGAGGAAGACGACCACCGTGACGGCGTGATCCACGAGCGAGTTCCGGCGGATGGCGCTGTACACGCCGCCTGGCACCGCCGCGAGCAGGGCGAGGCCCATCGCCATCACGGTCAGCGTCAGCGTCGTCGGCATCCGTTCGAGGACCAGGCGCAGCGCGGGCTGCCGGTGGAAGAACGAGTTGCCGAAATCACCCCGGGCGGTGTTGCCAATGAAGCGCACGAATTGTCGGGCGACCGGCTCGTCGAAGCCCATCGCCTTGCGGAGCGCGGCGCGATCCGTCTCCGGCGCTTCCGGCATCATGAGCGCAACCGGATCACCGCTGACGTGCAGGATCGAGAACGTGACGACCGAGACGCCCACGTACACGACGGCGACGCGGATGAGCCGACGCACGATCAGTGCGATCATGCGCGGTGCGTCAGGGCCTCGCGGTCAGCGTTGCGGCTTCGCGTCGAAGAGCCAGAGCCACTCGTCGCCGCGCGCCGCGTACTGTACCTTCTTCGAGATCCCGAGCGTGTCGAACTGCGTCCAGAGGAACAGGCCCGGCGCTTCGTCCTTGATGAGCCGCTGGATCTGGGAGTACACCCGCTTTCGCTTCGCTTGATCGACGGTGGAACGCGCTTCGTCGATCAGATTGTCGAGGCCCTCGACGCGGGTGTAGTGCTTGCCGATCCAGCCGCCCGGCTCGGTGTGATAGAGCGGGTGGAGCACCGCGTCGGCGTCGAAGACGGAGTAATTCCCCCAGCTCCCGTAGTACCCGTTCGTCGCCTTGCCCTCCGTCTGCAGGAACTTGTTCCACGCCGGTCCTGGATCCCAGATGCGTGGGTTCGCGCGGATGCCGGACTCGGTCAGCATCTGAGAGATGGCCTCGAAGACCGGCCGGAACTCGATGAACGCGCTGTGCAGCGTGATGTCGACGCCATTGGGATACCCGGCCTGGGCCAGGAGCTCTTTCGCTTTCTTCGGATCGTACGGATAGGGCTTCACTTCCGGGTCGTAGCCGAAGGCCGCGGGCTGCACCACCGTGGCGACCTGGTGGCCGAGGCCCGCCATCATCTTCTGGATGATGGCCTGCTTGTCGATCGCGTAGTTCGCGGCCTGGCGAACGAGCTTCTTGTCGAACGGCGCCGTCCGCATGTCGAATTCGACGTAGTGGACGCGGAGAATCGGGGCGGAGCTGACGTACACCTGCGCGCTGGCTTTGAGGTCGGGCACCAGGTCCGCGGGAACGTTCCGGATGATGTCGACGCCACCGGTCTTCAGCTCTGCAACCTGGGTGGCGATCTCGGGGATCGCGCGGACGATCAGGTACTTGAATGGCGGCTTGCCGCGCCAATGCTGGTCGAACGCCTCCAGCTTGATGTACTGGTCGCGTTTCCATTCCACGAGCTTCCACGGACCCGTCCCGACCGGAGCGGCGGCCCCGAAGGCGTCGTCCCCCACTTTCTCGATGTGTTTCTTCGGCACGATGGAGAAGAAGACCAGGCGCTCGAGGAGGAGCGGGAACGGCTTGTCGGTCACGATGTGGATCGTGTCCGGGGCGACGATCCGCACCTCCTTGATGGCTCGGATGTTCCCGTACTGCGGTGACTTCTTCTTCTGGTCGAGCACGCGCTCGAACGAATACTTGACGTCCTCGGCCGTCATGACGTCGCCGTTGTGGAACTTCACCCCGCGCCGCAGCTTGAACTCCCAGGTGGTGTCGTTCAGCGGCTTCCAGGACAGCGCGAGCGAAGGCTCGTACTCGAGCCGGGCGTTCTTGTGCAGGAGCGAGTCGAACATGTTGATGTTGACGAGGATGCCGACGCGCTCGAAGTGCATGTGCGGATCGAGCGTGGGCGCGTGGGACACCAGCGCGACGACGAGCGTGTCCTTGCCCTGAGCCCGTGCCTCTGACACAGGCAACAGGAGCGCCAGCATGGCGATGGCGACCGTTGACCAGCGCTTCATCGGATATCCCCCTTCGTCTCGGTCGAGAGCGGGCGTACTGGCAAGGAGAGATATCACGCGGCGATGGGGTTGTACAGTTCCAGGGGTGGAGAACGGTACAATACCGGCATGAGACGCGTGCGTGTCGGCCTCGCCCAGATCAATCCGACGGTTGGAGACTTCGAGGCGAACGTCGGGAAGATCCTGGACGGCATGGATCGAGCCCGAGCGCTCGGCTGCACGCTCGTCGCGTTTCCCGAGCTCGCCGTGCCCGGATATCCTCCCGAGGATCTCGTCTTCAAGCCCGCCTTCATCGAAGCGAATCTGCGCGCGATCGACCAGGTGGTGCTCGCGGCGCGCGGGCTCACGGCGATCGTCGGCTTCATCGACAAGCGGGACGACATCTTCAATGCGGCCGCCGTGATCCACGACGGCACGCTGGCCGGCGTGTACCACAAGCAGTACCTGCCGAACTACGGCGTGTTCGACGAGAACCGCTACTTCCAGTCCGGCACCGAGACGCCGCTCTTCGCATCTGGCGACGCGACCTTCGCCGTCAACATCTGCGAGGACATCTGGTACCCGACGGGCCCGACGACGGCGCAGGCGATGGCGGGCGCCGAGCTCGTGGTCACGATCAACGGCTCGCCGTTCCATGCCGGCAAGGCGCACTTCCGCGAGCGGATGGTGGCCACGCGCGCGGCTGACGACATCGTCTATCTGGCCTTCGTCAACATGGTTGGAGGGCAAGACGAGCTGGTGTTCGACGGCGGCAGCATGATCTTCGACGAGCGCGGTGAATGTGTCGCGCGCGGGCGGGCGTTCGAGGAGGATTTCGTCGTCGCCGACCTCGATCTCGACGCCGTGTTCCGGGCCCGGATGCATGATTCGCGGCGGCGGAAGGAGAAGCTGGGCCTGCAGTCTTCAGCGCGCCGGATCGTATTGCCGGCGCGGCCCACGGCCCCGCCGTCACCCCCCGTGACCGCCGAGCGGGTGCCACCACTCGCGCCGATCCCGGAGGTGTTCCACGCGCTGGTGCTCGGCACGCGGGACTACGTGCGCAAGAACGGGTTCAAGCGCGTCGTCATCGGGTTGTCCGGCGGGATCGATTCGTCCGTCGTGGCCGCCATCGCGGTCGAGGCGCTCGGCAAGGAGAACGTCACCGGCGTCACCATGCCCTCGCCGTACTCATCGGCCGGCACCCGACGCGATGCGCGTCGACTCGCGCGCAACCTCGGCACCGATTTCCTGAACCTGTCGATCACCCCGATTCTCCGCGGCTTCACGCGCGCGCTGGCCAAGCCGTTCAAGGGACTCAAGGAGGACGTCGCGGAGGAGAATCTCCAGGCGCGGATCCGCGGCAATCTCTTGATGGCGCTCTCCAACAAATTTGGCTGGCTCGTGCTGACCACCGGGAACAAGAGCGAGATCGGCGTCGGCTACTCCACGCTCTACGGTGACATGGCAGGCGGATTCGCCGTCATCAAGGACGTACCGAAGACGCTGGTCTACGAGGTGGCCCGTCACGTCAACGAACGGGCGGGGCGCCATGTCATCCCCGACACCGTCTTCGAGCGTGCGCCATCAGCCGAGCTGCGCCATGACCAGCGCGACCAGGACACGCTGCCGCCGTATCCCGAGCTCGACGCGATCCTCGAAGCCTACGTCGAGGAGGACAAGGGCGTGCAGGAGATGATCGCCGAAGGGTTCAGCGCCGACACGGTCCGTAAGGTCGTCGCGATGGTCGATCGGAACGAGTACAAGCGGCGCCAGGGCCCGATCGGCGTCAAGATCACGCCGCGCGCGTTCGGTCGTGACTGGCGTCTGCCGATCGTGAACCGATTCCGCGAACGTTGAAGCTGGGGGCCTCGAAGGCCCCCAGACCCCCATACGCTCGCCGGTCGCCGGGACACCCGGCGCCCGTCTCGAACCCCCATACGCTCGCCGGTCGCCGGGACACCCGGCGCCCGTCTCGAACCCCCATACGCTCGCCGGTCGCCGGGACACCCGGCGCCCGCCTCGACAGCCCCAGCCCATCTTCATCGCGACGGCAAACGGCGCCGTCTGCGCCGAAATCGTTCGTGAAGCCCAGCCGACGCGAACGGTGGTGAGATCGATGGCGCTCGTGTCCGAGGCCCGGACCGCGACCAGCACGAGGGCCATCAGAGCGGGCCTCAGGGATCCGCGCATATCAGCCGGCCACACCTTCCACCTGGAGCGCGTAGAGCCGGCGATAGACGCCGTCCCGCGCGAGCAGCTCGTCATGGCTGCCGACCTCGGTGATGCGTCCTTCGTGGACGACGACGATCCGGTCGGCGTTCCGCACGGTGGCCAGGCGATGCGCGATGACCAGCACGGTCCGTCCCCGCATCAGATCGGCGAGCGCCTGCTGGACCATGAACTCGCTCTCGGCGTCGAGATCGGACGTGGCCTCGTCGAGAATGAGGATCGGTGGGTCCTTCAGAAACGCGCGCGCGATCGCGACGCGTTGCCGCTGCCCGCCCGAGAGCCGCACGCCTCGTTCGCCCACGAGCGTGTCGTAGCCCTCGGGACACGCCAGGATGAAGTCCTGGGCGTGCGCGCGCCGCGCCGCCTGAGCGATCTCCTCGAAGCTGGCGTGGGGCCGCCCGTACGCGATGTTGTAGCGGATCGTGTCGCTGAAGAGGAACGTCTCCTGAGTGACGATGCCCATCTGCGCGCGGAGCGAGGCCTGGGTGACGTCGCGGAGATCGTGGCCGTCGATGGTGATCCGGCCGGCCGTCACGTCGTGGAACCGCGGCAACAGGTCTATCAGCGTCGACTTGCCCGCGCCGCTCATGCCGACGAACGCGACCACCTCGCCCCGGGGGATCGTGAGCGAGATGCTCCGCAGCGTGTCGTCTTCCGCGTCCCGGTAACGGAAGCTCGCGTTCTCGAAGCTCAGCGCGCGGCTGAAGCCCGACAGCGTGACGGCGCTCGGGCGGTCCGCGATCGCGGGCGGCAAGTCGAGGATCTCGAACACGCGCTCGACAGAGCCGGTCGACTGCTGCGCACTGTTCACCGAGCGCGCGAGTCGGCGGACGGGACCATACAGCATGACCACCGCGGCGGTGAAGGAGAAGAACGTGCCCGGCGTCATGGCGCCCTGGATCACCCGGTACCCGCCGTACCAGAGTGCCGCCATGATCCCGAGCGCGCCGGCGATCTCCATGAGCGGCTCGGTCAGCTCGTCGGCGCGCACGTTCTTCAGCGACAGATCGAGCAGTCGCCGGTTGAGGGCGTCGAAGCGGTCGCGCTCGTGCGCCTCGCGCCCGAACGCCTTGACGATCTTCGTCCCGGTGAACGCCTCCTGCAGGAGCACCGCGAGCTGCGCGATCCGTTCCTGCGCCCGCTTGTTGATCTTGTAGAGCCGCTTGCCGATCACCCGAACGATCACGGCGATGAAGGGAAACGCGATGAGCGCGGAGAAGGTGAGCAGCCACTCGCGGGCGAACATGACGGCGATGAGCGCCACGATCGTCCCGATCTGACGAACGGCCATGACGAGGACCGTCGAGGACATCCGGGCCAGCCGCGACACGTCGTTCGTCACGCGTGACATGAGATCCGCGGAATGGACGTTGGAGAAGAACGCGAGCGGCATGCCCTGAATGTGGGTGTAGAGCTCGCGCCGGAGCCCGGCCACGACTTTCTCGCCGACGCTCGCCATCAGGTACGACTGGAGATAGCGCGCCACACCCTTCACGACGTAGACGGCGAGCAGCACGAGCGGTACCAGCTTCAACATCACCAGGTCGCGGCGGATGAAGATGTCGTCCATGGCCGGCTTCACGAGCCAGGCCGTCGCGCCTTCCATCGCTGACACGACGAGGGCGAGCAGGCCGCCGATGATGAGAACCGGCAGGTGAGGCCTGAGATACGTGAAGAGCCGGCGGTAGGGCCCGAGCGGGAACGTCACGCGGAGTGCCGGCGCGCCAGCAAACGCCGGTAGAGCGCCTCCGTGCGCTCGACCTTCACCGCCGTCGAGAAGCGCGACTCGACCAGCGTCTGACCGGCGCGGCCCATGGCACGGGCGCGCTCGGGCTCGCCCGCCATGGTCAGGACCGCGTCGGCGAGACCAGCCGGATCGTGCGGCTTCACCAGCAGCCCCGTGTCGCCGTGGAGCACCAGCTCCGGGTTGCCTTCGAGGTCGGTGCCGATGACCGGCGTCCCGACGGCGAGCGACTCGCGGAGCGTACCGGTCAGCCCGAGCCCGGCGTACGACGCGTCGACCGTGACGTCGCTCGCTTTCAGGATCTCGGGAATGTCCTCGCGGTACAGGAAGACGAACACGGTCTCGGCGATGCCGCGGGCCGCGGCCTTCTCACGCAGGATCTTGGCCTTCGCTTCGTTGGCGCCGACGAAGAGCAGCCGCGCGTGGGCGAGCCGCGGGACGACCTTGGCCATGGCGTCGAGCACGTCGTCGTTGCCCTTCCAGGATCGGATGCCGATTTGCGTGATCAAAAAGTGCTCGGGTCCGAGGCCCAGCTCCCGGCGGATGCCCTCACCGTCCACGCCCGGATGGAACCGGCGCGTGTCGGTGCCCGAGTAGATGACTTCGATCTTGCCCCCGTCGACGCCTTGCTTGATGAGCCCCTGCTTGATCGATTCACACACCGCGACGATCGCGGTCACCCGGCGGGTCGTGTAGCCGAGTCGATTGAAAGGATCGAGAGGGAAGCTGACGCCGCGATTCAGCACGAGCGCGGGAATCGGCGCGAAGAGCCCGGCGATCATCGCGAGTGTCCGCGCCTTGCCCTTCTGCGCGTGGACCACCTGGATTCGGTGCGTCCTGAGAATGCGCACGAGCCGGCGCACAGACGTGAGGTCGACCTCGGAGGCCATCGGCACCGGGTAATGCCGGATACCGGCAGCCCGCATCTTCGTCGACCAGATCTCACTGGGCCGGGTGGCGACGACGACGTCATGGCCGCGCGCCTCGAGGCCCATCACGAGGTCCCGGAGCTGGATGGCCGCGCCGGTGAAGAAATCCTCTTTGGGATACACCTGAAGAATGCGAAGCGGTTCTGCCGTCACGTCTTGAAGAACTCCCGGACGGCCTGGGCGACCTGGTCGATCTCCGCTTCCGTATGGCCCGGCGACATCGGCAGCGTGAGGATCTCGTCGACGGCGCGCTCGGTGCGCGGGAGTGGCGCCGGCGCCAGGTACTCGACGGCGGGCTGGCGATGGCCCGGGACCGGGTAGTGCACACCGGTCTGGATGCCGCGCGTCTTGAGGAACTCCGCGAGCTTCACTCGCTGGGGCGTGCGGACGACGTACAGGTGATAGACGTGCCGCGCGTGCGCGCGCTCGCGTGGCAGCTCGAGCGGCAAGCCAGCCAGCGCTGCGTCGTAGCGCGCGGCCAGCGACCGGCGCCGATCGTTCAGGATGTCGAGCCGCGCCAGCATCACGCGCCCGATCGCGGCCTGGACGTCGTTGAAGCGGAGGTTGAAACCGAGCTCGACGTGGACGTCCTTGTTGACCCGGCCGTGATCACGCAGCCGCCGGCAGCGCGCCGCAATCTCGTCGTCGCTGGTGACGAGGAGACCACCGTCGCCCATCACCGTGAGGTTCTTCGACGGATAGAACGAGAACGCCCCCGCCCGGCCGAAGCTGCCTACCCGCGTCCCGTCCCACGCCGCGCCATGCGCCTGGCAGCAATCCTCGAGCAGCCACAGCCCGAAGCGTGAGGCCAGCTCGCTGATCGCCGGCACGTCGGCGGGCTGCCCGTAGAGATGGACCGGCACGATGCCCACGGTGCGGGGTGTCACTTTCGCTGCCGCGTCCGCTGGATCCGTCGTGTACCAGTCGTCGATGTCCACGAAGACCGGCGTCGCCTCGGCGACGAGAATCGCCTCGACGGTGGGGAACGCGGTGTGCGAGGGGACGAGCACCTCGTCGCCCGGCTTCACCCCGAGCGCCCGGAGCGCCATCCAGAGCGCCGCGGTCCCGGAGTTCGTCAGCACCGCGTGCCGCACGCCGAAGTAGCGTGCGAGCTCGGTCTCGAACGCGCGGCATTCGGGGCCGAGGATGTACTGTCTCGAATCGATCGCGGCCAGGGCGGCCTTCTTGATCTCGTCGTCGATGAGGGGGCGTGAAAGCGGAATCGACGTCACACTTGCTCTCCTGTGAGTCGCTCGTAGTTCCCGCGGAAATAGAGCAGTGGTTGGCCCGTGGCGACACGGACTTGCTCCACGCGACCGACGAAGATGGTGTGGTCGCCTTCGACGTGTTTGCTGACCGTCGTGCATTCGAGGTAGGCGAGCGCCCCGTCGATCAGGGGAAGACCCAGCGCGCTGATCTGATGCGCGACGTCGCTGAACTTGTCGAGTCGCGTGGTCGCGAAGCGTCGCGAGACCGCTTCCTGAGTCGACTCGAGAATGTTGACCGCGAACCGGCCGCTCTCGAGGAGCGCGGGATAGCTCTGGGACTTGTGATCCACGCACACCAGGATGAGGGGAGGCTCCAGCGAAACGGAGGTGAACGCGCTTGCGGTGAGCCCGGTGGGCCGGGCATCACTGTCGCATGTGGTGATGACGGTCACGCCGCTGGCGAAGTGACTGAGAACATGACGAAAGTCGGCGGGGCCGATCACCGTATTTATGTAGCAGGTCGAGTGGTCGAATGCAAGGAATCGGCGGAAGGATACGCGAGGGCGAGCCCTGGCAGGTCCGCCCTCACCACTCTGCTGACGACGCTCCGATGGAGCGCCGCCGTCGGTGGGGCGGAGCAAGGCGTGTTCCAGCGTCCCGGTTCAAGATTTTCGCGAACTCACGACGCACGAGGGAAATCTCTTCCTCAACGGGTGATCGTCCTGAATGGGAAGGGTCGTTCCCATTGCGGCCCATTTCGCGCGGGGTGTAGTCTCGGTGCATGATCACAGAAGCGGCGGTCATGGAGAGGCTTCGCGGGGTCACCGACCCGGACACGCGGCAAGACGCCGTCAGCCTGGGTCTCGTTCGCGATCTCGTCATCGCGGATTCCCAGGTGAGCTTCACGCTCGCATTCACCACCCAGTCGCCGGCGACGAAAGCCGCCATGCACGGCATGGCGTCGCGGGCCGTCAGCCAGATACCCGGGGTGACGAACGTCCACGTCCGCATCGGCGGCGCCGCACAAGCTCGACCTGCGGCGCCGACGCCAGGCACCGGGCCGACACGTTCGCCGGAGTTCATTCCCGACGTCCGCTACACGATCGCCGTGTCGTCCGGCAAAGGCGGAGTCGGAAAGTCGACCGTCGCCGTCAACCTGGCCGTGGCGCTGAAGGCCACCGGCAGCGTCGGGATCGTCGACGCCGATGTCTACGGTCCGGATGTGCCGCTGATGCTCGGAACGCGAAGCCGCCCGGGGATGTTCGAGAATCGGATCATCCCGGTCGAGGCTCACGGGATGAAGATGATGTCGATCGGCCTGCTCGTGAACGACCGGGAGGCGCTCGTCTGGCGTGGGCCGATGATCCACTCGTTCATCCAGCAGATGCTGAAGGATGTGATGTGGGGTGCGCTCGACTACCTCGTCTTCGACATGCCGCCCGGAACCGGCGACGCGCAGCTCTCGCTCTCCCAGGTGATTCCCCTGAGCGGCGTCGTGATGGTGACGACGCCACAGGACGTCGCCCTGCTCGACGTTCGGAAGGCGCTCGGCATGTTCCAGCGCCTCAACGTCCCGATTCTCGGCATCGTGGAGAACATGAGCCATTTCGAGTGCCCGCACTGCCACCAGCGCACGGCGATCTTCGGCGAGGCGGGAGGCGCGCGGATCGCGGAAGAGTACGGCGTGCCGCTGCTGGGCCGCATCCCGCTCGAGCCGGAGACGCGCGCCGCCGGCGATGAGGGAACACCGGTCACGATTCGTCGGCCGGACTCGTCTCAGGCCGCCGGGTTCCGGGATCTGGCGCGGGCGGTCGGGCGCCGTCTGGAGGAGCTCAGCACACTGAAGCCCTTGCCGACGATCGGCTGAGGGTGTCGGTGCCCGAGATCCTGGTCGTCCCCATCTTTCCGTTGCCCGACATCACGCTCTTTCCTCACACGCTTCTGCCCCTGCACGTCTTCGAGGCGCGCTACCGCGCGATGGTGATGGACACCATCGAGCGGGGCGGCCCGCTGGCGATCGCGCAGCTCAAACCGGGATACGAAGCGAGCTATGCCGCCAAGCCCGCGGTCCAGGCGGTGGCCGGGGCGGGATCGATCGTGAGCGCCGAGCGATTGGCGACGGGACGCTACAACATTCTCGTGAAGGGTGAGTGGCGCGTGCGGCTGGTGCGCGAACTGCCGAGCGACACGCTCTACCGGCTGTTCCAGGCGGAGCGTCTCGAGGACACCACTCCCGTCGTCAACCTCGCGCCGACGCTCGACCGGATTCGCGCGGCGTGCCGGCGCCTGCTCCGCGCACTCGATCGGCCGGCGGATCTCCTCGACACCGCGCTCGCCGAAGGCCAAGCGCCGGGCATCATCGCCGATCGCGTCGCGGCCGCCGTGCTGCCGAGTGCGACGTTGCGCCAGGAACTGCTCGAGATCCTCGACGTGACGCGTCGTTTGATGCGGCTCGCAAGCGCGCTCGATCAGCTCATCGCCGAGCTTCGGGGCGGACGGGGATGAGGTCACGGCACCGCGCGTGCCTCTTCAGCGCAGCCGCGATCGCGCTGATGGTGTGCGGGGTCTCCGCGGCCGCCGCACGACAGTACTCCTGGCTCGGAGTCAGGATTCGTGACCTGTCGGAGCAGGAGATGGACGACATCGCCAATCGCCACGGTATTCGCGAGGGGTTCGGCGTCTTCGTCGTCGACGTCATGGAGAGGACGCCGGCCGCTGACGCCGGCATGAAGGGCGGAGACGTCATCGTCGCCTTCGGCGATCGGCCGGTGGTCGACACTCGCGCGCTCCAGCGTCTGGTTGCTGCCGCGTCGCCTGACACCGGAGTTCAGATCACGGTGTTGCGCTCCGAAGGACGCCGAGCGCTTCGTGTCCGTCTGGCCGCGATGCCGCGTGACATCGTCGGCGACCGGGTGGCCGCCGAGTTCGGCTTCATGATGCGCGACCCGGACAGTCTGCGCGTTCCCGGAGCGCCGGCCGGCCCCGCCGCGCCGTCCGTCGCGCTCGTCATCCGGGACGGAGCCGCCGAGAAGGCGGGGCTCGAGGTCGGCGACGTCATCGTCCAGGTCAACGAGCGCGCAGTGTCGAGTCGCGACGTCGTTCGCGAGGCGTTGAGCGATCTGCCGCCGGAAGCGCCGCTCAGGCTGGTGGTTCGGCGCGGCGAACAGGTCGTCTCGCTCACGCTCGCCGTCCCCTGACCGCCTGCGTGGGTCGCGATTGACCCCGCGGGGGGCGGAGGTACACTCGGGACGTCTGCCGACGCTCGATCAATCCTGAGGAGGAAACGGATGGGACTCGAAGGCAAGAGGATCGCGATCCTGGCCGAGAACATGTACCAGGAGATGGAGCTCTGGGTGCCGTACTACCGTCTGAAGGAAGAAGGCGCCGAGGTGAAGGTGATCGGTGCGGGCGGCGCCAAGTCGTACGCTTCCAAGCACGGTTATCCGGTGAACGTCGACGCTCAGGCCGATCAGGTGAGCGCCGTGGAGTTCGACGCGGTCGTGGTGCCGGGCGGCTACGCGCCGGACATGATGCGGCGGCATCCGGCGATGGTCCGTCTCGTGCGGGACGCCGCGCAGCAGGGGAAAGTCGTCGCGGCGATCTGCCACGCCGGATGGATGCTGGTCTCGGCAGGCATCCTGGCCGGCCGTCAGGCAACGTCGTTCTTCTCGATCAAGGACGACCTGATCGCGGCCGGCGCGAAGTGGATCGATGCCGAAGTCGTCGTCGACGGCAATCTCATCACGTCGCGCCGACCCGACGATCTGCCGGCGTTCTGTCGCGCGATCGTGAAGGCGCTGACGAAGTCGTAGTCCACGCGAGGCGAAGACACCGCCACCATGTGCGGCGGGGGGGGGGGGGGGCCCGGGGGGGGGACCACGCACCGCCCCCGGGGGGGCGCCGCCCCGGCCCCCCCGGGGGGGGGGGGGGTGGCGGGGGGGGACGGGGGGGGGGGGACAAGGGCGCGGGCGAGTGGG
>JBGPTW010000076.1:0-28060 GCA_041490825.1 Methylomirabilia bacterium | reverse complement strand
GCGGAAGTCGTCGCCGAGATCCAAGCGCTCATAGGTCCGCGAGCGGTTGATGGGCTGGACTTCGAGGCGATCGAGACCGCCGCGCGCCGGCGCGCGCTCAGCCTCGCGGCGCGGGCCGTGGAGCAGCGCCTCAACGCCGACTACTCCGACCACCGCGGCCCCAGCGTTTCATGCCCCTGCGGAAACCCGGCGCGCTACGCCGGCCGGCGGATCAAGGCGTTCCAGAGCGCGCTGGGCGAGCTGAGCCTGGAGCGTGCCTACTACCACTGCGGGGCGTGCGAAGCGGGCTTCTGTCCGCGCGACCGCGCGCTGGGCATCCAGGGCTCGTCGCTCTCGCCGGCCGTCACGCGCATGGTGGGCCGGGTCGGGGCGATGGTCAGCTTCGCCGAGGGCAGCGAGCTGATGCGGGAGCTGGCCGGCGTGCCGGTCGACCCCAAGCAGGTCGAGCGCACCGCCGAGGCGCTCGGTCGCGAGATCGCCCAGGACGAACGCGACGTGGTCGAGCCCGAGTCGCCCGCCGCGCCGACGCTGTACCTGGGCCTGGACGGCACCGGCATCCCCATGCGGGCCTCGGAACTGGAGGGCCGCGCGGGCAAGCAGCCCGACGGCGCGGCCAAGACGCGCGAGGTCAAACTGTGCACGGTCTGGAGCGCCGAGGGCCGCGACGAGGAGGAGACCCCGGTGCGCGACGCCGGCTCGGTCACCTACTCGGCCGCCATCGAGAGCGCGGCCAGCCGTGATACCGACAACGACCCGTCGGAGTTCGCAGCGCGCGCCATGCGCGAAGCGACGCGCCGGGGATTCGATCGCGCTCCACGCCAGGCGGTGTTGGGCGACGGCGCGCCGTGGATCTGGAACTTGGCGACCGAGCACTTTCCCGACGCCATCCAGATCGTCGACCGATTCCATGCCAAGCAACACCTCAGCGACGTCGGCAAGGCGATCTACGGGGCGACGAGTGACCTCGGCCGCGCGTGGAGCCAGGCACGGCACGACGAACTGGACGAGGGCAAGATCGACGACATCCGGGCTGCGCTCGCGGTCCATGCTGCAGCGAATGACGAGGCGCGAAAGTGCATCGGCTATGTCGACGACAACCGTGCACGGCTGCGATACGCGGAGTTTCGTGCGGCGGGGCTCTGCACCTCCACGGGCGTGGTCGAAGCCGGCTGCAAGGTCGCGATCGGGACTCGGCTGAAACGAACCGGGATGCACTGGACCGTGGCTGGTGCCGACGCGATCATCGCCCTGCGTTGCTGCAAGCTGAGCGGCCGGTTCGAGGACTTCTGGGAGCGGCGGTCAGCCGGCACCCCGTGAGGTCATCTCACAATCCTGACGTGCACCCGCGCCGGGGGTAGTGTCTCAGTTTGAAAACTGATGCACTACCGCGCCGGGCGGTGTCTCATGAGCTAGGGCCGCGCGCCGAACGCGGCTTCGGCGCTTCGAACAGCGCCGCCTCTACCAGGTGGAGAGCGTACGGGATCTGGAACGGCTTCGGAAGATACGCAAATGCGCCGCTCTTGAGCACCTGCTCGGTGGCCGCAAGGTCGTCGTTCGCGGTAACCATGATCACCGGAATGCGCTGATCGAGCTTTCTGATGTCCTTCAGCACTTCCAGCCCGGACATGCCGGGCATGTTGATGTCGAGCAGAACGACGTCGGGCCGCCGCCGCAGCACGGCGGTGAGTCCGTCGAGACCAGTTCCCGCGACCTCGACCTCATAGCGCTCCCGGAAGAGCTCGGTGAAGAGATCGGTGATCTTCGTGTCGTCGTCAATCACCAGGAGCCACCGTCGCAACGTGGCCATCGAGTGTCGATCGCCTCCGCGCCGCTTATCTCAGGACTGGCGGCTGGTGTCAACTCGCGGCGCTATTCAGATGGGCAAAACTTTCGCAGCCTGTACGTTCGCAGCCTTTCTGGCGGGCGCATTCACCTTCCGACGGTCACCCGGCAACAGGCTCGGTGAGCGTCTGCCCCGGATCGGCAACGAAGAAGGCCACGAGCGTGGCCGGTGCCGTCGTGCTCGCGTTATGCGACCCCGAGTGCACGCCGCCCGGCGGTTCATAAAACATCTCGCCCTGCTGATACGTCCGCACCGGCTGGTCTCCGATCTGGGAGACGATGGCGCCGCGCGCCACGTATCCGAACACCGGGCTCGGGTGTCGATGTAGCGACGAGGCCGCGCCCGGCGCGTAGTCGAGGCTGATGACCACCACTTCCTTCCCTGGCGCGTTCGGCAGGGCCTGACGGAGGATCTCTCTCCGCGCGACGCCTGCCGGTGTCACCTGGCCGTGTGACTCGGTCCGTGCCGCGGCGATCGCCGTGAACGCACCGAGAGCCGTTTGCAGCGCAAGCCGCCGTGTCAGCATCGCTGGCTCCTTTCCGCCGGACGCGATCCTATCGGATCTATAGAGCCAACGCTGCTCATCCGAGCCGGGCGAGGAACGACGTCACCGCCGTCGTGAACGCCTCCGGCTGCTCCATGTTCGAGAGGTGCGCCGCAGACTTGATGATCTGGATCTGGGAGCCGGCAATCTTGGCCTGGATCGCCTGCGAAGCGGCGACCGGCGTACCCTGGTCTTCCTCGCCGACCACGACGAGGGTCGGAAGCTTGATGGCAGGAAGCTGATCGGTCAGGTCCAGGGCAGAAATTGCGTGGCAGCAACCCGCGTACCCGCGCGGGTTGGTCGACCGGATCATCGTGCGCACCGGATCGACGACGTCCGTTCGCCGCTCGCGGAACGGCGCCGTGAACCACCGGCCGATCGTCGGCTCGACGAGCGACTCCATTCCTTGGGTCTCCGCCGTCTTGATCCGCTCCTGCCAGAGCGGCTTCGCCTCGGCCGGGATTCGGCTCGACGTATCGCAGAGCACCAGGCTCAGCAGGACCTCGGGCGCCTTCAACGCCAGCGCCTGCCCGATCATCCCGCCCATCGACAGACCGATCCAGTGCGTGCAGGCGACGCCGAGCGCCCGCAGCAACGCGCGAGCGTCCTCGGCGAGCTGCGCCAGCGAGTACGCGCCGGCGGGGGCGTCGGTGCTCCCGTGGCCGCGCGTGTCGTAGCGCAGCACGCGATAGCGGGCGGTCAACGCCTTCATTTGCGGATCCCACATCGAGAGGTCGGTCGCCAGCGAGTGGCTGAGCGTCACGACCGGCGCCGACGAGGGGCCGTCGAGGGTGTAGTTCACACTGATGCCGTTCGCGGTGATCTTCATCGTCGCCTCCTCGTCCCCGACGATTCCGGCTCGGGGTGCATCCGAGGATAGCGCAAGAAAACCGCGCGTGGCGCGCTTGACTCCCTCATCCGGATCATCCCGCGCTCCGGTCGGAAGTCGCTCTACGTCGCTTCCCACGCCTCGAGGATCATCGACGGGCCGGTGCCCGAGGGACGACTTCCTGCTGCAGGACCTCATCGAGCACGCTACCCAGCCCGAGTTCGTGTACCGCCATGCCTGGCGCGTCGGCGACCTCGTGATCTGGGACAACTGCGCCACAATGCATCGCGCGCGTCCGTTCGACGACGCGACGTATCGCCGTGAGCTCCGTCGCGTCACCACCCTGGACATGTAAGCTGGGGGCCTCGAAGGCCCCCAGACCCCCATACGCTCGCCGGGCGCCGGGACACCCGGCGCCCGCCTCGTTCCCCCCCATCCGCTCGCCGGGCGCCGGGACACCCGGCGCCCGCCTCGATACTCCGACACGCTCCTAGCCCCGGATTGTCAGTCTGACGCGCGCATGCCTGCTTGTCCCGGTCCGGCCTGAGCCAACGTTCGCGCGTCGTCCTTCTTGACAACCAAAGGTGGCGTAAAGGCGAGCGCACAACCGCATGCCGAAGATCGGCACGTAGTTTGCCTACCTCTGCGTCGGCGTAAATCCAGGAGCGGAGGCCATCAACCGATGAAGTGGCCATTCACGACTCGCCGACCTGCCAGGACGGACTCCCGCAACGAGGACTTCGAAACGGTCGACGGTGACGTTCCGGTCGACCGGGAGTTCTACGAGCACCGCTGCCCGGAATGCGGCAGCCGTGAAATCGCGAGGGACTTCAGAGAGAGGTTCCTGGATCGACTGCTGTGGCTACGTCTGGGACTGCCCGCCTATCTCTGCGCCGACTGCGACTGCCGCTTTCTGGATCGGCCGATCCCGTCCTTCGGCGCGCACCGGTTACATGCGTCGCCGCCTTGACGAGGTAGCACGGGCTCGCTGACCGTGGTAGTCAGGCTCTGAGTCACTCGGGGAGCCCCGAGAACCAGGGCTCCCCCGAGTTGCGACCTTCTGGTTAATTCTTGACGGCGACCGTGATCGACGATGTGGCGGTGCCGCTGCTGTTGGTCACCGTCAGCTTCAGCGTGTGCGTGCCATTGGGCGTGCCCGTCGTGTTCCAGGTGTACCACGCCGTGGAGCCCGTGAACTTGATCGCTGTCAGCACCTTGCCGTCCACCGACAGCGTGAATGTCTTCGCCGTCCCCCACGTCGCCGTGGTCGACATGCCAACACTCTGGTTGCCGCCGACCGTGGCGCCGTTCGCCGGATAGGTGATCGACGCCGTGAAGCCGGCCGGCGGCGGCGGGGGCGAATTCGACACCGCCACGGTGCGGCTCGCCGTGGCCGTGGCGCCGGCCGCGTCGGTCACGGTCAGCGTCAGCGTGTAGTTGCCGTTCGCCGCCTTCGTCGTGTCCCACGAGAACGAGGCGGTCGTGCCTGTCGTGGTGAGCGTCACCGGCGCTACGCTGGTGGGTCCGCTGAACTGGAGGTTGAAGGTTCGCGATCCCGTCGCGCCTCCACTCGAGGATATGCCCACCGTCGTCGTGCCACTGATCGTGGCGCCGGCCGCCGGGCTCGTGAACGAGGCGGTCAATGGCGGCGGCGGTGGCGTACTGCCATTCGAGACCGTCAGCGGCAACGTGGCCGTCGCCGTCTGGCCGTTCATCGTCACGGCCAGCGTCAGCGTGTGGCTTCCGTTCGTCACCTTCGTCGTGTCCCACTCCATCCACAACGTCGTGCCGGTCAGCGATTGGCTCGTGATGACCGCACCGTCCACGGTCAGCGTGAACGTCTTCGCCTGACCCCACGTCGCCGTCGTCGCCATTCCGACCGACTGGCTTCCGCCGACGGTCGCGCCGCTGGCCGGATAGCTGAACGATGCGGAGAACGGGGCCGTGGTGTTATTGGCCACGGTCACCTGAATGCTCGCGGTCGCCGCCACCGCCGGACTGCTCGAATCCGTCACAGTCGTCGCGACGGTATGACTGCCGTTGGTCGTGGTCGTCGTCACCCAGCTCGTGCTCGGATTGGTGCCGGCGTAGATCGACGTGCCGTCGACGGCGATCTTGTAGTTGTACGGCTGCGTGCCGCCAGCAGCGCCGACACTGACCGTGGTCGTCCCACTCACCGTGCTGCCGTTCACAGGGTTCGTGACGCTCGCCGTCAAGGGGCTCGGCGCCGGCGGCGGCGGGGCCGGTGTGCCGGTGGGCGTGACCTGATAGACGTGGACGCCGTATGCGACGAAGGAATCGGTGAAGCTGGCATTCGAGGGTGTCAGCGACCGTCCCTCGCCGATCACCGCGACTTGAGCGAGCGGGCTCTGCCAGGTCAACGTCGACGTCGCCGCAAGGTTCGTGTAGTTGTAGGCGATCACGTACCCGATCCCGTTGACGATCGACGTCCGCGTCCGGATGTTGCCGGATTGCGGCGACGCCTGGTGCAACATGGGCGACAGCGAAGTGTCGCCGGCATTGAGCGCGTTCAGCTCGGCCTGATACCACTGGTAGGTCGAGTAACTGAGCGACTGCACGATCGTCATGTCTCGCTGCAGGACCGTCTTCCGCCAGCCGATCGGATCCCCGGTGCTGGAGGAGTTGCCCACGAGGGCACTCGGCGTGGGCGGCGCCAAGAGTGCCGCCTCGAGGCTCGCGAGCTCGTTCACCAGCGTCCGGAGATAGGCCATCCACTGCGTGACCTGCGCGCTGGTGTTGTCCGAGGAGTTTCGGAGGCCATTCGCCCCGATGTCCCACCAGAAGAGCCCCTGCGCACCTTCGACGATGGCCGAGTAGGCGTGCATGCGCATCTCGACGTAGGTCGGCAGACGCGCGTTCGAGGTGAACTTGAAGAGTTGCAGGACGCCAGCGATCGGCTTGCTGGCCGGCACATCGCTCCGCAACCGCGCGATGTAGTCGGCGACCTCGAAGTGGGGATAGCCCGTCGCCGGTTCCGCGTTGTAGAGCGGGTACGGATCGGTGGCGAACAGGTCGGCCGTCGGCCCGCCAGAGGCCGGCTGCGTCCAGAGCTTCGGATCGCGGTAGCCCGCCGCGATCGGCACGGCCATGAGGATGGCCTGCGGGTCGTAGCTCTTCAGCGTCGCGTAGTGTTGCTGCGTCTCCGGCACGAGGTTGACCGCGCCATAGGACGAATCCGAGCACTCGTCCATCACGTAATACCCCGCCATCTGCGAATTGAGCGCGAGCTGGCCCGAGAACTGCCCGGCGGGTGGCTGGTCGGCCGAGAACGGGATCGCCGTGTAGCTCGTGTTCGTAAAGCAATTCGTCGTCTGGAGCCACATGACGTTGTATTTCTGCAGGGCCGTGAACGCAGCGTTGACCTGCGTGAGCGTGTCCTGGCCCTGCTGATAGTTCAGATACATGTTGATGGCGGTGCTGCCGAGATTGCGGGTCCCCCACACGTCGCCGCCAGGCAGGAAGAGGACGCTCTCCCACTGACTCGGGTCCGTGTACCAGCCGATGCCGCTGTCGTACACGCCGCGCACAAATCGGGGCTGCCCGTGGATCAGGAAATGCCCGCTCGAATCGAAGCTCAGCCGGGAGGGTGTCTGGGCATCCGCATGGCCCCACAACATCGCCAAGAGGGCAACAACAACGAGGATCGTGCGTCGCTGCATCCGTCGCCTCCAACGCTAAGTAAAACTTTCTCTAGCGGGCGGCACATCAGCACGATTCGTACCGGAGCCAAGTTATGATTGCTGCGGCGATTACATTTTCTACATTCGCGCGCGATCCCGGTTTGGTGACGCTCGGAGTGTCACGGATTGTCGAAGATGCTATTCGCCATGGTCCTGCGCTACGCTGCCCAGCCATGGCCGTGTCGGCCGCGATTTTATCGAGGCGGGCACCGGGTTCCCCGGCGACCGACGAGCGTATGGGGGTCTGGGGGCCTTCGAGACCCCCAGTTCACTAGGGACGCCTGCCGGCGGGGGCGATGGCCGACGAGCGCCAGCCCGCGTTCGATGCCTCGATTTTCCGCCTCACCCCCGGGCAGTGGAAGTACGACCATCCCGTGGATTTCATCGTCACGAGCGGAAAACGTGGGCCGTCCGTCGTCGATTCCGATACCGAGCTCAGTGCCACGTACACCGCCGGGCGAGTCTACGATTCCATCGCCACCAGTGATGCGCTGGGAAAGCAGTGGATCCGGTATCCGGGAGGGCCCTTCGACCTTGGTTATCTGGAGCGCGTGGTCGCCGCAGCGCTGGCTCGGCCCCCGCATGGACGTTGATGGCCGGGGCGAACTGATCGTCGATTGGTAGGCGAAGGAATCCGCGACATCTGATTCCTGGGAGCGTCCGCGCTCGAGACGGTCGTCAGCGCCCGCCGCTGTCTTTCAGGTACTTGAGCAACTCGGAGTCGGTGGAGAGGATGAGCCAGGCCTTCTCGTCGAGGCTGCCGTTCAGCGTCTCCATCGTCTTCCAGAACTGGTAGAAGTCCGGGTCCTTGTTGTAGGCACGGGCGTAGATGGCGGTGGCCTTGGCGTCGGCCGCGCCCTTCAGCTCCTGCGCGGTCTTGTATCCCGCCGAGCTGGCCGCCAGCATGTCGCGTTCTTTCTCGCCGCGGATCTCGGCGGCCCGGCCCTGCCCCTCCGACCGGCTCCGCTCGGCGATCCGCTTCCGCTCCGAGATCATCCGCTCGAAGACCTTCTGCTGCACCGTCTCCACGTAGTTGATGCGCCGGAAGCGCACGTCTTCCAGCTCGATGCCATAGGGAGGCGTCATCTCCGCGGCTTTCTTGAGGACGATCTGGGCGATCTTCTCCCGGCCGGTGGTGATCTTGGCCATGGCCTCGGCCGCGCCGATCCCCGTCAGCTCCTCCGTGATCTGGAAGGGCCGGTCGCTGGACCGCACCAGCTCGATGAGGTCGAACGAGGCCACCGCGTTGCGCGTCTGGCCGTGGATGACGTCGTCCAGCCGGCTCTGTGCCCCTCGCTCGTCGCCCACGGCCTGGTAGAACTTCAACGGATCGGTGATGCGCCACCGCGCGTAGGCGTCGACCCAGATGTACTTCTTGTCCTTGGTGGGTACCTCGCGGGGATCGGCGTCGAACTCCAGCCACCGCTTGTCGAAACGGTGGACCTCCTGGATGACCGGAACCTTGAGGTGCAGTCCGGGGGCCTTGACGAGGCTGCCCACCGGCATGCCGAACTGGGTGACGATGGCCTGCTCGGTCTCCGAGACAGTGTAGATGGACGAGTAGAGGAGGAGCAGGATGACGACCGCAGCGACGAAGAAGGGAAGCGGGCTCCTCACGGCTTCACCTCTTTCTTCTCACCGTCGAGTTGAAGGAGGGGCAGGATCCCCTTGGCCTTGTCGTCGAGGATCAGCTTCCGCCCCAGCTTGGGGAGGAGCTGGGCCATGGTTTCGAGGTAGATGCGCCGGCGGGTGACCGCCGGGGCCTTCTTGTACTCCTCGTCGATGGCATCGAAGCGCTTGGCATCCCCTCCCGCGCGGTTGACGCGCTCGAGCGCGTACCCCTCGGCCGAGCGTACCGCCTGTTCCGCCTCGCCCTTCGCCCGCGGCACGGCCTTGTTGTAGTCGGCCCAGGCGTCGTTGATGGCCCGCTCCTTCTCCTGTATGGCCTGGCTCACCTCATTGAAGGCCGGCTTCACCGCATCAGGCGGGTTCACGTTCTGGAGCACGAGCTGCTGGACGTCGATGCCGATGCCGTAACGGTTGCAGAGCTTCTGCAACTGGTCCTTGGCCTGCAACGCGATGGCATCACGGCCGATGGTGATGACCTCGTCCACGCTGTGGTCCCCCACCACCTCGCGCATGGCCGCCTCCGACATGTCGCGGAAGGTCTTGGGCACGTCGCGCACGTCGAAGAGGAACTGGCGCGGATCCTTGATGCGAAACTGCACGGTCCATTCCACCACCGCCACGTTCAGATCGCCGGTGAGCATGATGGATTCGCCGCGAGTCTCGTCGCTGGGGGGCGCGTATTCACTGCGGATGCCCGGCCGCGTCGTCCGGAAGCCGAACTCCATCTTCAGCGTGCGCTGGACCGGGACCTTGGTGACCGTCTCCACGCCCAAGGGGATCTTGAGGTGGGGGCCTGGGTCGGTCGTGCGCACGAATTTCCCAAAGCGCTGGACCACCGCCACCTCGTCCGGCTCGACTTGATAGTAGCCGGTGAGCAAGAAGACGAGAACGGCCGCCGCGATCAGGACCACGCGCACTAATCGCCCCTGCGGCCGCGGGAAGGACGGCATGCGAATAGTCAACCTGTCGCCGATGTCGATGACTCGTCCCCCACCCTCTCCCGCCATGCTCACGTCCTTTCCGAAGAACTCCGGCTACTATACGCTGGAAACGGGCACGGCTCGTCTTCTGATCGCGCTGATCGCACCCGCATCAACACTGTCGATTCGGCTCGATCGCGCCGGGCGCCCGACGTCGGGGACTTCGTGGGCGCTGCCCGTCGTCGTTCCCGCTCGCAGCGTCGGCGGCGGCCGAAGTCCGTACAATGTCGCCAATCCGTGCAGCGGGAGGGGTTCATGGACGCCGCGACTGCATACGCGAAGTGTCCATCAAAATCCTGGAGCGGGAGACGCCGCTCGACGCGAAACCCGTGTCCGGCACGACCGGCCTGAAGCATGAAGCGCTGACCCGAGAGCGCCGCCCGGTCGGCTAGACTGTCCAGGACGAGGAGGTGCGTCGATGGGCGAGCCGTTCAGCTTCGCGATGCCGCTCGAGGAGGCGATCACGACGCAGCGTGCGCTGCGCCGCCTTCGGCCTGATCCGGTTCCCGACGCTCTGGTGCTGCGCCTGCTCGAGCTCGCACTGAAGGCGCCGACCGGCTCCAACGCGCAGAACTGGGAGTTCGTAGTCGTGCGCGACCCCGCCGTGAAGGGGGCGATCGCGCGCCAGAACCGCAGGGCGTTCCGGCTCTACGGCGCGCTCGGCCGACGCATGAGCGCGAGCGACCCGAAGATGCTGCGCGTGATCGAGGCCGTGCAATGGCAGGCCGACCATCTCCACGAGGCGCCCGTGCTGGTCATCGCGTGCTTGCGGGGGTTCCGACTCGGCTTCTGGAACCTGGCCGAGACGTCGTATTACGGCTCGATCTTCCCGTCGGTGCAGAACCTGCTGCTCGGCGCGCGCGCCGTTGGACTGGGCGCGGCGCTGATCACGCTGCCGCTCTGGAGCACCTTCGCGGCGCGGCGCATCCTCGGCCTTCCGTGGAACGTGACTCCCTGCGCGGTCGTGCCGCTGGGCTGGCCGCACGGTCGCTACGGACCGACCACGCGCCGGCCGGTCGGCGACGTTGTCTCGCTCGACCGCTTCGGGAACCGCCCCTGGCAGGGTCAAGTCTAGAGTGATGCGGCATCTCGTCATCGTCGCTCGCGATCGACCGGAGCTGCTTGAGAGCTTCGCGAGGAAGTTTGCCGTCGTGCCCGCGGTACAGGTGATCGCTGATCGTCGCGTGGGAGAGCGCCGGGAACACAAGCAGCTCCGGCTTCCCGACCGACGCCGAGGCGATCGACGAGAGACGGCTGCCGATGTGCAGGCTGAGTTATGGGTCGATGGCTATGCGGTGGTCCGGGTCGACTAATATCTCGGCCCGCGTCCGGCATCCGTGGCTTCACCTCGAGCGCCTAACACGTGCGATCCCTCCCCGGCGGCTGACCAACGGCGCGACGGAGGCTGTTGATCGTGCGCTCGCCGGCGGGATCACCGAGCAACGGACGATCGCGCGAGCCGGCTGGTTCAAATGACTGGGGGATTGTCTTGCCGAAGAGTGACGGCTCTCAACGATCTCCGTCGTTCTACTGAGCACCTTGCGGGCCACGCAAGAGCAAAAATGCCCCGGACGGCGGCCACGTGGATCGCCACTGCGGATTCCTCGTTGCCACCCGTCAACGGACACCGCATCGCGCAGCAGCCGTTTCCGCTACGATAGCGGTCGTGCAATCGGGACTAGACGCCACGACGGGCTGGCAGTACTCGCCGTACTCCCTCGTCCTCGGTCTCGCCGCGATCCTGTCGGTCGTTCTCATCTTCGTCGTGTGGCGACGGCGGACGACACCCGGGGCGGTGCCGTTCGCGCTCTTCGTTCTCGCCGCCGCGGAGTGGGCGGCAGGCGCGGCGATGGAGCACGCGTCGGTCGATCCGCTCAGGAAGATGCTCTGCGCGAAGCTGGAGTACGTCGGCATCATGAGCGTGTCGGTGTTCTGGTTGATCTTCGTCCTCGCGTACACCGGCCGGGCCGAGTGGCTCACGCGAACGCGTCTCGCGCTTCTGGGGATCGTCCCGGTCGTCACCCTGGCTCTCGTGTGGACAAACGACTCCCACCATCTCGTCTGGAGCTGGATCACACCGTCATCGGGAACGCTGGGAGCGGCGCTCGTGTACGGCCACGGTCCATGGTTCTGGATCGCGGCCACGTACACGTACGTCCTTAACCTTGCCGGCACCATCGTGTTGTTCCGCGCGATCCTGCGTGCGCCGGGCATCTACCGTTCGCAGACCGCTGCGCTCGTGGCGGGACTGCTCGTGCCTTGGATCAGCAACGGACTCTATCTGAGCGGCAGGAGTCCACTCCGCGGAGTCGATCCGACGCCGCTGGCGTTCACGCTCGCCGCGCTCCTGTACGTGTGGGGAATCTTCCGCTTCCGGGTCTTCGACCTCGTCCCGGTGGCTCGGCACGCCGTCATCGAAAGCATGGCCGACGGCGTGTTCGTGCTGGATGCGAGGAACCGGGTCGTCGACATCAACCCGGCGGCGCGTCGCATGATCGGCGTCGCCAACGAGGCGATCGTCGGGGAGAGCGCACGGAAGCTGCTTGCCTCGTGGCCGGACGTCGTGGAGCGTTATCGCGACGTTTCCGAAGCGCGAGGCGAGGTCGAGGTCGAGACGGCACAGGGGCGGCGCTGGCTCGATCTCCAGATCAGTCCGTTGCGCGGCAAGGGAGATCGCTCTCCGGGTCGGCTCATCGTCGTTCGCGACATCACCGCCCACAAGCAAGCCGACGAGGCGCTGCGCGCCGCCCGGAGCGAAGCCGAGCGGGCCAATCGGCTGAAGTCCGAGTTCCTCGCAAACGTGAGCCACGAGATCCGCACGCCATTGAACGTGATCCTCGGCTACAGCCGGCTGATCGAGAAACGGGCCGCGGCACGGCTGCATCCGGACGAAGAGGTGTTCCTGACGCAGATCCACGGAGCGGGACGGCACTTGCTCGAGACCGTGAACAAGATTATCGACATGTCGCGATTCCACCTTGAAGATTTCCGCTTCACGTCCCAGCCGATGGCGCTCGGCGACACGCTCAAATCGTGCGTCGAGAGCCTGCGTGTGCTGGCGGACAGGAAGGGCCTGACGCTGACGCTCGCGATGGCGCCGGACCCGCTCTGGATCGTCGCCGATCCGTACGCGGTGCGGCAGGCCCTCACGAACGTGATCGAGAACGCGATCAAATACACGTGCGACGGTGCCGTGGACGTGCGGCTCGAGCGTGGTGGCGACGGCGGCGCGAAGGTGCGCGTGCGCGACACGGGCATCGGCATCGACCAGGAGTTCCTGCCGCGCATCTTCGACGCGTTCGCACAGGAACAGGGCGGCTACGGTCGTCCGTTCGAAGGCGCGGGACTCGGCCTGGTGCTCGCCAAGAAGTTCGTCGAGGCCAGTGGCGGTCGGATCAGCGTCGAGAGCGTGAAGGGCGAGGGCTCCCTGTTCACGCTCTCATTTTCGCTCGCGCCCGCCTCGATGGTGGAATCGATCGGCGAGCCACAGGCCAGCCATCCGGCGAGTCAAACCGCCGACCATCCGCGAGTTCCGACGCTGCTCGTGGAGGACGATCCCACGACGCAGATCTTCATGCGTCACCTGTGCGGCCGCAAGCTGGACATCCACGTGGCCGCGAGCGCCGATGAGGCGCGGCGAGTGCTCGAGCGCGAGCCGATCCAGCTCGTCCTCATGGATCTCTCGATCCAGGGGCCGACCGATGGGTTGGAGCTCACGCGCGAGCTGCGCGCCGCGCCGCGCTGGCGCGCGATCCCGATCATCGCGGTCACCGCGCACGCGTACGACAGTGATCGTGAACGTTCGCTGGCCGCCGGGTGCGACGCCTACGTGTCGAAGCCGATCGATCCGGACGCGCTCCTGGACACGATCGGCGACGTGCTGCGAAGGCGCGGGCGTCGCTAGAGTCCTTGAAGACTCAGACTTGTAGTGAACGCCTTGAACTCTGTTGTGAACGACCGCCGTTTGCGTTTGGCCATGACACACTCCTACCGAACTTTCGTGCGATCTGGGGTGTCTACCAAAGCGGGGGCAGGTTCAGTTCGACAGGCTCCTCCGCTTCCGCGAGCAGAACCGCGAGAACGACGGACTGCTCTCGTCGGCTGAGCCGGAAGGCGCGCAGTAGGGACAGCAAGTGGTCCGATGGCTCCTCGACGCTCAGCCGTTGCCACTTCGGGGGGTGATTCGGGGTGTTTTCGGGGGATTCTGAGGCTATGCGACCGGGCGTGAAAGAAAGCGGGAAAAAAGTCCACCGTGATGCGTGGTAGGCGGAGCAGGGATCGAACCTGCGACCTCAGCCTTGTAAGGGCTGCGCTCTCCCAGCTGAGCTATCCGCCCGTGTGTGGATTCTCGCGGACTTGCGGCGTGTGGTCAATCTCGAAATTGGCCGACGTGCCCGAAAACGCGCCCGCGAGTCGTGGGCCGTCAGGATGTCGTCCGCGCCGAGAACGACTGCCCGTTCACGTCGGAGAACGTGACGCGAGCCTCGATCAGCGCGAGCCGCACGCGGTCCAGCGCGTGCTTCAGACGGGTCTCGATGACTCGGTACCGACGCCGAGCTTCCGGAGGATGTCCTCCATCAGACACCAGCGTGTGAGCGCCGACTGGAACAGGTTGACGCCCACGAACAGCGTGAAGAGCAGCCAGTACGCGCTGTGCACGTAGCCGAGCGTGACGGACACGATCACGAACGTTCCCGCGATGAGGCGGATCCAGCGTTCGAGCGACATCAGCGCGCGGCCTCGGCCATGATCTGCTCGATCGTCGCTTCCACCTCCTCGGCCACGCGCTTCAGCTCGAGATTCGGGAAGAGCGCGAGGAGCGCGGTCGGCTTGATCGTCGCCAGCTTCGTGCGGCCCGCCTCCTCGTAGATCGAGATGCGACAGGGCAGCACCGTCGAGATCTCGAGATTCGCCTCCAGCACCTTCTTCGCCTGATGCGGGTTACACACCTCGACGATGCGGCACTGGCGCGCGAACGGGACGCCCTTCTCGGCCATCTTCGCCGTGAGATCGTGCGTGCCGAGGACGCCGAACTTGTTGCGAGTGACCGCCGCGTCGAGATCCGCGGCCAGCTGATCGATCGACTTCGTGGACTCAACGATATGCAGCATGGGGAGCCTCCTTCAGGCCGACCGCCGCGACGGCGGACGCCGCGGGCGCCTCTTCACGACGGCGCTCGCTCATGTAGTAGAGAACCAGCGCTCCAATCGTCCCTCGGCCGTGATCGCTTCCACGATGGCGTCAGGTTTTCCTCGGATGAGCGACGCGGCCGTTCGTATCATCGCTCGCCCTGATCAGACGCCGAGCGCAGCGAGCCGTTCCCGCGTCGGCACGCCGTCGCCGTCCCAACCGCGCAGGCGATAGTACTCGTCGAGCATCGCGGCGAGCTCATCCGGCGGGCAGTACATCCCGGCTGACGGTCCCGCCGGTATCGGCTCGTGCATCACTTTCCACGGCAGCATGTCGGCGGCTCGCCGCACGCCTTCCCGCACGTTGAACAGGCGCTCGAGATTGATGATGCGCTCGCCGATTCGCTCGAGCTCGTCGACGTCGACCTTCCAACCCGTGACCGCGCTCACCATTTCGGCATACGGTTCGTCCACGAAGAGACCGAATCCGCGCTCGGACGTGAATCGGCACAGCACGAGCGAATCGCCGATCGCCGTGAAGTGCTGGCTGCGGACGGCGAACGCCGGCTTGTCCGCGACGCCCCGGCGATCGAAGCCCTGGGCGTACTGCGGCGTCGGACGCGTGTCGTGGTGGCTCCCACCGCGCGTCGCCGTCGCGTACCCGATCGACATCCCCTTCAGCGCGCGCGCGGAGTGCGCCGGCAGCTCGAGCCGCTTCACGGCGTACACCAGGCGCGTCGCCTCGGGATGGACGGACTCCGCCAGCCGCCACGCGCCTTCGGCGAGCCGGTTGCCGAAGCCCTCTCGCCGCGCCGTCATCTCCACGAGCCGCAGCATGCCGCGCCAGTCGCCCCAGGCGAACGGGAGGCCGATCTCGCGCTCGGTGAGCCAGCCCCGCTCCACGGCCTCGGCCACGAACGCCAGCGTCACGCCCATCGAAATGGTGTCCATCCCGAGAAGATCGCAGAGGTCGTTGGCAAGGATCAGCGACTCGGGATCGGCGTTGCCGAGCATCGGGCCGAGCGCAAAGATCGTCTCGTACTCCGGCATCTTCGCGCGCGTGCCGGCGAACTCGCCGCTCGAGATCGCATACTGCTTGCCGCACGCCACCGGGCATTTCAGGCACGTGGTGTCCCGATCGTGGTAATGCGTCTTCATCTCGCGGCCGTCGACGCGCGCGGCGTCGTCGAACACCTCGTGCTTCAGGTTGTACGCGCCCAGTCCTCCGAGCGCATTGATCGGGCCCACGAGAAACGGCGTGCCGAACGTCGTGAGGGCCTGCGTGCCGGTCTTGAGCGGTTCGCGCGTGCGCTCGAGGAGCGCTTTCAGCCGGCCGGGATCCGCTATCTCGGTCTTGCGAGCACCCTTGACGCAGACGGCTTTGAGATTCTTCGATCCGAGAACAGCGCCGAGTCCGCCGCGACCGGCCACGCCTTCGCGATTCTTCCAGTAGTGCGCCATCGCCGCGAAGCGGACGCCCCGCTCGCCCGCAGGGCCGATCGCGATCGCATCGGTATCGGACCCGTCAGCGGCGATGATGGCGTTGACCGCGTCGCGCGTCGTGCGGCCCCAGAGATCGGCAGCCGGCTTCAGCTCGGCGCCGGCCTCGGTGATCGACAGGTAGGAGTGCCGGGGCGCCCGACCCGTGATGAGCACCGCATCGAAGCCCGTGCGCTTCAGCGTCGCGGGGAACCGACCGCCGAATGTCGAGTCGAAGAAGAGGCCGGTCAACGGCGACTTCGAGGCGACGCACGCGCGGCTATTGCCAGGCACTGTCGTGTCGGTGATGGGCCCGACACTGAAGACGATGGCATTGGCGGGATCGAACGGATCGGTACCCGGCGGGACATGATCGAGCAGCAGGCGTACCGCGAGGCCATTGCCGCCCAGAAGCGCTCGCGCCAACGATTCTTCGAGCGGGACAACGCGCGAGGTCCCCGTGGTGACGTCCACGAACAAGAGACGCCCCCCGTAACCCTTCATGGCTTCTCCACACGTCCGACCGCCTGCAGTCCCTGGCGCGCGGCGGTGGCGAGGTCAGCCGGCACGGTGGCCTGCGCCAACAATTTTCGGTAGACGATCGCCGCGGCATCGGGCTGCTTCAGGGCGGCGAACGCTTGACCGGCGGCGAGCAGCGATCGGCGGCCGAACAACGAGTCCGGCGCGAGGTAGGCTGCGGTCATGTAGTACTCCGTGGCCGCCAGCAGATCGCCTTCACCGCGGTAGCTCTCACCGATGGTGTACGCCGCTTCGGCCACCACGACCTGGTCGTCGCTCTTGAGCAGCGGGTCGGCCACCGTGCGCGCCTCGGCGCCGCGCTTCTCGAGCGCCAGAAGTCTGGCCTGGCCCAGCCACGCTTCCCGGCTCCACTCCCCACCAGTAGTGGCGTGCGCGTAGGCCTCGAGGGCGGCGCCCGGATCGCCGGTGGCCTCGCGCGCGCGCGCCAGGAGAATCCACGCCTGCCCGTCGTTTGGCGCCGTGGTCACCAGCCGTTCCAGGTCGCGACGTGCCTCGGCGGCGCGCCCGGTCTGCAGCGCCGCCTCGGGCAGCAGGTACTTCGTCTCGGCGACGAACGGGCTGGTCGGGTAGCGCTGGCGCAGGAGCGAATACGCCTCGTACACGACCGCCCAGTTCCGCAACGTCCCGGCCTCGGATCCGACACGCTGGAGCGCATCGTCAGCCGCCTCGTCGTCACGGAACTGCGCCACGAGCTTCTTCGCCGTGTCGAGCGCCGTGGTGAGATCCTTCTCCTCGACCGCCATGCCGGTGAGAAGGTACAGCAGCCGCGGCGCCATGGGACCTGACGGCGACCGGTTCAACGCCGCCAGGGCCGGTTCCTTGAACTCTTTCACCGCGCCGCGCTGGAACGCCACAGCGGCCAAACCGTAATCGGCGGCAGCGCCGATGGCGGCAGTGCCCGTGTCTCGCGCGTCCGTCAGCGCCTTCGTGGCGTCGTCGAGACGACCCTGGACGAGCGCGACTGCGCCCAGCCCGAGAGTCGCGAACGCGCCGAGGCCTTCCTGCTGAGCGGCCCGGAATTCCTTCTCCGCCTCGGCCGGTCGGTTCGATTCCAGGAGCGCCGCTCCGAGCGCCGCGTGCGCTCGCCCGAGGAGCGGCGGCGACGGCGCCCGGGCAATCCAGTCGCGCAGGAGCGGCGCCGCCTCGATCGGCTGGCCCGAGCGGACCATCAGAATTCCGCGGTTCAGCCGCGCAAAATCCGTTCGCGGCTGCGTGGGATACAGGCCGATGATTTGCTCGAGCTGCTGGCGCGCGCCGGCGAAGTCGCCGGCGTCGAGGGTCAGCTCCGACGCCAGCACCAACGCGTCGGCCGCATACGGATTGTCCGGCAGCATCTTCGCGAACTCGAGAAAGAGATCCCGCGCCTCGTCGTTACGACCCTGGCGGAGCGCGATCCACGGCAACGACAGCCGCGCCATCGGCGCCTGCGGGTCTCGAGGAAATTCCACGACCACGCGGCGAAACGCCGCGGCCGCGGCGGGATATTTCGCGCCCCGGTACGCGGCTTCTCCCTGAAGCAGCAGCGTGGAGGCCCGCAGCCCCGGCGGGAGCGGCGACTGAAGCAAGCTCGCGAGATCGGTGGTGGCCTGCGCGAAGTCTCGCGTCTCGAACTCCGTCTGGATGAGCCTGAAGGCGGCGTTGGCACTCAGCGCCGAGCCAGGATCGGCCTTCTGCGCCAAGTCGTACTGGATGCGGGCGTCATCACGATTGCCGTCGATGCGGAGCGCTTCACCGTTCATCAACAGAATCCACGCTCGCACTGGCGAACTGATCGTTCCGCCGAGAAGCTCCTGGGCGATGGCTTGCGCCTCCGCCGTCTTCTTCGCGGCGACGGCTGACTGGATCAGCCTGAGCCCGACCGGCAGCGCGAGGTCGGGTTTCCGTCGCCCGAGCGAGCTCGCCGCAGTGCGGGCACCATCCCAGTTGCCGGACCCCGCAAGCGCCAGCGCCAGACCGGCCTCAGCCCAGTCTTGCTCGGCCTTCGGCGCTGCGCCGCGCGCCGGCGCGGTGAGGTAGGTCTTGAACGTCGCTGCACTCGATCCGGCGTGGCCGGCCGCGAGCGCCCACCATCCGAGTCGTACCACGCCCGCGTCGAGCAGTGGATGCGGTCCGCCTTGCATGAAGGTCTTGATCTCGTTCTCGGCACGGGCGTACTCGCCGACACGTCCCAGCGTGTCGCCATGCCAGAACAGGACATCCCGAGCGAGCGCGGGCGGCAGGCCCCGCGCGGTCAAATCAGCCCAGACTTTCTCGGCCTCGGCATACCTACCGAGCCCGTAGAGCGACAGGGCGAGACCATGACGGGCCCACCCGTCGATCGTGGACGGGACGGCGCCGGCCAGCACCTTGGTGAAGCTGTCGTACGCTCGCGCCGGATCGCGGAGCCGCAGCGCCATCCAACCCGCCGCGTGTCCGGACCAGATCTGGTACTCGAGCCCGACCGCCTCACCGATGCCCTGGCGGAAAGCCCAGTCGGCCTCCGATAGCTTGTCGAGGCGCAATAACGATTCGCCGAGCCAGTAGCGGGACTGGACCCGCGTCTGGCGATCGTCCGCATTCTTCACCGCGTGCTCGAGCGCCTTGACCGCGTCGGCGTACTCACCCTTCTGGAAGCGCACCTTGCCGCATTCGAGCGACTGGATCGCGATGCCGAAGAAGGCGCCAAAGCACGGCAGTGTGGTCGGTGGAGTCATGAACGCCACCGGTCGCTCGGCGGTCGGCAGCACCAGCGGCGCCGGCGGCACGGTCGGCATCGAGCCTGGCGGAGCCGGGAGCGCGACGTCCGCCACGCTGACCGGAGGCTTGTCGAGTGGCGCGCTCGCGAACGGAACGAGCGTCGTGAGATCGGGTGGCGGTGGTGTCAGCGGCAAGACCGATGCCGCGTGCGCGCACGTGGCGGTCAGAGCAATTGCCATGAGCACTATCCCCACCACACGAGCGCGGACGGCGCACGGTTTCATGAGCTTCTCCTCGGCTTGACGGCGGGCGGTTTCGTCGGCGATTTCGTGCCGAGGCGAGCCCTCACGGCGCCCGCACGCTCACGCGCCCACTCCCGCAAGGCAGCATCGGGACTCTTGCTCGCGACCGACTCGTAGGCCGTGAGCGCGGCGCGCAACTCTTTCTGCTCCTCCCGCGCCAGCCCGAGCCCCGCCAGAGCGCGGTACCGCACACCGCCGTCCACGCCATCGACCGCGCCGACCGCTTCGAACGCTTTGACCGCGGCGGCGAAGCGCTTCAGCTTGAGATCAGATTCTCCGACGAGCAACCAGGCCTCGGCCTTCGTCGATTCGTCATCGCTCCGCGCCGCACTCTCGCCGAGCGTCACCGCCTGGCTCCAATCCTTGCGCTTGAATGCGGAGCTGGCCAGGTCGAAGGCCAGCTTGCGCGTGAGCGGATGCGTGGGGAACTCGGCGGCCATCTTCTTCCACGCGGCTTCTTGATCATGCACCCGCCCGAGTCGACCGGCCACGCTGACGGCCTCCGCCAAACCTTCGGGCGTCGGAGGGTTCTGGTTCATGAGCGAGGCGTAGGTCTCTTGCAGCTCGCTCCTGTCGCCGCTGCGTGCGGCCGTGCTGGTGACCAGTTTTCTCGCGTCCGCGCTCAGCTCGTGGGTCGGATACGCCTCGACGAAAGCCTTGAGATCGGCGACGCCGCCCTTGGTATCGCCGGCTCGGATCTTCGTCCACCCGAGCAGGTACTGGGCGTCGGCGACGAGCTTGTGATCGGGGTATTTCTTGGAGAACCCGGCGAGCAGCGGGATCGCGTCCTTGTACTTCTTCTGCTCGATGAGCGCCCGGGCAAGCTGGTACGTCGCCGACGGCGCCAGACGATTGTCGGGCCACGATTGCAAGAATTCCCGGAACGCGGTGACCGCCGGGTCCGGTCGCTTCATCTCGAGCTCGGTCCAGCCGAATCCGTAGAGCGCGTCGGCCGCGAACGGAGCCGCCGCGTTGGTCCGGATCACGTCGTCGTACGCGGCGCGGGCTTCCTGATATCGTTTCAGCCGGAAGAGCGCCTCCGCCTCCCAGAAACGCGCCTCCATCGGTTGACCCGGCGGCGGCGTGAGTTTCCCGGCGCGGCGGAATGCGTCGAGCGCACCTTCGTTGTCGTTCAGGCTCAGCCGAGCCCGGCCGAGCAGCAGGAAGGCCTGCGGCACCCGGCTGTCGTCCGGATACCGCGTCACGAAGCGATCGAGCGCGCGGGCGGCGAGAGGGAAAAGATTGTCCGCGAAGGCCCGCTCGCCCACGAGCCAGAGCCGCTCGTTCTCCTCCAGTGCGAGAGCAGGAGGGATGGAGAGCGTGAGCAGGACCAGCAGGAACGCCGACGCGAGCGACATCCGGCGCGTCATGATGATCTCATCTATCGTAGCATGGGTATGGTACGGTCAGCCGTGCGGCTCTGCATCTTCGACCTCGATCACACGCTCGTCCGCTCCTCGCTCGACCTGACTGCCATGGCGCTGGACATGCGGGCCTGGCTCGAGCGCGCGCGTGGCCCCCTCCCCGAGCGCGGCGAGCGCTACCGGGTCGGCGAGCTGATCGCGCACTGCCAGCAAACGACGCCGGCGCTCGAGCCGGCGCTCTGGCGAATCGCCCTGGATCACGAACGCCGCGCGCTCGACGACGCTTCGCTGGAGCCCGGCGCGTTCGCCGCGGTGGTCGGCGCCCGGGACACGGGGTTCGCCACCGCGCTGTGGACCAACAACGCCGCCGAGGTCACGACGACCGTCCTCGACCGGTTCCGTTTGACGCCCCACTTCGATCTCATCGTGACGCGCGACGAGATGCGCGCGCTCAAGCCCGATCCTGACGGCTGGCGTGTGATCTCCGAGCGACTCGGTCCCTCGGACGACGCGGTGGTCGTCGGCGACTCGTGGGTCGACGGGCTGGCCGCCGCCGCGGCGGGTCTGCCGTTCATCGCGTACCGATCGCGAGACTCGGACCTCGAGCGATGGAAGGTCACGCCGGTCGCGCGGCTCCGCGATCTGGCAGCGCTGCCCGCGTGGCTCGCCGCCCGGAACGGCGGTCGATAAGAGCGATGGATCTCTTCGACGACACGCCCGATGCCGTGCCGGCAGTTCCGAACGCGCCGCTGGCCGACCGCATGCGCCCGCGCACGCTCGACGAGGTCGTGGGTCAGGAGCATCTTCTCGGGCCAGGCCGCGTGCTCCGCACGGCGATCGAGACGGGGGAGCTGCACTCGATGATTCTCTGGGGCCCGCCGGGCTCCGGCAAGACGACGCTCGCCTCGCTGATGGCGCAGATCACCGGCGCCAAGTTCGTCGGGTTCTCGGCCGTGCTGTCCGGGGTGAAGGAGATCCGTCAGGTGATCGCCGAGGCCCAGGCGGAACGCGCGCGGCGCGGCACCCGCACGATTCTCTTCGTCGACGAGATCCATCGGTTCAACCGCGCGCAACAGGATGCGTTCCTGCCGCACGTCGAGAAGGGCACGATCGTGCTCGTCGGCGCCACCACCGAGAATCCGTCGTTCGAGGTCAACTCGGCGCTCCTGTCGCGCTGCCGGGTGTACGTCCTCCAGCCGCTCGGCGAGGATCAGGTCGTCGCGCTGCTCGGGCGCGCCCTCGGCGACACGGAGCGGGGCCTGGGCCGCAGCGGCGCCGAGGTGACCGACGAGGCGTGGCGACTCGTCGCGCGGCTGGCGAACGGTGACGCCCGCACCGCGCTCAACGTGCTGGAGGTCGCCGTGACGCTGACCCGGCCGGACGGAGGCCGTCGGCGCGTGACCGACGCGACGATTCGAGACGCCGCGCAGAAGAAGGTGCTGCTCTACGACAAGTCCGGCGAAGAGCACTACAACCTCATCTCCGCGCTCCACAAATCACTTCGGGATTCCGATCCGGACGCCGCGCTCTACTGGATGACGCGGATGCTGGATTCCGGCGAGGACCCGCTCTACGTGGCACGCCGACTCGTCCGGTTTGCGTCCGAGGACGTCGGCAACGCCGATCCTCAGGCGCTGATGGTGACACTCGCGGCAAAGGACGCCTACAACTTTCTCGGCTCGCCCGAGGGTGAGCTGGCGCTCGCGCAGGCGACGCTGTACCTGGCCCTCGCGCCGAAGTCCAATGCCGCGTACGTGGCCTACGAGGCCGCGCGCGACGACGTGCGCGAGCGGCCAGCCGAGCCCGTGCCACTGCATATCCGGAACGCGCCGACCCGACTCATGAAGGGTCTCGGGTACGGCGCCGGCTATCAATACGCGCACGACGCTCCCGAGGCGCGCGTCTACCAGGAGCACCTGCCGGAAGCCCTTCGCGGGCGCCAGTATTATCGACCGACGGACCGTGGCCTGGAGGCCGACCTCGCCCGCCGCCTCGACGCATGGCGGCGCTGGCGCCTCGAGCAACGGCGTGGTGACTGACGCGCTCTTGTGCTTGGGGCAGCGAGTGCGGCTCGCTGAGCCTCGTGGACCGGTCGCGCTCACACAAGACCGCTTCGAAGCTGCGTAGACCGGCTGCTAGAATCGCCGTATGTCACCCTTGCGCGTGGGCGTCGTGTTCGGCGGCCGCTCGGGTGAGCACGAGGTTTCACTCGCCTCGGCCGCCTCCGTGATCGCAGCGCTCGAAACGAGCGGGCACCGCGTCGTACCGATCGGCATCACGCGCGACGGGCGCTGGATGGTCGGTGACAATCCGCTCCGGGCGCTCGCCGAGCAGGCGCGGCGGGCGCTGCCCTCGGGCGATGCCGACGGCGCCGTCAAGAAAGCGCTCGCCGACCGGGCCGAAGCGCACGACGAAGGCGCCACGCGGGCGCTCGGCCGCACCGAACCGGCCGGCGGGCTTCCGGCCGAGCTTCGCCAGGGCCTCGACGTCGTCGTCATCATGCTCCACGGACCCTACGGTGAAGACGGCACCATCCAGGGCGTCTTCGAGCTGGCCGATGTGCCATACGTCGGCGCCGGCGTGATGGCCTCCGCCGTCGGCATGGACAAGGTCGCGATGAAGGCGATGTTTCGCGCCTACGGTCTCCCGATCGTCGATCACGAGGTGGTCCTTCGGAAGGACTGGCGCGCCAGGCGCGACGATGTGCTGGCCCGCATCGCCGGGACGATCGGCTTCCCGTGCTTCGTGAAGCCGTCGAACCTTGGCTCGAGCGTTGGCATCAGCAAGGTGCGCTTCCGCGACGAGCTCCCGGCGGCGCTGGACGAGGCAGCGCGGCACGACCGCAAGATCGTCGTCGAGCGCGCCGTCCAGGCGCGCGAGATCGAGGTGAGCGTGCTCGGAAACGACGAGCCGATCGCCTCGCTGCCCGGCGAGATCGTGCACGGCGCCGAGTGGTATGACTACGCGACGAAGTACGTCGAAGGCCAGGCGCAGGTCGTCGTGCCCGCCGTCTTGACGCCGCAGACGACCGAGCGCATCCGCGCGCTCGCCGTCGCCGCGTACCGGGCGGTCGACTGCGCCGGAATGGCGCGCGTGGACTTCTTCCTCGAAGGCGACCGGGTGCTGGTCAACGAGATCAACACCATTCCCGGCTTCACGGCGACGAGCGGCTATGCCCGCATGTGGGAGGCGTCGGGACTCAGCTACGGCGCACTGATCGAACGGCTCATCGAGCTGGCTCTCGAACGCCATCGGGACAAGGCCGCCGGTTGACGCCGGCCATCGGTCGGGTCGCCGTCGTGATCGCGGGTGGTGGTACCGGCGGTCACACGAGTCCAGGCCTTGCGGTAGCGGCAGTGCTGCGATCCCGTTCGATCTCCTGCGCCTGGATCGGCAGCCGCGCGGGTATCGAAGCGCGCCGCGTTCCTGAAACCGGAATCCCGTACTTCGCGATCCCGACGGGCAAGCTGCGCCGATACTGGTCGTGGAAGAACCTGACGGACGTCGCCGTCAATGTTCCGGCGGGCGTGATGCGGTCCAGCGCGCTACTGGCGCGGCTCCGCCCGTCGGTCGTGTTCGGCACCGGCGGTTTCGTGGCGCTTCCCGTCGTCGTGGCGGCGGCGCTCATCCGTGTGCCGATCATCGTTCACGAGCAGACCGCGGTGCCCGGTCTCGCCAATCGGCTCACGGCATGCCTGGCGAGTCGTGTGGCCCTGACGTATCCCGACTCGGCGTCCTACTTCCGGCGCGCGCGAACTGTCGTGACAGGCAATCCTTTGAGGCCCGAGCTCCGCGCGGGATCGCGAGCGGACGCGATCGCCCATTACCGTCTCGACCCGGCTCTGCCGCTGATCTACGTGACCGGCGGCGCCCAGGGCGCTCACCGTCTCAACCGGATCGTCGGCGAGGTCCTCGAGCCGCTGCTAGGGCAAGCGCAGATCATTCATCAGTGCGGCGACAATCCGACCACTGGAGACCGCGCCTGGCTCGAGGCTCGACGATCGGCGCTGCCGCCGACGCTCGCCGCGCGCTATCACGTCGCGCCGTACATCGCCGCGGAGCTCGCGGACATTTATGCCGCCGCGGCGCTCCTGATCAGCCGATCAGGCGCCGGCACGCTCAACGAGTGCTGTCACCTCGGGGTCCCGGCCGTGTATGTGCCGCTCCCCGCCACTCGGGGCGACGAGCAGACTGCGAACGCGCGGCTGGTGGAGCGCGCCGGCGGGTGCGTCGTTCTGCCTCAGTCGGCACTCACGCCCGAGCGTCTGCTTGGCGAGGTGACGACTCTCCTCGCCGACCCGCGGCGGCTCAAGGAGATGGGCGAGCGCGCGCGCGGCCTCGCGATCCCTGACGCAGCCGAACGGCTCGCGACGCTGATCGAGAAGTTCGTACAGCGTTGATGCTCGCCGCAGGCGTGCTCCCGAGAGGAGCAGGAGACCTGCCCCGGAGAGGAGCAGGAAACCTGCCCCGGAGATCGAAGCGCAGCGGGCATCCGGCACAGTGAGCGACGGCGCGGCAGTGAGACTTGGCGACCGCGACCAGGAGAGCGTGGTACTCGTTGAAGAGGACCGGATCGGAGGGCAGATGCGTCTCGATGAAGGCCCGGGTTTCGTCGTAGCCGGCCCGAGCACTGATGAGGCGGTGGCGCGCGAGCACCCGCCGCGTGTACGCGTCGGCCACGAACACCGGACGGCCGGCCGCGTAGAGAAGAATCGCGTCAGCGGTCTCCGGACCGAGGCCGGGCACGCGCAACAGCTCGCGCCGCAGGGGGGCAAGCGGCTCGCCTTCGAGGCCACGGAACCGCCCCCCGAAGCGGCCGAGCAACCAGCGCGTGAAGGCTTTGACGTGACGAGCCTTCACGCGATACGTCCCGGCCGATCGAATCAAGCGAGCAAGCTCGACTTCCGACACGGTCGCCAGACGGGCCGGAGTCAAGAGTCGCCGGCGGCGAAGCTCGGTGATGGCGCGCGCGGCACCGATCCACGCCGTGTTCTGCGTGAGGATCGCGCCCACGGCAACCTCGAACGGTGTCCGGGCAGGCCACCAGCGCTGGGGACCGAACTGCTCGGTCAGACTCCGGTAGAGCCGAAGCAGCCGGGCCTTGATGGGATCGCGTGGCGGCCCCGGAATCCGGCGCCAGCGAGCGAGCACCGGAGGCGCTGACCGGGTGCTCGGCGTCATTCTCCTCCTCCAGCTGACGATCGCCATCGGCGCTCCACCGACGTCAGCCGAATATCTTCCGATCCGTCTGGCCGAGACCGCCGGCTACTACGCCCGCGAAGGATTGTCCGTCGACGTGCGCTCCACGCGCGCTGAATCGGGCGCCGCCGAGGCGCTGGCCCAGGGCCAGGTCGACCTCGCGGCCACGTCGCTCGAGGCGATGCTCCGCTTCGGCCAGCGCGCCGGCGTCCCCTCGCCACGCGTCGTGTTCGGGCTGACGGCAGCGCCGCCCGTCGTCTTGCTCGGACGCGGCGGCGGAACCCCGGTGAAGTCCGTCCGCGATCTGGCCGGCGAGAAAATCGGGCTGGCATCTCCCGGCGGCCCGGAACAGACGTGGCTCCAGGCTGCGCTGGCACGGGCGAAGCTCGATCCGGCGAAGGTAGACCTGGTGTCCCTCGGCGCTCGTGGCGTCGCCACCGCGCTCGAGGCCGGGGAGATCGCCGCCGGCTTCCTGAACGATCCCGTGGCGACGCGGCTCGTCACGTCCGGCCGGGCGATCATGCTCCTGGACTTCCGATCGCCACGGGCCGTGGGCCACGCACTCGGCGCCCCAACCGTCAACGCTGCGGTGTTCGTCCACGGCGATCGAAGCGCCAAGGATGGCGAGCTGGCAGCCTTTGCGCGCGCCGTCCTCGCGGCGGAGCGTCTCATCGCCAGCGAGGACGCTGCGGCGCTGGCGGCCCAGATGCCTCAGCCGGTACTCACGCTTGGACACGACTTCGAGCCGTGGCTCGAGACGATTCGTGGGATCTATCTCGAGAACGGCCTCGTGTCGCCGGAGGCCATCCGCCACACCGCCGATATCGTCCGAGCCCATCTGCCGCTGCCGCGTACGCTGAACCTCTCGCGTCCTCAAGACATGCTTCGCCTCGAGCCGCTTCGCCGCGCGCTCAAATCCCGGCCTCCGGCCTGAGCACGACTCCGAACTCGCGCAGAAGCGCCGCGGTGGCTCGGAGCGGGAGCCCGACGACATTGCTGTAGGACCCGACGAGCCCGGCGATGAGCTCGCCACCGAACCCCTGGATGGCGTAGCCACCGGCCTTGTCGAGCGGCTCACCGCTTCGCACATACGCCTCGATCACGTCGGCGCCGTACGCAGCCATCAGCACGCGGCTGACCGCCAGCGTTGCGGCTGATCGACCGGTCGCCGCATCGACCACCGCCACGCCGGTCATGACGTCGTGGGTTCGCCCGCGGAGGCGCTCCAGCATCGCCCGAGCGTGCGCCGGACTTGTAGGTTTGCCGAGCGGCTCGCCGTCGATGACGACAACGGTATCGGCGCCCAGCACGATCCCACTCGCGAGCTCGCTCGCGACCGCGCGCGCCTTCTCGAGTGCGAGGCGGGCAACGGCCTCGGCGATCGGCCCTGGCTCGAGAATCTCGTCGACAGCGCTCGGGCGGACGATGAAGTCGGCGCAGAGCCGGCCGAGCAATTCTCGCCGCCGGGGCGACGCGGAAGCGAGAATGACGCCCGGCGCCTGGACAGCGCCAGCACCGGAAGGGCGCGCGGCGGATGAACTCACGACGATCTCATGCTAAGGGGAATCGACATCCCGGGATGATTCCGCTCCGGCGACGCCACGGCGGCCAGAGATTGCGCGAGTGGCGGGGGATCGGCCGGGGTCCCGAGATCCATGGTTCAGGGACCGCGATCACCGAGCGGGAAACGGAGCGGGCGCAGCGGCTTGTCGGAGTATCGAGGCGGGCGCCGGGTTTCCCGGCGACCGGCGAGCGTATGGGGGTCGAGGCGGGCGCGGGGTTTCCCGGCGACCGGCGAGCGTATGGGGGTCGAGGCGGGCGCGGGGTTTCCCGGCGACCGGCGAG
>JBGPTW010000075.1:0-28815 GCA_041490825.1 Methylomirabilia bacterium | reverse complement strand
GGGGCGGCGGCGGCGGGGGGGGGGGGGGGGGGGGGCGCGCCGGCGGGGGGGTGGTTCCCCCCCCCCGCGGGCCCCCCCCCCCCCCCCCGCCCCTGCCCCCTATGCGAAAGACGAGGCTACTTGGTCACGAGCGCGTCCACGCCAGCCTTCGCGACCTGTCCGTCTTGCGGCGCAGTCCCTCCACTCGCCCCGATGGCGCCAATGAGCTTGCCGTCGACCATGATGGGCACGCCGCCCTCGATCGGCGTCGCTCCGCTGAGACCGAGAATCGCATTGCGGCCGCCGGCGACCGCATCCTCGAACACCTTCGTCGGACGCTTGAACGCGGCCGCCGAGCGGGCCTTCTGGATGGCCACGCGGATGCTGCCCGTCTGCGTCTCGTCCATGCGCTCGAGGTACAGGAGATGGCCGCCCTCGTCGACGACGGCGATGACCATGCGCCAGTTGTTCTTCACGGCCTCGGCGTGCGCGGCCGTCGCCATCTTCTTGGCGGCCTCCAACGTCAGCGCCTTCTTCTCGGCGAGCTGCGCCGACGCGCCGGCGTAGGCGCCGAGCGCGATGACCACGAGCGTGACGGCTGCGGTGAGACGTGCTCGGATCGACATTGAATCCTCCTGGGGTGAGGGGAGCTTCACGCGCGGCCGTCGAGGGCGCGCTTCAGTTGGTCCAGATGGTTCTCGTCGTGCCAGGCCATCAGCGTGACGAAGTCGTCGAACGTCATGCGCCCGCGGACGGCATGGATCGCGCCGCGGGTCCACTGCTCGGGCGCCAGCTTCCCGAGGAATGCCAGTGATTCCTCACGGCGCTTGCGGAAGGCGGTGACCGCCTCGCCACAGTCGTTCCGGAGGTACTGGCGTTCCTCGGCCCAGCGGTCGGGGTTGATGCCCGGCAGCTTGAGATTGTCCATCGCGAGGATGTATTCGAAGCGTCCCATGAAGCCTTCCTCGGTGTCGCGCAGGTGGCACACGACTTCCTTGGCGGCCCAGTTCTTCGGGTCCGGTCGCCGGGCGAGCGCGGCTTCGCTCTGCCCTCGGACAGCGGAAGCTAGATCGTCCGGGCCGCGCTCGAGACGCTTCAACCGCTCCGCGCGCGACAGTTTCGCATACTCCTCCATCGTCGGCATCGATGATCCTCCCTTTTGTAGCGGGGGCCGTGACTGTTTGTAGCGGGGGCCGTGAGCCCGCAACTGTCGAGGGTGGGCTGTATCCAAATGCGGCACGTCGAGGCTCTTTCCTGTCGAGGGTGGGCTGTATCCAGATGCGGCGCGTCGAGGCTCTTTCGCGTCGAGGCTCCCCATAGCATCGCTGTGCCTCACGCTACGCTCGGCCCTCCAGGGCCCGGGCGACCTGGTCCAGGTGATTGTCGTCGTGCCACGCCATCAGCGTCGCGAGATCCTCGATCGTCATGCGTCCACGCCGGGCGTGGTGACCCTCTCGCTTCCATTGCTCGGCGCTCAGACCTTGAAGCAGCGCCAGCGTCTCGTCGCGTCGCCGGCCGAGCGCGTTCCATGCTTCGCCCACGTGCTGTCGCCCGTACTGGCGATCCTCGACCCACCGATCGGCCGAGCTGATCTCGAGCAGCGGCGGCTCGTCCATCGCGAGCAGCATCTGGATCCAGCCGGCCAGATGTTCTTCGGCATCACGGAGGTGACAGACGACTTCTTTGGCCGACCATGCGTCGGCCTCCGGACGCCGTGACAGAGCCGCATCGCTGCGTCCGCGCAGCGCCGTCGCCAGCCGGGCCGGCATGTCTTGAAGCCGGCAGAGCTTCTCGGCGCTCGGCATCGCGGCATAGTCCCGCTCCCCCCGAGCGGCCGGTGTCGCGTCGGGCACGAGCTGGTGGAACAAGCTCGACTCGCGCTTGTAGAAGCCTTCGGTGTGCAGCGAGTCACTGAGTCCGAGGCGCGTGTAATCGATGTGATGCCCGACCTCGTGCAGCATCGTCCGGAGATACGTTCGAAACGCCACGACGCGGCGTTGCTTGGCCGTCCGCATCCACAGCTGGATCTTCGGCGCCTGCCGCGGACTGATCGTGTACAGGCCGTGCAGCTCGCCCCACTTCGCGTGCGGTCGTGCCGCGAGCACTTCGACCCGCACGGGCGCAATCTCGAGCGTGGTCGTCAGGCCGCGAACGATCCGCTCCGTCGCCACCTGCGTCGCGGCCCGATCCTCCGAGCGCAAGGCGGTCTCCAGCTCGCCGACCAGAGGATACAGGTCGGCCGGCCGCGGCAGCCGTAGCTCCGTGATCGCGTCACTCTTGCGGTAGATCGCCTGCTGCGCCCGGCTGAGGCGCGCGTAATACGCGAACGTCACCGCCCGGTCCAGCGGGGCTGCCGCTTCTCGAGGAAGGCCCTGGCGCCTTCGACGCGGTCATCGGTGGTGCGCAGTAGCGTGGAGAGATCGTTCTCGAGCCGCAACCCGTCGGCGAGCGGCAGCTCGAGACCCTTCACGACCGCTTCCTTGGCGTACCGGAGCGCTACGGGCGCTTTCGCGGCAATGCTTCGCGCGAGCTCGAGCGTCGATGACAGGACCTCCGCGTCGGGCACGACGCGTTCGACGAGCCCGATCCGTAGCGCTTCCGCCGCCGAGATCCGAGCGCCGGTGAGGATCATCTCGAGCGCCTTGCCGCGACCGACGAGGCGCGGCAGTCGCTGCGTGCCGCCGCCGCCCGGAATGATCGCCAGGTTGATCTCGGTCAGCCCGAGCTGCGCGCCTTCGCCGGCGATCCTGACGTCACAGGCGAGCGCCATCTCGAGGCCGCCGCCGAAGGCGTAGCCGCGGATCGCCGCGAGGATCGGTTGCGGGCAACGATCCATGGCCTGGCGGAAGTCGACGCGCTTGCGCTGCTCGCGGAACCGGACCGGAACGAGCGGCTCGACGAATTCGCGGATGTCCGCGCCCGCCGAGAATGCGCGCTCACCGGCGCCCGTGACCACCACCACCCGCACGTCGTCATCCACCGCGAGCGCGGTGAAGCATTCGGTCAGATCTCGGCGCATCGCCTCGTTCATTGCGTTGTGCACGTCGGGGCGATTCAGCGTGACCACGGCGACGCCGTCCTCGACGGTGTGCGTGATGGCCGTGTAGGTCATGAACGGTGGCTCGGAGCCGAGGGTGGGATCTGGTCAGGGATCGGGTCAGGGGTCGATGGCTCGAAAACCTCACTCGCCCCTGACCCCTGACCCCATCCCTGACCCGATCCCACCCTCGGCTCCGCGCTACGGATCACCCTACGGGTCTCGAGGTCGGTGATCGAGACGGCGTCGTAGCCGAGATCGCGGAGAACGTCCCGCGTGTGCTGGCCGAGCGTCGGCGGCGGACCGGGATCGCGGGTCTCGTCGGGCGAGAACTTGATCGGCTGGCCCATGAGCCGCAGCCGGCCCACGTCGGGATGGTCGTACTCGTGGATCATGTCGTGATGGAGCACCGCCGGGTCTTTCATGAATTCCGTCAGCGGCTGCACGGGCGCCGCGGGGATGTCGTGCACGGCCAGGATCGTCAACCAGTCACTGCGCGGCTTCGAGCGGAACGCGGCCTCGAGCATCGGGAGCAAGGCCTCGCGGTTGTCGATCCGGAGCATCCAGGACGCGAAGCGTGGATCGTCCGCGAGCTCTTCGCAGCCGACGGCCTTGCACAGCTTCACCCAGAAGCTCTGGTTCCCGCACGCCAGGAAGAACCACTCCCCGTCGCCGGCCTGGTAGAGACGGTAGGTGGGATTGTCGCGCGCGACCGTCGGCTTTCCGGCGTACTCGACCACGTTGCCGGACTGGAGCGCCAGCACGCCCTGGAGCAACGAGGTCTCGACGCGCTGGCCGCGGCCGGTCCGTTCACGCACGAAGAGCGCCGCAAGTATCGCCTGGGCCGCAAGGCTCGCCGTGTAGTAGTCGGTGGGAGCCATGCGGACGTACTGCGGCGGCCCGTTGAAACCCTGGATGGTCATCAGCCCGCCCATCGCCTGAAGCAGCGGATCGAAGCCCGGACGATCGATGTAGGGACCGGTCGACCCGAACGCGGTGACCGAGCAGTAGATCAGCCGGGGATTGAGCGGGCGGAGCTGCGCGTCGCCGATACCGAGGCGGTCCGCGACGCCCGGCCGCATGTTCTCCATCACCACGTCGCCGCGCGTGGCGAGCTCTTCGACGATGCGGCGCCCCTCGGACGTCTTGAGATTGAGCGCGATCGACCGCTTGCCGCGGTTCCAGCCGAAGAATCCCGGCAGCTCGCGAAACGAGTCGCCCTCGAGCGACTCGACCTTGACGACGTCGGCGCCGAGATCGGCGAGCATCATCGTCGCGTATGAGCCCGCGATGTAGCTCGTCAGGTCGACGACGCGGATGCCGTCGAGTGGTGGGGCGGGGTCAGCCACTGGCGGAGCGGCCTAGGCGCTGACGCGCCGCAGGATCATCTCGCGATGGTAGTCGACGTCGCCGTACATCGCTTCCAGGGCCTTGGCGTGCTTGAAGTACAGGTGCAGGTCGTACTCCCAGGTGAAGCCGATTCCGCCATGCGCCTGGATCGCCTCGGTGCAAACCTTGCGCGCCGCGTCGCTGACGTACGCCTTCGCCACGGACGCGGCGACGTCGTGATCCTCGGCCTGCGCATCGAGCGCCCAGGCGGCGTAGTACGTCGCCGAGTGCGAATTCTCGACCTCGACCAGCATGTCGGCGCACTTGTGGCGGATCGCCTGGAACGAGCCGATCGGCTGGCCGAATTGCTCGCGGACCTTCGCGTAGCTCACCGCCATGTCGAGGCAGCGCCGCGCCGCGCCGAGCATTTCCGCGGAGGCGCCCACCGCGCCGCGCCTGACGAGCGCGGCGAGCAGCGGAGCCGCTGTCCCGGGCGCGCCGACGATCGCCTCCGCGTCGACCGGAACGCGATCGAGGACGAGCGTTGCGGCGCGCGAGGTGACGTCCATCATGGCCATCGGTCTCACGCTGAGGCCCCGCGCCGACGGCGTCACGAGAAACAGCGACAAGCCCTCGGGCGACCGCGCCGGCACCAGCACGACGTCGGCGACGTGCGCCCAGGGCACGAACGATTTCGTGCCGGACAGGGTCCATCCGGTGCCGCTTCGTTCGGCGCGCGTCTCGGTGGCCGCCGCGACGTCCCAGTCGAGCCCGGCGTCGAGAAATCCCACGGTCGCCCTGGCGTTTCCGGCCGCAATCGCGGGGAGCCAGCGATTCTGCTGGGCCGTCGTTCCGGCTTGCACGAGTGCCGTCGCCGCCAGCACGGTCGGAAGGTAGGGGCCCGGATACGCGGCGCGTCCGAGCTCTTCGAGGAGAATCGCCGTCTCGACCATGCCGAGCGCGCTCCCGCCATGCGCCTCGGGCAGCGACAACCCGAGCCAGCCCAGTTGCGCCATCTCTTTCCACATCGCTTCGCTCTCGCCGCGCGGGTCGTCGATGAGCGACCGGACGAGCGCGGGCTTGCAGTGCTCGTCGAGGAAGCTATGCGCCGAGTTCTTCAGTAACTGCTGGTCCGAGCTGAACGAGAAGTCCATGTTCTTACGCTTTCATCCGGTCGGCGCGCGTCTCCTTGGGCAGCCCGAGCACGCGCTCGCCGATGATGTTTTTCTGGATCTCCGAGGAGCCGGAGTAAATCGTTCCCGCGCGTGACCAGAGAAATGCGGTCGCCCAGGTCCCCGGCTCGCCGGACGATGTGTCGATCTCCTCGAACTCCTCCGTCGCGGACATGAGCTGGCCCCACGGGCCCAGGATCTCGAGCGCGGTGTCGTAGAAGCGCTTCTCGAACTCCGTGTAGGAGAGCTTCGTGATCGACGAGGCGGCGCCGGGCGCTTCACCCATCGTCAAGGCGGACATGATGCGGAGGCTCGCATAGCGCTGGACTTCGAGCTCGGCGTAGAGCTTGCCCATCTTCGCGCGGATGGCGGGGTCCTCGATCAGTGGCTTGCCGCCCCGCTTCAGCGTTTTCGTGGCGCGAACGAGCTGATGGAACGAGATCGCATACCGGGTGACACGTCCCAGCGAGTTGGCGCCGCGCTCGTAACCGAGCGTCGTCTGCGCGATCTCCCAGCCCTGCTGGAGTCGGCCGATCAGATCCCGCTTCTCGGCCCGCGCATTGGTCATGAAGACTTCGGAGAAGAGCGAGTGCCCCGTGATCTGCTTCAACGGGCGCACGTCGACGCCCGGCTGCCGCATGTTCAGCAGGACGCAGGAGATGCCCTTGTGCTTGGGAACGCCCGGATCGGTCCGCGCCAGCAGGAGGCCCCAGTCCGCGATCGGGCCGCTCGAGGTCCAGATCTTCTGGCCGTTGACGACGAAGTGATCGCCCTGCGCCTCGGCGCGCGTCTTCAGGCTCGCAAGATCCGATCCGGCGTTCGGCTCCGAGTAGAGCTGGCACCAGATCTCCTCGGCGGTGAGCATCTTCTTCAGATAGCGTTCCTTCTGCCAGTCGGTGCCGTGGACGATGATCGTCGGGCCGATGAACCCGATGCCGAGCCCGTTGATCGTCGGCGGCGCTCCGATGCGCGCCATCTCGTCCTGCACGATCGCCTGCTGCATCGGCGTCGCGCCCCGGCCACCGTATTCCTTGGGCCACAGCATGCCGACGTAGCCGGCGTCGTAGAGCTTGCGATGCCATTCCTTGCGCTCGCCGAGCGTGTTCAGATCCTGGCGCGGGACGTTGGCCTCGAGCCAGCGGCGAGTGTCGGCGCGGAAGGCGACGTCTTCGGGGGAGTAGTTCAGGTCCATGGGGCGGCCTCCTGGATGAGCGTTTCTAACACGCTGCTCCGCGCGAGGCAACACAGGACCGGCGATCGATGGCCGAGCCGGGTGGAGTCGACGCTCAGACGGAGGCCTACTTCGCGCTGATCCCCATCCCCGCCGTCGGCTTTGCACATAAAGCCGAGCCTGCACAAGAAGTCAGGCTGCTGCACATAAAACCTGGCGAAAGTCCGACCTGGTAGTCGTGCTCGCACTCATCGCATCTCACGTTGATAGGCGCGGGCAATCTGTCGAAGTTCCCAAAGGCGTGATCACTAACAGCGCCTAACGCCAGAGCCGAATCCAAAAGCGCTTAAGGACGCTGGCGCCTTGGTCAACGATGAGGATGACGACGACGTAGACAACGAAGACTTTGAGACTGAGACCGGCGATTTCGAGAAGATGGAAACCGAAGAAGGCATACCAACTCGCGCACGGATCGATAAGCTCGTGCGCGAGCTTTTCTATCCCGACCGACAGTCCCACAAGACCGGCCAGCACGAAAGCGTGCGCGACAATATGTTCGAGGAGCATGCGATAGACCGGATCACCGACGAGTTTCCCGACACACGTCTCAATCCATCCGATGGCTTTGACTGTCTGACCAGGTTCGAAGGGGCTGTAGAGTGGGGGCGGCAGGGTCCGGGGGTCGATCCGAACTGGCGGTGACGCGGCTGCTGGAGGAACGGGCGGACTACTACTACCCGGTGGGTCGGTCAAACGTGGCCGACGGGTTTCACTTCCAACCCAACGTGTCGATGAAGTACTTGTGCGCGGCCTTGTCGTTCTTGATGAGCTTCTCGACTTCGGCAGGCTCCGCACCGTTGACGCACAGAAGCTTCTTCCCCGCAGACTGCGCGTGCAGAATCCACAGATACGTCCGAAGCGCGTCCGAGACTACCTCGTCCGGCTTGCGGTCCGTGATCTCCGCGATCCGGTCGATCGCGTCGGCGGCGGCTCCCACCAACTCGAACTTCATCGTATTTCCCATGTTGACCTCCTCGGAACTCTGGCGCGCCGGGCACGGGCCGCTCCTAGCCCCCCAAGCCAGCCCGCGCCACTCAACTGCAATCCTCCCGCCACGTGGCTAGCCGACCTGTTTGACAGTGACCCCAGGCTGAAACGGATTGCCGGGATTGTGAGGGGGCCTTCCTTGCGGGGATCGACCTTCTTCGGCTGAGAGCCCTTGGTCGATTCTACCATTGAGGAAGGCGGCGTCCGCGAGCGCTAGGTAGCGCGCTGCAGGGGATGTGCTGCGCAACATCTCATTCGAGCCGTCCCGCGCACGGACCGCAGTATACAGCAGGCGTGCCATCTCAATACGCAAACTTTAGAGGCTGTCCGAAAGGTCCCCCGCCACCAAGGCGGAAGCCGGTGCCGAGTTGCCCGGCACAATGTTTCCGCACAGAGTACGGCGTAACCTCGATTCGGTAAACCATTTCGCCCGCACAGACAGCGTTCTGGCACGTAGATTCACGGACGCGAACGCGGCCGACACGAAACAGCTTTCCGCTGAGCCGGGTTTATGGGCAAAGCCCCCGCCACCGGTCGCCGGTCCTGTGTTGTGCCGAGCGGACTCGCCCGTCAGATTCGCTCAGGCGTCACGGCTTTCGCGCGGCCAGGCCGGCGATCGTTCTCGTCAGCGCCGTCGGTTCGACCGGCTGCGCGAGATGCACCTGATAGCCGGCGGAGAGCGCGCGCGCTCGGTCACCGGCTCGCGCATACGCGGTGACCGCGACAGCGGGGACCTGGCCGCCCTCGTCCGGAGGCAGCGCGCGCACCTTCCGGATCAGCGTGTAACCGTCTTCGCTCGGCAGACTGCGGACCTATCTCGAGGGCATCGTCATCGACATCACCGACCGCAAGCGCGCCGAGGTCGACATGCGCGTCGAATCGTTCGTGTAGCGCTTGCGGCCGGGCTGGGGTAGCTCTCGCCAAAACACGCTATCCACGACGCGTTGACGGCACTCAATGGAGCCACGATTTACTGCGTGAGCTTCAGGCAATCCGCAGAAGATACGGTTTTGGCGAGAGCTACCCCAGCCCGGCCACAACCGTTCGCCGACGACCGCCGCGCTGTTCGACGCTCGCAACAATCGTCCGACTCGATCACCGCGCGATCGCCTGCGAACCGGAACTTGCGATCGCCGCGCCGTTCGCGTTCGATGACGAACGCCGATGAGACCCGTCCCGCGAGCATTGGAGTCGAATGCGCGTTATGAGCTCGTTTTCGGTGCGTACGGCGACGGGTGATGAGGTGCACCGGCGGCATCGGGCCGGGGTCGGCGTGCTCTCCTCCGACCCGTATCTTCTGGGGATCGAACTGAGCCTCGCGCAATAAAGCGTGGCCCCATTGAGAGCGGAATGTCGGTGGTGGATAGCGTGGTCTCAGGAGAGCACGCCGACCCCGGCCCGATGGTACACGCGTACGCGCTTAGCACATCAGCGAGTCGCCGTACGTGCCGCGGATCGGCGCGCCTTCGACGAACCGCGACCACCGGAACGCGTGCACATCGTCGGACGGCTGTTTCCCATCGACCACGAGGCGCGCGACCATGTCGCCGACCGCGGGGGAGAGCTTGAAGCCGTGTCCGGAGAAGCCGACCGCGAGATAGAACCCGGCGACAGGTGAGAGATCGATGATCGGGTGCCAGTCCGGGGTCACGTCGAAGCACCCGGCGTAGCCCTTGGCCACATGGCCACCGTCCATCACCGGGAAGCGATGCGCGGCCCGCTCCATGGCATCGGCGGTTTCCTCGAACGTGACGCCCTCGTTGTAGCGGTCGGGATCCACGCGATCGTTGATCTCGTCCGAATCGAGCGGCCCCACGAGCGTGAGCCCGCCGGTCTCGGGGCGCGTGTAGATGTTCTTCACGAAGTCGTACACGAGCGGATGCGGGGCCGCGGCGTGCGCCGGCCGCGTGAAGAAGTTGATCTTGTGGCGACACACGGTGATGGGGACGTCCACGCCGACCATCCGGGCGATCCGATCGCCCCAGATGCCGGCGGCGTTCACGATGGTCGGCGTCTCGATGTCACCCTGGCTCGTGCGCACGCCCGTCACGCGGCCGCCGCTGGTCATGATGCCGAGCACTTCGGTTTGCTCGAGGATCCGGACTCCACGCTCCCGCGCGGACGCGGCGAACCCCTGCGTCGTCTGTGACGGATCGGCGTAGCCGGCCTCGGGCTCGTAGCAACCCGCCACGAAATCGTCGACGCGCACGCGTGGCTCGATCTCGCGTATCTCCGCCGGCGTGATCAATCGCGTATCGATCCCCATCGACTGCTGGAGCGCGACGGAGGCCTCCATCGGCTTGCGCAAGCGCTCGTCCACGCCAAGGAGGTATCCGACACGCACGAATGACGCCGGCCGTCCTCCGGTCCGCTCCTCGAACGTCTCGAAGAAGCGTAGCGACTGGAGCACCATCCGGCATGTCTGGGGCGTCGAGTAGTGTTGCCGAATGCAGGCCGAGCTCTTGCCGGTGGCACCGGACGCGAGGAAGTTCTTCTCGACGACGACGACGTCGCGGACACCGCGCTGGACAAGATGATAGGCGATGCTGCACCCGGTGACACCGCCTCCGATGATGACAACGTCCGCCGTTTCAGGCATCAGTGCTTCCCTCTCTTCTGCGCCCTGCGCTTCGGAGTTGAGCGGCGTTGCGCAGGGCGATGCCGGCCGCGTTTCCGACCCGGGTCACCCGGAATCAGCAGTCGAGGAGATTCAACGATGCGCCAGAGCGCCTCGACTGCAGCGTTGCGCTCGAAATTGTCCTTCCGCGGAGTCTCCGCGTACTTGATCAGCGGTCCGATTGCCTGTTCGACCCCAAGGGCGCCGAGGGCGCCGACGGCGCGCGTGCGGGCCGGAGAATTCCTGCCGATCGAGGAACTCGGCCCTGGTCTCCGTACCGGGAAAGCGGACGCCCGACACAGTCGCGTCGACGAGCCAGCGCTGCGGCTCGCGCCCGAAGACGAGGATGCCAGCAACCGTCGGTGTGTCGTCGAGGTCGATACATCCGAGCGCGCGCAAGTAACCTTTTGCTTCGGTATCGTCAGTCGTGCGGCCATAGGCCTCGGCCAGAAACTCCTGCGCGGCCCGAACGTCGATGTCCTCGTACGTGGAACCCTGGACCGATTGCTCGTCGAACTGATAGTTGACTGACTGAGCGATGCGCCTCATGTCGGCGCCGGTCCCTTCCTGGGTCTGGCTGCCGTCGCGAATATGAAGCCTGCCGTGTACGAGGTACGGTCGATCGGGAGTGAACCCTGGTACCGCGATCGCGAGAATGAGCGCGTCACGAACGCTCAGTTTGGTGAACTGACACGCGATGGCGGGGCGGATGCGGTCCCGGCACGCCTGACTGGCCTTTCGCATGAGCGCATCGGCTTGGGCTGGCGATCCGACGCCGGTCAGCGATCCATCGTTTTCCACTCCGAGGAAGATGTCGCCGCCCCCGCTGTTGGCGAAGGCGGCGATCTCTTTCGCCAGATCGTCGATGTCGACGTCGAAATTGTTCCTGGCGACGCCTTTGAATTCGGTCCGGCTGTCCTCGCCGAGTCGAAGTCGCTCGTCGATTCTGGTGGCGTCCACGCGGTAATCGTAGCCCAGGTTCGCGTCACGCGAGAGGATTCGGGAGAGATGCGCTGGCCCGGGCTATTCATGAACGAACGACGCGCGCGCCGGCCGGTGATCCCGCGGGAGACGGGCAGCCGGGATCCTCTGACCACAGGCGCCTTCGCCCCGATCATCGCCGAGCACTTCCCACTCGCACGGCTGTGTCGTCGCCTCGCGAGGCGGGAATGGCTCCCCCGGACCCCGGCTGCCCATCTCCCGCCGGGTCACCGGTCGACACTGGTACAAACGTTTATGAACCATGCGCGCGGACCATCGACGAGCGACCGAGGCGGGGACAGCGTGTCGCCGCGGGCCGGCCGGGTCGGTGGGGGGCCGGCAGACCCGTTCCGGTAGCGTGCGATCGAGGGCAATTAGGCCACGAGTGGGAACGGCTCGCGGGTCATCGGTCAAAGGGCCTCGTGGTCGGAGGCCCCTCACCGACCCGGCCGGCCCGCGCCACGCGCTCGATTGACGGCGAGCGTTCATGAATAATCCGGGCTAAACGCGCGCCATGACTTCTTCGGCAAACATCCTGAGGATCGTCTCGCGATCGAGGAAGCCGTCATCCGGCACCTGCGGCAGGATGATGACCCGTCGAATCTCTGGAACCTCGCGCAATCGCCGGACTTGCTCGACGACCTCGGCCGGCGTGCCGGCCAGCGCCATCATGTGGACGAACCGATCGGGCACGAGGGTGCGATGCCGCGACCCGGCGGTCGCGTGCTGGAACGCGTCGTACTCCGCGCGCAGTCGCGTCACCACCGCCTGATCCTCCCGACTCAGCTCGACGGGGAGCGGATGGCGTAGCGCCGACGCGACGCGCCCCCGCGCATGGTCCCGGGCGAGCGCGCCGTCGCGCGCGATCGACATCGGCGCCCAGAGCGCGACATCGAGATCGTCGAGCGTCCGGCCGCTCGCCGCGGCGCCGGCGGCGACGTGCGTGAGCCCCGCGCGAAGGATGTCCGGCACGACGGTCGCGTACATGATGGCGCCGTCGCCGAGCCGGCCTCCCGCGGTCAGCATCTTCGGACCCGAGCCGGCGACGTAGATCGGAATCGTGCGCGGTCCGCTGAGCCACGCGACCTTGCCTTCCGTCCCGCTCTCGAACCGCATGCGCTCGTCGTTGAACAGCCGGCGCAGGGAGCCCACCATCGCGTCGAGCGTCGCCACGCGCGCGACCTTCTCGATCTCGAGGCCCATCGTCTGCGCCGAGCTGCCGCCGGTCCCGATGCCGGCGACGATGCGGCCCGGCGCCATTTCCTCCAGCGTCAAGAGCGCGCTCGCCGTCACCGAGACGTGACGCGTGTGAGGCACGGTCACGCCGGGGCCCAGCTTGATCGTCGACGTTCCGAGCGCGCATGCCGCCAGGGTGACCCACAGCTCACGGCAGACCAGGTGCGTGTCGGTGATCCAGGCGGTGTCGTACCCGAGGGTCTCGGCGAGCTGCACCTGACCAACGATGATCGGGACCGGCTGGTTCGCGAGAATCCCGATGTCGAACTTCATGGTGACTCCGGCGCGAGCCGGCTCAGCCGGCGACGGGGGCGGGGAGCTGGTAGATCGCCGTGTGCAGGACGTGGGCGATGGCGCGTGCCGGCGTCCCCGCCGTGACGACGAGGTCGAGCTCGACGAGCTCCTTGCCCTTCTTCTCGAAGAGCGACCGCACCCGGCCGCGGGTGGTGAGCGTGTCGCCGATGCGCGCCGGCGCCAGGTGGCGCACCACGCTGCCCACGTGGATCCACGGTCCCATACGGACGTTCCGGCTCAGCGCCCGGTTGGCTTCCACGAGGTAGACGGCCGGATGAACGCGCGCGCCGGGGCCGCGATAGATCGCGTGCGGCTCCGTGATCTTCGCCAGATACGCGGTGGCCTCGGCATCGTCGTAGTGGACTACCGGCGTGCCGAGCACGCTCATGCCGAGCAGCGCCTGCCGCGTGGCCGCTGGGCGCTCGGCAGGGAGCGCCACGGTGCCGTACTGCGTGAGGTTCACCGGCGTCGGGAGCCCGGCAGGCAGCGTGACCGTGGCGACAGCACACTCGCCGCTCGCCGCCGTGCTGACCGCGACGCGCGCCGTCAGTCCGAGCGCGGTGCGTTCGGTGATCTCGCCGCTGACGATGGCGGCTTCTCCGTCGAACACGGGCTTCACGAACCGGACGCTGGTGGCGCCTCGGTCGAGCCATGCTGTGCCGAGCGCGGCGACCAGCGGGTGCGTCAGGTAGGCATAGACCGTGACGCCGGGCACCAGCGCGCCGCGGAAGCCGTGCTGGCGGGCGACCGCGTCGTCATGGATGGCATTCTCGCTCTGGGCCGACGTGTTGCGCGCGGTGACGCGATACTCGGGAAGAGGCTCGGACACGACGGCGAGTCTACGGTGTCGCGCTCTCCGCGGTCAACGACGTATAATGGCCGGCGGTATGCGGGCCCTGGTCATCGTCGGGGTAGTGCTCGGCGTCATCCTCCTCGTCGTCGTCTCGCTCGTCATCTGGGCCGTCGGCATCAACAACCAGCTCGTGGTGCAGGAGCAGAACGTCAACGAGAAGTGGGCCCAGGTGCAGAACGTCTACCAGCGGCGGGCCGATCTCATCCCGAATCTTGTCGAGACCGTGAAGGGGTTCGCGGCGCAGGAGAAAGGGGTCCTGGAGGGCGTGACCCGGGCGCGGGCGAGCGCCACGTCCATCCAGCTCACGCCCGAAGCGCTGAACGATCCGAAAGCGCTCGAGCGGTTCCAGGCGGCGCAGGGCCAGCTCACCGGCGCGCTGAGCCGGCTGATGGTGACCGTCGAACGCTATCCCGAGCTGAAGTCGAACCAGAATTTCATGGCGCTCCAGACGCAGCTCGAGGGCACGGAGAATCGGATCGCCGTCGAGCGGCGGAACTACAATACGGCCGTGCGCGACTACAACACGCGGATCCGATTGTTCCCGGGCAACATCGTCGCAAACTTCGCGGGGTACCGGCCCAAGGCGTTCTTCGAAGCAGCCCCGGACGCGGCCACGCCCCCGAAGGTCAAGTTCTAGCCTGCTTCTCGCCGTCCTCCTCGTCGCGGCGCTCGTACTCCCGGAGACCCCGAGCGCGCGCCTGAACGACTATGCCGGACTGCTGTCGGCTGACGAGCGTCAGCGGATCGAAACGCAGCTCGCCGATCGAGAGCGCACCACCGGCACGCAGATGGCGATCGCCCTCTTTCCGAAGCTCGAGGGCGAGAGCCTGGAAGACGTCTCGATCAAGCTTGCCGAGAAATGGCGCATCGGTCAGAAGGGGCTCAACAACGGCATCATCCTGGTCGTCTTCGTCCAGGACCGGAAGCTGCGCTTCGAAGTCGGCTATGGCCTCGAGGCCGTGGTGCCCGACATCGTTGCGGGACAGATCATCCGCGAGATCATCGCGCCTCGCTTCCGCGAAGGACGCTACGCTGCGGGTCTGTCGGCGGCGGTCGACGCCGTGTATGGACGACTCGAAGGCAAGGCCCCGCAGCCGTCGGCTCGCGAGAAGCCTCGGCAAAGCCGGTTCCCGATCGTCGGGTTCGTGGTCGTCGGACTGATCATCGTGTTCATCCTCGGGTCCGAGGTGGTGCGATCGCGTCGCTTCACCGGCGGCGGTGGATACACGGGAGGAGGCCGCGGCTGGATCCCGCCGATCATCTTATTCCCCTGGGGCGGAGGCGGCTGGCGCGGCGGTGGCGGCCGTGGCGACGATTCGGGCGGTGGCGGCTTCTCGGGCGGTGGCGGCGACTTCGGCGGCGGCGGCGCCAGCGGAGACTGGTGATGGCGGCTCATCCTGAATGGACACGCAAGCTCTTCACCGACGACGACTTCGAGGCGATCTCGCGCGCGATCACGGACGCGGAGGCGACCACCACGGCCGAGGTTCGCGTCCATCTCGATCGCCGCGTGCCGCACGGACGCTTCTGGACGAAGGGCCATCCGTTGAAGCGCGCGCGCGCACTCTTCACCCGGCTCGGGATGCACCGGACTCGCGAGCGGAACGGCGTGCTGATTTATCTCGCGGTGGAGGACCGGAAGCTGGCGATCGTCGGCGACGACGGCATCCACGCCCGGGTCGGCGATACGTACTGGGAGCGGGTGCGTGATGTCATGGTGGAGGATCTTCGCGGGCGCTCACCGGTAGACGGTGTCGTCAAAGCCGTGCACGATCTCGGCAGGGTGTTGCAGCAGCACTTTCCCCGGCGCGGCGAGAAGCCGAACGAGCTGAGCAACGAGGTCGACGTCGAGTAGGGGCGGTGTACCGAGCGCGCGGCCGATGAGCTCGCGGCGAAGCAGCGGATGGGCGAACTGATGCGGCCGATCCCGCAGCCACCGCGCAGCCGCCCCGAGCTCGACCAGAGCGTCGTCAACGGGATCCAGGGCCAGCAAGTCGACCGCGCGCTCCGTTCGCTGAATCGATAGCGCTCGCCGTCTCGATCCCGCGCCGGTGTGATACGCTCCGGCTCCGATGACACGCGACGACATTCCGACCCCTGCGCTGCTCCTGGATCTCGACCGCTTCGAACGGAACATCGAGCGCATGGCCGCGCACGCGCGCCGCGCGGGCAAGGGGCTCAGGCCGCATGCCAAGACTCACCGGTGTCCCGAGATCGCGCGCCGTCAGATCGCGGCCGGCGCGCTCGGCGTCGCGTGCGCCAAGCTGGGCGAGGCCGAAGTGATGGCCGCGGCCGGAATTCGCGGGCTGCTCATCACGACCGAGGTGGTGACGCCGGGTGGGATCGCGCGGCTCACGCGTCTGCTGCGCGACGCGCCGGACACGATGGTCGTCGTCGACAACGCCGAGAATGCTCGCGCGCTCTCGGAGGCGGCACGCGCGAGCGGTGTCGTCGTCAACGTGATGGTGGATGTCGAGGTCGGTGGCCGCCGCACCGGAATAGAGCCCGGCGAGCCGGCGCTCGCGCTCGCGCGGACGATGGCATCGCTGCCGTCGCTGCGACTGCGGGGATTGCAGGGCTACGCCGGCCAGTGCGCGCACGTGATCGGCTGGGCCGCGCGGCGTGACGCTTCACACAAAGCGATGGCGCCGCTGATGGAGACGCGCCGATTGCTCGAAGCGGCCGGATTGCCCGCAGAGATCGTCGCGGGCGGCTCCACCGGCACGCACGATATCGACGTCGAGCTTCCCGGGCTCACCGAGCTGCAGTCCGGATCGTACTGCGTGATGGACATCGACTACCGGAAGATCGGCGGTCGAAAAGGCGACGCGATGACCGAGTTCGAGATGGCGCTGACGGTCGTCGCGACCGTGGTGAGCGTGCCCGAACCGACGCGCGCGATGGTCGACGCCGGGCTCAAGGCCTTCTCGACCGACAAGCCGTTTCCGCCCGAAGCGGTCGAGCGTCCGGGTATCGAGTACGGTTTCGCCGGCGACGAGCACGGGCGACTCGCGCTGCGCGATCCCGATCGGCCGCTCGCGCTCGGCGAGCGCATCGAGTTCTTCCCACCGCACTGCGATCCGACGATCAACCTCTACGATCGGTTCTACGCGGTGCGCGGCGACAAGGTCGAGGCGATCTGGCCGATCGCCGCGCGGGGGCGGTCCGATTGATTGATTAACGTGGGGGCCACGAAATGGCCCCCACACCCCCAACGCTCGGCGGGCCCCCGGGAAACCCGGGGTCCGCTTCGACCCCCAACGCTCGTCGAGCCCCGGGAAACCCGGGGCTCGCCTCGACCCCCAACGCTCGGCGGGCGCCGGCTGAGCCGTCGTCCGCCTCGACCCCCAACGCCCGCCTCGACCCTACGGCCGATACGCGATCAGGTAGCGGTGCTGGCCTTCGAGCACCGTCTCGCCGCGCTGGTTCTTCAGCGCGACACGGAGCGTGAGCAATCCTGCCGACCGTTTTCGCTCGAGCCCGACGACCTCGTGCTCGGGATGGACCGTGTCACCGATGAACACGGGGGCGAGAAAACGCGTGGACTGTTCGACGAAGGCCACGATCGAGTCCTCGATGAGCGGCGCCAGCGTTGAGGCGCCGACCGCCGTCATCGACGTGAGCAGCAGGCCGTGCGCCAGCCGGCGCCCGAAGCGCGTGCGCTTGGCGTACTCGTCGTCGTAGTGGAGGGGATGCGCGTCGCCCGTCATTCCGGCGAAGAACAGGAAGTGCGCGTCGGTGAGCGTCTTCGACGGGCTGCCGAACCGGTCGCCGATCGTGAAGTCCTCGAAGTAGCGCTGGCTCACCAGAGCTGCCAGAAGATCTCCTTCACGGTGCGGGCGTCCTGCGCTTGAAAGAGCGCCGGCCGCATGTGCGCGGCTTCGGGCAAGCCCGTCGAGTACCACGCGAGGTGCTTCTTGATCTGTACCAGTGCCGGCCGCGCGGGGAGATGCCGCTCGATGAGTGCCAGATGACGCTGGATGATGTCTCCTCGTTCGGCTCTGGGCACGTCGCGGCCACAAAAGACCCACGGAGCCCCGAGCGCGCCGCGACCGATCATCACCGCCGCGCAGCCGGTCGCTTCCACCATCGCGCGCGCGTCGTCGTGCGAGCGCACGTCGCCGTTGCCGACGACCGGAATCCGGACGGCGTCGACGACGGACGCGATGATCTCGCGGGGCGCGACTCCGCTGAACTGCTGCGAGCGCGTTCGCGGGTGCACGGTCACTTCGTCGACGCCCTCCGCCTCCGCGATCTGCGCGATCTCGGCCGCGTTGACGTGGCCATCGTCCCAGCCGCCGCGGATCTTGATCGTGACGGGCACGCTGACGGCCTTACGAAGTGTCCGGAAGATGATCGATGCGCCGAGCGGATTGCGCATCAGCGCCGCTCCCTGGCCCTTGGCGACGATCTTCGGAACGGGGCAGCCCATGTTGAGGTCGATGGCGTCGGCGCCCGCGGCCTCGAGCCGGCGCGCCGCGTCGGCGAGCACGTCCGGATCGGCCCCGAGGAGCTGCATCGCGATCGGATGCTCCTCGGGCACGTGGCCGGCGAGCTCGTGCGTGCGCGGGTTTCCATGAACGAGCGCGCGCGCGTCGATCTCCTCGCTCGTCGAGAGCCCGGCGCCGCACTCGCGCGCGATCAGACGGAACGGCGTGTTGGTGACGCCGGCCATCGGCGCGAGGCGGAGGTCGATCGGGGTCATGGGCTCAGTCTACGCGTTCCGATGACTGGAGGTCGAGGTCGAGGCGGCCGTCGGCGGTGCCGGCGGCCGAGGAGCGTATGGGGTGTCGAGGCGGCCGGCGGCTATGCCGGCGGCCGACGAGCGTGTGGGGGTCTGGGGGCCTTCGAGGCCCCCAGCTATTCCACGAACGCGACGGCGCGAACCGGCGAGCCGTCGGCGCCGTCGATCTTGAGCGGGAGCGCGACGAATCGGCAGCGCGACGCGCCGATCTGGTCGAGGTTGGTGAGGTACTCGATCACGGTGATGCCGGCGGGGAAGAAGATCGCGTGCGTCGTGTACTCGTCACGCGCCGGTTTGCGTCGCGGCTCGCTGACCGTGTCCCGGATGCACTGATCCGGTGGATAGTCGTACCCGACGGCCTTGGCGCCGCGGGCGACGAGCCACTCGCAGCCGCTCGGTCCGGTGTACGGGCCGTCTTTCCAGAAGCGGTCGGAGGCAATGCTCATGCGTCGCGGCCAGTCCGTCCTGAGGAGGACGATGTCGCCACGCCTGACGTGGCCGGCGCGTTTCTCGAGGTCGTCCGCCGTCACCTCGCCGTTCGGACCGAGATGCGTGAGATCGACGACGGCCGCGTCACCGATCCATTGATCGACGGGCATCTCCGCGATGTGGCGACCGTCGCGCAGGAAGTGGATCGGCGCGTCGACGTGCGTGTAGGCGTGACACCCGATCGTCATCAGCGTGCTCTGGAGCGGATCGCCGTTGGCGTGAGACGCGGTGAGCGTCGGCGCCACTTTCCAGCGGAAGTGTGGCTGGATCGGATAGCTGAGGTCGACGACCCTCATCGGTCGGCGACGAGATCGGCGACCAGGACGGCGACCGGATAACCGAACCGGATCTCGTGGCCTTCGCGGCGCGCCTCGATGCCGAGCGCGTCGGTCCCGAGCGACGCGGCGAACACTTGCCGGAGCTTTTCATCGTCGCCGGGCAGGGGGAACGAACGCTTGATGAGCGACTCGAGCTCGCCGTTGAGCCGATACGATGTCGTGCGCGGCTCCGGCAGGCGCGCGCGTCCAAACAACCCGCGCAGCTCGTCGAGCGGCATCGCGCGCACGTGAGACGGATCGCGCAGGACTTCCATCCGGTTGAACGCGTCGGCCTTGTCGGGCGCCGGCGCGCTGTCGACGACGACGATACGGCCGCCCGGCGCGCACACGCGCGCCATCTCGACGAGCGCCGTCGCTGGATCGAGGAGATGGTGGAATGCGAAGCGCGAGGTCACCATCGTGAACGCGCCGTCGGGGAACGGCATGACGAGGCCGTCGCCGCGGACCCACCTCATGTTGGTGAGCCCCTTTTCGCGCTGGAGCACCCGCGCGCGGTCCAGCATCGCCGGCGTCAGATCGATGCCGGTCGCGTGGCGCGCCACGCGCGCGAACGCGCACAGCAAGATACCGGGACCACACGCCACGTCGAGCACTGTGTCGCCGCCGGTGGTGCCGGCGAACTCGACCACGAGGTCGAGCGCCTGCTCGTCCTGGATCGACGGCGCGGTCGAGAATGGCACGGCCTGGCGGGTGAACTGGTCGAGGATCAGATCGCGGTGTGAGGTGCTCATGCGCGCGAGTTTACCATCGGCGCGCGCGGTGTCTCTGGCTGGATCGTCTTGCGACGGTTCGTTGCCCTCGCTACGCCGTAATCCTGACGATTGCGTTCCGCTGGTACCGCGAGCTCGTCCGACTCGGGCGTGTCACCGGAGCGATGATCGCTCAGGAACCACATCGGCATCGCAAGCGGTCCACCGTCCAGCTGGGCGGTGGAGAGCACGACGACTTCCTTGGTGGCGAGGAACGCCTGGATGCGCGGGTCGGTCAACCGTGGAGCCGTGGCGCCATAGCCTATCGGTTTTGACGGCCACACGGGCATGGCGGTTGCTTGCGTGTATCTTTCGCTGAGTGCGCGCTCGGCGTCTGCATAGAGCGCCGCTGAGGCGCCGTAGCGTTACGTCCCGAACTCCTCGACGGCGCCGCCGAGCGCCGCGACGAGATCGCGCCCGCGGTTGAACCCTCGGCTCACGATCGTCTCGAGGGACTCGCGGGCTTCGCGCAGCGCTTCAGCGTCGGCGTGCATGAGCAGCGCGGCGAGGTCGACGCGGTCTTGGGGGCGCGTGCGGTCGTCGCGTGCGAGCACCTTCAACGCGATCAGGTGACCGAGGCGTGCGACCGGAACGCGGAACCCGGGGACAACATCGATGGTATCCGCGGCGTCGACGATCTCCGGCTCGATCCCCGATGACGCGAAGAGGAGATCGATGACGGCACCGCTGATGGCCTCTCCACCGATCGCGAGTCGGACAGTTGCCAATCTCCCGGCCGCCTCCTGCTCGATCGCCGCGAGGACGCGCCACCCGTGCTCCTGAAGCGCACGAACGAGCGCTTCGGCGTCAGCATCTCCGTCGACCGGCACTGCGAGGTCGGCATCACGGGTGAGTCGGGGCTCGGTCCGGACGGATACCGCGAGGCCACCGATCAGCGCGAAGCGGCGATCGAGGACACGAAGATCGGTGACGATCCGGCGGAGCGCGGTTTCCGCGCTGCTCAGGGCCGTGCCGATGGCGGCCAGGCGATGGCGCGGCCCCACGCGTCGCCGTGTTCGGCGCCCGGGCGAGTCTGGAGCCAGGCGACCACGAGCGCCTCGATCTCGGCATCGGTCGCCTCCGGGTGCTCGCGGCGGAGCTGGGCGCGGCGCATCGATTCGCCGAGTGCGCACAAGTCGAGCGCGATGCGCAATCGCGCCGCCAGGACCTCTGGAGATTCGTCGGCCATGACGTCATTGTAGACGGTCCGCGGAAACCAACAAAGTCAGTAGCGTCGCGCGAGATCGAGGAGGACGCGCCGGTCTTCGGCCTTCCGCTACAGAAGCGACAGAAGCTCCGTCAGATCGCGAATCTCGAAATCAGGCTCCGGCACACCGGGCCGGCGCGCGCGACCGTTCCGATTGACCCACGCGACGCGTAGTCCGGCGGCCTTCGCGCCCTTGATGTCGTCCACGTCGCTGTCGCCGACGTGCAGGACTTCATGCGGTCGAAGCCCGAACTGTTCCAGCGCTCGGTCAAACACGCGCCGATCCGGTTTGTAAGCGCGCACGGTTTCGGAGATCACGATGAACTGAACGGGCAACGTGAAGTTCCAGGCGACCCGGTGTTCATGGTCGGCGTTGGAAACAATCGCAGAACGCACGTGCCCGAGCGCGTTCAGCACTCTCAGCGCTTCCGGATACAGCTCGACCTTCGTCGTCACCTCGAAGAACAGATCGACGTACGGCGCCGCGTCAGCGCCGGCGTCGAACTTCTGCAACACGCGCTGCAGGACCTCTCGCTGAATTTCTCTGAGCGTGCGGAACGGTGTGAGCTGCGTCGCCTCGAAGTAGAGGTCGATCCACGAACGGTAAACGTCCTCGACGGGCGCCGACAAAACGTGATCGGCCACGATCTGTCGAGGGACCAGCATCAGATCCTCGTTGCGCAGCAGGGTGCCGTAGGCGTCGAACGTCACGGCTTTGAATGTCAGGCCGCGACCTCGACGCTCGCGTAAAACTCGATCCTTCCCATTGTCCTTCGTGGGACGATCGTCCGTTGCCGCGGGCGCGGTGGCTGAATCCCGTCAGCCTTGAGTCCCTGGAGATGAAACGTAATCGCCCTTTCGATGCGGTGGAGAACAGCGTCCAAAGTTTTTCCCGTCGCCACGCATCCAGGCAGGTCTGGGACCGAAGCTCCCCAGTCGCTGTCGGTGTCTTTATCGATGCGTACGAGGTAACGGAACCGTCTCATCCCTTCCGCCTGCGTAGGCCTGCCTGACGAATCACGGAGGCCAGAGTACCCTTCGGCATATCATCCCCGAGATTCCCGCTCACAGTGACGCGACCGGGTTTCATTGCGTGTTTGAGTTGTCGGTGACTTCCGCGGGTCGTCACCAGATACCAGCCATCGTCTCGCAGCATTTTGATTACTTCGCGAACCTTCACGTTCTAGATTAACCGGTTCGCCATTTCAGTCGCGCGAGCAATCGCTCGGTAATGTCCTCCGGAGCGCCTCGCCGAGCTTTGTCTCGAGCAAGTACTCGAATGGCGTCAACCAGCGGTTGCCGTTGTCCGTCGTGATCGTCTCCGATCGGCCATCCGGATGAGAACGGTCTTAATCCACGCCCGAGCACGGCGATGGCGCGCTTGCGATCGACCATTTCCCCGGAACTCAGGAGCGACTGAAGTACGGAGAGGTCGATGAGAAGACTCGTTTCCCAGTCGACAGCACAGCGGTAGCCTCCGACGAGGCGAGCTCCACTATCGACGAGAAATTCGCGCATCGATTTCGCGTTTGCGACGTCACAGGTGCCCAGCCATACGCTCTCGACCCGACCCCAACTTCCAGGACGGTTTAGGGATCGCGCGACTGTGCTGAGATTAATTCCATCCCCACCGGGGTCAACGACCAAGCGGCCACCGTCGCCGTGGCCCGCAACGTAGATGATGAAGCGGCCTTTCTCCCGATAAGGGGTGAGGTTAAATAAGCTGCGCAGCTCTTGGACAGTAGTAAAGGTCCGGTAAATTAAACGAGCCGAGTGCAGCTGACATAGACCTTCTACGAATGGCTTCATCGAGCGTGATGAAAATTGTCCGTCGATCACCCAGGGATTTTCACAAACCAGCAGGTTCGTCCTCATTCGCTGTCCCTCACATCGTCTGCTTGTAGATCCGCCCGCCCTTCATGATTACCCGCGGATTTTCCGGCTGCTGGAAGACGCGAAGATTCTTCAGCGGATTCCCGGTCACGACGAGGAGATCGGCGTACTTCCCGGGCTCCACGCTGCCGACGCGGTCGGACATGCGGAAGAGCTCGGCGTTGACCTTCGTCGCGGAGAGCAGCACTTCCATCGGCGTCATGACCTGCGCCTTCAGCTCGAACTCCACCGCGCGCTGGGCCATCATGTCGCCGAGCAGATCCGACCCCGAACCGATCTTGCAGCCGGCCTTGTAGGCGTACGTGAGGCCTTGCACGCTCTGCTCGCGCGCCAGGTTGATCTTCTGGATCTGGTGATCGCCGATGCCGTACCGCTTGCCTTCGCGATAGATCATCTCGTACGTGATCATCGTCGGCACCAGGATGGCGTCCGCGTCCTTGATCGCCTTGGCGGCGGCCTCGCGGATGAGGTTGCCGTGCTCGATCGACCGCACGCCCGCGGTCACCGCATTGCGGACCGCGCTGTCCGAGTACGCGTGAGCGAGGACGTACTTGCCCACCGCGCGCGCTTCCTCGACGGCCGCCCGCATCTCCGCGATCGTGTACTGTGTCGTGTCCAGCTCGTCGGACGGCGACATCGCGCCACCCGAGGCCATGATCTTGATCTGGTCGACGTCGCGGCGGAGCTGTTCGCGCACGGCCTTGCGCACCTCGGCCTCGCCGTCGGCGATGGAGCCGACCATCCCGATGCAGCAGTCGATCGGCTCGATCCACTCGGCGCGCCGGCGCTTGTCGCCGTGGCCGCCGGTCTGCGAGATGTAATGGCCGGACACAAGCATGCGGGGCCCGGGATAGACGCCCTCGTTGATCGCTTCGCGGAAGCCGTAATCCGCGCCGCCGGCGTCACGCACGGTGGTGAAGCCTTGCATCAGGCACTCTTCCGCCCGCCGTAGCGCCCTGGCGGCGAGCAGACTCGGAGGGAGATACCGGTGCTGATCGGTGATGTTGCCGTCCACCGCGCAGATGTGAACGTGCGCGTCGGTCAGCCCCGGCATCACCGTCGCGCCCTTGCAGTCGATCGTCGTCACGGGCCCGGGCAGCGCTCCGACGCTCCCGTTCGGCAGCACGTCCTTGATGCGATCATCCTCGACCACGATGGCTGCGCCTTCGACGGGATCGGCGCCGGTGCAGTCGATCAGGAACGCGTTCGTGAAGACGTACAGGCTCATCGCGCGACGACCTTCGCCTCGTACATCCACACCTTCTCGTCGGCGCGGGGCGTCCATTCCACCGTCTGCGCCACGCCGTAGAGGTCGTGCTGCTGCCAGAGGAAGACCCACGGCGCCTCGTCGTGCACCGCCTTTTGTAAATCCGCGTAGGCGGCGGCCCGGGCCTTGGGGTCCACGATCGTCACGGCCTTGGCGATCTTCTCGTCGAGGATCTTGTTGTTGCCGTAGGACGAATACGTCGCGTCCGCCTTGAAGAGCGGCTCGATGGTGCCCTGGCCGTGGAGCGCGGGGCCCCAGCCGAGGAAGAACATGTCGCCCGTGTTGCGGTTCTTGATCTTGTCGAGATGAGTGCCCCACTCGTTGACGACGACGTTGACCTTGATACCGAGCCGCTGGAGCTGGGCCGCGATCGCAAACGACACGTCCTTGTCGAGGGGATAGCGGCCCGACGGCGTGTCGAGACTGAGCTGCAGGTTCGCCGGATCGATCTTGGCTTCCTTGAACAGCGCCGTCGCGCGCGCCGGGTCGTACTTGTAGCACTCGACCTTGGAGAAGTCGGTGTTCGCGGGGGCGAGCGGACCGCACATTCGCGTCGCTCGCCCCTTCAGCACCTGCGTGATGAGTCCGTCGACGTCGATGGCGTGGTTCATGGCTCGTCGCACACGCAGGTCTTGCATCGGCCCAGGCTTCAAGTCCTGGAGGGCCAGATAGTTGATCCGTGAAGACACGGTCGCCCGCACCCTCGCCCGGCCGCTCTTCTCGATGGCGTCGACCGTCGGGGGCGGCACGTCCTTCATGATGTCGATCTCCCCCGACAAGAGCGCCGCCAGGCGGGCGCTGAACTCGGGAATGAAGCGGAACGTGACGCGGCTCACGTCGGCCGGGCCCTGCCAGTAGTCGGCGTTGCGCTCCAGCACGAGCCGCTCGTCGCGCTTCCACTCGACGAACTTGAAGGGCCCGGTGCCGATCGGATGCTGAGCGAGCTTCTCCGGACCCTGCTCGCGCAGCGCCTTGGCCGGCAAGACCAGCAAGTCGGTGAGCGAGGCGTGGTCGAGGAGGCTCGGATACGGCTTCTCGGTGATCAGCCGGACCGTGTAGTCGTTGACGATCTGGACTTCCTTGAGCGGCTTCCAGTAGGCGGCCGTCGCATAGTGGCTCTTGGTGGCGGGATTCAGCATGTAGTCGAACGTGGCCTTGATCGATTCGGCCGTGAACGGCTCGCCGTTGTGGAACTTCACGCCCTGGCGGAGGGAGAACTCCCACGTGGTGTCGTTGATCACCTTCCAGCCGGTGGCCAGCATCGGCTTCGGCTTGAGCGTCTTGGCGTCGCGATCGAGCAGGCGATCGTAGATGTGCTCGAGCATGTTGTTGGTGGTCCAGTCCACGATCGTGACACCCAGCATCGTGCGCGGCTCGGCGCCGAGCGCGACGACCACTTCCTTGGTGCGCGCGCGGTCCTGGGCGGACGCTGCGACAGCGCCGGCGAGCACCACGGCGGCGAGAACGACAGTGGTGAGTGACGCGGAGATTCCACGCATGGGCGTTGCTCCTTAGATGCGCAGCTTCGGGTCGAGACTGTCTCGCAGCCAGTCGCCGAGCAGATTGATGCCGAGCGCGGTCAGCGCGAGCGCGACGCCGGGGAAGGCCGCCAGCCACCACGCCACGTAGAGAAAGTCGCGGCTCTCGGACAGCATGCTGCCCCACGCGGGCGTCGGTGGTTGAACGCCGAAGCCGAGAAAGCTGATTGCCGCTTCCGCGACGATGAACTGCGAGAACTGGAGGCTACCGACGACGATGATCGACGGCGCGACGTTCGGCAGCACGTGTCGGAGAAGAAGCCGGGCACGGCCGGCCCCGAGAGCCGAAGCGGCCTGGACGAAGTCGCGCTGCTTGACCGACAGCACCTCGCCGCGCACGACGCGAGCATACACGACCCATCCGGCAGCGGAAAGGCTGAGGATGATGTTGCGGAGTCCAAGGCCGACGATCGCATTGATCGTCATGGCGAGCAGGATGAACGGGAAGGAGAGCTGGACGTCGGCCAGGCGCATCAGCGCCGTCGACGGCCACCGCTCGAAGAACCCGGCCACGAGCCCGACGAGGCCGCCCGTGATCGCGGTGACGAACACGGTGCAGATGCCGATGAAGAGCGCAAGCCGCGCGCCGTAGAGCACGCGCGCCAGCAAGTCGCGGCCGAGCTGGTCGGTGCCGAGTGGATGGTGGGGCGAGCCCGGCGGATTCAACGTCGCGGCGAAGTCAGCGACGAGCGGATCATGCGATGCCAGCCACGGCGCCGCCAGCGCGGTGAGCAGGACCGCCGTGGTGAGGCCGATGCCGAGCCACGCTTTCAGCCCGCGCATCGTGCCGAGCTCGTTGCGCGATGAATCATCGTTTGGATTGTCACGCGCGGAGTCGCACGCGCGGGTCGAGCCACCCGTACAGCACGTCGACCAGCAGATTGATCAGCGTGTAGATCACCGAGGTCAGCGAGACTGCCGCGAGCACGACCGGGAAGTCGCGATTGAGCAACGCTTGGACCGTCAGCCGCCCAAGACCAGGCCACGCGAAGATCGTCTCCGTGATGATGGCGCCGCCGAGAAGCTGTCCGGCTTCGAGCCCGGCGAGCGTGACGATCGGGATCGCGGAGTTCCGCAGCGTGTGCTTGCCGATCACGCGCGCCTCGGCGAGGCCCTTGGCGCGCGCCGTCAGCACGTAGTCCTCGCCCAGGACCTCGAGCACGGCCGACCGTGTCAATCGCGCGACTCGCGCGGAGAAGAACGCCGCGAGCACGACCGAGGGCATCACCAGGTGCGCGAGACTGCCCTTTCCCCCGGTCGGCAACCACCGGAGCTGGACCGCGAAGAAATAGATCAGCATCAGGCCGAGCCAGAAGCCGGGAACCGCCTGACCGAGCACGGTCGTGATCGTGCCCACGTGATCCAGAACGCCGTCGCGATGCACCGCCGACATCACGCCGAGCGGGACGGCGACGGCGAGTGTCAACAAGATCGCGGTTGACGCGAGCAGCAGCGTTGCCGGCACACGCTCGAGCACCAGCGCCATCGCGTCGTGGTTGTAGCGCAGCGACTTGCCGAAGTCGCCGTGCACGGCGCCGCGAATGAATCGCGCGTACTGGACGGCAAGCGGATCGTTGAACCCGAGACGCTGGCGGAACTCGTTGACGTCCTTGGCCTGGATGTCCATCGGCATGAACAGCAAGACAGGGTCACCGCCGAGCCGCACCATCCCGAACACCGCGGTGAGTGACAGCAGGACGACGAGCGCCGTCTGGATCAGCCGGGACAGGACGTAACGGCGCATCCGGTCATCCCTTCGTATACTCTCCAGTCGTGATGCGGGAACGTGGATGGCATGGCGCCATCGTCATCGGCGTGCGACGCGGATATCGCGCGCGCACGAAAGGACAGCTTCATCCAGCTGAGCGGCATGCACCTGCGGCACGGCTTGGCATGGTACCCCAATCCGGAATCGCGATCTGGCGGCATACGGCGGGGTGGCCACTGCCGGCGAGCACCGCCACGGGCGCAATGCCGCCGGGTGATGGGCTCGGTGTTCGACCATCGGGTCTGCTGTTGATCGACTCGGAGTTGACGAGAGCGGGACATGTCCCGTCGAGAGGAGCGACCCATGACTGATCGAGAGATTCCGGAGCTTTCTGATTCGAACGCGCTCCGGATCGGGACGCGAGGCGGTCAGCAGCCCCAGTGACCGTCGATCCAGAGCTGCTGGTAATAGCCGGTCGAGTAGAGACGCTGTTCGTCGTGACCATCGATCCAGCCGCCTTCAGGCGACCACTGGCCGTCGACCCAAACGCTGTAGCTGTAGGCTTGCGGAACCCATTGATAGGTCGAGTAGCCCGGGACCCAGCACCCTGACGGCGCCACGTAGGCGACCGGCGCCGGCGCGACGAATACGGATCGCGGCGCAACGAACACGTTCGCGAACGGCGCCACCACCGTCGAGCCGCGGGCGAACACGATGGACGACGGCGCGAACACCGTGGACTGAGGCGCCACGACCACGGGGACAGCCGGCGCAGCCGCGTGGCGGGGCGGGACCACGATCGGCGCGTTGACGACCACCTTGACGCTCCCGGCGTCGGCTGCGACGACTCCGCCGAGCAGCAAAACGGCTGACAGCGCGCCAACGATGAAGTTCCGCATGACTCGTCCCTCCCACCACGCGATCATGCCGATTGGACGCGCCCGACCATGGCGCTATTCGCCGTCAGCGCGCGGCGATCCTCGGTTCACAACTAGTGAGCTGGGGGCCTCGAAGGCCCCCAGACCGGATTATTCATGAACGCTCATCGGCAATCGAGCGCGCGGCGTCGCGGGCCGGCCGGGTCGGTGAGGGGCCTCTGACCACGAGGCGCTGTTGACCGATGACCGGCGAGCCGTTCCCACTCCTGGCCTGATTGCCCTCGATCG
>JBGPTW010000074.1:0-29308 GCA_041490825.1 Methylomirabilia bacterium | reverse complement strand
GTGGGAACGGCTCGGCGATGATCGGGGCGAAGGCGCCTGTGGTCAGAGGACCCCGGCTGCCCGTCTCCCGCCGGATCACCGGTCGGCGCGCGCGTCGCTCGTTCAGGAATTATCCGGGCTAGGGATCGCTATAGCCTTCGTCAAAGAAATCGGAATCAAGCCGTTTCAGTCCCACGCCCCGCCCGCCTCGGGCGTCAATCGTCGCTCGAACAACCGACGTCAGAGCGACCCGATGTCCTTACACGCCAAGTACTCCACGGGCAGCGGCGTCGTCCCGGTCGCGACGATGTCCGCGAAGTCCATCGGGTGCTTCATCGCGTCCTTCTTCTTGCACCGCATGAAGAAGTACGGGCGCAGCGTCTGGTGGGTCTTCGGATCGACGCGCATTCTGCCAACCAGATCGTCGACCTCGATGCCCTCGAGCGCCTTGATGACTTCGACGTGGTCGGTCGACTTCGCCTTGTCCATGCCGTGCAGCACCATGCGGGTCATGCCGTAGGCCGCCGCTGGCGCATAGCCAGGCGGACTGCCGAACTTCGCCTGGTAGCTTTTCACGAACTCCTTCGCGACCGGCGTATCGGCCGTGTAATAGAAGTTCGAGCCGACCCACATGTTCTCGCGCATCTCCGGACTGAGCTGCACGAGCTCTTCGACGCCCGACGACCACGTGAGGATGAGCGGAATCTTCGGCGTGAGCCCGAAGTTGAAGATCTCGCGCGCGGCCGTGACGGTATCGAGCCCGAAGTTGATCATCGCCACCACGTCGGGCTTGTTGCCCGCCGCCTTGGTCACGTAGTTCGAGAACTCGCGCTCGCCGAGCGGATGCCGGTCGGCGCCCACGAACTCGAGGCCATGCGCCTTGCCGACTTCCCTGACGTACTTCTCGACCGACCAGCCGAACGCGTAATCCGCGACGAGCAGATGCCAGCGCTTGGCGCGAGGATTGGCCTTCATGAAGTTGTCGACGACGGTCTTCGCCGCGGTGTAGGGGCTCGCCGCCCACTGGAACGAGTAGCGATGACAGAGCTTGCCCGAGATGTCCTCGGTGCCGCCGCTGAAATAGTGGAGCACCTTCTTGCGCTTGGCCACCTCGGAGACGGCGAGCGCGACGCCCGACGACCACGGGCCGATGATGTACTTGACGCTGTCGCCGTCGACGGCGTCCTCGGCGCGCCGGGTGGCGGAGCCGGCCTTCGTCTCGTCGTCGCGGGTGAGGTACTTGATCGGCTTGCCCTGCACCTTCATCCCGCGCTCGTCGAGCGCCAGCTTCATACCGCGATCGAGGATGGGACCGACGTCGGCGAAGGCGCCGGTGAACGACCACAGGCCCAGCATGACGACCTCGCCGGCCTGAGCGCGCGCCACCAGTGGAGCGCCGAGCCCAGCCACCGCTCCAGCCGCGCCGATCTTCAGGAAATCGCGTCGTCTCAGTGCGCTCATCATCGACCCTCCGGTGTCAGAAGCCTCGTGCGCTGCGCCGGAATCGTAACAAAAACCGCCGGCGCCGGTCCGCCATTGTCATCGCCGTCAGTACAACCGCTTCGCGTAGCCCTCCTGGATCGTGCGCTCGAGCTGCTCGACTGTCACGCCTTCGGGCTTGATCTGATCGAGAAGCATCCGGGCCATCGACGGAACGCTGGTCCGGTCGGGCCAGGCATCCGGCTCCCACAGATGTGAGCGCTTGAACGCCTTGGCGCAGTGCAGGAAGCACTCTTCGATCTCGACGACGATCGCGAGCTGTGGCGTCTTGCCCGAGACGGCGCAACGTTCGAGGAGGCTGGGATCACGCACGATCGCCGCCCGGCCGTTCACGCGCAGCGTTTCTTCGATGCCCGGAATCAAGAAGATGACGCCGACGTGCGGGTTCTCGAGGATGTTACGCATCCCATCGAGCCGCCGGTTACCGGGACGGTCGGGAATGGCAAGTCGATGATCGTCGAGCACGAGCACGAACCCGGCGGCGTCGCCCTTCGGCGAGACGTCGCACTGGCCGCCGGCGTTCGCCGTCGCCAGCAAGAGGAACGGCGACCGCGCGATGAAGTCGCGGCAATGCGTGTCGAGCGCCGAAAGCTCCTTCTTCCGCGCCAGCTCGGTCGGCTCACCGATCAGGTCGCGGAGCTCGCGCGCGGACGTCACGACGTTCTGTGCTTCGTTCATTTGCTCTCCTCCTGGACCGGGCCGGTCCGTCCCGTGCTGTCGACCGGAGCCGTGGGCGCCGGCGCGATTTCTGATGGCGTCGCGGGAGATCCCACCTCGGATGTGACGACCGCTGCGACGTCCCGGCGGCGCTTCCGCCGATGCCGCTGCTCGGCCTCTTCGATGGAGTGCGACGCGGTGAGGCTCTCGTCGCGCCTGGCCATGGTGACGAGCTTCTCGTAGTAGCGATGCAGCGTCCGGACCTCGTCCTCCGTGCTCTTCTCGACGTTGATCAGCCGGTTTGACGCGCCCTCGAGCGCCGCGACGATCTCGTTGAGCTTGAGGTGGATCGCGAGCGCGTCCTTTTTCTGCGCGCGCTGGATCAGGAATACCATGAGGAACGTGACGATCGTGGTCCCCGTGTTGATCACGAGCTGCCAGGTGTCCGAGAAGTGAAAGATCGGTCCGGTGAGCCCCCACACGATGATGATGCCGACCGCCACCCCGAACGCCCACGATCCGCCCGTCCATTCGGTCACCACCCGCGCGAAGCGCTCGAGCGTCTGGCCCAACGTCGGGGACTTCCTCGCGCTGGTTCTCATGTGTGCCCCCTTTCGCCGCGGCTCTCGTCGTGGACGTCGCCGGGGCCGATGATACCCTAGCGATACTCCGCGGCCCGCGGCCGCTTCGTCCGAGGACCCCGATGCGACGATTCCGCACGCTGCTGCCGAACCGCGCCGTAACGACACTGGCGATTGCGCTCGTGGCCACCGCCTGTGTCTCGACCGCACCGGCCGAACGCCCGATCGACCGGATCGGCCACGTCATCGTCATCTACCAGGAGAACTGGAGCTTCGACACTCTCTTCGGGCTCTTTCCCGGCGCCCATGGCCTCACCAACGCCGGAGCCACGGTCCAGCAGGTCGACAAGGACGGGCGACCCTATCGGACGCTGCCTCCCTCGCTGGACAATCGCAGGAGCCGCAGCGTGCCGGATCCTCGGATCCCCGCAGACCTGCCCGTCGCTCCGTTCGATCTCGCCCGCTACGTGCCACCACACGAGACGGCGGGCAATCCTTTGCATCGCTTCTATCACCAGCAGTACCAGATCAATGGCGGAAAGATGAATGGCTTCGTCGCCTGGGGTGGCGTGGGCGGACTCGTGATGAGCTACTACGACGCGACGAACTTGCCGCTGGGACGGCTCGCTGAGGAGTACGTGCTCGCGGACAACTTCTTCCATGCCGCGTTCGGCGGCTCGCTCCTGAACCACACCTGGTTGATCTGCGCGTGCACGCCGGTCTGGCCGGACGCGCCGGCAGAGATGCGCGCGCAGCTCGACGCCAACGGGATGCTCGTGAAGGACGGCGACGTCTCGCCCGACGGCTACGTCGTGAACACCGCCTACACGATCAACACCCCGCATCCGGCGGCGATCAAGGATCCGCGATACCTGGCGCCGAACCAGAGGCTCGCCACCATTGGCGATCGCCTGACCGAGAAAGGGATCTCCTGGGCGTGGTATTCCGGCGGCTGGAACGACGCGCTCGCCGGCCGCCCACATCCGGAGTTCAAGTACCACCATCAGCCGTTCGCCTACTTCGCCAACTACGCGGACGGCACGCCGGCCAAGACGGCGCACCTGAAGGACGAGACCGAATTCCTCGAGGCTCTGCGATCCGACCGACTGCCGGCGGTCGCGTTCGTCAAACCGCTCGGGCCAGTCAACGAGCATCCGGGCTATGCCGACCTCCTGAGCGGCCAGCAGCACGTGGCCAAGCTGGTGCAGGCGATCATGGAGAGCTCGGCGTGGAAGACCGCCGTCATCATCATCACCTACGATGAGAACGGGGGGCGCTGGGACCACGTGCCGCCGCCGATCGTGGACCGATGGGGCCCGGGCACCCGGGTGCCGACGATCATCGTGTCGCCCCACGCCAAGCGTCGCTTCGTCGACCACACCTTCTACGACACGACGTCCATCCTGAAACTCATCGAAACGCGGTGGAACCTCCGCCCGCTCGGAAGTCGGGACGCCGGGGCGAATGATCTGACGGGCGCCTTGATTGACTAAGTAGAACGTCAGGGAATGAGTGAACAGTCATGCTCGACGACGCATCGGATGGATGGTTGTAGTTCCAGTCACCATGGAAGCGATGGGGCACGAGGTTGAGCGTGGCCATCTGGGCGTCCGTGACGCGTTACCGTTTCACGCAGCGCTTTAGGCGCCAGTACGCTGAGGCTGCCCTCGAAATCCGACGCGCCTTCGACCGACGGCTCGATCTCCTCCTCCAGGATCTCCGGCATCCATGTGGCGGCTTCTGCGACGGCTTCGGCCATCTCGGCCGGGCTGGGCACGTGGCTACAGGTCTACCGGCCCAGCTTCATGCGATCGGGAAGGACCACTGAAAATCGCTCGTCGGCCTCGGTCACGAGCCAGCGGCGTCCAAGCTTCTGCGCGGCGACTGCCGTGGTGCAAGTTCCGGCGAAGGGATCAAAGACCAACTGCCCCGGCCTCGTCATGAGTTTTATGAAGAACGTCGGAAGTGCTGTCGGGAATCGTGCCGGGTGGCGAGTCGGATTCGGGCTGAACTCTGGCTCGAAGAGAAGACAGGTTGATGGACGAACCATGTCGGGGCCGGCTTGTACACGTTTCCGGCCCTGGCCTGAAGGCGCGTTCACGCGTACGTAGTTATGGGCGAGTCGTTTTCGGCGGTCGCGGTCTTTGGCATCCCAGCGCGCAGGAGTAAGACACTGCTCGGGGAAAAACTGCCATCGGGGCGTTTTCGCAAACTGGAAACAATACTCGATCGCGTCTTTCAGGAAGCGATTGAAACGCCCTGGGGGCGGGGAGGGCTTGGCCCAGACGAAATCCTCGCAGAAGAGAAAGCCCTGCTCGCGGAGGCGGAATATCAGCTCGTACTGAATGGTGCCGCGTTCATCGCCGTGCCGTTTGGAACGGTAGTTCAGGATGAAACTTCCGTGCGGCTGGAGAGTTCTCAAAATTTCCCCGGTCACCTTCAGGAAAAAGCCCTCGTACCAGTCCCGCTCGTAGCGCTCTCCGTTACCGTATTTCGGCTGTCCGTCGTAGGGCGGGGACGTGATGACGAGGTCGAAGGTGTTGTCCGGGACCTGGGCGAGTATCTCGAGGCAGTCGGCTGTGACCAAGGCGCCCAGTTCCGTGGAATACGAGGCGGATAGTTTCAGGCTCTACACCACCTTCTTCTCTTTGAGCCTTTCGATCTCCGCGGCCGAGTAGCCCAGCGATTTCAAGATCTGGTCCGTGTGCTCGCCGGCGTCGGGCGAATGCGTGCGCACCGCGCCCGGCGTGCGCGACAGCGTGACCGGCAGGTTCTGCACATGCAACTCCCCGAGCTTCGGATGCTTGACGGCCGTGGCGAGCCCGAGGGCCTTGACCTGCTCGTCCTCGAACACTTCCTTCACGTTCAGGATCGGGCCGCACGGGACGCCGGCCTTGTTGAGCGCATCCACCCACTCGGCGCTGGTGCGGGTCGCCGTCGCTTTCTCGAGCTCGACCGTCAGCGCCTGGCGGTTCTTCGATCGATCGGCCGGATTCTTGAAGCGCGGATCGTCGATCAGATGCTCGGTCCCGAGCGCGGCGCAGAGCCGCTTGAACATGTTCTGGCCGGCGGCGGCGATGTTCATGTGGCCGTCTTTCGTCTTGAACACGCCCGTGGGAATTCCGGTCGGGTGGTCGTTGCCGGCCTGCGGCGGAATCTCCGTGCCGATCAGCCACCGGCTCGCCTGGAAGTCCAGCATCCGGACCATGGCCTCGAGCAGCGACGTGTGGACCCACTGGCCCTTCCCGGATTTCTCCCGCTCGTAGAGCGCGACCATGATCCCATGAGACAGAAACATTCCGGCCGTGAGGTCGGCGACGGGAATGCCGACCCGTACCGGCCCCTGGCCCGGAAGTCCGGTGATGGACATGAGGCCGCCGAGCCCCTGCGCGATCTGGTCGTAACCCGGACGGTCGCGATACGGACCGCTTTGTCCGAAGCCCGAGATACTGCCGTAGATCAATCGTGGATTGATCTTGCTCAGCGTCTCGTAGTCGATGCCGAGGCGGTGCTTCACGTCCGGGCGGTAGTTCTCGATCAGCACGTCGGCGTCCTTCACCATCCGCTTCAAGATTTCCACGCCGTCCGGCGACTTGAGATCGACCGTGATGGACCGCTTGTTCCGGTGCAGGTTCTGGAAGTCGAAGCTGTGCCGCGCAAAGTCGGCGTCGGCGTCCTCGCGCGCCTCGACCTTGACGACGTCGGCGCCCCACTCCGCGAGCTGGCGCACCGCCGTGGGGCCAGAGCGCGCGCGCGTCAGGTCGATCACCTTGATTCCGGCAAGCGGCTGATTCGACATGGTCAGCGCCCCTTCATGCTGGCCGGCAGGATCGCCGAGCCCGTCATGGACTGCGGGTTTCGCCGGGGCCATCGGCCCGCCTCCACCGCGGTGAGGAAGTCCAGCAGCGCACGGTTGAAGGCGTCCGGCTCCTCCAGGTTGATGGTGTGGCCCGACTTGGGCATCACGACGAGCCCTGCCGTCGGGATCTTGCGCTTCATGAAGAGGCCTGGCTCCAGGCACGGATCGTCCTCGTCACCCGTCATGATCAGCGTCGGCACCGTGAGCTTCTCCATCCGGTCGCCGAGCTCGAACACGGATGGCCGCGTGAGCTGCACGCCCATCATCGTCAGCGCGTGGCCACGCGCGGACTGCGCCGCGAACATGTCGTGGAATTCCTGCCAGCCCTTCGCGTCCTTGTCGATGAACTGCACGCGCGTCGGCCCCTTGCTGTAGAACTCGGCGGCCTTGGCCATGCCGTCCGCTTCGAAGCGCCGCGCCGTGACCTCCACGTCCTTCTGAAACTCCTTGCGATCAGTGCCGCTCCCGTAACCGCACCCTGCGACGACCAGCGACAGCGCACGCTCGGGATACACGAGGCCGAAGTGAAGCGTCGCGTAGCCGCCCATCGACAGGCCACAGATATGAGCCTTGTCGATGCGGAGCGCATCGAGCATCCCGCGGATGTCGTCGACCGCCTGCTGTTGCGAGTAGGCCTTCGGATCGTCCGGCACGTCCGACGGCGGATACCCGCGCGCGTTGTAGGCGATGGTCCGGTAGCGCCGGGAGAAAAAGCGGACTTGCGGATCCCAGCTCCGGGCTTCCCCCGCAAACTCGTGGACGAAAATGATCGGAGTTCCTTGTCCGTACTCCTCGTAGTAGAGATGCACGCCATTGACGAGCGCTTTAGGCATCGAGCGTCCTTTCGAGTCTCACGCCGGCCACGGGAAGTTGACCCGGAGGATGTCGAACGTCTTCTTGCCGCCCGGAAGCTGCGCGGTCACGTTGTCCCCGACGCGCTTGCTGATCAACGTCCGGGCCAGCGGCGACAGGATCGAGATCATCCCCTTGGCGGGGTCGGCCTCGTCGGATCCCACGATCTGGTACCGGACTTCCTTGCGCGATTCGTTTTCCAGCAGCACGGTGGAGCCGAACGTGATGCGGTCGCCCGACGTCGGGGGCTCGATCACCTCGGCGTTGCCGACCTTCGCCTCCAGCTCGCCGATGCGGCCCTCGATGAAGCTCTGCTTCTCGCGCGCCGCGTGATACTCGGCGTTCTCGGACAGATCCCCGTGGGCTCGGGCCTCGGCAATGGCCTTGATGATGGTCGGCCGCTCGATGTGCTTCAACCGGTCGAGCTCGTCGCGTAACTTTTCGAAGCCAGGTCGGGTCATCGGTGTTCGCTGGACCGACATGGCCCTTACCTTAACATAGGGTTTCAGAGTCAGTTGAGAGCCCCAACCCGGCCGAAAGGGCCGCAAATCAGAGGGAGCGAAGCGATGAACGAGCTCACCGCGATGGCGTCAACGCTGGGCGCGCTGCTGAAGGAACGGAAGCAAACGATCGCCGTCGCGGAGTCGTCCGCCGGCGGCTTGATCTCGGCCGCACTCCTCGCCGTGCCCGGTGCATCGGCATACTTCCTGGGCGGCGGCGTGATCTACACGCAAGCGGCGCGGCGCGCGCTGCTCCGCGTGCCCGACGAATCGATCAAGGGCATCCGTTCGAGCACCGAGGCGTACGCGTTGGTGAAGGCGCGCGCGATCCGCGAGCTGCTCGGCACGACCTGGGGCCTGTCGGAAACGGGCGCGAGCGGTCCAACGGGCAATCGCTATGGCGACGCGCCGGGCCACGCGTGCTTCGCGGTGGCAGGCCCGATCGAGCGCGCGATCACGCTGGAAACGGGAAGCGGCGATCGTGAGAAGAACATGTGGGCGTTCGCGAAGACCGCGCTGGAGCTGCTGGAGGCGGCGCTACGGGCCTATTGAACTGGGGGCCCCGACATGGCCCCCAGACCCCCACACGCTCGGAGCGCCCCGGGACACCCGGGACGCTCCTCGACCTTCCCCCCGACGCTCGCAACGCCTCAGCGAACCCGTGACACTGCTCGCCCCCCCACACGCTCGGAGAGCCCCCGCGACCCCCGGGCGCTCCTCGATCACGTGGTGTATGCCGAGAAGCGGACGGTTTGCGCGCGCACCGTCGGATCGGTGATGACGTTCACGACCGCCGGCTTGCCTGACGCCCACGCGCGCTCGAGCGCGGGCCGCAGATCGTGCGGCTTCTCGACGAACTCGCCGTGCGCGCCGAACTCCTGCGCCACCCGGTCGTAGCGCGTGAACCCGAGATTGCGTCCGGGCTTCGGTCCCGGTCGCGACCACGGCGCGGTCGCCGTCCAGCCGCCGTTGTTCGAGATCACGACGACGACCGGGATCTTGTGGCGCACCGCCGAGTCGATCTCCATCGCGTTGATGCCGTACGAGCCGTCACCGTGCAGCACGACGACCTGCGCGTCGGGCTTGGCAACCTTCGCACCGATTCCGAACGGCAGGCCCACGCCCATGCAGCCGAAGGCTCCGGAGTTGAGGCGATGGCCGGGCACGAAGGTCGGAATCGACTGACGGCCGAAGTTGAGGATCTCCTGGCCATCGACCACGACGATCGCGTCACGGCGGACGAAGTCGCGGATCTCCTTGCAGAGCCGCAGCGGGTGGATCGGCGTGTTGTCGGTGCTCATCGCCTTCTCGGCTTCCAGTGACTTCTCGCTGTCGAGGCTCTTCAGCTTCGACACCCACGGCGCGTAGCGCTTCGGATCGATCCTGCCGGCCGCTTCCGCTTTGAGCTGCTCCAGGACCGCTCGCGCGTCGCCGAGAATCGGCACGTCGACCGGGCGGTTCTGCCCGAGCTGCGCCGGATCGATGTCGACGTGAATCGCCTTGGCGTCCTTCGCGAAGCGCGGCGGGCGACCGTACTGGATCACCCAGTTGAACCGGGTGCCGACGACGACCAGCAAGTCGGCCTCGCTGAACGCCGTGCTCCGTGCGTTGAGGAACGACAGCGGATGATCTTCCGCCACCGTGCCGCGCGAGATCGGCGTCGTGTAGAACGGAATGCCGGCCGCTTCGACGAACGCCTGGAACGCTCCCGCGCCGTCCGACCACCAGACGCCGCTGCCGCCGATCACGATGGGACGCTCGGCGCGCGCGAGCAGCGCGATGGCTTCGCGGACGGCACCGATGTCACCGAGCGCCCGCGGGAGCGGTTGCCACGCCGATGGATACGTGATCGTGGCCTCGTCGATTTTCTCGCCCAGGATGTCGCCAGGCAGATCGAGATAGACGGGGCCTGGGCGTCCCGTCATCGCCTGGCGATACGCCGTGGCGACTTTCTCCGGGATGCGCTTGGCGTCCAGGATGCGATCGGCCCACTTCGTGATGGGCCGCATCACGCCGACCTGATCGATCTCCTGAAACGCTTCCATGCCGAGGTACACGCGCGGGCTCGAGCCACCGACCGCGATGAGCGGCGCGGCATCGGTGAACGCGTTGGCGACGCCGGTGGCGAGGTTCGTGGTCCCGGGGCCCGAGCTCGCCATGCAGAGTCCCGGCCGCCGCGTGATGCGAGAGTACGCGTGCGCCATCAACGACGCCGCTTGCTCGTGGCGCGTGTCGACCGCGCGCACGCCGAGGTTGATGAGCTCGGCCTCGGTCTCCAGCATCGGTCCGCCCATCACGTAGAAGAGCGTATCGGCGCCCTGCGACTTCAGCGCCCGCGCGAGAACCTCGGATCCAGTGATCGTCGCCATGGTTGCTCCTTTTGTCGCGGGGTCCGCGAGCCCGGAACCACCGCAGGTGGGCTGTATCCAGATGCGATGCGCCGAGTCACGTTCGTTTCCTTCCGCGGAGTTGTTTCCAGCGGAAGCAATCGACCGTGTGATCGTTCACGAGCCCCGCCGCCTGCATGAAGGCGTAGCAGATCGTCGGGCCGACGAAACGAAAGCCGCGGGCACGGAGCGCCCGGCACATCGCGCGCGAGATCGCCGTCTCGGTTGGATGCTGTCCCCGGCACGCGTTCTGAATTGGCGTGTCGTTGACGAAGCTCCAGATGAAGCCGGCGAAGCGCGTCCCGGCGCGGCGGAGCTCGAGCAGCGCTCGGGCGTTACCAATGGTGGCTTCGATCTTTCCGCGATGACGGATGATGCCGCCATCTCCGAGCAGACGGCGAACGTCCTGGTCGGTATACCGGCTCACCGTCTCGGGATCGAAGTCGGCGAAGACCTTGCGATAGGCATCGCGCTTGGCGAGCACCGTCGACCAGGAGAGCCCGGCCTGGGCGCCTTCGAGCGTCAGCAGCTCGAACAGCGCGGTGTCGTCGCGGGCGGGCACGCCCCACTCTTCGTCGTGATAGCGTGCCGTCGCCTCTCCCGTCGCCCACCCGCAACGCCGTCTGGCCTGACTTGGCCGCTGCGCGGCACGGCGCCGCTGGGATTTCGAGGAGACGAACGTCTCAGCCGGCATGGGCGCGACACTACCATGGCGCCGACCGGCCAGCGAGCGGATCTACACCGGAATTCGCGGATGGGACGTCGGCCGCATTCCACGGTCTTGGCGATCGAACAGCGACGTGGTCACGTAGCGCTCGCCCGTATCCGCCAGGAGCACCACGATCATTTTCCGCGCGGCATCCGCCCGAGCGGCGACAGCGAGCGCGGCATGGAGCGCCGCCCCGGATGACGCGCCGGCCAGAATCCCTTCCTCGCGCGCGAGCCGGCGCGCGCATGCGAAGGCGTCATCGTCGGTCACGGCAATGACCTCGTCCAGAATCGCGCGGTTCAGCACCTCGGGGATGAAGCCGACGCCGATGCCCGGGATGAGATGATTCCCCGGGCGTCCACCGGACAGCACCGCCGCTCCAGCAGGCTCCACGGCGACGAGGCGTACGCCGGGCTTGCGCTGCTTGAGCACTTCGCCGACACCGGTGATCGTCCCCCCGGTGCCGACTGCGGACACGAAGACGTCGACCGCGCCTTCCGTGTCGTCCCAGATTTCGATGGCCGTGGTTCGACGATGCACGTCCGGGTTCGCCGGATTACGGAACTGGTCGAGCATGATGGAGCCGGGAATTTCCTTCACGAGCTCGGTGGCCCGATCGACTGCGGCGGCCATGAGGATGCCGGGCGTCAGCAGGACTTCCGCGCCGAGATGCCGGAGGAGCGCGACGCGTTCCGTTGACATCGTCTCCGGCATCGTCAGCACGAGCCGATACCCGCGGATCGCCGCGGCGAACGCGAGGCCAATCCCCGTGTTGCCGCCCGTCGCTTCGACGATCGTCATGCCGTGTCGCAGAAGACCCTGATGCTCGGCGTTTTCGATCAGCGCCACGCCGAGCCGATCTTTCACGCTGCCGCACGGATTTCGCATTTCGAGCTTGCCGACGACGCGGCCGGGGAGACCGCTGGCCAGGTGTCCGAGCTCTACCATCGGCGTTCGACCCACCGTGGCCGTGACATCGCTGAAGATCACGCGGCCTGTCTCAGCGAGGGCGGGATCGCGACGACGCGCGATGCCGCCGGGGATGGATGACGTCGAGGCTGCGGCTGAGGCGGTCGGCGTCGACGATGTCGATCGCCACGAGCTTCCCCTGCCCGAGCTCGCGCGCGACGGCGATGTGCGGCAGCAACGCGAACCCCATCCCGCGCTCGACCATGCGCTTGGCCGTCTCGATCGTCTCGACTTCCATGACGACGTTGGGCACGAGACCGGCCGAGCGAAAGAGCCCGTGAGTGAGCGTCCAGTCGCTCGATCCGCGATCGAAGAAGACGAGCGGCTGCGCGCTGACCCTGGAGACGCGCTATATCCCGGGCGCTGAAGAGCGGTATCGTACTTCGGCCGTATTCGGCGAGCCGCGCGCGCACTAACCGGCGGCGGGGAGGGCCGTGGCCCTCAGAAATCTGACTGCAACTACCACAGATTTCTGAGAGCCACGACCCTCCCCGCCGCGGTTCAGTCACCTCGTTGCGCTTCCCCCACGGCCGACCCGAGACAGTCGTCGGCGCCCCGGCGACGCGCGCCGTCAGGCTTCGTAGATCTTCCGCAGCTCCCCGGCCGCCCAGGCCACCGCGTCTTCCGCCGGCGTCCCCTGGACCGCCTTCGCGTACATGTCGGTGATGATGTACTTCGTGTAGGCCTGCGTCGCCTTCGCGTTGGATGGCCCGGCGTAGCCAAGCATGCGCGAGCCGCGCGCGGCGGTCTTGAACGGTTTCATCGGCTCGTCGACCTTGGCCCACATCGGATGATTCTCCCAGAACGTCGTCGCGCCGATCGCATAGCCGCCCTCGATCTCGAGCCACTTCGCAAATTGTTCCTTGCCGTGCAGCCACTTCAACAACTCCTTTGCGGCCTGTTGATTCTTCGAGTACTTCATCACGGCCTGCGAATACGTCACGTGGTACGACGGCGTCGGCCCTTTCGGCCCGTTCGGGATCGGGAAGTGTCCGACGTCGTGCCAGATCGGCTGGCCTTTCTCGTCCTTGATGTCAGGCTTGCGCTTCGCGACGATGTAGATGGACGCGCCGTTCAGCGTCGCGCTGATCTCGTTGGCGTGAAACGCGCGATTGTTGGTCGTATCGTCCCACGCCGTGCCGCCTTCGTCGCAGGCGTCTTTCCAGAAGCCCACCATCCACTTCACCGCCTCGACCGTCTCCTTGGACTGCAACACGACCTTCTTGCCCGTCGGATCGGTCTCCGCGCCGCCGAACGTCCACGTGATCGGGTAGCTCCACGTCGGCGCGTCGTTGACGGTGTGACCGAGCGTCTGGCCGAACGGTCGGCCTTTCTTCTTCAACGCCGTGCCAATCTTTCGATACGCGTCGAGCGTGTGTGGCGGTTCCATTGCGCCGACTTCGGCGAACCACGACCGCCGGTACGTGATGAGCCCTGGCGTGATGCAGTGCGGAATCGCGACCCAGTGCTGCGCCTGTCGCGCGGCGGCTTCCGACTGCGGATAAAAGCCGTTCTGATCCTTCGCCTTCCACTCGCAGATGTCCGAGACGTCCGCGAGCGCGTTCGCATAGAGCTGCGGCCAGTTGTGCAGCATCTGGATGATGTCGGCCCCGGATTGTGACTGGACGCCAGCCGTGATCCTCGCCTGGAGATCGTTCTCGTTGATCGTCTCGAGCGCGATCTCGAGATTCATCTGCTTGCCGTACTCGGCGAGCTGCCGCTTGAGCTCGGCTTCGCCCTGTGGAATGAAGTCGATGCGATAGAGCAGATGCACTCGCGTGGTCTGGGCCGCGGCCGGCGCGACACCCACGACGGCGGAGGCCGCCGCACCTTTCAGAAAACTTCGCCGGGTGACTATCACGGACTCTCCTCCATTCGCCGATTCGCCGCCGGATTTTCGGCACTACCACCAACGGTACTCGCCAGCCATCCGCTAAGTACGAGATCTTTCTCGCCTCCCGCGTGGCACCAACGTTGCCTCTATCGTCGCCCGCTGCTGTGAGAGCCGGTGCACCAGACTGGTAAACGTGGGGGCCCCGAAATGGCCCCCACACCCCCAGCCGCTCGGCGCACCCCAGCAAAGCTGGGGCGCGCCTCGATACTCCGACAGGCTCCTAGGAGCGTATGGGGGATCGAGGCGGGCGCCGGGTTGCCCGGCGGCCGACGAGCGTGTGGGGGTCTCGGAGCATGACACAGACGGATCGGCCGGATTCCAGCCAGAGCCTTCGGCAGGGAAGTAGAATCGACGCCACATGAAGCTCCTGGCCGAGCTGATTGGCGAGAGCCCGGGAATCGCGGCCCTCCGCGAGCAGGTCGGGCGGCTCCTGCGGCGTCAATCCGAGGCGCGCCGCGCGCCGCTCATCCTGATCCAGGGCGAAACGGGAACGGGCAAAGGACTGCTGGCGCGCGCACTCCATCGCGCGAGCCCGCGCGCGAGCGGTCCCTTCGTCGGTATCAACTGCGCCGCCATACCCGACACGCTGCTCGAGGCGGAGCTGTTCGGCTTCGAGCGCGGCGCCTTCACCGATGCCCGCCACGCCAAGGCCGGACTCTTTCAGACCGCGCATCGCGGCACGCTGTTCCTCGACGAGGTCGGGCTGGTGCCGCTAGCGATCCAGGCGAAGCTCCTCAGCGCCATCGACGAGCGCGCCGTACGCCGGCTCGGAAGCACTCGCAGCGAATCGGTCGATGCTCAGATCATCACCGCCACGAACGAGGATCTCGCGGCGGCGATGCGCGCGCATCGGTTCCGCGAGGACCTCTACCACCGGCTTTCCGTGGTGACGATCTGGCTGCCGCCGCTGCGTGAGCGGGGCCGGGACGTTCTGCTGCTCGCCGAGCACTATCTCGCGGCCGCGTGCGCCGACTATCACCTGCCGCCCAAGGCGTTCTCGTCCGACGCGCAGGACGCGATGCTCCGTCACAGCTGGCCGGGGAACGTCCGAGAGCTCAGCAACGTGATCGAGCGCGTCGCGCTCCTCAGCGAGGAGCCGACCGTGGACGCGGCAGGCCTGGGGCTCGCTGAACCTGCGCCGACGACCCGTCCAGCGGTGCCGGCGGTCGTGCCGCTCGGCGAGACCATCGGCGCCGTCGTGAAAGAGCGGCTGCTCGACGCGCTCCGATCGACGCGCTGGAACATCTCACGGGCCGCGACGTTGCTGGGGATGCCACGGAACACGCTGCGATACCAGATCGAGAAGCATCGCCTGCGGCCCGAGGACGTGACGATGCAGTCGGCGCCACACGCAAGCGACACGGACCGTGTGGATGCGGGGGCGCCCGAGGCGCCGGCCGTCGGCCTCGGCGAGCGCAGCGCGTTTCTTCTCGGTGCCGCCATCGGCGCGTTCAGTAGCCCCGCTGCGCCAGGGTCGGCGGCAGAGCCGCCGGTGCTGCGCGATAACGCGCCGGCCGTGTTGCCGCGATGGGAACGCCGCCACCTCGCGCTGCTGCGCGCCGCGATCCTCCAGGCCGCACCCGACTTCGGCGCCGATGGCGGGCTCGGACTTCAAATGCTGGTCGACAAGGTCCAGAGCTTCGGCGGCCGGATCGAGGAGATGGGGCAGGACAGCATCGTGGCGGCATTCGGTCTCGAGCCGGTCGAGGATGCGCCGACGCGGGCCGGGCTCGCCGCACTGGCGATGCAGAACGCGACGCACCACGCCCGGCAGGCGGAAGGCGACCGGGTTGCGGTCACGATCGCCGTCCACACCAGTCAGGTGATGATCGGCCGGGTCGCGGGTGCCGTCGCGCTGGATCACTCCGCCAAGCGAGACGTCTGCGCCGTGCTCGACGGTCTCATCGACCGCGCGCAGCCGAACACGATCCTCGTCAGCCATGCGGCCGCGCCGTTCCTCGAGCGTCGCTTCGATCTCGTCCCGCTCGGCGCGGCTGAAGAATCGAAGCCACGCGCCTACCGACTCACCGGACGCTACGGCAGCGGCGTGCATCGCAACATGGCGCGCTTCGTCGGCCGGCGGGGCGATCTCGACCTGCTCGCCGGCTATCTGGCGTCAGCCCGGCGCGGTCACGGCCAGGTCATCGGGATCGTGGGCGAGGCCGGCATCGGAAAGTCACGTCTCCTGTTCGAATTCCACCAGGGGCTGGCCGGCGCGCAAGTGTGGTACATCGAGGGCGGCTGCGTCTCCTACGGCAAGACGATTCCGTACCTGCCCGTGATCGACATCGTCCGGCAAAGCTGTGGCATCGCGGAGACCGACACCTCGGACATGATCGTCGAGAAAATCCACGGCGTGCTCGAGGAGATCGGCCTGTCCCCCGAGGAGCGTGCGCCGTACGTCCTGCACATGCTCGGCATCAGGGATTCGAGCCGCCTGCTCGACGTGCTCAGCCCCGAAGCGATCAAGGCGCGGACATTCGAGACGCTCCGCCAGATCGCGTTCAGCGTCAGTCGCGTGCGGCCGATCGTCGTGGTCGTGGAAGACCTGCACTGGGTCGACCGGACATCGGAGGAGTACTTCGCCTCGCTCGTCGACAGCATGACGGAGGCTCCGATCCTCTTCATCTCGACCTATCGGCCGGGCTACCGCCCGCCGTGGATCGACAAGTCGTACGCGACGCAGATGGCGCTCCGGCCCCTCGCGCCGGACGAGAGCCTGAGCGTGGTGTGCTCGGTTCTGAAGCACGACGACCTTCCCGACGCGCTGGCTCGCGTCATTCTCGCCAAGGCGGAAGGCAACCCGTTCTTTCTCGAAGAGCTGGCCCGGACGTTCGGCGAGCAGGGTGCGACGTCGGAGAGCCCCGCCGTGCCCGACACGATCCAGGACGTGCTCCTCGCCCGGATCGACCGGCTCGCCGAGGAGCCGCGCAGGCTCCTTCAAACGGCGTCGGTGCTCGGGCGCGAAGTCTCGCCGCGTCTCCTGCGCGTGATGTGGGACGGATCCGGGCCGCTCGATCCCCACCTGAACGAGCTGACGCGTCTGGAATTCCTCTACGAGCGCACCGGCGCGGAGGAAACGGTCTTCGTCTTCAAGCACGCCCTCATCCAGGAGGTCGCCTACGAGAGTCTCCTCGACCCACGACGTCGGGCGCTCCATGCGGCGGCCGCGCGCGCGATCGAAACGCTGTACGCAGATCGGATCGAGGAGGTCTACGATCGCCTCGCCCACCACTACGCGCGCACGCACGACTCCCCGAAGGCGGTCGAGTACCTGTCGCGGTTCGCCGACAAGGCCGCGCGCGCCTACGCGCACGTGGAAGCGATTGCGGCGCTCCACCAGGCGCTCGGGCACGCCGAGCGGCTTCCCGAGGACGGACGCGACCGCGTCGTGCTCGACCTCGTGCTTCGCCTGCCGCATTCGCTCAATTTCCGCGGACGATTCAAGGAGGCGCTCGACCTTCTCCTCGCTCACTGGGACCGTCTCGAACGCGTGAACGATCCCGCGCTGACCGGAGCGTTCTGGTTCGTGCGGAGCCGCGTCACGAGCGTGCTCGGCGATCACGACGAAGCGTGGCGCAGCGCGCGGGCCGCGCTCGAGGCAGCGACGCAGTCCGGCGACACCGCGACCATCGGCAAGGCGTACTTCGCGCTCGCCTACGAGGATTTCTGGTCGGGGAGGTGTCTCGAGGGTCTCGGCCATGCCGCCAGCGCGGTCACGCATCTCGAGGAAAAGCAGCAGCGGTGGTGGTTGGCGCAGTCCCACTGGGTGGCGGGAATCATGTACATCTTCGTCGGCGACTTCGAGCGGGCCTTGGAGGCTCTCGGACGGATGCAAGCGATCGCCGAGGCCTTCGGCGATCCGCGACTGCTCTCCTCCGCCGCGTGGACTGCCGGCAGTTGCCATGCCGTCATGGGTGATTGGGAAGCCGGCATCGCGGGCTGTCGGCGTGGCCTCCAGATCTCCATCGATCCCGCCGACACGGCGGTCTCCCTCGGCTTCCTCGGCGCCGTCTACATGGAAAAAGGTGATTTTGCCAACGCCGTGCCGGCGCTCGAGCAGTCGATCCAGCAATGCGTGCAGTTCGGGATCCGGGACTCCCTCGGGTGGTTCACGACGGTGCTCGGCGAGGCCTACTTATTGAGCGATCGCATCGACGATGCGCGCGAGCACGCGATGGAGGGGCTCCGCATCACCAGCGAAACGCGCTACCGCTTCGGCACGGCCTGGGCGCAGCGTGTCCTCGGGCGCATCGCGGCCGCCTCCGGCGATCTGGGCGAAGCCAAGACGCGCTTCGACGAGGCGCTCCGCATGCAGATTGCGCTCCACGCGCGTCACGAGATCGGGCGTACACATCTCGATCTGGCCAAGCTCGCCCAGCGGGAGGGAAGGGTCGAAGACGTTCGTGCGCACCTCGTCGAGGCGCTCCGGGTGTTCGAGGAGCTGCGTGTTCCGAGGTACGTCGAACGCGCACGCGCGATGGCCAGCGACTTCGGCGTTCTCGTCTGAGTCGTGGGCCTCGAACGTCGAGGCCGGGCCCTCATGACGCTCCGCTCATGAACCGTCGTCGCGTCGTGGTCTCTGGTCTGGGCGCGGTGACGCCTGCGGGGAACGACGTGCCCTCGACGATCACGTTCCGAACCAGGCGCGCGGGCTGAAGGTCGAGCTCGAGCTCGCCAACTCGTTCGCCTTCGGCGGCCATTGCGTGAGCCTCGCCGCCCAACCCGGGTAGCTCGACCAGGCCATCGATCACTCCAGCCCGCATCTGAGCTGACGAAGCCCGCCGGGCATTCGTCAGCCGCGCCGCCCGCCGTCTCTTCGCCACCTCGTAAGTCACCCCATCTCACTGAGGAGAGATGAACGCGCACGCGAAGGGAGGCCACGATGGCCACAGCGAGGATCGGGCTGAGCGCGGCGAGCGGAGTTCGGGGTACAAGGTGTGCCCATTCCGGACGACGTGGCCGCCGACCTCCAGACGATCGGCGATGCGGTCCGTTACGTGGAGGGGCTTCGCGGGTAGCCGAGCGCCTTCAGCGACTCGCCGATCTCGTCCAGGATCACCGGGTCGTCGATCGTGGCGGGCGCCGTGTACGGCGTGCCTTCCGCGATCCGTTTCATCGTGCCGCGCAGGATCTTGCCCGAGCGCGTCTTGGGCAGCCGTTTCACGACGGTTGCCGTCTTGAATGCAGCGACGGGCCCGATCTGGTCCCGGACTTTCTCGACGAGCTCACGCACGATCTCGGCCTCGGTCCGGTTGACGCCGGCCTTGGTGACGACGAAGCCGACCGGCACCTCGCCCTTGATCTCGTCGGCGACCCCGACCACCGCGCATTCGGCGATGTCCGGATGCGAGGCCAGGACTTCCTCCATCGCGCCGGTCGAGAGCCGGTGTCCCGCGACGTTGATGATGTCGTCGATGCGACTCATGATGTACACGTAGCCGTCTTCGTCCTCGTAGCCCGCGTCCGCGGTGAGATAGTGGCCGGGAAACGCGGTGAGATACGACTTCTCGTAGCCCTCGTCGTTCTGCCAGAGCGTCGGCAGACAGCCGGGTGGCATCGGCAGCTTGATCACGATCGATCCGATCTCGCCGGCCTTGACCTCCTTGCCGCCCTCGGCGAGCACACGCACGTCGTAGCCGGGAACCGCCTTCGTCGGCGAGCCGGGTTTGACGGGCAGCATCCCGAGCCCGACGCAGTTGGCCGCGATGGGCCAGCCGGTCTCCGTCTGCCACCAGTGATCGATGACCGGCACGCCGAGCTTTTCGCGCGCCCACAGGAGCGTGTCGGGATCGCAGCGCTCGCCCGCGAGGAACAGCGTGCGGAAGCGCGAGAGATCGTGCGGCTTCATGTGCGCGCCCTCGGGATCCTCCTTCTTGATCGCGCGAAACGCGGTCGGCGCCGTGAAGAGTGCGACGACGCCGTGCTGAGCGATCACCCGCCAGAACGCGCCCGGGTCCGGCGTGCCCACCGGCTTGCCTTCATACAGGATCGTCGTGCACCCGTTGAGAAGCGGCGCATAGACGATGTAGGAATGGCCGACGACCCAGCCGATGTCGGACGCGGCCCAGTACGTCTCGCCGGCGCCGGTGCCGTAGACGCCGCCCATGCTCCACTTGAGCGCGACGGCGTGGCCACCGTTGTCGCGAACCACGCCCTTCGGAATCCCGGTGGTGCCGGACGTGTAGAGGATGTAGAGCGGATCGGTCGCCGCCACGGGCACGCACTCGGCCGCGGGAGCACCCGCGAGAAAATCGGCCCAGTCGACGTCGCGCCTGGCCATCAGAGGCGCGTGTTCTTGCGGACGCTGAAGGACGACGCAGCGATCAGGCTTGTGGCGCGCGAGGGCAATCGCGCCGTCGAGCAGCGGCTTGTACGGAATCACCCGGTTCACTTCGATGCCGCACGACGCCGACATGATCACCTTGGGCTTGGCGTCGTCGATGCGGGTCGCGAGCTCCTTGGCCGCGAACCCGCCGAAGACCACCGAATGGATGGCCCCGAGGCGCGCGCACGCGAGCATCGCGATGACCGCCTCCGGCACCATCGGCATGTAGATGATGACCCGATCGCCCTTGCCGACGCCGAGGCGCGCGAGCGCACCGGCCGTCCGCGCGACCTCGTCACGGAGCTCGCTGTACGTGAAGCTCTTGATCGTGCTCGTGACGGGGCTGTCGTAGATCAGCGCTTTCTGCTTACCTCGGCCGCGGTCGACGTGGAAGTCGAGCGCGTTGTAGCAGGTGTTCAGCACGCCCCCGGTGAACCAGCGATAGAACGGCGGGCGTGAATCGTCGAACACGCGATCCCAGCGCTTGTCCCAGTAGAGGTCCTCGGCGGCCGCCGCCCAGAAGTGTTCCGGGTCCCGGAGCGAGCGCGCATACACCTCGTCGTAGACGCTCTTCGTGGCTGCCATCGCGACCTCCATCTCGGGTGGGCGAGCAGTTCTCGTGCGCCGAGCGCCCGCCGGCGCGCCCGGTGCAGCGCAAGAGTACCAGAGTCCCCTTGGCCTGCGGCGCCGCGCATAAAATAAAGACCTAGTCTGACTAGTCTATAATGAGCCAGGAGGGTTGTCATGGCCGAGACGTACTCGACGTACGAGGCGAAAGCGAAGTTCAGCGAGGTCATGCGGAAGGTCCGCGCCGGGCAGCACGTCATCATCGAGTACCGTGGGGATCCGATCGCCGAGATCAAGCCGATCGAGGGCGCCGCGACAACACTCGAGAAGACGATGGCCCGCCTCGAGGACCACGGGATCATCAGCCGGGCGCCCAGGCGTGCGGCGGGAGCGTTCCGCCCACTCAGGAAGCGCCCGGGAGCCCTCAAGCGGTTTCTCGAGTCGCGAGAATGAGGCTGGCCTACGTCGACACTTCCTGCCTCGTCGCAATCGCCTTTGACGAGCCTGACGCCAGGCGGACCGCGGGCAGGCTCGGGCGCTGTGATCGACTAGTGTCTTCGAATTTGCTCGAGGCCGAGCTTCGCTCCGCCCTGGCCAGGGAAGGCGTGGCCGGGCAGGCAGAAGATCTGTTGTCCTCGATGACGTGGATCTATCCGAATCGCCCGCTCACGCGGGAATTCGAACGCATCACGGCAAGAGGCCATCTGATGGGCGCGGATCTCTGGCACCTCGCCTGTGCCCTGTTCCTCGTCCCTGACAACAGTGACGTCGCGTTCCTCACTCTCGATCGACGACAGGCAGACGTGGCCGCGAAGCTTGGCTTCCTGACGTAGCCCGGATTATTCATGAACGAGCGCGTGGCGGCGCCGGCCGGCCGGATCGGTGAGGGGCCTCTGACCACGAGCCCCTGTTGACCGATGACCGGCGAGCCGTTCCCACTCGTGGCCTGGTTGCCCTCGATCGCACGCGACGGGAACGGGTCCGCTGGCCCCCCACCGACCCGGCCGGCCCGCGGCAATACGCTGTCCCCGGCTTCGTCGTTCATCGATGATCCGGCGCCAATGATTCATGAACGCCTATAACCAGGGTCGGCCGGTGACCCGGCGGGAGATGGGCAGCCGGGGTCCGGGTGGCCCATTCCCGTCACGCGAGGCGACGACGCAGCCGTGACGATTGGGAAGTGCTCGGCGATGATCGGGGCGAAGGCGCCTGTGGTCAGAGGACCCCGGCTGCCCGTCTCCCGCCGGGTCACCGAGCGGCGCGCGGCGGGCCGCCGCGTCACCCTCGACGCGGCGCGTGAGGCTGCGACGAGATTTCGATCTTCGCCTTCGCGCGGGCGACGCTGACCCAGTTCTCCCACACCTGGCTCTGCTTCTGCGCGACGAGGTCTTGCGAGACCTTCTGACGCTCTTTCTCGAAGTCTGACGTGTCCGCCGGCACACGCTCTTGCACCTTGAGCACGTAGTAACCCTGCGCCGTCTTGATCGGATCGGTGACGCCGCCCACCAGGGTCTTCAGCGCGGCGAGCATGGCGTCGCCCGGCAATCGCTCGGCGGGCTTGGCGCGCGAAAACGCCGGCGTCTCGCCGGTCGCCGCGCCCGCCTTCTTTCCGAGCGCAATCAGGTCGCCAGTCTTCGCCTCCGTGGCAATCTGTTTGGCCCGCGCCAGCGCCCCCCCTTCGGCCTTCTCGCGCTTCACCGCGGCGATGACCTGGTCCTTGATCTCGGACATCGGCGGCACCGCCGCCGGAAGCGTCTCGAGCGCCTTCAGCACGATGTAGCCGGCCGGCGTCTTCAGCGGACTGGACACGCCGCCGACGGCGAGCGAGAAGGCCGTTTCCTCCATCGAGTCGCCCCGCGGCAGCCCCACCGGGCTCTCGATCTTCGAGACTTTCGTCTCGAGCGGTGAGAGACCGAGCTTCTTCGCCTCGGCCATGAAATCGGGCGCGACCTGGAGCGGCGGCTTGATCTCGTCCGCCTTCGCGCGCGCCGCGCGATCGGCGTTTTCGCTCGACAGCTTGTCCTTGATCTGGGCCGCGACCTCTTTGAGCGGCTTCTTTCCGCCCGCGCGGACGTCCTCGACCTTGATCGCGTGGAACCCGAACGGTGTCCGCACGGGCTCGGGTGAAATCTCGCCCTTCTGCAGCGCGAACACCGCCTTTTCGAAGGCGGGCACCATCTCGCCCTTCCGCACGAATCCGAGATCGCCGCCGTTCTGCGCCGAGCCCGGATCTTCGGAGACCTCCTTGACCACCTTCGCGAATGGCTCACCGGCCTTCACGCGGCGGATCGCGTCCGCCACCTTCGCCTTGGCCTTGTCTTCGGCGGCGCTCCCGCCCGTCTCCGGCACCCGGACGAGAAGGTGCGAGACCCGAACCTCGCGCGGCATCTCGAACTCCGAGGCGTGCTCCTGGTAGTACTTCTCCGCGTCGGCGTCACTGACGGGCCTGGTGAAGTCCTTCGGGCTCAGCAGCACGTACTGCACGCGTCGCCGGTCGGGCAACCGGAACTCCGCGCCGTGCTGTTTGAGATAGGTCTCGGCCTCCGCGTCCGTGGCGGTGGCGGCGGCGGTCAGCGGCGCCAGCTCGATCAACACCCATGCCGCACGCACACCTTCGTGCTGGACGGCGAACGCCTTCTCGACCTCGGCGTCGGAGACCTTCGCCGCGCTGCGCACCAGGTTCTCGACTTTGACTCGCGTCAGCTCGCGCCGGACATCGTTCTCGAACTTGGCCGCGCTCATCCCACGCTGCCGGAGCAGCTCCTCGTACCGCTTCAGCGCGAAGCGCCCGCCTTCCAGGAAGGCCGGAATCGCCTGGATCTGGGCGTTCAGCTCCTCGTCCGTGACCTCCAGGCCTTCAGCGCGCGCCCGCTGCACGACGACTGCCTCCTGCACGAGATCGTTGACGACTTGCTGGGGCAGCCCGAGCTTTTCGGCCAGCTCGGGCGAGAACCGGTCGCGATAGATCTGCGAGTACGCTTCGACGTAGGCCTGGTACCGGCGCTGATACCGCTCCATCGGAATCGGCTCGCCATTGACGGTCGCCACCGAATCGCGCACGTTTTCGGCGCCGAACCGGCCGGAGCCGAAGAGGAACAGCGAGGCGACGAACGACGCGACGACGATCAGCAGACCGACCTGCAGCGCTTTCCGAGAACGCCGCATCATCGTGATCATGGGCAACTCCTCGACGTAGGACTCACTACTCGGCAGACTCTTGCGGCGGACGCGGCGGCTCGGTGGCCGCGCCCTCTTCCGGGACGACGCGACGAGCCACCGTGATGAAGCCGGTGTGGGCCACCATGCGGTGGAACGGGCGGACGGAGAGACCGTCGATGTTCCACGGACGCACGAGCGTCTCGAACGTCTCGATGAGTCCCCAGCTTCGCTGGCGCCGGAGCGCCTCGGAAGCCTGCTGCGACTGGATGATCGTCGGCACGTAGCAGAGCAAGATGCCGCCCGGACGCAGCACGGTGGCGATCGCCTCCGTGAGCTTCCACGGCTCGGGCAGATCGAGCAGCACTCGATCCACGGGCTCTTCGTCACCGAGCCCTTCCTCCACCGGTCCGAGCCGCACAATGAGATTACTGACCTCGCCCAGGCGCATGTGGATGTTGGCGATGGCGCGCCGGGCGAACTCGTCACGCTGCTCGTACGTGATGACGCGCCCCTCGGGGCCGACCACTCGGAGCAGCGCGAGCGTGAGCGCGCCGGAGCCGGTCCCCGCCTCCAGCACGCGGCACCCGGGATAGATGTCGGCCCAGAAGAGGATCATCGCGAGATCTTTGGGGTAGATCACTTGCGCGCCGCGCGGCATTTCGAGCACGTACTCGGCGAGCGTGGGGCGCAGCGCGAGATAGCGCAGACCGAGCGAGCTACGGACCCACGTGCCTTCGCGCTGGCCGATGATGAGGTCGTGCGAGATCCAGCCGCGATCGGAGTGGAACGTTTCGGACTTGCGCAGGAAGATCAGGTGGCGCTTGCCACGCTGATCGATGAGCAGGACCTGCTCACCGTCCTGGAACGGCGTGCCTTCATTCACGCTCGAGCACGCGGCGCCGGGAGGAACCAGGCCGCCGTGAAGGCCAGCAGCGGCATGACAGCGCTGATCCACAACGCCGACATCAATCCGCGATGGTCGGCGACCCAGCCCAGAAACGCCACGCCGAGCCCGCCGGTCCCGGACGCAAATCCGACGACCAGCCCCGAGGCCATGCCGGCGTTGCGCGGCAAGTACTGCTGCGCGAGCACCACCGACACGCTGAACGAGGACACGAGCGCGATGCCGACGAGGGCCAGCATCACGAACGCGAGCGGACCGGTGACCGTGAGAAAGAGCGCGGTGAACGGCGCGGCCGCGATGAGCGCCCACATCATGAACGTGCGCGGGCCGATGCGATCGGCGACCGGCCCCGCGATGACCGACCCGAGCGCGCCGGCGCCGAGGAACACGAACAGCAGCGGCCCAACGATGCGCGGGTCGAATTTCAGGTAGTCGATGTAGTAAAACGGCACGAACGTCGTGAAGCCGAGCGTCGTCCACGAACGGATGGCGACGACGAAGACCAGCAGCGCCATCGCGCCCGGCATGTTGTCACCGCGCGCGGGCGGCTTCGCGGCAATGGCACGCCCCGTCGCCGACGCCATCCTCGGCAGCGCGACGACGAGCGCGAGCGTCATGATCACGGTCGGCACGAGCAGCCCGAGACTGCCGGCGAGGCCCAGCGTCGTGACGAGCGTGGCAATCACGGCCGGACCGATGGCCACCCCGGCGTTTCCACCGGCCGAGAACCACGACACCGCCGTCACCTTGCGATCGCCGGCCACGCTGGACGCGGTCTTGTAGCCTTCGGGGTGATAGGCCGCCGCGCCGAGCCCCATCACGACGACCAGCACGAGCAGCGTGAGATATCCCGGCGCCAGGCCCATGCCGGCCAGGCCGGCACCGCAGAGCAGCACCGCGATCGGCAGCAGCCAGCGCCGCGCGGCGATGTCGGAGAGATAGCCGAAGAACGGCTGGATGATCGACGACGCGACGGTGGCCGCAAGCACGATCGTGCCCGCCGCCGCATACGAAAGATTGTGGGCCGATTTCAGAAACGGCAGGATCGCCGGCAGCGACCCTTGATTGAGATCGACCACGAAGTGGCCGGCGGCCAGAAGCGCAATCAGCCGCGCGTTGGGTCGGACGCGATCGTGAACGCGCGGGAGGATCGCGGGGACGGCGGCGTCGAGGACCGCCGGCTCGGAATCAGCCATGACCAGGCAATGGTACACTAACTGCGCGATGGCGCTACCGCGCGGACGCGACGTCGCTCCAACCGTTCGTGAGCTCGGTCACGTGTCGTTCTTCGTACGCGATCTCGAGGCGACGCGACACTTCTATCGCGACATTGTCGGGCTTCGCGAGACTGGCACCGGCAAGAACGGCCGCATCGTGTTCTTCTCCGCCGGCGTGCATCACCACGACGTGTCGTGTGAGATCGCGCGTGCGGATGGCGCTCCACCGCAGCCACACGGCGCGCCGGGCCTCTACCACGTCGCGTTCGACGTCGGTGATTCGCTCGGCGCGCTCGCTGATGCGCGGCGCTGGGTGGCATCGCATGCGCTGCAACCGTTCGGCGAGACCGACTCGTCGTTCTGCGTGCGCGATCCCGACGGGCACATGATCGAGCTGTACGTCACGGTCGATCGCTAGGGGCGGTCGCGTCGTCGCTAGTCTCGATCGTTAGCCGATCGTTAGCCGCGAGATTCTAGTCGCGGCCTCCAATAGCCGGGCCGGCGATGCGCATGAGCGATGGCGACGACGACAATCCTGGTCGGTTCGATGCGATAGACGACACTGTAAGGAAAGCTCTCGGCTTCGTCCAAAACCTCGTCGAGGTACTCAAGTCCGAGGGGCACGACCCGCAGCAGCAAGGATCCGGCGCCGGGCCTCGGACCACGGCACGGTCCTCGCTAGGCCGGCGTCTAACCGCTCGAGCCGACTGCGAATTTCGACGGACCAGGCCGCTTCGGCATCGTCGTCGATCTGTTCATCAAGGCTGTGGATAAGCTCGCCGGCAAGCGCAGCACGCTCCTCGGGCGGGAGTTGAAGTGCCTCCGCGAGCAGCTGCCTAGGATTCATATCCGCAAGAATAGCATGCGACACACGCCGCCAGGTCCACCGAGTCACCGTGAGACCCAACTCCCGGCGTCTGGTCGATTCGCTTTTGCCAACGTTCTCTTCGGACGGGTCGACGAACAGGACTCCATCATCCATCCGCGTGACCAAATCTTACATTGCCGTGTTGGGCTTCATCATTTCGACGGTCGCCAGCCTCGGCCGGTCTGCTCGACCTGCATGTATCGCCTGAAATCCGCCATGTGCTGGATCAACTCATCGAAGGCGACGCCGCTTGCCAAGCCTCTCCGCCACACTCGTGGATCAACCGTGCCCAGCACGAGAAAATCGAATGAACTACCCGACATCCTCTGGCGGGGCAGCCGGGTCGCAATCAGCGGCTCGAGCTCATCGCGGTGAACGATGATCATGTCGCAGGGAACACAGAGGCGGCACGTCTTGCGAAGAACGAACAGCCCAAATCGGTCGGTATGGATGACGAGCGGTATTTTGCGAACACGCGTTTTCGCCTCACACCCCGGGCATGTCGTGAAGCGGACGTCCGTGGAAGAGTTCAGCGCGAATGAATAACGGGGCGGTAACGCACCCATCCGCCCCCGGGAAGTCGCCGCGTTTCGGTCAGATCGCTTCGTCGCCGTGTTCCAGTCGCTCAGGCGCCCTCTTCACGCTGTCGCCCATTCCGCGGACAGCACCGCCGCCTGCTCCAAGACCGTCTGCGTCGCCTTCTCCTGTTTGTCGGGCGGGTAGCCGTGCTTGCGCAGGATGCGCTTGACGAGCACGCGGAGCTGGGCGCGCACGTTCTCGCGCACCGTCCAGTCGATGGTCACGTTGGCGCGCACGGAGGCCACGAGCTCGCGCGCGATGTCGCGCAGCGTGGGCTCGCCCAGCACCTTCACGGCGCTGTCGTTGGTCTCCAGCGCGTCGTAGAACGCGAGCTCGTCTTCGCTGAGACCCAGCTCCACGCCGCGCCGGTCCGCCTCGCGCATCTGCTTGGCCAGCGCGATCAGTTCTTCGATCACCTGCGCCGCCTCGATGGCGCGGTTTTGATAGCGGCGGAGCGACTGCTCCAGCAACTCCGCGAAGGACCGCGCCTGTACGAGATTCTTCCGCCGGCGCATGCGCAGCTCGCCCTTCAAGAGCTTCTGCAAGAGCTCGACTGCGAGATTGCGCTGCGGCATGCCGCGCACCTCGGACAGGAACTCCTCCGACAGGATCGAGATGTCCGGCTTCGCCAAGCCCGCGGCGGCGAAGATGTCAACCACGCCCTCGGGCGTCACGGCGCGGGAGATGATCTGCCGCACCGCATGATCGAGCTCTTCCTCGGGCCGCGCCTCGCCCGGCGCGCGCTTGGCGAGCACGGCCTGCACCGCCTGGAAAAAGGCCACGTCGTCGCGAATGCGCAGCGCCTCGGCGTGCGGCACGGCGAGGGCGAACGCCTGCGACAGCTCCCGCACCGCGCGCACCAGCCGGTCCTTGCCGTTCTCCTGCGCGAGGATGTGCTCCTGCGCCGGGGGCAGCAGGCCGAGGCGCTCCGCCGGCGTGCCCGTGGCCCACTTCGACCACCCGAAACCATGGAAGAGACCACAGCAGACCTCGTGCTTCTCCAGCATCACGGCGACGGCTTCGTCCTGATCGAGCGCGGTGCGCCCCGTGCCGCCGCTCTCGGTATACGTGGCGAGCGCCGCCTTGAGCTCGTGCGCCAGCCCGAGGTAGTCCACCACCAGGCCGCCCGGCTTGTCCTTGAACACGCGGTTGACGCGCGCAATCGCCTGCATCAGGCCGTGGCCGCGCATCGGCTTGTCGACGTACATGGTGTGCAGGCTCGGGGCGTCGAAGCCGGTGAGCCACATGTCGCGCACGAGGACCAGCCTCAACGGATCGGTGGCATCGCGGAAGCGATTGGCCAGCGCCTCGCGGCGCGGCTTGTTGCGAATGTGCGACTGCCAGTCCACCGGGTCGGACGCCGAGCCGGTCATCACCACCTTGATCGCGCCGTGGTCGTCGTCCGCGTGCTGCCACGCGGGGCGCAGGCGCACGATCTGCTGGTACAGCTCCACGCAGATGCGCCGGCTCATGCAAACGATCATCGCCTTGCCGTCGAGCGCCTCGAGCCGCTGCTCGAAGTGCTCGACGATATCCTTGGCCACGAGGGCGAGACGCCGTTCGGCCCCGACGATGGCCTCGAGCTGCGCCCACTTGCTCTTGAGCTTCTCCTTGCGCTCGACCTCTTCACCCTCGGTCACTTCCTCGAACTCAGGGTCGATCTTCGGCCGCTCGGCTTCGTCGAGCGACAGCTTGGCCAGCCGACTCTCGTAGTAGATTGGCACGGTCGCGCCGTCCTCGACTGCGCGCTGGATGTCGTACACGCTGATGTAGTCGCCGAAGACCGCCCGCGTGTTGGC
>JBGPTW010000073.1:0-29465 GCA_041490825.1 Methylomirabilia bacterium | reverse complement strand
TCCCGGGACGCTCCTCGATCCTCCGCGGGGCCGGCGTGAGGAGCAGGGATGGGGTCAGGGGTCAGGGGCGAGTGAGGTTTTCGAGCCATCGACCCCTGACCCCATCCCTGCTCCTCACGCCGGCCCCGATCGTGGTATCAGAACACAACCCGCTCGACGTACGAGCCCCAGACCGCGCGCAGCCGGGCGGCGATCTCACCGAGCGTCGCCCGCGCTTTCACCAGCTCGATGGTGGTGGGAATGAGATTCACCGCGGGGTCGCGGGCCTCCCGCGCCAGGCGCTCGAGCAGCGAGTCGACGCGGGCGCCATCGCGCCGCCGGCGAGTCTCCTGCACTCGCGCGACCTGACGCGCCTCCACGGCCGGGTCCACGCGGTGGATCTCGATCGACGCGGGCTCGGCCGGCTCGACGAACTTGTTCACGCCGATCACGGCCTGATCGCCGCTCGCCTTCCGCCGCGCGAAGTCGTACGCGGAGTCGGCGATCTGCTGCTGGAAGAATCCGGTCTCCAGCGCTGCCAGTGTCCCCCCCATCGCGTCGATCTTCCTGAGGATCTCCGTGACCTCGGTCTCGATACGGTTCGTGAGCGCCTCGACGTAGTACGAGCCGCCGAGCGGATCGACGACGTTCGGCACGCGCGTCTCTTCGGCGATGATCTGCTGCGTGCGGAGCGCGAGCTTCATCGCCTGCTCGGACGGAATCGCGTACGCCTCGTCGAGACCGTTCGTGTGCAGTGATTGACAGCCCCCGAGGACGGCGGCGAGCGCCTGGAGCGCGGTCCGCACCACGTTGTTCATCGGCTGCGCCTTGGTGAGCGTGGCCGCAGCCGTCTGGCAGTGGAACCGGAGCCGCATGGACTCCGGTTTCGTCGCGCCGAAGCGCTCCTTCATGATCGTCGCGTAGAGGCGCCGCGCCGCGCGGAACTTCGCGATTTCCTCGAAGAAGTCGGCCTGGCTGACGAAGTAAAACGCCAGCCGGGGCGCGAACCGGTCCACGTCCACGCCCGAGCGCGTGACCTCCTCCACGTACGCGATCGCGTTCGCCATCGTGAAGGCCACCTCCTGCACCGACGTCGCGCCTGCTTCGGAGATGTGATAGCCGCTGATGTTGATCGGGTTGTAGCGGGCCATGTGCTCGGCGCCGTAGACGATCATGTCGCGCATGAGCCGCATCGACGGTGTGACCGGGAAGATCCACTCCTTCTGGGCGATGTATTCCTTGAGGATGTCGGCCTGCACGGTGCCGGACAGCTTGTTCAGATCGTTGCCGCGCGCCTCGGCCAGCGCCACGTACATCGAGAGCAGGATGAACGCCGTGGGATTGATCGTCATCGACACCGAGATCGCCTCGAGGTCGATCCCGTCGAAGAGCGCCTCCATGTCGTCGAGCGTGTCGATCGCCACGCCCTCGCGCCCGACCTCACCGAGCGAGTGCGGGTCGTCGGAGTCGTAACCCATCAGCGTCGGCATGTCGAAGTCGACCGAGAGTCCCGTCTGCCCCTGCTGGATCAGATAGCGGAAACGCTGGTTGGTATCGCTGCCGGTCCCGAACCCCGCGATCTGACGCATCGTCCAGACCCGGCCGCGATACATCGTGGGATACGGGCCGCGCGTGAACGGGTACTGCCCGGGCAGCGCGATGCGCTCCCACGGGGTGTCCGCGATGTCCTCCGGTGTGTACACGCGCTCGACGGGAATTCCCGAGCCCGTCTGATACTGCGGTCGCGACTCCGGCTGCCGCTCGATGAACCGTTGGAGCTCGTTCGCTTCCCACTGGTTCCGCGCGGCGCGGATGCGCTCGATGGCGTCGTCATCAAACATGGGTTCCTCCGAGCGATTGGCGATAGAGATCGCGGTCGTCGATCACGCGCCGCGCCTTGAACTCCGTCCGTGGCAACGCGCCCTGGGGCACCAGCTCGATCACGGGATGGACGCCGAGCCGGGCGCGAAGCCGCTCCCGCATCAGTGTGTGAAGCTTCATTTGCGCCTCGGAGGCGCCGTGATCCGTCGCGTACTCCGCGCGAATCAGCAACTCGTCCATCGCCTCCCGGCGCGAGATGATCACGCGAAACTCGCCGCCGAACCCCGGAATCGCCCGCAACGTGTCCTCGATCGCGCTCGGATAGATGTTCTCTCCGCGCACGATGAACATGTCGTCGATCCGGCCGTAGAGCCCGTCCGGCAGCCGCGGGTACGTCCGACCGCACGGGCATGGCGCGTCGGTCCACCGCGTGCGATCGCCCGAGACCAGGCGGATCATCGGCTGCGACGTGCGCTCGAGATGCGTGTAGACTGCGGTCCCTTCAGCGCCATAGGGCACCGGTTGAAACGTGTCGGGATCACAGACCTGCGTGTACACGAGATCCTGCCACAGGTGCATCCCGGTTCGATGCCGGCATTCCGCGTTGGTCATCCACGGCGTCATCTCGGCCATGCTGCCCATGTCGATGCAGTGACCACCGAACGTATCTTCGATCAAGCGCTTCGTCGCCGGAATCCCGGCGCCGGGCTCGCCGGAGAAAAACAGTGTCTTGAAGCCGAGGCCGCGCGGATCGATCCCGTCCTTGCGCGCGGTCTCGGCGAAGTGCAGCGCATAGGACGGCGTGCCGTAAAACGCGGTCGGCTTCATGTCCGCGGCCCAGTGCACCGCCATGAGCGTTTGACCCGCGGCGCCCGCGCCGAAGGGAAACACCGTGGCGCCGAGCCGTTCCGCGCCTTTCAGCGCGCCCCATGACCCCAGATAGAGACTGAAGAACGAGCAGATCAGGATCACGTCGTCCGGACGGATCCCGGCCGACCACAGAATGCGCGCGTGGGCCTCGCCGATGCGTTCCCAGTCTTCCGCGCCGATCCCGAACACGGTGGGGCGGCCCGTCGTCCCGCTCGTACCGTGGACCCGGGCGACGTCCCTCGGATCGATGCAAAGATAATCGCCGAAGGGTGGCGCGCTCGCCTGGGCCGCTCGCAGCTCGGCCTTCTGGACGACGGGGAACCGCGCGAGATCGTCCAGGCGCTTCAGCGTCGCCGGCGACACGCCGGCTTGCTCCCACTTGCGCCGGTAGAACGGGCTGCGGTCCCAGGCGTAGCGGATCTGATGCGTGAGCTTCGCGAAGATCACCACGTCGCGCTCCGCCGGATCACAGCCTTCGAGCTCGGGCATCCAGTGGTCCGCGTCCGGCGGGGGCCGATAGGTCGCGTCGTAGCGCGGCGGCCAGACGCGGAGATCGATGCCGTTCGAGCTGGCCAGCGCGCTCAGATCGATCGCCACCGCGGGCTCAGCGGGCGCGTGCGGCCACGAGCCCGCGAAGACGCCGCACGATCTCGTCGGGCGGCGTGTCCTGGAGCATGACCTCGTGGACGCCGAGCTGCTTCAGCGCCGCCACGTCCTCGTCGGGAAGCACACCACCCACCACCAGCAGCATGTCTTCCGCCTCGGATGCGCGAAGCAGCTCGATGATGCGCGGGACGAGCGTCAGATGCGCGCCGGACAGGATGCTGATGCCCAGAATGTCGACGTCCTCCTGAACGGCCGCAGCCACCACTTCTTCCGGCGTTCGGTGCAGGCCCGTGTAGATGACGTCCATCCCACCGTCGCGGAGAGCACGCGCAACCACCTTGACGCCACGGTCGTGACCGTCGAGACCGACCTTGGCCATGAGCACACGAATCGGCGGTTGCGACATCGCGGGCACGAGTGTACCGCACGCGGAACGGGTGAGCAGACGGGAGCGGCGAGTAGGGTGTGGGAGGGGTCGCGCCAGCCCGCCGGCCACACCCGCTCACACGCGCCGCGCGACTCGCGCGAGCACCAGCGCGCCCGCGGCGCCGCACGCGAGCAGCGGCAACCCGAGCCAGTAGCGCTGACGCATGCGGGCGTGCGCGCGGAGCGTGGCAAGGACCATGCGATCCCCGGCCGCGATCTCCGCGCCACCGGCGAGAAATTGTTTGAGCCGCTGCTGCATGTCTTCCGACATCTCACGCTGGCCCCATTGCACGTCCTGCTGGACCACGCGCAAGCGCGCCAGCTCGGCCTGACGGCGGTCCAGCGCCCCGCGGCTCTCACGGTAGGTCTGACGCTCCGCCGGTGTGAGAAACGAGAATTCGATCGACGGCCACGCCGCCTCCGCCGCATTGAGCCAGTGGTGATCCATGAGCGGAACGACGACGAGCAGGAGTCCGGCAATCGCGATTGCCGCGCAGAAGCCTGCAGCGATCGGCGCCAGCGCTCGGATCCCTCGAGACCGCAGCTTATGGAGCGCTGCCCGAACACCAAGCGCCAGCGCAACCGCGGCCAGCATCGCGCCGAACGTCGTGACGATCGCGGCCCCGGTCGGAAGGTCCCAGGCGTAGGCCGCGATGAGCCCGAGCGCGCTGACGAGAGCACCGAGAATCCAGCCCGCGGCGAGCCGCATGATGACCGATCGAGCGAGCAGTGCGCCGACGGTTGCAGGAACGATCAGGAACGAGAACACGAGCAGCACGCCGGCGATCCTCACGGAGCTGGTCACCACGACGCCGAACGACGCGTAGAAGAGAAAGTCCCACAGCCCCAGACGACGGCCGCGCGCGGCGGCACCCCCGGGATCGAGCGAGATTTCGAGTAGCGGGCGCCGCGCCACCCAGTGGACGAGGCCGATCGCGGCATAGACGACGGCAAGCGTGGCGACGTCGGCGGCGGACACCGTCAGGATGTTGCCGACGAGGAGCTGTTTCACGTGCTCGCTGCCCTGCGGAGCGCGATCGACGACGAGCACGGCCGCCGCCGCCGACACCGCATAGACGATCCCGATGATGGCCTCCTGCGGCACCGGCGCTCGCCGCAGCCGGCTCGCGGCGAAGACCACTGCGCCGGTCACCGTGAACGCGAGCGCGTACCAGTAGGCCGCGGGGCTCTGAATCGGATGCCCGGCGAGGAACGCGATCGTGATGCCGAGGCCGGCCACCTGCGCGAGCGCGAGATCGACGAAGACGACGCCGCGCGCCAGCACGTGCAGGCCGAGATACACGTGAATGGCGGTCAGGATCAGACACGCCAGGAACGGCAGCCACAGCAGATCGAGAATCAGCGCGCTCCGCCGAGCGCCGCCGTCAGGCGCCGGACGTCCAGGTCGAACAGCGCGATGTAATCGCGCGCTTCCGGATCTCCACCGACCGACGTGACGAGCGTCACCACCCTGGCGCCGCTGCGGGCCGCGACCTGGCTCACCAGCGAACCGTTCGAGTACGGTTCGGCGACGACGAGCGTCACCCCGGTCTCGCGCATCCGATGCGTCAGGTTCGCGATCGACGACGGCGAAGGCGGCACGCCCGGTGTCGGTTCGATCGCGGCGACGGTGACGAGACCGAATCGTCGAGCGAAGTACGGCCAGCTGTCGTGGACGACGACCATGCGCGTGCCCCGGTACGGCGCCATCATGCGCGCCCAGCGGGCCAGCGCGGCATCGAGGCGGGCGAGGAAGGCCGCGCGATTGGCGTCGAAGACGAAGCGATCAGGCGGCGCAAGCGTGGCGAGCGCCTGGACGATCACGGCGGTGATCGGGCGCGCGTTCTCCGGGTCCAGCCAGTAGTGCGTGTTGCCGAAAGCGTGCAGGTGCACGCCGCGTTCATTCTTGACCCGTGGCAGTTCGGTCTGCAGCAGCTGGACGCTCGACGCGATGTCGAGATAGTGCGGGCTGCCCGGCCGGAGTCGCGCATCCCCGAGCGCGCGTAGGGCGGGCCAGAGCCACGGCTCGTGATCGAGACCGATCCGCACCAGCAGGTCGGCGCTCTTGAGCCGCGTGAGCTGGCCCGGCTTGATCTCGATGGCATGCGGATCCTGCGCGGCCGGGGCGAGACCTTCGACGGCAACGCGGTCTCCGCCGACGGCCTCGACGAGCGATTTCAGGTCCGTCGTGGTCGTCATCACCGCGACGCGGCCGCCGCCCCAGGCGGGAGCGGCGACCAGGAGAACAACCGCGATGACGACCCGGCGCACTCCTACTTCTTGACGAAGATCGACTTCGGAACCATGCAGTGGACGCCTTTGCGGATGTCTACCACCTGGCTCACGCGACAGTCGCCGACCATCGACGTGAGCGCGTAGGCCTCGTCGCGGCTCATCGGCACGACTTTTTGTGTGCTGAGGAAAGTGACCGTCTCGCGGACGGCGATCTTCATGGCCTCGTCCAGGCTCTCGTCGAAGCCCGTCATGATCCAGTGCGTCGGCGTTTCGATCCGCGGCCACTCGATCTTCATGTCCTTGCGGACGATCGGCTGGATGACGAATTCCTTGTACGCGCACTCGAGCGCGGTGAGATTAACTTCGCCATTGCCTTGCCGGCAGTGTGCGTCGCCGGCCCAGACGAGCCCGCCCTTGAGGAAGACCGGCACGAATAGCGTCGTGCCTTCCTGGAGCTCGTTGATGTCCATATTCGAGCCGTTCTTCCACGGCCGCAGCGTGCTGGTCCGGCCCTTCGCGTCGCGGATCGGCGGCCCCGCCTTTTCCTTCGGCTCGTTGGGATCGACGCCGACTGCAAGGATTCCCGGGAACGGTTGGAGATCGATCACCACGCCGGGCTTGAACTCCGCCTGGCGCTTCTCCCAGTCGAGGTAGTAATAGCGGACGAAGCCCTGCGGGAATTCGGGCGCGAGGATGCCGACCGTCGGGAACTGCGAGCCCGGAAGATGGAAGTTGGTGCCGAACGCCTTCGGGACGATCTTCTTGATCCGGATCTCCATCGTGTCGCCCGGCTCGGCGCCGTTGACGAAGATCGGCCCCGTGACCGAGTGGGGGCCCCCGCCCGGGTTCGCCAGCCGCAGCTTGACGATGTCGTCCATCGTCGATCCGGGCTGGATGGCGTTGTGGGCGTGCATCATCGTCTCGATCGCGACCGTGTCACCGGAGCTCACCATGAGCTTCGGCGACTCCTTGGGATCGAGCCACCCCCACTGGGTGGTGTCGAGCGTCGCCGGCAGCACGTGGTACTTCCCGCCGCCAGCGGGCACGGCTCGATCGCGCTTCGCCTCGTCCATCGGCGCGAGCTGATACGGCTGCTGGGCGATCGCGTAAAACCCGGCGCCGAGCAACAGCAGCACGACACCGAAGGCCACCAACACACGCTTCTTCATACGAGCCTCCTCGGGAAGGATGGGACGAGGGCGTCGTTGCCGCTCGCGATGTTGCCGCCAAGGATAGTACCGCATCCGGCGCCGCGCGGTCGCGCGGCAAGCGCCGGGGTGGTCACCCTTTCAATCCGCTCTCCTCGCGGACTCTCCTTCGACGCGCGACGGCGCAACGCGTGCGACGATTCATAAGTGACGAGGACCGCCTATCCCCGCGCGAATGCGCGGGCTGCCAAAATCACGTATACTCAATGCCATATGGCAGACATCGTGACGGCGGAACACGTGATCGAAGCCCTGGGTGGTCCCCGCGCACTGCGGCGGCGGCTGCATGGATTCGGGGCGCTACACGAACAGGTTCGCGAGGGACTGCCGTACGCGGCTCTCGAGGCAGTTGCGGCGAGGTTCCAGCTCAGCCGCGACGAGATTGCGACGGTGCTCGGGTTGCCATCGCGGACGATTGCCCGGCGTAAAGTGCAGCATCGGCTCAAGGCTCCGGAGTCCGATCGACTGCTGCGCCTTGGCCGGATCGCGGCGCTTGCCGAGGAAGTGCTGGGAGGCCCAGAGAAAGCCTCGCGCTGGCTGCACACGCCGAACCGCGCGCTCGGCGGTCACGCGCCCCTGGGGCAGCTCGACACGGATCTCGGCGTCCGCGCGGTCGAGAGCGTCCTTCTTCGCGTCGCGCACGGCGTGTACAGCTGACCCGCGTCTGGAGAATCAGCAAGCGGCGGCACGCCGCCTTTGACGGCGAAGGGGCGCGTCGCGCCGGCGGCCGGTGGAATCGCCGCGGGTTCGCTGTCCTGTACACGTCCGGCAGCCTGGCGCTGGCCGCCCTCGAATATCTGGTGCACGTCGACATCACCGAGGCTCCGGACGATCTCGTCGCGAGATCGGCGATCATCCCCGACGATGTCGCGACCCAGGAGCTTCGCGCCAGTGATCTTCCGCGCGGTTGGCAACAGTATCCAGCTCCGGAGCAGCTTGCCGCGCTCGGGACGGCCTGGCTCGAGCGTGGTGAAACGGCCGTGCTCGCGGTGCCGTCAGTCGTGATCCCGCCAGAGCGCAACTACCTCATCAATCCAGCGCATCGTCATTTCGGGAAGATCCGCATCTCTTCGGCGGAGCCGTTCACATTCGATGCACGGGTCCTTGTCCGGCGAGCGCCGGACCGATCCTAATAAACGTGGGGGCCCCGAAATGGCCCCCACACCCCCGACGCTCGGCGCACCCCAGCAAAGCTGTGGCGCGCCTCGATACTCCGACACGCTCCTATGCGTGATCGAGGAGCGTCACGGCTTCGCCGGAGCGCCCCGAGCGACCGGGGGGTCTGGGGGACCATTTCGGGGCCCCCCAGCTCCCGATTCTCGCGCTACAGCACAGGAAATCCGCATCCGGTTCTGCGCGATCCAGGCATAGACGCGGCGCGCGATCGGTCGCACGCCCGGCAGCGAGAACACCGCGGCGACCCAGCCCCAGCCGCGCACCCGGCGCAGGAGCTCCGGCACCGCGTCGGCGCCGGCGAGCACGCGGCCGTCCGGCAGCACGAGCTGCATCGCGGTGAGGCACGCCTCCTCGCTGATGTTCGGAAATCGCGTGATCCGCACACCGGACCGGCACGGCAGGATCTCGAGCTGGCCGCGCGACAACGCCCGTCGCATGAGCCAGAGCGCGCCCGCCCGGCACATGGAGCAGTCGCCGTCGTAAATCAGGACGGCTTGTCCCATCGGCGCCGGAGCGAGCGGTAATAGATCACGAAGCCGACGGCAATGGCGACGGACACCACGGCCTGTGCCAGCGCGCCCCCGGCACCAGACGCCAGGTACACCTTGAGCTGGATCGCCGCGTAGAACACGAAGAACACGATCCCGGCGCCGATGAGAATCCGGTGCGCGGTGATCAGCCTCAAACTGATTAAGCTGGGGGCCTCGAAGGCCCCCAGACCCCCACACGCTCGGCGGTCGCCGGGAAACCCGGCGCCCGCCTCGACCCCACACGCTCGGCGGTCGCCGGGAAACCCGGCGCCCGCCTCGACCCCACACGCTCGGCGGTCGCCGGGAAACCCGGCGCCCGCCTCGACCCCCCAACGCTCGGAGCGCCCCGGGGAACCCGTGGCGCGCCTCGATGCTCGGGCATGCGCCTACGCGCCGAGGACGGCCTTCACGGCATCGCGCGTGACCGCGATGAGCCGGTCGACCTCGCCCATCGACACGATGAGCGGCGGCGCATAGAACACCATGTCGCCGCTGGCCGGATGCGGCCCCGAGGCTGGCCGTGTGCGAGTGACCACGCCGCGCTTCACCATCTCGGCCTGAATGCGCGGCGCCACTTTCCGGTCGCCCGGGAAGTTCGCCTTGCTCCCGCGATCTTCCACGAGCTCGATGGCCGCCAGCAAACCCTTGCCGCCGCGGATGTCGCCGACGTTCGGATGCTTGCCGAACTCGCTCTTGAGCCCCTCGTGGAGCCGCGTGCCCATCTTCGCCGCGTTCTCCCAGAGGCGCTCGCGCTGCATGATGTCGAGGTTCGCCAGCGCGACCGCGCAGCAGGTCGGATGGCCCGAGTACGTGTAGGCGTGCATCCAGCGATCCTCGGGCTTGACGTTGTCCATCGCGTCCTTGATCGCGCGGTTCACCATGATGCCGCCGAGCGGCAGATAGCCGGAGGTGACGCCCTTGGCGAACGAGACGATGTCAGGCTTCACGTTCCAGTGCGTGAGCGCGAACCACTCCCCGGTGCGGCAGAAGCCGGTGATGACTTCGTCGGCGATGAACAGGACGTTGTGGCGGGTGCACACCTCGCGCACGCGCGGGAAGTAGTCGTCGTCCGGATAGAGCACGCCGCCGCCGCCGTGGATCGGCTCCGCGATGAACGCAGCCACCGTGTCCGGCCCTTCGCGAAGGATCGCCTCCTCCAGCTCGCGCGCCGCGGTCTGGCCCGCGGTCTCGCCGGGCTTCATCCCCTGCTGCCGGTAGGGATAGCAGGTCGGGATGTGAATGAACCCGGGCACGCGGGGCTCGAACATCTTCCAGTACGCCGGCATGCCCGTCGCGCTCATCGCCTGGAGCGTGACGCCGTGATAGGCGTTGTGGCGCGCGATCACCTTCACCTTGTCGGGCTTGCCGAGCGCCTTCCAGTAGAAGCGCGCGGTCTTGAACGCCGACTCGTTCGACTCGGCGCCGCCGGAGGTGAAGAAGACCGCGTGCATGTTGTCATAGGCGAGCTGGATGAGCCGGCCGGCCAGCGTGATGGCCGGGATGCTCGACGAGCCCACGTACCCGGTGAAGTACGCGAGCTCCTTCATCTGCGCTGCCGCAGCGTCGGCGAGCTCGGCGCGCCCGTGGCCGACGTTGACGTTCCAGAGCCCCGCCAGCCCGTCCAGGTACTCGTGCCCGCCGATGTCGGTGACGGTCGCCCCGCGCCCGCGCACGTAGATCATGGGCTCGGCATTGTCGATGGGATGATGCAGCGGGTGGATCAGGTGGTCCTGGTCGGACTTGACGAGTTCAGCCGCGGTGAGCGCCATCGAATCCTCCTCGGTCAGCGAAGTCGAATCGTGTTCGGTGCGAGGCCGCGGCCAGCCCTGCGCGGACCGCGGCCGGCCCTGCGGTAATCACCCTCGGGAATCGGGATCGCGCCTTGGCGCGGTCCGGAATACTCGTAGAGCCACGCCTGTCGGCGGCGTCGATCCGCGAGCGTCACGAGCTTCAGTCGCCGCTGGAAATTGTACCCTTCGGCGCGATCGATCGCCCGGAGAACTTCGGGATCGTCGAGCTGGTAGATCTCGCCCTGCACGACGTGGCGGCCCTCCACCAACCCGGGGTAGCGGCCGAGATCCAGGAGCTCGCCGCGAACGTGGCCGAGGCCGAGGAAGCGCGCGCTGGCGGCAAGCAGCGGGTGAAGCTCGTAGCCGCGCATGAGCGTCCCGTACGTGAAGAGCAGCTTACTTGGCACGCGCGATCGACGTCAGCGCCTCCAGCGCCCGGTTGGTGTCGATCGCCGCGCCGCCGCTCTCGACGTACCGGATCTTCTGCTGCCGGTCGACGATGAAGGTCACCCGCTTCTCGACGTTCCAGAGATCGTCCCAGACGCCGTAGACGCGCCCGACGCGCCCGGCCGGATTGGTGTCGCTGAGAAGTCGGAACGGCAGCTTCAGCTTGTCCGTCCAGGCCAGGAGGCGGTCGGGCCCGTCGGACGAGATGCCGACGACCTCGGTGTTCAGCGCGGCGTACTTCGGCTGGTCATCCCGAAACCGGGAGAATTCGAGGTCTCAGCCGCCCGAGAACGCGCGGAGGTAGAACGCGAGGACGACGTAGTCGCGCTTGGCCAGCAGCTCCGAAAGCTTCAGGAGCTTTCCGTGCTGGTCCGACAGGTCGAGATCGGGCGCGAGATCACCGACCGCGAGTGGACGCTCCGCTGCGGCGAGCGGAAGGGCGGGGGTCAGCACGAGCAGGGCAGCCAGCACTCCCGCTTTCGTGATCATGCTCATCCGGCCGCCGCCGTCGACGCCGCACGGAGCACGGCTTCGAGGAACTGCGGCTCCGGGAGCGCGCCTTCGAACTCGACACGGTCGTTGATCACGATTTTCGGGACCGCCATGACGCGATAGGAGCGGCTCAGCTCCGGAAACTCGGTGGCCTCGATCGCGGTCGCGCTGACCCGCTCCGAGGCGACTGCCATGTGCTGCGCCAGGCGCACGGCCCGGGGACAGTAGGGTCAGGTCGGCGTGGAGAAGACCTTGATTTCGACATCCGAGGTCAACGCGGCGAGCGAGGCCTTCGTCGCCTCGGACAGCGCCGGCTCGCCGGACGAGGCCACGATCATCGCATCGAGCAGGTTGCTGAACTCGTAGCCGGACGGGATGCCGAGGAACCGGAGGCCGTAGTCCCGTGCCCCCTCGACGACGATCGCCGGAACCTGGTCGACGCCGTATGCGGCGGCGCGCTCGCGATCGATGGCGAGGTTCAGGACCTCGACGGTGATGTGGTCCGACAGCTCCGCCACCTCGCGCACGAGCTGTTCATTCTGGCGACAGAGGTCGCCGGCGGTGAGCTCCTGGGAAAAAACGATCAGCTTCACGGGCCCGGCAAGCTTCTCGAGCTCTTTGCGGACGGCTTCGCGGTCCTGGTCGGAGAGGATCATGCCGCCCATTATACCGGCGTCGTCACGGAACCGCTGGTCGCCGGCACGGAGATCACGGTCGGCCCCTTGGCGGCGAGGGCGCGTTCGATGGCCCAGCCAAAGGCGGCCTCGTCACGCGCTGCGATGCTCGCGATGCCCGATGCCCGAGCGTCTGCTTTGACGCCGGCCGCGTCGTCGGTCCAGACGACGACGATCACCGGCAGCTCCAGGCCGGACGCGGTGTCGAGCTCGGCGACCGTCTCCGTGAAGCCCGCGGTGTCCGTGAAGCACACTGCGTGGCGCTCGGGATGGATCAACAGCGCCGCGAGAGCCGCCGGGATGCCGAACCCGGTCACCGAGGAATCGTTCGGCGCCAAGAATTCTCCGGGAGCGACAGCGTGCCAGGCGCGCGCGCACGCATCCCGCACCGTGCCATCGGCCACGGCGATCGTTCCCGGCGGCGTGGCATCACGCGCGAGGCGCACGAACCGCTCGGGAAGCTCGCCATGGCCCTCCGAACCCAGGAGCAGCCGCTTCAGACGGTCCAGCTCGGCGACATCCCAGTCGGCGCGAGGGCGATCTCGCAACCGGGGCGCGAGCTCCGCGAAGATCAACCCGATGTCCCCGATGACGTCGGCGAGAGCGCGATATGGCGCATCGCCTGCGGCCGATGGTCCGACATGAAGGACCGCTTTCCGAGGATCCCACACGGTTTGCGCGGCTTCGATCGGATCGAGACCCACGGCGACGACCAGATCGGCACGCGCGAGCACCGCGCGAGCGACAGGACCACGCCCGCACAAGCCGAGCGCGAGAGGATGCGGGTCAGGCAGCACGCCTTTGGCCCGCGGGCTCGAAAGCACCGGTGCCGGCGTCGCCTCCGCGAACGCGCGCAACCACCCGGCAGCATCTGCAGAACGCGCGAGCATCCCGACGAGCACGACAGGCCGCGCCGCCGACGACAGGACGCGCGCCGCCTCGTCGAGGGCGGACGGTTCCGGTGGCGGAAGTGCTGCAGGCCGGAGCGCGGTGGCGATCGGAATCGCGGAAGCCATGGCCACCGCCGGCGAGAGCTCGATCGCGACCGGTCCTCTCGGCACACCGAACGCCAGGTGAACGGCGTGCGCGATCCAATGTCCCGCCGATTCAGGCGCGAGTGGAATCACCGCTTTCGTCATCGCGGCGAGCGCCGAGGCCTGGCGCGCTAAGGGCTGCGACGGCGGCGTGACCAAAATCACCGGGCTGCCATCGACCATGCACCGGCCGAGCCCGCTCAGTGCCACGGGCACCGCCGGCGTGTCGAGCACCACGATGCCGGGCGCGTCGGTCAGATCCGCGGTGACAGCGGCCATCGCGCACGCCGCCGTCACGGTATGCGCAAGCACGACCGCGAGACCGCGCTCGCGGGCGGCCACGAGCAACGGCGAGTCGGCGGCCCCGGCGAGACCGAACATCCGCGGCGTGCCTGAGCGGGCCATGGCGTCGGCGACGGCGCCGGCAACGCTGAGTGCGATCGAGCTACCTCGCGAACGCCTCGAACACCGGCCGCATCCGGTCGAGCGCCTTACGAAGGTTCGCCTCGGAGTTGGCGTACGAGAACCGGAGATAGCCTTCGCCATAGGCGCCGAACGCGGTGCCGGACAGCGCGGCAACGCCAGCCTCGGTCATCAGCCGCTCGGCCACGTCCGCCGATGCATGTCTGGTCCCGGTGATGTTCGGGAAGGCGTAGAACGCGCCGCGCGGCCGCGCGCACCGCACGCCGGGCAGGCGGTTCAGACCATCGACGAAGAGATCGCGCCGGCGCTTGAACTCGGCCACCATCCGCGCCACCGGCTCCTGGTCGCCTTGCAACGCGGCGATCCCTGCGAGCTGCACGAACGACGCGGTGCACGACGCCGAGTTCACCATGAGCCGCGTGACGTGCTCGGCCACCGCGACCGGCATCACGCCGTAGCCGAGGCGCCAGCCCGTCATCGCAAAGGATTTCGAAAAGCCGTCCAGCAGGATCGTGAGCTCGCGCATGCCGGGCATGCCGAGGATCGAGACGAACTCGCCCTCGTACAGAAAGTCCCGGTAGATCTCGTCGGTCAGCACGAAAATCCCCCGCTCGCGCGCGCAGGCCGCGATCCGCTCGATCTGGCCGCGATCGAGGACGCCGCCGGTCGGGTTCTGCGGCGAGTTCATGATGATCAGCTTCGTGCGGGGCGAGAGCTTCCGCTCGAACATCTCCAGATCGAAGCCGAAGCCGTTCTCCTCGCGCAGCGGGATCGGCACGGGCACACCGCCGACGAAGTTGACGACGGACTCGTAGATCGGGAATCCGGGGTTCGGATAGATTACCTCGTCGCCCTGGCCGACGAGCGTCAGGATCGTGAAGAACATGATCGGCTTGGCGCCCGGAGTCACGACCACCTCCTCGGGCGAGACCGAGACGGTGCGCGTCTGGCCGATGTGCTTGGCGATCGCTTCGCGCAGCTCGGGCAGGCCAGCCGATGGCCCGTAATGCGTCGCTCCGGCGTCCAGGGCCTGCTTGGCGGCGTCCTTGATGTGCGCCGGCGTGTCGAAGTCCGGCTCGCCGATCTCGAGATGGATGATCTCCTTGCCCTGCCGCTCGAGCGCCTTGGCGCGCGCGAGAACCTCGAAGGCCGATTCGGTACCGAGCCGCGCCATGCGTGGGGCTACGTTCATGGTGTCCTCTTTTCCGATTGTCGTTCGGAAGGCGATCGCCGTTGGAAGGCCTCATTTCGCTGGAAGGCCTCATTTCACTGGAAGGCCTCATTATAGCCGCCGTGGACTTCGTGCGCGTCGTGGCGGGCGGTTTCGTCATGGGCTGGGAGACGGGGCTTCCGGGCGAGGGCCCACCGCACGTCGTGTGGGTCGACGACTTCCTGATCGCGCGCGGCCCCGCGACGAACGCCGAGTTCGCCCCATATCTCGCCGCGACCGGCGCGCCGCCGCCGGCGTTCTGGAACGCGCCGGGCTTCGCCGATCCCGATCAGCCGGTCGTCGGACTGGCCTGGACTGACGCCGAGGCATTTGCCGCCTGGTTCGGGGCTCGCCTCCCCACCGAGGCCGAATGGGAGAAGGCCGCGCGCGGCGGGCTCGAGGGCGCGCGCTTTCCGTGGGGCGATGACCGTCCATCCGACCCGCCGCGGGCGCTGCCGCGCGTTGGATCAACGCGGCCGAACCCGTTCGGGCTGACGGACCTCTCGGGCGTGTGCCACGAATGGTGCGCCGACTGGTTCGACGAACACTATTACGGTCGCTCGCCGCGCCGGAATCCGGCAGGTCCCGACCGCGGCGAGCGGCGGGTCAGCCGGGGCGGGGCCTGGCGCCATGCCGACCCGTGGAGTCCCGTGGCCCACCGCTCCTCGCTGCCGCCGCACCTGCGCTACTCCGATTACGGCGTTCGATTGGCTCGCGATGTGTGACGAGTCCCTCGACGCTTCCCCTCTCGATTCGGCCCACCTTCGACGGTCGCGGCCGCGCCGGCCCCGCTACAACAGTGACAAGGTGAGGCTCGCGGGGTAAGATTGCGCCGGGCAGGGCATGGCGCGCACGCAACAGTCAGTGCTGCGAGAGGGCGTCATCGCCGGACTGATCGGCGCGATGGTCGTCGCGCTCTGGTTTCTCGCCTTCGATATCGCGCGCGGCACGCCGCTCCTCACCCCGGCGCTGCTCGGCTCGCAGGTCTTCTATGGCGCGAAAACCCCGGTCGGCATCGACATCACGTTCCTGCCGATCTTCGGCTACACGATCCTCCACGTGATGGCCTTCGTCGCCTTCGGGATCGTCGCCGCGAGCCTGATCGAAGTGAGCGAGCGCGAACCGGCGCTCTTCGTCGCCTTCGTGATCCTGTTCGCGTGCTTCGAGGTTTTCTTCCTCGGGCTCGTGACGGCATTCGGGCAAGGCATGATGGCGGCCCTCGTCTGGTGGGCGATCCTCGTGGGCAATCTCCTCGCCTCCGTCGCGATGCTCTGGTACTTTTTCCGCCTGCACCGCGCGCTCGTCGGCATGCTGGTCGGGTCGTGGAGCAATGTGCTCGTGGAAGGCCTGGTGGCGGGACTCATCGGCGCCACGGTCGTGGCAATCTGGTTCCTCGCCATCGACTGGATCCAGGGCGAACCGTTCCGGACGCCGATGTTGCTGGGTACCGCGCTCCTGCGACAGGAATCAGGAACAGCCGCCGTGGTCCTCTACAGCATCGTCCACGGACTGACCTTTGCGCTGTTCGGCATCGTCGCCGCGATCCTGGTGTCGGCGGCCGAGCGCCATCCGATGTTCGTGTTCGCTCTCGTGATTCTCTTCACCGCGTTCGAGGTGCTCTTCTTCGGAGCGGTCGTCATCGCGGCGAGCTGGCTGCTCGACGAGCTGTCAGGCTGGTGGATCTTCATCGGCAATCTTCTGGCCGCGAGCGCGATGCTCACGTACTTTTTCAAAGGACACCGTCAGCTCGCGCATCGGCTCACGCACGCCTGGGGCGAGGAAGACTGAGCCGGGTCGCGTCGGGGACGGGGGCAAGGCCCGCTGCTCGAATACCCCACTCGCACGGGGCCTTGCCCCCGCCCCGACGCGAGCGCTCGCCCTCGTCAGCCCCGGCGTGCGGGAGCCGGTGCGCGAGCGTGTCACGCAGCGGTCTTCGACACTCTCTCAATCGGACAGTAGTGTGACTTCCGCGTGCGGGTTTGCTCGAGCCCGATGCAAGCGCGAGGGGTCGGGCTTCGGGTCGCTCTCGGGAGAACCGTGGCTTCTGCGGGTCGCCGGAACACAGCGCGAGGGGTAGGACCCAGGTAGCCAAGGCTCCGTGCGAGTGGGGTATTCGAGCAACGGAGCCTTGGCTACCTGGGTCCTACCCCGACGTCGCTACCAGAGAGCGTCCGGCAGAGGCAGACCACGGAACTGGTCCGCCGGCATCGGCTCGCGCGGCGTGACCCCGAGCCGATCGGCCAGCGCGTAGAGCTGGCGTAGATGCTGCGCCGCATGCCACGTGGTTCGCTCGAGCAGATCGTGGCTCGATTGTGGACCGTAGTAGACCTTGATCATGCGGTCGAATTCTGACGCGGCCGCGCCCTCGAACCAGCCCGTCAACCGTCCGCGCACGAGCTCGCCGTAACGAGCGATCGCGCGGCCGTCCGCCAGCTCAGCGGGCGCCGGCTCGTCGAGCCAGGCTTTCGGCAGCTCGCCGCGATCCATCGCCTCGACGAACGCCAAGCTCAGCCGGAAGACGTGGAATCCGAGCTGGCGCAGCGTGCGATTCCGCTCCGGTGGGCTCCAGGTGATCTTGTCGTCCGGAATCTGACTCAGCAGTCGAGCGGCAGACTCGAGAATCCGGTCCTGCCGCGCCGCCAGCTCTTTCGGTGAAAGCCGAGCCGGCGGCTTGTACGCCACTCCGAGCAGCTCGGCGTACGCCGTCGGATTCCACCCGTGCACGGCGCGACCGCCGACGGCAACGGCCGGCGCGCCAGGCACGCCGAGACGCTTCAGCTCAGCGACGGTTTCCGGTTGGCTCTGGATGTCGACGGGATCGAACTCGATCCCCCAAGACGTGAGGAGCTCCTTCGTCTTGGCGCAGGAGGATCAGCCAGGTCGATAGAAGAACCGGGGACGGTCCATGAGAGTCCCTCCGTGAGGATCACCGACCCTGGAACGTCGGCGTCTTCTTGTTGGCGAATGCGGTCACGCCGGCCTGGAAGTCCGCGGTGCGGCCGCTTCTTGCGATCGCTTGCGCTTCGAGCTCCATCTGGGTCTCCAGGCTCTCGGACGTCGATTGGTGGAAGAGTCGTTTGGCCGCGCCAAAGGCCAGTGTCGGCCCTTGGGCCAGCTCGCGAGCGAGCGCCTCCACTGCGCTCTTGAGCTCGGTGTCGGGCACCACGCGCGTCACCAATCCCCACTCGAGCGCTTCCCGGGCAGACAGCACGCGGTTCGTGAAGTAGAGCTCCATCGTCCGCCGAAGCCCGATCAACCGCGGCAGGAAATACGACGACGAGCCATCGGGCGTGGCCGCGATCTTCGAGTAGGCCATGGTGAAGCGGGCCGATTCGGCGGCGACGACGATATCGCCCGACAGCGCGAAGCTCAGCCCGCCGCCCGCGGCCACGCCGTTCACGCCCATGATCACCGGCTTGTCGCTCCGCGACAGCCGTGACACGGCGCCGTGCAGGTACGTGGTGAGCTCCTTCACGAGCCTGCCGATCCGCGGAAGGTTCTCGGTGAAGTCCTTGACGTCACCACCCGCGCAGAACGCCTTGCCGGCCCCGGTGATGACGACGCATCGCACGTCCGGGTCCTCGTCGACCTCGAGCACGGCGTGGAAAAGATCGCGGCCGAGGCCGAGGTTCAGCGCGTTGTAGGCGTCCGGCCGGTTCAGGGTGATGGTCGCAACCTGGCCGCTGCGGTCGAGGATCAGGTGGTCATAGACCATGACGCGCTCCTCCGATCAGGCTGGCCGGGCGCGTGCGCGTTCAGCCTGCGCCAGGGCCGCCAGCAGGTCGTCGATCGTCAATGGCTTCACGAGCACTGCCTCGAGGCCGTGCTCGAGACGCTCCGCTTCGGACAGCTCGACGCCGAACCCCGTGACCATGAAGACGGGAACCTTGGGCTCGATACCCTTGATACCACGGGCCACCTGCCAGCCCGAGAGCCCCGGCATCGCGAGATCCGTGAAGACGACGTCGAAGCGCTCGGCGGCAAAGCGCGCAACCGCCTCCGCGCCATCGGTCACGAGGACCGCGCTATGACCCGTCGCCACCAACATATCGCTCACGACGCCGCCCACCGCGGGATCGTCGTCCACGACGAGGCAGTGCAGGAGCGCGCCCGGCTGCAGCGAGGTCGACGGCGTCACCGCCCGTGGCTCCGGCCGCGGGCTCGGCGGGAAGCTGAGACGAAACACCGTGCCCCGGCCCTCCTCGCTGTCCACCACGATCCGCGCCCCATGGCGAGAGAGGATCCCGTACGTGATGGACAGTCCGAGCCCCGTGCCACGCGATCCTTTGGTCGTGAAGAACGGATCGAAGATCCGCCGCCGGACACTCTCTGGCATCCCGAGCCCGCTGTCGGAGATCGTGAGCGAAACGGCGTCGCCGACGACGGCGCTCTGGACCGAAAGCCGACCACCCTGGGGCATGGCGTCGACGGCATTCAGGATGATGTTCGTGAGCGCCTCCCGCAACTCGACCGCGTCGCCGGAGATGTCCGGCACCAGAGCCAGCGAGACCCGCACGTCGATGGTGACGCCTCGGCTCTGAGGCTCGTCGCGCCACCGGGACTGGGTGATCTCGAGCGCATCGCCCACGATGTCGTTGAGCTTGACGGCAACCAGGGGCTCGTCGCGCCGGATCCGCGTGAACTCCTGGAGCCGCCGCACGGTCTGGGCGCCATCGAGGGCCGCACGCTCGATCACCTCGAGCCACTGCCGCAGCTTGGGCTCCTGCATCCGCTGCAGCAGGAGCTGGGCGCGGCCCAGGATCGCGGTCAACAGATTGTTGAAGTCGTGGGCGACGCCCGAGGCCATCTCGCCGAGCGCCCGGAGCTTCTCGGTCCGCACGAGCTGGTCCTGGGCCGCGGCCAGATCGCGATAGGCCCGCGTCCGCTCCTCGAAGAGACTGGCGCTCCGGAGAGCAAGCGCGGCGAGATCGCCGATGTTCGTCAGCAGGCGCTCGTCAGCTTCCGTGAAGGGGCGCTCACGACTGCGCAACGCCACGGCGCCCATGATCATGTCGCCTGCACGCAGCGGCACGCCGAGCCAGTACGGGAACAGGACCGTGCTGAGCGCCGTCACGCCCTGGCGAACGCACTCTTCCGGATAACGATCAGTCCGCATGGCCCGCCCGGTTTCGATGACGACCACGGACAGACCGACCGATCGCGAGGGATGGCGTTTCAGCACGTCGTAATCGCGAACACCGTCTTGAACGCGAAGCACGACCTCGAGCTCATCCGAGCCGTCGTCGCGCAGCACCATCTGCATGTCTCGAGCATTGAACACCCGCACGATCTGCGCATGGACCGCCTCGACGAGCGCAGCTCGGTCCAGCTGCCCCGTCACGGCTCGCGACAGGTCATAGAGCGTCGAGAGCTCTCGGAGTTGCCGTTGATTCTCCTCGAACAGCCGCGCGCGCTCCATCGCCACGCCCGCCTGGTTGGCGATGGCCTCGAGGAGCGCGAGCTCATCGGCGGTGAAGATGCGTTCGCGGTGCCACCACACGGCGGCAAAGCCTCCGATCATCCGATCGTTGACGACGACCGGCACGAAGAGCTGACTACGATGCGGAGCGTTCCGCCGCACCGCTTCCGGAATCCGCGAGTCGGTCATGACGTCACTCGAGACGACCGGGCGCATCGTGCGCGCCGCCTCCGCATAGAACGGCTCCTTGACGATCGAGAGCCGGGTCGCGCGCAGCCTCTCGCGGACCTTTTTCGGCACCCGGTACCCCGCGACCGCCTCCAACCACTCACCATCCTCGCCGAGCATCCACAGCCCGACGGTGTCGGCTTCCAGCGTCTCGGTCACCCGCCGGAGAAAGTGCCGGTACAGCGACCGGAGATCGAGCGTGGACGAGAGCGCGCGGCTCACGGCCAGCAGCGTCTCCGTCTCACGCAGCTTGGCGGCGGTCTGCCGCGCGAGGTCGGCGTTCTCCAGCGCGAGCCCCACCTGGCGACCCACCGCCTCCAGCAGCGCCGTGTCTGCGGGCGGGAACGTCCGGCCCACGCCCCACCAGACGAGAAACAGCGCCCCGATCGCCTTTCCGCGTGCGGTCGCCGGAACCAGCATCACCGAGCGCGGCGGCAGGCCGGCGCTCCACTCGCGGTCGAACCGGTCATCGTTGGCCGGGTCGGAGCTCCACGCCGCCCGGCCTTCGCGGAGCGCGTTCACGATTACCGGAAACCGCTCGAGCCTCATCGCCATCGTCGCGAGGCGTGGCCGGAGGTCTTTGGGAACGTGGTAGCCGGCCAGCCCCACGAGCTCTTGCTTCTGAGCGTCCATGACGTACGCGCCGACCATGTCGGCGCCGAACGCCCGGGCCACGTCGCGCGCGACCCGGCGCGCGACCTCCGGGGAATCCCCCGGCTCCGAAAGGACCTGTCCGATCGCCAGCAGTGTCGTCGTCTCCCGCAGCCGCTCGCGCAGCTCCTCGTACAGGCGAGCGTTCTCGAGCGAGAGCGAGAGCTGTCCAGCGATCGTCATGGCCAGATCGATCTGCCACTGCTGGAACGCCGTGGCACGGTCGCAGTAGTCGAGGTTCATCACCCCGATCACCTGGCCCTGGCGAATCAGCGGGACGACCATGTACGACTTGAGACCGAAGGCCTCGATCCAGTCGCGAGGGATCAGGTCGGTGCCGGCCGTGTCGTCGATCACGACCGGGCGCAGCGTCTCGATGGCGCGGGCGTGCGCCGGAACCGTGCCCGGTGTGTACGGGGGCATACCGATGAACTGCTGCCAGAGCTCCGGTCGCTTTCGCTCGTCGGCGAACTGCGACATCAGCGGCACCACCCGGTCGCCGTCCCACCGCTCGAGCGAGCAACGATCGACGTGACAGACCTGTGCCACTTTCATGGCCACGCGTTTCAGAAGCTGCTTGGCGTCCAGCGTCGAGCCGAGGATCTCCGCGACCTCCAGCAGCGCGGCCGTTTCCTCCAGGCGTCGCAACGTCTCGGAATAGAGCCGGGCGTGATCGAGCGCGACCGCCGCCTGGGCCGCCAGCGAGGCGAGGAGCGATGCCGTCTCGGGCGTCAGCGGCGACGGTGTGACCCGGCGGCTCACCGAGAACGCGCCGAGCACGCGGTCGCCGATGCTGATGGGATATGCCGTCAGATAGCGCAGACCCGCCTCCAGCAGCCGCGGCGCGTCGGTGATGCGCCCATCGACCTCGATTTCCGTCCAGAGAATCGGCGCCTGGTGCAGCGCCACCCAGCCGACCGCGCCTTCGCCGAGCCCGAGGTCGGGGCCCAGCGTGGTGGCCAGATCCTCATCGCCGTGGACGAGCGAGCGGCGAAGCCGACCTCGCGCCGGCTCGAAGACCCACACGCTGACGTACGGTGCGTCGAAGAACCGTGCGACCGCCCGCGCGATGTTGTGGAGAACTTCGTCGACGTTCAGCGACGACGAGACGAGCCGGTTCACTTCTTCGACGGCGCGCAACCGCTCGGCGTAATCGCGGGCCTCGCGGTAGAGGTCGGCGTTCCGCATGGCCGTCGCGGCGTGGCCGACGAACGTGTCGAGCAGCTCGCGGTCGTCCGCGCTGAATCGAAACGGCTGATGCCCGACGAGTACCAGCACGCCGAGCAGGGTCTCGCGGAAGACGATCGGAATCCCGAAGAAGCTTCGGAAGCCATAATGGCGAGCCCATCGCTGATTCTGAAATCGGCCGTCGGCGAAGATGTCCTCGATCTCGAGCGGCGTTCGCTCCGCGGCCACCCAGCCCACCGCGCCTTGGCCGAACGCGAGACTGGTCATCCCGAAATCCGCCGGCAGGATCGGCTCCGAGAAGCCGCGCAGCTCCAGGGTCTGCGTCGCGTGGTCCGCCAGCCAGAACGCGACGAAGGGCGCCTGCATGATCTGGGCCGCCGCCCGCGCGATGCCGGTCAACACCTCGCTGGGATCGAGCGACGACGACACGAGCTGCGAAAGGTGCGCCAGCGTCCGTAACCGGCTGGCCCGGAGCTCGATCGCTTCGTACAGACTGGCGTTGCTGATCGCAATGGCGGCCTGGTTCGCGAGGAGATTCGCAAGCTCACGATCCTCGATCGTCAACACGCGGCGCTCCTCGAACATGATCGAGAGCACGCCGACCATCCGATCACCGGTGGCGAGCGGTAGCCCCATGAACGCGTGCAGGCCCAGATCGCTCACCAGGCGACGGTTGTACAATCGGGAATCGGCGACGATGTCGGGAACGTACTCGGGGCGGCCGGACCGGAAGATCGCGCCGATGAGACCGATACCGTGCGGAATCGCGCGGTACTCGGCGAGGATTTCGCCGGCGCGCTGGTCGGCGCCGACGCCTCCGCGTGAGCGCAACGCGCCGGTGGCGGGATCGTCCACCCAGACGCGCGCAGCCTTGGCGCCCAGCAACGTCGTGGCTGCCTTCGCCACGGCCTGGAAGACTTCTTCACGCGGCGCGGCGGAGTTCATCAGCCGCGTGACGTCGCTGAGCGTGGCGAGCCGGCGCGCTCTTGCCTCCGCAGCCTCGCGGCCGCGCTCGATCTCCTGATAGAGACGCGTGTTCTCGAGCGCCACCGCCGCCTGCGACGCGAACGCCTCGGCCAGCGTCTGGTCTTCAGTGGTGAACGGACGGCGGGCGCGGAACGCCAGCACCCCGATGACGCGCTCCGCCACCCTGATCGGGACGCCGAGGAAGTTGGTGTAGCCAAGGCGCCGGTCGGCCGCCAGATGCTCGGGGACCAGCGACCCGGCGACCTGGTCGACAGAGACGATCAGCGGGCGCCGCTCGGCGACGACCCGACCGCTGAAGCTCTCGCCGACCTTCACTCGCGGTCGGATCATCGTCTCGCCGGCCGTTCCTGCGAGCCCGGCCAGCACGAGATCGTCGCCTTCGACGAGACGGAACCCGGCATTGTCGACGTCGAGGAGCCGCGCGGCCTCCTCGGCGATCGACGTGAGCAAGGCATCCGCGGGCGCGAGCGCGCTGATCTTCTTGTTGATCTCGAGCAGCGCGGCAAGGTGCGCTCCCCGGGCTTGCGCCTGGGCGTAGAGCCGCGCGTTGGTGATCGCGATCGCCCCGTGGTTGGCGAGCGACTGAAGCAGGCTCACGTCCTCGGCGCTGAACTGGCGCGGCTCCCGCGTGGCGATGTAGAGCGCGCCCAGAACGCGGTCGCCCGCGATCATCGGCACACCGGCGAACGACCGGATGCCCTCCGCGTGGATGTGCTCCACATTGACGGCCCGGCCATCGGCCAGCACGTCGATGGTGCTGAGCGGTGTGCGGGTCGCCACGACCCGGCCCATGAGCCCCTCACCGACCCGGAGCGGATGCGACGGGCTCGGGGATCGAGCTCCGGCGCTTGCTCGGACGCTCAACTGCGCTCCATCGTCGTCGACGAGCCACAGGCGCGAGAGTCCGATGCCGAACAGGGCGACGACGGCGTCGACGACCTGCTGCAGCACGTCCTCGAGCGTGAGGGTGGCGGTGAGCGTCTGAGCCAGGCGGGTGAGCGCTTCGAGCCGGCGGGTCTTCTCCCGCGTCTCGGCGAACAGCTCGGCCCGGCCGACGGCCAGGCCGGCCTGATGAGCCACGCCGATCAGGAGCGTGAGCTCCTCGTCGTCCAGCGTGCGCGCTTGCGTCGACAGCAACGCCATGGCGCCCCACGGCCGTCCCTCGACGGCAATCGGTAGCGCCAGCTCGCTGCGATACCCGGCCGAGCGCGCCAGCTCACGAACGACCGGGTGGACGCCACTCCGGGTCATCGGATCCGCCAGACGGTGGCGGCCCCCGCGCGCGACGTCAAGCAGCAGCCCGCGGTCAAGCCTCTCCTGCCGAAGCCCCTCCGCGAGACGTTCGTCCACGCCTCGTGAGGCGATCAGGGTCATGCCACCGGTGTCGGGATCGAGCCGGTAGAGGACGCCGGCCTCCATCCGCGCCAGCGCCCGCGCGACATCGAGCGTTTCCCGGGCCGTCGCGGACAGGTCGGCGCCGGCGCCCATGCTCACCGACACGGCGTAGAGCGCTTCGAACTGCCGGCTCCGCACGCCGCTCGGCGTCGACAGCCGGCGCCCGCCGGCCTCTGCGCCTCGCGGAGTGCGCTTGGGGCCGCGCGCCCGGCTCGTCAGCGGCGTTCGCCCACGCGGTGGAGCTTCAGGAGGTTCGTCGTCCCGGTCACCCACATCGGGGAGCCGGAGATGATGACGAGAATGTCGTTGACGCGCACCGAGCCATCACCGAGCAGTGTCGCTTCGATCTCCTCGATCATCTCGTCCGTCGTCTCCACCTTGCGGATCAGTCGGGACGACACGCCCCAGGACAGCGCGAGTCGCCGCTGCACCTCGGAGAACGGCGTCAGCGCGATGATCGGCGCGTCCGGACGCTCCTGTGAGATGAGCCGCGCCGAAAATCCGGACTGCGTGAACGCCACGATCGCGCGCGCCTTCAGCACCTCGGCGGCCGTGGCGGCGGCGTCCGAGATCGCCTCCGGAAATCCTACGGCATCGGACTGCCGTCGGGACGTCCCGACACGCGGCACCGCGCGCTCCGCGCGCTCGGCAATCCGGGCCATCACCTCCACGGCTTCGACCGGATAGCGGCCGGTGGCGGTTTCCGCCGACAGCATGATCGCGTCGGCGCCGTCGAAGATTGCCGTCGCCACGTCGGAGACCTCGGCCCGTGTCGGCCTGAGATGCGTGACCATGGACTCGAGCATCTGCGTCGCCACGATCACCGGCACCTTGGCCGCGCGAGCCTGCCGGATGACCTCCTTTTGAATGTGGGGCACCTCCTCGAGCGGCACGTCGAGGCCCAGATCCCCGCGAGCGACCATGACGGCGTCGACCATGGTCAGGATGCCGGGGAGATTCGCCATCACTTCCTGGCGCTCGAGCTTCGCGACGATCGGCACGTCCGCGCCTTGCTCGTGGAGGAGCTTCCGCACCTCGGCGATATCTGCGCCCGAGCGCACGAATGACACGGCGACGAAATCGAAGCCCTGCTCGATGCCGAATCGGAGATCTTCCTTGTCCTTCGCGGTCAGGCAGGAGACCGGCATCGGCACGTTCGGAAGGGAGACGCCCTTGTGATCGCTGATCCGACCACCGGACACGACGCGACAGCGGACCTCCTCGGGCGACGCCTCCTCCACCAGGAGCTGGATCATGCCGTCGTCCATGAGGATCTGGTCGCCCCGACGGACTTCGGCCAGCGAGCCGGCGGGCACGATGGACGCCTGTTCAGCCGTCCCGGCCACTGTCCGTGCCACCAGCGTGAAGCGCTTGCCCGCCTCGAGGTCGACGCGGACGCCGCCCGCGGGGCCAAACGTTCCGAGCCTGATCTTCGGGCCCTGCAAGTCTTGAAGGATGGCGATGGGGCGGCCCCAGCGGCCTTCACCCTCGCGGATCCTCCGGACGACGTCGGCGTGCTCGGCATGCGTGCCGTGCGAGAAGTTGAGGCGGGCGACGTCCATGCCGGTGGCCGCGAGACGCTCGAGCTGCTCGGCGCTGCTGCTGGCGGGACCGATGGTGCAGACGATCTTCGTTCGACGCATACGATTTCTTATTCGCCGTCGGAGCGCCTTCGCAGAGCCTCCGGCGCTCGACGGTCGGGTAGATTACCCGGTGACGTCATTTTCAGGACGGACTGGAGGAACTGCCCCGTGTAGGAACCGCCGCGATCGGCCGCGAGGTCTTCCGGTCGCCCGGCAGCCAGCACGTACCCTCCGGCATCCCCACCCTCGGGGCCGAGATCGATGATCCAGTCCGCGGTCTTGATGACGTCGAGATTGTGCTCGATGATCGCGACGGTGTTGCCCTGATCCACGAGGCGATTCAGGACGTCCAGCAGCCGCTGGATGTCGGCGAAGTGCAGTCCGGTCGTCGGCTCGTCGAGGATGTAGAGCGTGCGTCCCGTGGCTCGGCGTGAGAGCTCGGTGGCAAGCTTCACACGCTGCGCCTCGCCCCCTGACAGCGTCGTCGCCGATTGGCCGAGACGGATGTAGTCCAGCCCGACGTCGTCCAGCGTCTGCAGCTTCCCCTTGATGACCGGCACGGCGGCGAAGAACGCGAGCGCCTCGCGCACGGTCATGTCGAGCACGCCCGCGATGTTGACGCCCTTGTAGCGAACGTCCAGCGTCTCGCGATTGTAGCGCTGCCCCTTGCAGACGTCGCACGTCACGTAGACGTCCGGCAGGAAGTGCATCTCGATCTTCACGAGGCCACCGCCCTGGCAGGCCTCGCAGCGCCCACCCTTCACGTTGAACGAGAAGCGACCGGGCGCGTACCCCCGCATCCGCGCGTCCGGCGTCCGCGCGAACAAGGTGCGGATGAACGTGAACACCCCGGTGTACGTCGCGGGATTCGAGCGCGGCGTCCGCCCGATCGGGGACTGATCGATGTCGACCACCTTGTCGATGTGCTGCGCGCCCTGGATGCGATCGTGCGCGCCCGGCCGGTCCTGCGCGCGGTGGAGCATCTGCGCGAGCGCCCGGTAGAGGATGTCGTTGACGAGCGTCGATTTCCCCGAGCCCGACACGCCGGTCACGCACGTGAACGTGCCGAGCGGAATCGTGACCGGCATCCCCTTCAGGTTGTGCTCGCGCGGGTTGTGGATGACGATCGATGCGCCAGTGCCCTTTCGCCGCACCGCCGGCACCGGGATCGCCAGCGCCCCGGACAGGTAGCGTCCGGTGAGCGACGCCGGACTCGCGATGACCTCGTCGGGCGTTCCTGCCGCGATGACATGACCACCGAGCTCGCCGGCACCCGGGCCGAGGTCGACCACGTAGTCGGCCGACCGGATCGTCTCTTCGTCGTGCTCGACCACGATGACGGTATTGCCGAGATCCCGGAGCCGTTTCAGCGTCTCGAGGAGACGCCGGTTGTCGCGCTGGTGCAGTCCGATCGACGGTTCGTCGAGGATGTACAGCACGCCGACCAGCCCGGATCCGATCTGCGTCGCCAGCCGGATCCGCTGCCCTTCCCCGCCCGATAACGTGCCCGCCGGCCGGTCCAGCGTCAGGTAATCCAGCCCGACGTTCATCAAGAACCCGAGTCGCTCGCGAATTTCCTTGAGCACCCGTCGGGCAATGAGCGTGTCGCGCTCGCTGAGCTCGAGCTCCTCGAAGAAGCTCGCCGCGAGCTTGATCGTAAAGCGGCCCACATCGGCGATCGAGCGGCCCGCGATCTTGAGCGCGAGCGACTCTCGCCGCAGCCGTGAGCCTCCGCAGGTCGGACATGGCCGCTCCGCCATGAACTGCTCGACCTCGCGACGCGTGTCCTCCGACAGCGTCTCCCGATAGCGGCGCTCGAGGATCTTCACGACACCTTCGAACCCGTCGTCGGCGTCGCCGTGCAGGATCACGTCGCGGACGCTCTTCCTCAGCTTGGCCCACGGCGTGTCGAGCGCGAAGCGATAGCGTTTCGCCAATGCCGCGAGCGTCTGGCGGAAGTATGGGTTCTCGCGCCCGGCCCAGGCCGCCAGCGCGCCGTTCTTCAACGACCGCTGCGGGTTCGGCACGAGGCGGTCGGGATCGACTTCCTCCCGGGTACCGATGCCGCTGCAGTCCGGGCACGCGCCGTAAGGATTGTTGAACGAGAACATCCGCGGCGAGATCTCGGGCAGCGAGATGCCGCACTCGGCACAGGCCAGCTTTTCGGAGAACGTCATTGTTGTCGCGGGGATTGTTTTAGCGGGGACCGTGTGCCTCGAACTGGCGCGGGTGGGCTGTATTGTTGTAGCGGGGGCCGCGTGCCCGGAAGTGCCGCGGGTGGGCTGTGTCGAGATGCTGGACGTCGAGCCGTCCACGATCTCGACCTGGACGATGCCTTCTGCCAGCTTGAGAGCGGTCTCCAGCGATTCCGCCAGGCGCGAGCCGATCGTGTCGCGGACGATCAAGCGGTCAACCACGACCTCGATCGTGTGCTTGCGATTCTTGTCGAGATCGATCTCGTCGGTGAGCTCCCGGATCGTCCCGTTGACGCGGACGCGGGCGTAACCCTGGCGAGCGAGGTCGAAGAAGAGCTTCTTGTACTCGCCTTTGCGACCCCGGACGACCGGCGCAAGGATCAGGAGCTTCGTCCCCGCGGGCAGCGCTAGCACGCGGTCGACCATTTGCTGGACGGTCTGGGCGGCGATCACGCGGCTGCATTCCGGACAGTGCGGCACGCCGACGCGGGCGAACAGCACTCGCAGGTAATCGTGGATCTCCGTGACGGTGCCGACCGTCGATCGCGGGTTCTTCGAGGTGGTCTTCTGCTCGATCGAGATCGCCGGCGACAGGCCCTCGATGGAGTCCACCTCCGGCTTCTCCATCTGCTCGAGAAACTGGCGCGCGTATGCGGACAGCGATTCGACGTAGCGGCGCTGGCCCTCGGCGTAGATCGTGTCGAACGCGAGTGAGGATTTGCCTGAGCCGGACAGGCCGGTAATCACCACGAGCTGGTCCCGGGGGATTTCGAGATCGATGTTCTTGAGGTTGTGCTCGCGGGCACCGCGAATGACGATCCGATCGCTGGCCATCGGTCTATTGTGTCAGCGGCCGGGGACGGCGGCAACCGAGGAACGTGTCGGGGCCGGCGTGGGG
>JBGPTW010000072.1:0-29729 GCA_041490825.1 Methylomirabilia bacterium | reverse complement strand
CGTTCCCACTCGTCACGGCTGTGTCGTCGCCTCGCGAGGCGGGAATGGCTCCCCCGGACCCCGGCTGCCCATCTCCCGCCGGGGCACCGGCCGACCCTGGTACAGACGTTCATGAATCACGCGCGCGGATCATTCGATGAACAACCGAGGCCGGGGGACAGCGAGTTGCCGCGGGCCGGCCGGGTCGGTGGGGGGCCAGCGGACCCGTTCCCGGAGCGTCCGATCGAGGGCACCCAGGCCAGGAGTGGGAACGGCTCGCCGGTCATCGGTCAACAGGGCTTCGTGGTCAGAGGCCCCTCACCGATTCGGCCGGCCCGCGACGCCACGCGCTCGATTGATGGCGGGCGTTCATGAATCGTCCGCGCTAGTCGCAACGCCATGCGATTCGGCTGGCTGACCCTCGCGCATTCGCCCGCGCCGGAGCACGATTACGCGGCGATCGCGCAGCAGCTCGAGCAGGCCTGCCTGGCCGAGACGCTGGGGTTCGACGGCGTGTGGCTCACCGAGCACAACTTCACCGGCGAGGCCGTGTACTGCGATCCGATCCCGTTCGCGGGCGCCATCGCCGCGCGCACCTCACGCGTGCGCATCGGCTTCGCCGTGATCCAGATGGCTCTGCGCCACCCGGTCCGCCTGGCCGTTCAGCTCGCGCTGCTCGACAACCTGTGCCAGGGGCGGCTCGACGTCGGCGTCGGCCGAGGATCGCTGTACAACGAGTACGAGTTCGTCGGCTACGGCCTGCGAAGCGACGATGCGCGTGAGCGAGCCGCGGAGGCCATCGAGGTGATGACCCGGGCCTGGACGGAAGCGCCGTTCGCCTACCGGGGCAAGTACTTCGACGTCTCACTTCCCGAGCTGCGTCCACGCTCCTATCAGCGGCCGCATCCGCCGATCTGGCGCAGCGTCGTGACGCCCGCCTCGTTCAAGGAATGCGGCCGGCTCGGCGTCCCGATCATGACGCCGCGGATCGCGGTCGAGCGAATTCCCGACCGGTTGGCGCTCTACGAGGAGGGCTTGCAGGAGGGCGGGCACGACGCCGCGACACGCGAGCGACTGCGCGCGCAGGCTGCGATCTGGCGTCATGTCTATGTGGCCGACAGCCAGGCGGAAGCCGAGGACGAGCTCGCGGCGACGGTGCGTCACACCCGACAGCACATGCTGCACGCGCGCTCGGCCTACAACCCGGACGATTTCCGTGTCGACCCGGCGGTCCTGAACCCGTTCAATGATCCGGCCGTGTCGGACGACGAGGGCGTCCGCTGGTCGCTGGAGACCGGATCGTTGTGTGGTACGCCGGCGCGCGTTGCCGAGCAGGTCGCCGAGCTTCGGGACGCGGGCGTGCGCCATCTGTTCGGCCAGCTCAGCTTCGGCTACCTGGCACACGAGAAGATCGTGGCGTCCATGCGGCGGTTTGCCACGGACGTCATGCCGCACTTCCGATCGTCCTGACGACGGCCGCTCGACGCGGACGGCCTACCGCCAGTCGTCGACCGAGACCGTCTTGGCGTACGAGCAGCCCATGATCCGCCAGTACGGGTTCGTCTCGCCGCCGACGACCACGACGTGGATGTCCTCGCGCTGGAACATCGGGATCATCTCGTCCGGCGCGGCCTTCAGCTTGCTCGCCCACGGCTCCTCGCCGAACGTCGCGCGGGGATAGATGTAGTTCTGGATGAGCTGGTAGTCCCAGTACTCGCGGGCCGGCATCCGCGCGTTGTCGTGGAGCCAGTCGATCAGCGCGTCCTTCTTGTGAAATCCGCCTCGATCGATGAACTGCCGCGCGGTGATCGGGTCGAGCAGCAGCGTCGGGGGGATGTGCGGGTCCATGCCGCGCAGCATGTTCCGGACGTGCTCACGCCAGTGGTGCTCGCGGACGCCGAGCGTGTAGGCCGTCGAACGGCAGCCGGTGAACACGCTCGCCGTGCTGTCCGTCGGCGCGAAGCCGTGCTGGACGTGAAACGGCTCCCACGGGCTCCGCTCCTCGTTCTCGGCGAACGTCACGTTGTTGTACGAGTAGTTGTTGCCCTGCGAGCCCATGTACGTGAGCCCCGGGATCGATCCGCCCTGCAAGTTCTGAGAGAGCAGGCCATAGGCGCGACCGATGGTGGCGTTCGCGTGGCTGTACGTCCCCATCGCGCCGATCCCGGCATTCATCCCGATCTCGTGTCTGATCGGCCCATTGACGACCACCATTGCCGCGGCCGAGCTCGTCGTGCTGCCGCGTGCGGTGACGCTCGTCGCCGCGAGCGCGAGGATCACCGGGAAGTACTCGGGCCGCGCGCCCGCCATCACCGCGTTCACCGCCACTTTCTCGACGGTGTACTCCCAGGCCTCGCGGAAGTGCGTGGGACGCATGCGGCCGACGACCTCGTCCGGCTTCCGGCGCGTCTGCGCCAGCATCGCCGCGACGCGCTCCTCGGTCGGGAGGACGATCGGCAGGCAGTCCGTCCAGTGGTTTTCGAGGAACAGACGATGGAGGCCGTCTTCCGTGCGGGGCTCGACGAGACGCGGCGTCGAGCGATCGTAGTCGACGGCCTTCAGCTCAGCATCGTCGAACGGACGTGTCAGGCCCTCCAGCACTTCCTGCATCACCGGTCGTCCGGTCACCGGGTCGGTCCCGTCCACGTACGCCCGGAGCTGCTGCGCGGTCTTTCCCATCACCGGTTGCGGCACGAACACCTGCCGTAATCCCGGCATCCCGTTCACCTCCGCCACCGAACGCACGACCTTGACGAACTTGTCGGTGTGCATCGCCACGGTGGGGACGCCGTACGTCGCTTCGATCGTCATCGCGTGCGCGGCGACCGCCGGCGCGCAGGTGCTTCAGTGTCCGACGCCGACGATCGCGGCGTGGCCGCGCGCACGGATCTCCTCCCACGTGGTGGGGTCGTCGTGCAGGTAGACGCTGGAGATCGGCTTGAAGACCGTGCGGACGCCTCGCAGGTGCTCGGCGAACCACGCCTGCATCTGCTTCAAGAACACGTCCGAGTCGTCGAACCGGCAATCGACCAGATAGACCGTCTTGCCGTCGAGCGTGTCGAGGCGTGGCGCCAGCTCCCTGGGAGTCACGACCGGGGCGAATCCTATCGGGTTCAGCACTGTCATCGTGCCACTGGCTCCCATTGCGGTACCTCCTGTCGTCACAGCCTCGGCCGCATCTGACCGCTGGGCCTCGGCGATCTGTCGAGTGTCGACGCGCAGCAGTATAGCGCCGGCCCGAAGGGCCGCTTGAAGGCCCTGTCCGCGCGGCGGCAATTTTCGTCTTGACGAAGGGTGCGGGGGCGGGCTACAAGGCAACCGCTTACCCGCGGTGCCGGCATCAGGGATCCTGGCGCCGAAGGAGGTCACGGGATATGGCTTCCGAGTTGGAGCGCATTGAACTGCTAGAGGACATCGTCGAGACCGGCATCGCGCTGGCCCGGGAGTCTGACACCGAGGCGCTCCTGGAGCGCATCGTCACCGCGGCGCGCCGCTTGACGAAGGCCGAGGCCGGGACGCTCTACGAGCGAGACGGGGAGAACCTGAAGTTTTCCATCGTCCAGAATGACCCGATGCTTGCGCGGTACGGCAAAGAGGAATTGCGCAGGATCTTCCAGGATCAAGTGCTGCCCCTCGACGATTCCAGCCTTGCCGGATCCGTCGCGTTCGGGAAAAGGCAGGCGCCGATCGTGAACATCGCCGACGCGTATGCGCTCGGCGCGGGCGATGGATCCGGCTTCAATCGTGAAATCGACCTGAAGACCGGCTACGTCACGTGCTCGGTGCTGGCGGTACCCGTCCTCGATACGGACGACGATGTCCTGGGTGTGCTGGAGCTGATCAATCCGCGTAACGAGGACGGCGCGATCGTTCCCTTCGACCCCGACTACGAGCTGCCGGTGCGCTGGCTCGCTGCTCAGGCCGCCACCGCGCTCCGCAACCGCCGTCTCAGCCAGGATCCTTCGCTCACGGATCCACTGACCGAGCTGCCCAACCAGCGCTACCTGATGCGGCGACTCGCCGACGAGGTGGAACGTCACCAGCGCTTCGGTCATCCCGTGGCGACGATCTTCATCGATCTCGACGGCTTCGACCGCCTCAACGAGCAGCTTGGGCGGCAGGCTGGCGACGACGTTCTGCGCGGGCTCGGCAAGCGGCTGCTCAAGCACTCCCGGCCGTTCACGATCGCCACCCGGTGGGGCGACGACACGTTTGCCGCGATCCTCCCCAACACACCGAAGGTGAAGGCGCTCGCCTATGCCCGGCGCATCAAGCGGATCATCGACGGCGAGCCGTTTGGCACGGATCCCCTCACGAGCAGCCTCGCGGTCGTATGCGTCCCCGACGACGTCCAGTCGGTCGACGCGGTGATCCGCGCGGCGGAGCGGGCCCTGCTCGATACCAAGGCCAGAGGGGGCAACGCGATCGCGGTTCTCTGAGGCCGAGTGAACCAGCACCGCGGCCACCACGGCCGCTACGGCAACCCGGCGGATCTCGATCGCATGATCGCGCGGCAGCTCGCGCGCGGGCGCGCCGCGTGGCAGAAGCCGGACCGGGTGATTCGCGCGGTCGGGATCGAGCGCGGCCATGTCGTCGCCGACGTCGGCGCCGGACCCGGGTTCTTCACGCTGCGCCTGGCTCGTGCCGTCGGACCCGGTGGTCACGTCTTCGCCGTCGATCCAGAGCCCGTGGTCCTCGATCGACTGCGGGGACGTCTCGCTGCCGCGCGCGTGCGCAACGTCACGCCCGTCATGGGGCTGGCCGGGGATCCGCTGCTGCCGGCGCGCTCGTGCGACGTCGCGCTGATCGTCGACACGTACCATCATTTCTCCGACGGCGCCGCGTTTCTCAGGCGGCTCGGGCGGGCGCTCCGCCCCGGTGGGGTGCTGGTCAACATCGACTTCGACAAGCGCGAGACACCTGTGGGCCCGCCGGTCGAGCATCGGATTGCCCGTGAAGACTTCTTGAAGCACGCGACTCGGGCCCGGCTCACGCTCGTGGCCGAGCACCGGTTCCTGCCGTACCAGTACTTCCTGGTCTTCCGCCCGCGCTGACGGACCGCGCGGCTGACTCAGTGGCGCTCGAGCCTGAGGCCACGGCGGGCGCTCGGTACGGTGGGACGCGACGAGCGTGAGCGCCGGCCCCATCCACCACAGTTTATTGACTTAACTATTTACCCGGTGTAGCTTTGAGCCGCATGAACGGCCGCCGCCGCCACGGCTCGAACGGTGCGTCCCGCGACGCCGAGCGCCTCCTCGATCTCCTCAACTCGCTCGGCAGCACGACCTTCCGCCAGCTCCTCTGGCAAAAGTCGTCCCAACTCGACCTCACCTATGCGCAGTCGCAGGTCCTCTTCTACGTCGGCGATCATCCCGGCTGTCACATGGGGGACGTGGCCAAGGCATTCGCGGTCACGCTGCCGGCCGTGACGCACATCGTCGACCGGCTCGAGCAGAAGCACCTCATGCAGCGCTCCGACCATCCCGGGGATCGGCGGGTGTGCGTGCTGGAGCTGACCCGCAAGGGCGGCAAGGTCGCGCACGAGCTCCAGGCCGTGCGCATCCGCGGGCTCGAGAGCGTGGTCACCCGCATGTCCACCGAGGATCGACATCAGGTCATCAAGGGGCTCGAAGCGCTCGTCGACGCGGCGCTCGCCACGTCCCGGAGGTCGACGTCATGACGCCGAAGATCCGCCGCACGCTCGTCCTCGTGGCGTTGGCCGCGCCACTGCTCACCGCCTGCTCCGACCGTGCGACCGGATCGCCGGCGCGACGGCCGGCGCCGCCGGCCGTCCCGGTCACGGTCGCGCCGGTGGTGCAGAAGGACGTCCCGATGCTGGTCTCGGCGGTGGGCAACGTGCAGGCCTACACGACCGTCTCGGTGAAGTCGCAGATCGCCGGACAGATCGTCGCGGTGCACTTCACCGAAGGTCAGATGGTGAAGAAGAGTGAGCTGCTCTACACGATCGATCCCCGCCCGCTCGAGGCCGCGCTGCGCCAGGCGCAGGCGAATCTCGCGCGCGACCACGCGCAGCTCCAGCAGGCGCAGGCGGCGCTCGGGCAGCGACGCGCGGAGATCCAGCAGGCCGAGGCGAACCTGGGCCGCGACATGGCGCAGATGGACAATGCGCGGATCCAGGAGCAGCGCTATCACGAGCTGGTCAACAAGGAATTCGTCGCGCGCGAGCAGTACGACCAGATCAAGACCAATGCCGCCGCGATGCAGGCCACGGTGCAGGCCGACCGCGCCGCGATCGAGAACGCCAAGGCCTCGGTCCAGGCCGCGATCGCGACCATCGAAAACGCCCGCGCGGCCATCGCGGCGGACGAGGCGATGGTCGACACCGCGCGGCTGCAGCTTGGCTATACCTCGATCCGCGCGCCGATGGAAGGACGGACCGGCAACATCCTCGTCCACGCGGGCAATGTCATCAAGGCGAATGAAGACAACCCGATGGTGGTGATCTCCGAGATTCAGCCGATCTACGTGTCGTTCGCCGTGCCTGAGCGGTACCTCGCCGACATCAAGCGGTACTCGGCGACGGCGCCGCTGCGCGTCCAGGCGTCTCCCGACCGCGCCCGGCCGCCTGCGCTGGGGCAGGTGACGTTCGTCAACAGCACGGTCGATGCGACCACCGGGACGATCCAGCTGAAGGCGATGTTCCCGAACACGGACAACGGGCTGTGGCCCGGCCAGTTCGTCGACGTGATGCTCACGCTGACCACAGAACCCAATGCCGTCCTCGTGCCGACGCAGGCGATCCAGCCCGGGCAGCAGGGAAGCTTCGTGTTCGTCGTGAAGCCTGACCTCACGGTCGAGGCGAGACGCGTCGACGCCGGGCGGCAGGTCGCGGGGCAAACGATCGTCGTCAAGGGCCTGACACCGGGCGAGCGCGTGGTGATCGACGGGCAGCTGCGACTCGTCCCAGGCGCGAAGGTCGACATCAAGGCCACGGTGTCGTGAGCACCGATCTCTTCATCCGCCGGCCCGTGTTCACCACGCTGTTCATGGTGGCATTGCTGCTGGCCGGCCTGCTCGGCTATCGGCGGTTGCCGGTCAGCGACCTCCCGAACGTCGACTTTCCGACGATCCAGGTGGCCGCCGCGCTTCCCGGCGCCAGCCCCGAGACGATGGCGTCCGCCGTCGCGACACCGCTCGAACGGCAGTTCAGCACGATCGCGGGCATCGACTCCATGACGTCGTCGAGCGCGCTCGGGCTCACGCAGATCACGATCCAGTTCACGCTCGATCGAAGCATCGACGCCGCGGCGCAGGACGTGCAGGCGGCCATCACGAAAACCATGCCGTTGCTCCCGCCCGGCATGCCGACGCCGCCGACGTATCAGAAGGTCAACCCGGCGGACCAGCCGGTGCTCTACCTGTCGCTGTCGTCGTCGACGCTGCCGCTCTATACGGTCGACGAGTACGCCGAGACCTATCTCGCGCAACGCATCTCGACGATCAGCGGCGTGGCGCAGGTGCAGGTCTTCGGCTCGCAGAAGTACGCCGTGCGCGTGCAGGTGGACCCGCGCGCGCTGGCCGCGAAGAACATCGGGATCGACGAGGTCGAGCGGGCCGTCTCGCGCGGCAACGTGAACCTGCCGACGGGCACGCTCTTCGGCGCGCATCAGGCGTACAACGTCCAGGCGACCGGCCAGCTCATGGATGCCGCCGCGTACCGCCCGCTCATCGTCGCGTACCGCAACGGCTCTCCCGTGCGGCTCGAGGAGCTCGGGCGCGTGATCGACAGCGTGCAGACGGACAAGATCGCGAGCTGGTACAACGGCGACCGCGCGGTGATCCTCGCCATCCAGCGCCAGCCGGGGACGAACACCGTCGAGGTCGTGGATGCGATCAAGACCATCCTGCCCACGTTCCGGCTGCAGCTGCCGGCGTCGGTGAAGCTCTCGGTGCTCTACGATCGCTCGGTCGCGGTCCGCGAGTCGGTCCACGACGTCGAGTTCACGCTGATGCTGGCGATCGTGCTGGTCGTGCTGGTGATCTTCCTCTTCCTGCGCAACTTCTCCGCGACCGTCATCCCGAGCCTCGCGGTCCCGATGTCGATCATCGCCACGTTCGCCGCGATGTACATGCTCGGCTACACGATCGACATCATCTCGCTGATGGCCCTCACGCTGTGCGTTGGCTTCGTCGTGGACGATGCCGTCGTCATGCTCGAGAACATTGTCCGCCACATGGAGCACGGCGAGGGCCGGATGGAGGCGGCGCTCAACGGCGCCCGGGAGATCGGCTTCACGATTCTCTCGATGACGCTCTCGCTCGCCGCCGTCTTCATTCCCGTGCTGTTCATGGGCGGCGTCGTGGGGCGGCTCCTTCACGAGTTCGCCGTGGTGATCGGCGTGGCGGTCATCGTGTCCGGTGTCGTGTCGCTCACCCTGACACCCATGCTCTGTAGCCGGTTCCTCCGCCCGCCGGGCGAGTCGCACGGGCGCCTCTACCGGGCGTCCGAGCGCTTCTTCGCCGGCATGCTGCGGACCTACGATGGCAGCCTCAAGTGGGTCCTGCGCCATCCGCGGACGACGATGGCGGTACTCCTCGGCACGATGGTGTTGACCGCCTACCTCTTCGTCATCATCCCGAAGGGCTTCATCCCGAACGAGGACACCGGGCAGATCTTCGCATTCACGGAGGCCTCGCAGGACATCTCGTTCGACGCGATGAGGGAGCACCAGCAGGCCGTGGCGAGGATCGTCGGCGAGCAGCCGTACATCGACCAGTACATGTCCTCGATCGGCGCCAGCACCATCAACATCGTCCCGAACACCGGCCGCATCTTCATGCGCCTGAAACCGCACGGCGAGCGACCCACGGCGGAGCAGGTGATCCAGGATCTCCGACCCAAGCTCGCGACGATCCCCGGGATCAACGTGTATCCGCAAATCTTGCCGACGATCCGGATCGGCGGCACGCTCACGAAGGCGCTCTACCAGTACACGCTCCAGGACGCCGATCTGCAGGAGCTCTACCACTGGGCGCCGATCCTCTTCGACAAGATTCGCGGGGTGCCGATACTTCAAGATACGAACACCGACCTCCAGATCAAGAGCCCGCAGATTGTCGTCGACATCGACCGCAACAAGGCGTCAGCGCTCGGCGTGACTCCCGATCAGATCGAGAACGCGCTGTACAGCGCGTACGGGTCCAAGCAGGTTTCGACGATCTACACGCCGTCGAACCAGTACTGGGTCATCCTCGAGCTGGATCCGCAGTACCAGCGTGATCCGGCGGCGCTCTCGCGCCTCTATATCCGCTCGGGCAGCGGCGCGCTCGTCCCACTGAACGCGGTGGCGGCGCTCAGACCCAGCATCGGGCCGCTGACCATCACCCATCTCGGTCAGTTGCCGTCCGTGACGATCTCCTTCAACGTCAAGCCCGGCGTGTCGCTGAGCCAGGCGCTCACGGAGATCGACCGCATTCGCCAGGAGCTTCGACCGCCGGCCACGCTCAACATGACGTTCCAGGGGACGGCGCAAGCGTTCCAGGACTCGCTCAAGGGCCAGGGGCTGTTGCTCCTGGTCACGGTGCTCGTCATCTACATCGTGCTGGGCATCCTCTACGAGAGCTTCATCCATCCGCTGACGATCCTCTCCGGCCTGCCGTCGGCGGGCGTGGGCGCGCTGCTGACGCTCATCCTCTTCCGTGCCGAGCTCAACGTCTATGGCTTCGTCGGCATCATCATGCTGGTCGGCATCGTCAAGAAGAACGCGATCATGATGATCGACTTCGCGCTCGAGCAGGAGCGCGGCGGCGTGGCGCCGGCGGAGGCGATCTACCAGGGGTGTCTGCTGCGCTTCCGGCCCATCATGATGACGACGATGGCCGCGCTGCTCGGGACGCTGCCGATCGCGCTTGGTTGGGGCGCCGGCTCGGATGCGCGGCGGCCGCTCGGACTGGCCGTCGTCGGCGGTCTGCTCCTGTCGCAGTTGCTGACGCTCTACATCACGCCCGTCGTCTACATCTACATGGACTCGCTGAAGGGCGCGTTTGGCCCCGTTCGTGCCCGCTTCGGTCAGGTCTTCGGCCGCCGCCGGCGGACGACCGCGGCCGTGCCGCAACACGCCGGCTCAGCCGCTCGGTTCACGTCCGACGCGCGCTGATCGGGTCCGAGCTCAGGCAGCGTTCCCGCCGCCGTGAATCGCGCGATGTCGTTCCTCGCGCGGTCCGTCACGCGATAGACGCCTCGCTCGACTCGCTGGAACCATCCGTACACGTCGCGGCCCACGATGCGTGACGCATTGGGCACGAGACCGGTCTCGCGGAGCGCTCCGAGACTCGCCTGTCCGTCATTCCGGATCAGCAGCGCGCATCGGAGCGCTTCTTGCCGGTACGCGGTGAGAATCGGCGTCTTCGTCACACCACCGCGATTCGGATCGCCGGCGCGTCGCGCGTGCTCGCCGAGCAGCAGCGTCACGCGCTTTGCCTGCTTGCGCGGGCGGTAGGGAAGGGGATCGACGAGCACGTCGATCCTCGACTCAGGTCCGGGCGCGACGGTCATGAGTCCCAGCCCGAGCCGGCGGCAAAGGTCAAGAGCGTCGCTACGGTAGACGAAGGCCCCGGCCGCGCGGCGACTCCGTGGCCGGAGAACCGCGAGATAGACGCGATCGGTCAATGACAGCCGATCGACGCCCTGGAGCACGAGACCGAGATTGAACGTGAGCTTCAGCTCGATGATGACGGGTGGTTCATCCCCGCGGGTCGCGACGACGTCACATCCGCGAACCTCGCCCTTGACCTCGTAGCCCTGCGCGTGAAGAAAGGCTTTGACGGCGGGATACAGCTCCGATTCCCGCTGCACGCCGCTGCTCGGAGCGACGGGGAAGCGCGTGCGCGTCGTCAGTGTAGAAATGCGCTGATCTCGACCGCCCGGTTACGCATGGCCGTGGTCCCCTCCGCTGCGGCTCAGTCCATCATCCGGGCCGTGCGGGTGTCAAGATCGACGGTGATCCGACAGTCGAGCGGTGACGGCGAGCATGAGGCGTATCATCGGGGAGGAGCAGCTCTCCGCAACATGAAAGGAGGTGAGCACGTGGCCAAAGGCACGGGCATGCGGAAGGAAACGAAGAAGCCGAAGAAGAAGAAGTAACGCGGATGAGTCGCGCGCTTCTCCTCAGCTGCGAAACGGTCAGCAAGGCCTACGGGACCCGGTCGCTCTTCGATGAGCTCTCGTTCGGGCTCTTCGAAGGCGACCACGTGGGTCTGGTCGGACCCAACGGCGCTGGCAAGTCAACCCTCTTGAAGATCCTGGCCGGGCTCGAGACGCCCGACCGTGGTACGAGGTCGCTCCGCGGCGGTCTCCACGTCGGCTACGTGCCCCAGGATCCCGTGTTCTCTCCCGGCGGCACCGTCGGAGACGTCATCGCCGCCGCAGTGATCGACGTCGACGAGGGCGAGCGGCCTGGCCGGATCGCGCAGGCGCTCGGACGCGCCGGCTTCCCGGACGGGCGCGCGGCCGTCGACACGCTGTCCGGCGGATGGGGAAAGCGGCTGGCGATCGCGCGCGAGCTCGCGCGCGCGCCGGACGTGTTGCTGATGGACGAGCCCACGAACCATCTCGACGTCGAGGGGATCCTCTGGCTGGAGGAGCTCCTGGTGGAGCAGGCGCGCGCCTTTCTCGTCATCAGCCACGACCGGTACTTCCTCGAGCATGTCGCCACGCGCACGCTGGAGCTGAACCGGATCTATCCGAAGGGTCTCTTCGAGGCCGACGGCCGGTACAGCGACTTTCTCGTCCGGCGCGACGAGTTCCTTCGCGGGCAAGCCGCGTACGAGGAGTCACTGGCCAACACCGTCCGGCGAGAGATCGAATGGCTTCGCCGCGGCGCCAAGGCGCGGTCCACCAAGGCGAAGGGGCGCATCAAGGCCGCCGGGAACCTCATCGAGGAGCTGAAGGAGGCGCGAACGCGCGGCGCCGGCGGCACCGCAGGAATCGACTTCACGTCCTCGCAGCGGCGGACACGGAAACTCCTCGTCGCGCGCGGGTTGGCAACGTCGCTCGGCGGCCGCCGGCTGATCGATGGTCTCGACCTCACGATCACGCCGGGCATGCGGGTCGGTCTCATCGGCCCGAACGGGAGCGGCAAGACGACGCTGCTGAACCTTCTTGCCGGATCGCTTGCGCCGGACGAGGGCGACATCGAGCGGGCGGCCGGCCTTCGCCTCGTGCGCTTCGAGCAGGACCGTGGCGGTCTCGACCCGGATGTCCCGCTGCGCCGCGCGCTCGCCCCGGAAGGCGATACGGTGATCTTTCAGGGCCGCAGCCTCCACGTCGCGGCGTGGGGGAAGCGTTTCCTCTTCCGGCCCGAGCAGCTCGACGTCCCCGTCGGTCGCCTCTCCGGCGGTGAGCAGGCGCGAATCCTGATCGCGCGCTTGATGCGCGCGCCCGCCGACCTCCTCATGCTCGACGAGCCGACGAACGATCTCGACATCCCGACGCTCGAGGTCCTCGAAGAGAGCCTCGCGGAGTTCGAAGGCGGGCTCGTGCTCGTGACGCACGATCGGTTCATGCTCGACCGCGTCTCGACGATGATCCTCGCGCTCGACGGCGAAGGAGGCGCCGAGACCTTCGCCGACTACGCGCAGTGGGAAGCCTCGCCCGCTCGGGACGCCCGAGCGGGTCGGGCGGTCCCGGCGGAAGGCGGCGCGACCGATGTCACGCGCGACCGGCAGCGCCCGCGGTCGAAGCGTCTCGGATATCGCGACCAGCGCGAGTGGGACGGCATGGAGCAGACAATTCTCCACTCGGAAGAAACGCTGAAGAGCTGTCAGCGGGCGGTGGAAGACCCCGCCATCGCCTCCGATCCCGTCGCGCTGCAGGCTCGCTATGCGGCGCTGGAGGCGGCCCGCGCGGAGGTCGATCGGCTCTACGCGCGCTGGGCCGAGCTCGAAGCCAGGCAGGCCTGACGCGCAGGCGATGAGCGCGTCCTTCTGATCTCCGATCACCTCACCGCGGTGTGCCGCTCGCGGCCCAGCCGGTAAAGGCAGACGGCGAGGCCGACGAACGCGGCCGTCGCCACGCCGAGGACCGGGCCGTTCGCCGCGGCGTCCGCCGGGCGAGCGATCAGCCAGACCAGCGTGAAATCGACCGCCTGCAGCACCAGCAACGTTCCGCACGCCCATGTCGGCCAGCACCCGATCAGTGCGCTGAGGCCGGCGACGAGTAGCAACGTGGTGGCGTACGAGTTCTGGTGATTGAGCGTCGTGCCCGGGCCGAACATCAGCAGCAGCCAGGCGAGCACGGACACAAGAGCGACGAGCAGCACCGTCCGGATCGCCGGCGGGAGCGGAGAGGGGTTCGACCCGCGAAAGGGCGCGAGCAGCGCCAGCCAGCCGAGGTTCAGCACGCCCAGCGTCTTGAGGACGTTCGAGTACTCACCGACTCTCCAGTTTCCGAGCGCGTCGGGCGCCGGCGTGGCCGGCGCAATCCACGGTTGACCCGCCAGCGCCTTGACGTTGTCCCACTTGTTCGCGAGCGTGCCGGCGACGCCGGCCGCGGTGTACGAGTCCACCAGGGCCGTGCCGAGCGAGCGGTCGTCCACGGGAACGACGCCGGCGAGGTGCCACTTCACGAGACGGTTGCCCGGGGGATCGTACCAGCGCTGATACGCAAGCCACGGAGTCAGCAGCACGACGAACGCGACGATCGCCACCGCGCTCCGAGCCAGGCCCGGGGAGAAGCGCGGGTGGAGCATCAACACCGCGACCGCCAGGATCGTGAAGAAGGCGCTGCCGTGAGCGAGCAGACCGAATGCCGCGGCTCCGCCGGCGGTCGCGGCCTCGAGCGCCGACGGTCGCGCGCGTCCCGGCGGCCTCAACAGCAGAAGCGTCACGAGGCTGAGCGTCAGCGCCCCGGCCAGGAGCTTCGGCCAGACGAAGATCGCGTTGAAGAGGACGAAGCCTGACAGGAGAAGAAAGCTCAGCCCGAGCGCGACCCGGCGGCCGTCGAGCCCGGCCCTTCGCGCGAGCGCCCAGACGGCCGGGATCCAGCAGCACTGGGCGATCGTGCCGAGTATCTGGTACTGGAGCAGCGCGGGCATGCCCCAGTCCGCGAATGGACGCTGCACGAGAACGAGTCCGGTCTGCAGCGGCGGACGATCGCTGCTGTGCCAGTCTCCCATGAACGGGCGAGCGTCCTGTCCGGCGTACAGTCGCTCGGAAAAGACCATCGAGATCAGGTTGTCGCTCGCCACGTCCAGGTGCGGAAATCGAAACACGGCGCGCCACTGGGGCGGCTGCGCGAAGTCCACTCCGTAGAGCATGCCGAGATAACAGAGGCCGGCCAGGAACATGATCGCCAGCGGCTGCGCCAGGTCGGCGTGCTTCGCCGTTCGCACGATGTCCCGCTGCAGGGCCGAGGGCCACCCGAGACAGGCGACGGCACCGATCATCGCGGACACGCTGACGGCGCGTCCCGCGGTCGGGTGCGCGAAGTAGGCCCAGAACACGACGTACCCGATCGCGCAGCTCGCCACGATCGCCGGGATCGTCGCCACCGACATGTCCCAGTGGCGGCGCTGCACGAGCCAGGCGGCGATGACGACGCCGGGAAGCAGGAACAGACCGAACGTGAGGGCATACCAGAAGACGGCCAGGACGACGGCGTACAGCGGCATCGAGCGGCCGACGGGTCGCTCAGCGCTGCCGCGGTGACGTCGCGGGCACCGGAAACTCTTCGGGGTCGATCGGGATCTCGACGATCGCCGGCTTGCCGGCACGGAAGGCCGCCTGCATCACGTCACCGACCTGATCAGGGTGCTCGACGTAATAGCCTTCGGCGCCGAACAGTCGCGCGTACTCGTCGTAGCGCGGGTTGCCGATGTCGCACCCGATGTAGCGCTCGTCGTAGAAGTGCTTCTGGTACGCCTTTTCCGATCCCCAGCAGTTGTTGTTCATGACCAGCGTGACGACGTTGATCCCGTGCCGCACGGCCGTCTCGATCTCCTGGGCGTTCATCAGAAAGCCGCCGTCGCCGTGGATGGCGAGGACCGGCGCGTCGGGTCGACCGAGCTTGGCGCCGAGCGCAACGGGAAAGGCGAAGCCGAGGCCTCCGAGATCGAGCGGCGTGAGGAACGTGCGGGGCCGCGAGAAGCTCAGGCGATCGTATCCGTACGCCGGGGCGGCGCCGGCATCGAGCGCGACGATCGTCTCCGGTGGCAGCGCGCGGCGCAGCTCGGCGTAGACGCGCTGGGGCTTCATCGGCGTCGTGTCGAGGCGCGCCTCGGCGGCAAGACGAGTCTGGCGTTGTGCCTTGAGTGTGCCCGCTTCCTTCCGCCAGGCCTCTCGATCCCGCGTCGCGCCCGCTCGCCCGAGCGCTTCGAGCAGCGCCGCGCACGCCTCGCGAGCGTCGGCGTGGATGCCGAGCGCCACCGGATAGTACCGGCCGATGTCGCGGCTCTCGATGTCGATCTGGATCAGCCGTGCCTCGGGTCGGATGGAGCGGTCGTCGAAGTGGCTCGTGAAGTGTCCTAGCCGCGAACCGATCGCGACCAGGACGTCCGCGCGGCGGCAGATCGCCGCAGCTTCGGGAGAGCCGGCTCGCCCGAGGGGCCCGACATACAAAGGATGGGTGTTCGGCACCGCATCGTTCCGGCCGTACGCGATGATCATGGGAATCCCGTACTGCTCGCTCAGCGTCACGACGAGATCATTGGCGTCAGCGCGGTTGACGCCGCCCCCGACCAGAAGCAGCGGCCGTTCGGACTCGCGCAAGAGATGCGCCGCTTCACGGATGGCGTCGGCGTGTGGCGGCTGCGGATGGATGACCCGGTAATTCGGGGGAGCCAGCATGGCGCTCGACCGCACGTGAGCGTTGAGCACGTCTCTCGGGATCTCGACGAACACCGGACCGCGCCGCCCCGTCATCGCCGCCCGCAACGCGCCGCGCAGGAGCTCGGGGATGCGATCGGCGTTCGTGATCTGGATCGCCAGCTTGGTGACCGGCTTGAACATTCCGACGAGATCGAACTCCTGGAACGCGTCCTTGCCGTAGTGATGAAGCGCGATGCCGCCGACGAGGACCACGACCGGCGAATGCGCGACGTGCGCGGCGGCCACGCCCGTCAACAGGTTCGTCGCCCCGGGCCCGCTGGTCACGAGGCAGACGCCGGGCGCATCGGTGACGCGCGCCAGGCCGTCGGCCATGAACGCCGCGGCCTGTTCGTGGCGCACGTTGATGTACTCGACGCTCCGATCGTCGTAGAGCGCGTCCAGGACGTCGAGGAACGTCGCGCCGACGATCCCGAAGATGTACCGGACCTGCTCGGCCTTCAGCAGCTCGACGACGACATGGCCGCCGGTCAGCTCGCTCATGTGCGACCCTCCTGACGCTCCTGGATGGGGGAGCCCGACATATAATGTCCTGTGCGACAGTGTAATGCCTCGCGCGACAGTGTCTCGCCCGGCAATCCTCGAGGAGGTGGAGCGTGAGCGCAAAGACCATGGTGCTGGAGTTCGGGATGGGCGTGGACGTTCATGGAGAGGACTGCACGACAGCGGCGTGCCGCGCGGTCTCGGACGCGATCCGGCATTCCAGCTTGCCGTTCTTCCGGGACGTCCGCGAGCGCGGCGGCAAGATGCTCGTCGACGTGACCGTCGGCGTGCCGGATCCGAAGTCCGTCGACGTCGAGCGGGTCCGCCGCGAGCTGCCGCATGGCGAAGTGACCGTCCGGCCCGTCGCCGGCGGCTTGCGCGTGCCGGGCAGCGACACGCTCATCGCGTGCGTCGCCATCACGGTCAGCGTCGAGGATCGCGTGTAGACGTGTCGGACAGTCGAGGAGCGCCACCGGGTCGAGACGGGCCCGGGGTTCCCCCGGGACCGTCGAGGGTCTGGGGTACAGGGGCCTTCGAGGCCCCTGTGTGATGAAACGGGCCATGTCGGGGCCCCCCACGTTGTATGACGCGATCGGTCGCGACTACGCGAGCTATCGTCGTCCCGATCCGCGTCTTGCCGCCGCCATCGGCCATGCGCTCGGCACGGCGGACTCCGTGGTGAATGTCGGCGCCGGCGCGGGTTCGTACGAGCCGAGCGATCGGCCGGTCGTCGCGGTGGAGCCGTCAGTCGAGATGATCCGGCAGCGCACCGCCCGGAGTGCGCCGATCGTGCAGGCGTCCGCGACGCATTTACCGTTTCGAGACACCACCTTCGCCGCGGGGCTCGCGGTCCTCACGGTGCATCACTGGCCGGACCGCGCGCGCGGCCTCGCCGAACTGGCCCGCGTCGCTCGACGCCGAGTCGTGGTGCTCACCTGGGATCCCGCGACGTCCGGGTTCTGGCTGGTCGACGACTACTTTCCCGAGCTGGCGGCCATCGATCGCCGGATCTTTCCGCCAGTCGAAGAATTTCGGCGGGCGCTCGGATCGGTCGAGATCCGGCCGCTGTTGATCCCGCACGACTGCGCCGATGGTTTTCTCGGCGCATACTGGCGGCGGCCCGAGTCGTATCTCGATGCCGGCGTCCGCAGCGCGATCTCGACCTTCACCAAGCTCGCCAGCGTCGAGCCCGGGCTCGAGCGGCTCCGGCGCGATCTGGACGACGGATCATGGGCTCGTCGGCACGGCCATCTTTTGAGCGAGTCCGAGCTGGATCTGGGGTACCGTCTCATCATCGCGGAGAGGGAAGCATGACTACGACAGCCACGATCGGCATCGGCTTGAAGCGGTTGCAGCATCTCGTGCTCTGGATCTCGAACGTCGAGCGCAGCGTGCGCTTCTACTGCGACGTGCTGGGGTTCGAGGTGAAGAAGCGCTACCCCAATGCGGCCTTTCTCAAGATTCCCGGCACGGCGGACGACCACAACCTGGGACTCTTCGAACAAGCCGGCGTGGCGGAGCCGGACGAGCGCGTCGCGCGCATGTACCATTCCGCGTGGGAAGTGGGTGAGCTCCCCGATCTCGTGCGGGCGCGGCAGCGTTTGACCGACGCGGGCTCGCTCGTCGGGCAGTCGGATCACGGTGTGAGCCTGTCGCTCTACGCCAAGGACCCCGACGGGCTCGAGTTCGAGATCTTCTGGACCGTCCCCGACGGCAAGCCCTCCCCAACCCGCGAGCTGAACCTCGAGCATGAACTGGCCCGGCGCGGCATTCCGATGCCGTGAGGGCGATGGAGGACGCCATGGCGAAGACTGACGCGCAGGTCCCGGCAGCACCGAACACCGCGATTGCACCTCGTGGCATCAACCACCTGGTGCTCAACGTGACCGACCTCGACGTCTCGCACCGGTTCTGGACGGAGATCATGGGCTTTCGCTGTGTGGCCGAGCTGAAGCCGATTCCGGGACGGCCGCGGCCGAAGATGCGGTTTTACAGTGGCGTCGACGCGCAGGGCGGTGTCACGCATCACGATCTGGCGCTGGCCGAAATTCCCAGGACCAACGGTGACGGCGCGGACCGCGTTGAGTGGAGCCTGATGCCGGGCCGGGTCGGCATCAACCACGTGGCGATCGCGTGGCCCGACCGCGAGTCGTGGCTGAAGCAGGTCGCGTTCCTGCGAAGCAAGGGCGTCAAGTTCCATCGGCGCATCAATCACGGCATGACGCACAGCGTGTACGTCTCCGACCCCGATGGTCATGGCATCGAAGTCCTGTACGAGCTCCCGCGCGAGATCTGGGAAAGCGACATCGACGGAGCGCAGAACTACGCTGAAGTGCTTCCGACGGAAGGGGACGAGTCGCTGATCGATCGCACCGACTATCCCGTGTTCGACGGGAGCGCGGCGCCGGTCAGCGCCCGGTAAGCGCGGCGACCACCGGCGCGAACGCCTCGAACGCGGCGTCCGAGACGACGTAGTAAGAGAGTCCGAACCGCTCGCGTCGCTCCTCGAGCACGTGAACGAGACGCTCGACCGCGCCGAGCACGAAGCTCGGCATCTCGAGTACCTGCTCGGGCGTGATCCCGGTCCAGCCGCGCTGGTGGATCACGGCTGCTTGAAACACCGCACGAGGCCGGACGTGAAAATCGAGAACGCGGATCAGCGCCGCCGCCGGGCCGATCACCTCGTGCGATAGACGACGAGCCGGTCGGCGCCGGACTCCGGTGCCCAGACCTCGCCGGAGCGACCGAGGATCTGACGCACGCTCGCTCCGCGACGGTCGCTCGGGAAGACATCGAACTTCTTGGTGCCGGGATTGAAGCGGATCATCGCATTGGCGCTCCAGTCGCTCAGCCAGACCATGTCCTTGTCGTCCACGTACACGGCGTAGGCGCGTGGCCGGTTGCCCGGCAGCTTCCACTCCTGCCATGCTCCGGTCTGGGGATCGAAGCGGGCGACGTTGCCGGCGTTCCACTCGCTGACCCAGATCCGGCCCTTCGAGTCCGACCACACGCGCCGCGCACCCTGGTCCTTCGTCGGCGGCTCGAGCACGGTCGCGGCGCCGCTATCGACGTCGACGCGCACGATGAAGCTGCCCGCGAGCGACGCGTAGTACACCTGTCCGTCCGGTGTCGTCGCGATGCCGTACGGGCCGCGGCCGCGCGGCGCGTCCCAGACCTGCATGTCCCCCGTCTTCGGATCGAGCCGGCCGTACACGCCGCTCTGGCCGGTGAACCAGATGCGGCCGCGCTTGTCGAACGTCGCCGTGTTCAGATTCGCGTAGCCGCGCGCCTCGGGCAGCGGCCAGCGCTTCACTTCGCGGGTCTTCGGATCGACGCGGACGACCGCGTTGGTCCCGCCCTCGGTGACCCACGGCGCCGCGTCGGGGCCGATGATCACGCCGTGCGGCGCCGCGCCTCTGCCGAGCGGGACGAGGTCGACCTTGCCGGTCGCCGGATCGAGTCGACCGAGCTTGCCGTCACGCTGCGCCGTGTACCAGACGATGCCGTCGGCGCCGACCGCGACGTCGTGCGGATAGCCGCCGTCCTTCGGCAGATCGTATGCCTGGATCGTGACGTCACCTCGAGCGGCCAGCGGGATCGAAAGCGCGAGCACGGTGACCAGAGCGAGCAGGGAACGGCGCATGATGATCTCCTTCACCCGACGATGACCCTAGCGCGGAGTATTCATGAACGCTCATCGTCAATCGAGCGCGTGGCGGCGCGGGCCGGCCGGGCCGGTGAGGGGCCTCTGACCACGAGGCCCTGTTGACCGATGACCGGCGAGCCGTTCCCACTCCTGGCCTGGGTGCCCTCGATAGGACGCTCCGGGAACGGGTCCGCCGGCCCCTCACCGACCCGGCCGGCCCGCGGCGTCACGCTGTCCCCGGCCTCGGTCGTTCATCGAGGATCCCCGCGCGTGATTCATGAACGCCTATAACCACGGTCGGCCAGTGACCCGGCGGGAGATGGGCAGCCGGGGGCCGGGGGAGCCATTCCCGCCTCGCGAGGCGACGACGCAGCCGTGACGAGCGGGAACGACTCGGCGATGATCGGGACGAAGGCGCCTGTGGTCAGAGGACCCCGGCTGCCCGTCTCCCGCCGGATCACCGGCCGGCACGCGCGTCACTCGTTCATGAATTATTCGCCCTAGCGCAGGCCCGCCGCGCGCAGGCGCGGAAACACGACGTCCCTGAACGCGCTGATTTCCGCTTCGGGCGCGGCGAAGGTCTGTAACCCCATCAGGTACAGGTTCTGCACGCCGATCTTGGTCATCTCGACGATTCGCGCGGCGCAGTGTTCCGGCGTCCCGATCAGTCCGTACGCATCGGAGAGCTCCGCGACGACGTCATCGGGGACGAACGCCGTCGCGGCGATGGCGGCGTTCCAGTCCTCGGCGTGCGAGAGGTCGGGATAGATCTTGGAGACCGCCTCGGGAATATCGAGCTTCGGAAGCCGGATGCCGGCAGGCTCGAGCCAGTAGCCGCCCCAGCGGAGGACGCCCCAGTGCACGACGATCGGGCGCGACAGCCGGCGCGCTTCGCCGGTCGTCGCCGCCGTCCCGGTTCGCACGGCCCAGATGATCTCGAGATCGTCCAGGCGGCGCCCGGCCCGCTTCGCGCCGCGCTCGAGATGCGTGAGCGCCCGCTCGACGATGCCGCGGTTGAAGCCGATCAGCAGCATCACGCCGTCGGCGATCTCTCCCGCCAGCTCGATCGCCTTCAGGCCTGACGCGGCCATCAGCACCGGGATGCGCCGTCCTCCCGCGAAACCGAGACGCCCCGGTGTACCGCCGAAGTCGACGGACTTGCCGGCGAGCAAGGTCTTGACCGTGGCGATGCACGAGCGCATCTCGGCCAGTGAGGCGGGCTTCCGGCCGATGGTGCTCGCGGACGTGTAGCCGGTGCCGATCACGAACTTCACGCGTCCGGGCGCGAGCTCGTCGACGGTCTGGATGCCTCCAGCCAGCACGGAAGCGTGCCGCGTGAATGGATTCGTGACTGCCGGGAATAGCGTCATCCGCGACGTGCGTGTCGCGGCCTGGCCAAGCGTGACGAACGTGTCGCGACAGAGCATCTGGCTGTCGAGGATCCCGACGCCGTCAAAGCCGGCCGCCTCGACGCGCTCGATCACGTTCATGAGCTCGGGCATCGGCGCGGTGCCGGGAATGCGTAGGTGGACGCGTACGGGCTCGGTCATCTCAGAATCCCAGGAAATCCGAGAGCGCGCTCAGCACGGCCTCGGGATTGTCTTCGTGAAGGGTGTGGACCGCGCGCGGAATCTCGACGAACCGGCCACGCGGCAGATCCTTCGCCATGCGCTCGGCCACGTCGCGGTCGAGGACCGTACTGTGTTCGCCCCGCAAGACGAGCGTCGGCGGCGTGATCGCGCGAATGATGGCCCACCAGTCGATCTCCGCCTGCGAGCGCCGTTCCTTGACGCTCGGATGCCAGCCCCACACCAGCGCGCCGTCCGGCCGCGCGCGGAGACTGTGCGAGACGACCCAGCGATAGTAGTGAATGCCGGGATACGGGTTAGCGCGATAGAGGTGCTGCGCGGCCTGCTCGATGCTGTTCCACGTCTCCGGCTCGGGCGGCCCGGCCGACGGCTGCGTGGCCTGCTTGCTGATCTCCGGCCCGATGTCGACGATGACGAGCTTCTGGACCGCCTCGGGCCGCTTGGCAGTGAAGTACATCGCGTTCCGGCCGCCCATCGAGAGCCCGATCAGAACGAGTGACGTCACGCCGAAGTCGTCGATCACGCCGGCGATGTCGTCGAAGGCGACGATCGGATTGTAGGTGTCGGCGGGGTCGCTGTCGCCGTGGCCGCGCTGGTCGAGCGCATAGACGTGAAAGTGCGGCTGGAGCGCGATGCTCAACGTGTCCCAGGCGTGCGCGTGTCCCGTGAACCCATGGAGCAGCAACAGTGGAGTGCGGCCGTCGCCGCCCCAGTCCAGGACGTGCAGCCGTAGTCCGTTCACCACGACGTAGCGATCCACCGGTCGCAGAAGGTTCATGGCGTCACTCCTCGGGGTATCAGGATACCGTCGGAGAGGATACAGTAGGCGGGCAGCGCCATGCCGGACATGACGAGGAGACCATCATGATCGCAATGTGGGTGAAGGTGCGGATCAAGCCGGATCAGCGACAGCGGTTTCTGCAGGCGATCGAGGTCGACGCGCTCGGCTCCGAGGGCGACGAGCCCGGGTGCCTCCGGTTCAACGTGCTCCAGGACGCGCAGGATGCGAACGTCTATTACTTCTACGAGGTGTACGAAGACCAGGCCGCGCTCGAGAAGCATCGCACGATGCCGCACTACGCCGTGTGGCGCGGCGCCGCCGATACGCTCGACGGGCCGGCCGAGCCGACGCGGTGCACGACCGTGTTCCCGGCGGCGCGCCCGTACTGGGGGAAGGCCTAGCGCTGAGAACGCGCCGCATGAACACGGGACGAATCGCTCGGGTCTCGGCCGTCCTCGCTGCCGTGCTGGCCTTCGCGGCCTGTAGCTCGTCAATGGACAGGCCGCAGAGCCAGATGGCGCAGTCGGAGCCCGGCCGCATGATCGTCGCGCAAGTGCCCGCATGGTCTCGCGCCGACATGGACTTCTTCCTGCACGGCTCGATGAGCACGGAAGTCGTGCCCGAGCGCGTGCTCCGCGCGTTCATCCGGACCTATCCGGATCTCTTTCCTCGACCCGATCTCAGCCACTTCGGGCTGATTCCCGATCCGGCGTTCGGCTGGCCCGTGGGTTTCAGCCGGCGGCCGGTGCCGCACCTCGGCGGCCTCTCGGCCGTCGGCGTGAACTGCGCGTCGTGTCACGTCGCCGAGCTGGTGCCTGCGACCGGCGGTGTCCCGGTTCGTATTCTCGGCGTGACGAGTCACTTCGACGCCGAGGCGTTCTTCGGTGCGATCACGATCGCCACGTTCCAGACGATGGATCTCGACAACATGCGGCGGTTCCTCGATGCCTACCTTGCTGCGGGTGATTCGACTTCGGGCGGCAAGGCGCAGGAGCGGCTCGCGGACCTGTGGCAACGACAGCTCGATGCCATCGCCCCAGCGATCGCTACCGATCCGTCCGGGGGGAAAGGCATCGCGCCTGGAGCGCTGCAAGAGATCGCGGGCGCCGATCTTCGGCTGGATGTCGCCGGTCTCGAACGCGGCATGGATCTCGTGCCGCTCGTCCGCGCGACGCTGAAGCTGTTCCACAACATGCGCGCGTCGCTTCACATCCCCGACCAGCCGCCCGACAAGCTTCCACCGGCTTCAGGGCCTGGGCGCAACGACGCCTTCGGCCTGCTGTCAGGGGTGCTCTTCGGTATGCCGCAGCCGTACGCGCCGGTGAAGTATGGTGTCGCGTGGAATCTGGAACACCGCCACTGGGTGCACTGGGACGGCAACACGCAGTCGCCGATCGGTCGCAACCTGCTCGCCTCGCTTGGCCTGGGCGCTCCGTTGCTCGGCAACCAGGGGCGGCTCGACTTCGCGATGGTCCAGCGCCAGACGGAGATCTCGCAGAAGATTCACCCGCCGCGCTACCCGTTTCCGATCGATCACACGGCCGTCGCCCGTGGCGCTCCGCTGTACCAGGCTCGATGCGCATCCTGCCACGATGGTCCGGAAGGTGACACGCGCCTTCACGCGGTGGAGGAAATCGGAACCGAGCCGAATCGCGCGCGGCTCTTCACCCAGGCGCAGGCCGATCGGTTCAACAAGTTCCTCGGCGATCTGGAGACGCCGGGCTACCGTCGCTCGGACGTGCCCGGCATTCGCGGCACGCAGAAATACTGGGCTCCGAGCCTGAGTGGCGTGTGGGCGCGCTCCCCGTATCTACACAACGGGTCCGTGCGGACGATGCAGGAGCTGCTCGCTACGCCGGCGGCCCGCGCCAAGAGCTTTCACCGCGGCTCGCATGTGTACGACACCGCGCAGGTGGGATATGTCGACGAGGGGGTGTACGTCCTCGACACGACGGCTCCCGGCAACTCCAACGTCGGCCACGACTATGCGACCGATCTGTCTGACACCCAGAAGCGCGACTTGATCGAGTACCTCAAGACGCTCTGACTTCGGCGGCTGCTGCCCGGAAGCGCCTAAACCGGATCTTGATGAACGCTCACCGGCAATCGAGCGCGCGGCGTCGCGGGCCGGCCGGATCGGTGAGGGGCCTCTGACCACGAGGCCCTGTTGACCGACCGCCTTGGTGGCTCGGCTCGCTCGCTCGCCTTTCGTGCGGCCACAGCGAGACCGCAGCCGCGCTATTGTGAGGTCGCGAGAGAGTTAAATGGGGACGCCAAAAGTACAGTCGCTCATCGCTGAGATCGAGGCGCTCTCTGAAGCACAGCGTCAGGAACTCGCGCACGAGGTCCTCCCGTTGCTGCTGACTACGCGAGCGGGCCTCGAACACATCGACGAGTCGCTCCGCGAGCTGTCGGATGACGAGCTGCGGACCCTGGTCGAGCGGGCGCGTCGGCGCGCGAGCGATCTGTCGGAGGACGAGGTCGCCGCCATCATCGCCGAAGGACTCCGCGCGGCGCGTGCTCAAGGCCGTACTTGACACTCAGGTCATTCTGAGGGGCGCAACCGCACCCAGGGCGACCGTCACCTCGAAGATCTACGCAGCCTCACGTGCCGCCCCCGATCTGAGGGAGGATGAAGACCTCGCTGTCGGGGGCGATCGGTTCGAGGAGCGCGTCCTGGTAGATCTGGCCGTCGATCGCGACGGCCACGCCGTCAGCGAGATGGCGTTCGATCGCAGGGTAGCGCTCGGTGAGCTGCTGGAAGAGCTGCTTCACGGACGTCGCCGGGAGATCGAGCTCGGCGACGCCCCCCGCGAGCTGCGCGAGGTTGCCGACCAGCACCACGCGGGCCATTTAACGTGGGGGCCCCGGAATGGCCCCCACACCCCCAACGTTCGGAGCGCCCCGGGAAACCCGCGGCGCTCCACTATGGCGCGACACGGCCGTTGAGGCCTCGCTCCTTGAGCGCCTTCAGCACTTTGGGCGGTGACATCGGCAGCTCCGTGAAGCGAATCCCCGTCGCTCCTTCCATGGCGTTGGCGATCGCTCCGAGCGGCGGAACGATGGGCGTCTCGCCGACGCCGCGCACGCCGTACGGATGCTTCGGGTTCGCCACCTCCACGAGGATCGTGTCGATCATCGGGACGTCGGAGGCCACCGGCATGCGGTAGTCGAGGAAGCCCGCGTTCTGCAGCTTGCCGTCAGCGCCGTAGACGTACTCCTCGTTGAGCGCCCAGCCGATGCCCTGGACGGCTCCGCCCTGGAACTGCCCCTCGACGTAGGCCGGGTGGATCGCGCGGCCGGCGTCCTGCGCGACGGTGTATCTCAGGATCGTCGTCCGTCCAGTTTCAGGATCGACCTCGAGATCGACGAGGTGCGTACCGAAGCTCGGTCCCGCGCCCTGGGCGTTGATCCGGCCGGTGCCGCCGATGGGGCCGCCGGTCTTGCCCGCGACCTTGGCGAAGTCCGCGATCGACATCGCCTTGACCTTGTCGGCCGCGGCGCCGAGCGGCTTCACCTGTCCGTCCGCGAACTCGACCTGGTCGGGCTTGAGCTCCCACAACTTCGCGGCGCGCGCGCACAGCTCCGTCTTGATCTGCTTCGCCGCCTCCACGATCGCCATGGAGCCCGAGAACGTCGACCGGCTGCCGCCGGTGAGGAAGTTGAAGCCGAGCGAGCCCGTGTCGCCGATGATCGGCCGCACCTTGTCGTACGGGATCCCCAGCTCGTCCGCGGCGACCATGGCGAGCGACGCGCGCAGGCCGCCGATGTCGGGCGTGCCGGCCATCAGCGAGACCGTGCCGTCCTCGTTCACCGTGAGCGAGGCGCACGTCTCGCCGCCGATGTTGAACCAGAAGCCCGAGGCGACGCCGCGCCCCTGCCATTTTCGGAGCGGGGCGTTCCAGTGCTCGGTCTTCTTGATGGCGTTCAGCGTCTCTTCGAGACCGATCGGCCCGAACTTCGGGCCATACGCCGCCTTCGTCCCTTCGCGCGCCGCGTTCTGCATGCGGAGGTCGATCGGATCGATGTCGAGCTTCTTGGCGATCTCGTCGACCACGCTCTCGACGGCGTACTCGGAGATCGGCGCCCCGGGCGCGCGGTACGCCGCGACCTTCGGCCGGTTCGAGACGACGTCGAAGCCGATGACGTTGACGTGCTCGATGTCGTACGGCGCGAACGCGCACATGACGCCGGGCTGTACCGGCGAGCCTGGAAACGCGCCCGCCTGGTACTTGAGCTCGGCGAAGCCGGCGACGAACTTTCCGTCCTTCGTCGCGCCCAGCTTGACCCGCACGGTGGCGCCGGACGTGGGCCCCGAGGCCTTGAACACTTCTTCACGCGTCATGACCATCTTCACGGGACGCCGGGCCTTGCGCGACAGCGCGATGGCGAGCGGCTCGAGATAGACGACCGTCTTGCCACCGAACCCGCCGCCGATCTCCGTGGCGGTGACGCGGATGCGCCCGATGTCCAGGCCGAGGAGCCGCGCGCAGTGCGCGCGCACGATGAAGTGGCCCTGCGTCGTCGTCCAGAGCTCGGTGGAGCCGTCCTCGGACACGGTGGCCAGCGCCGCGTGCGGCTCGATGTAGCCCTGATGCACGGCCGCGGTGCGGAACTCCCGCTCGATGATGAGGTCGGCCTTGCCGAAGCCGGCTTCGATGTCGCCGAGCGTGATCTCCACACGCTTGGCCACGTTCGAGGGCTTCTCGGGCTTTGGCTCAACCCCCGCGGTGTACAGGTCCTCGTGCAGGAGCGGCGCGTCGGGCCGCATGGCGTCGACCACGTCGATCACGTGCGGGAGCACTTCGTACTTCACGTCGATGAGCTTCAGCGCGCGCCGGGCGACGGCGGCGCTCGTGGCGGCGACCGCGGCGACGGCGTGGCCCTCGTAGAGCGCCTTCTCGCGGGCCATGACGTTCCGGACCACATCGCGGTAGTTCATCATCATCTCGCCGGCCGGGATGAACTCCGACGGCTGATCCCCGAAATCGTCCCGCGTCACCACCGCTTTCACGCCTGGCAGCGCTTCCGCCTTGGACGTGTCGATCGAAAGGATGCGCGCGTGCGGGTGCGGGCTGCGCAACACGCGTCCGATGAGCTGGCCGGGCAGGTTGAAGTCGGCGCCGAAGCGGGCGCGGCCCGTCACCTTGTCGACGCCATCCGGGCGGATCGTGCGCGTGCCGACGTACGTCTGCATGGTCATCCCTTTCTCATCGCGACCGCGGTGTCCATCACCGCGCTGACGATCTTGTCGTATCCGGTGCACCGGCAGAGGTTGCCGGCGAGCCAGTAGCGGACCTCGGTCTCCGTCGGATCAGGCGTTCTCTCGAGCAGCGCCTTGGCGGCCACGAGGAAGCCCGGCGTGCAAATCCCGCACTGAAGCGCCGCGTGTTCCAGGAAGCGCTGCTGCAGCGGATGAAGCGCCTCACCCTTCGCCATGCCCTCGATCGTCTCGATCCGCCGTCCGCCGGCCTCGCAGCCGAGCACGAGGCAGGAGCAGACCAGACGGCCGTCCAGCGTGACGCTGCATGCGCCACAGTCGCCGGAGGCGCAGCCTTCCTTGCTGCCGGTGAGGTGCAGCGTGTCGCGGAGCACGTCGAGCAGCGTCTCTTCCGTTTCGCAGAGGAACTCGACCGCGTCCCCGTTCACGACCGCTTCGATGTGATGCTTCGCCATCAGCTCGTCCTCGCTCGGTCCAGCGCGATCGAGGCCGCCCGGCGCGCGAGCACGCCGGCGATGTCGATGCGGAATTCCGTGGTCCCTCGCTTGTCGTCGATCGGTCGGCAGGCCGCCCGCGCCGCCGCTTCGAGCCGCTGCTGCGCGGCTTCGTCGAGACGGCTTCCGATGATCGCCTGCGCCGCCTCCGGAACGAGCAACACCCGTGCGGCCACCGCGCCCAGCGACACGCGCGCCGCGGTGATCGTGCCGCCACCGTCGATGGTGAGGCTGACGCCCGCGCCCACCACGGCGATGTCCATCTCCGTGCGCGGAATGAAGCGCAGGTAGGCGTCGCCCGAACTCTTCGCGCGCGGCGGCAGCAGGAAGGAGACGACGATCTCGCCTTTGCGAAGGGCGAGCTTGCGTGGCCCCAGCATGACGTCTTCGACCGGAATGTCCCGCTTGCCCTGCGGGCCGGCCACGGTGGCGACGGCGCCGGCGGCGATGAGCGCGGGCACGCTGTCGGCGGCCGGCGAACCGTTGCAGAGGTTGCCCCCGAGCGTGGCGCGGCCCTGTACCTGGGTCGAGCCGATGAGGTTAGCGGCCTCGACGACGCCGGGCCATACCTTCTTGAGGCGGAGATGCTCCTTCAGCTCGGCCCCCGTCACCGCCGCGCCGATACGCCAAGCGCCTTTCTCCTCGGTGACGGTGCGGGTCTCGGCGATCTTCTTGATGTCGACGATCAGCTCCGGGTCGACGATGTCGGCGCGCATCTGCACCAGGAGGTCCGTGCCTCCGGCCAGCACGCGCGCATCGCCGGGCGCTCCTGCGAGCAGGGCGACGGCCCCTTCCAACGACTCTGGCGCTTCGTATCGCATGGGTGACGGTCTCGCCTTCCGTGTGGATAGTGCTTCGAATGCTTGACGCATGATACATGAGGATCGGAGGCTGACATCGACCACACTCCCCGGGATGGCAGTGCACCGACGCGGCGGCGGGCCCGCTAAACAACCTCGATCGTCGCCCGGTGTCGCGCCCTGGCGAGCGCTGTGTCGCGCGTCACGAGCGGCGCGGGAAGGGCTTCGGCAAGAGCGACGTAGGCTGCGTCGTAGGCCGTGAGGGCGTGCCGCAGCTCCCAGATCCTGTCCAGGAAGAGGCGGTGAGGGTATCGCTCGAGCGGCAGGTCGACAAAATCCTCCAGCGCTTGATTGCCACGTTCTTCCGTCAACGCGCCGGCGGCAGCGTAACGGCGGAGCACCTGGGCCACCTCCAGATCGATGAGGTGGGGCGCGTGCAGTGTTTCCCCGGGCGCGAACAGCCGCGTGGCCACTCGTGTCGCGGCGGTCGTGTTGAGAAGCACTTCGAGAATCGCCGAGGCGTCAACGACGATCACCGGCGGGTCCGCTCGGCACGAACTGCCTGGACCGGCCGGACGCGCGTGGCGACGGGCGTTCGCTGCGAAAGCCTCCGTCTCAGGTCTTCGAGCGTCGGGCGTTCGGCGATGCGTCGGACCTCTCGCAAGAGATAGTCGGACAGCGACAGACCCTCCACCGCGGCCCGGGCCTTCAACGTCCGGTGCAGCTCGTCGGGGACATGTCGGAGCTGGATCATCCTGGGCATGTGATCACCATATTTGCATGTGCCAAGCATGTCAAGCCGCCAATCGTGGCGCCCGTGGGGAGCAGGGATGGGGTCAGGGTCAGGGGCGAGTGAGGTTTTCGAGCCATCGACCCCTGACCCCATCCCTGCT
>JBGPTW010000071.1:0-29925 GCA_041490825.1 Methylomirabilia bacterium | reverse complement strand
CGGAATTCCGTTGGCTTCGCTCGTGGGATGGGCGGGGACCTTCGTGATTCGTTCCCTGGGTTTCGCCGCGCGGGCGACAGCTCGCGGAATTCCGGAGCGCCCCCCCGGCCCCCCGCTCGCGGTCGTGTCGCCGACGCTGTGCGGCTCGGGCGCGATCGTTCATGCATAGTCCTGCGCTAGAGGGCCGGGCCGGGGGCAACCTGGAGACCAAGCGCCCGCGCCGCACCTCGTATGCGGCGGTCCAGGCTGAGGATGACGAGATCATTGGATGTTTCGGCTGCGGCGAGGGCGCTGGCGAGATGCAGCGCATCCAGGGCGCGGACGGGATCCCCGGGAAATGGCCGCCGCGCCCGGTCGACGATCGCCGGACTCATTCGCAGGAACGCCCAGTGACCGGCTGCGGTCTCGAAGGCGCGACGTCGGCTCGTGACCTCGGATGCGCGCAGGTGGAAGACCGCCTGCGCCCGGATCAACGCGCGGTCGCACTCGACGAGCGTGAGGTCCGACGTCAGCACTTCGTCGGCCTCGGCGAGCGCGGCTCGCACGCTCTCACGCTCCGGCTCGTCGAGCAGCCAGGCGAGCACGGCGCTCGACTCGGCGTAGAGATTCAGCGGTCGCCCCGGATCTCGTCGAGCAGCCGTTTGGCCGTGCCGGCAGGTGTCACCCGGCGCAGGCGCCGGTATGCGCGCGGATCGTTCGGTACGCCGAGCGTGACGAGGCCTCGCCGGGCGAGATCGGCCAATTGCTGGCGGAGATCCAGTCCGCTACGCCGGCGCCGCGGCGGAAGGAGCTCGGCCACGGCCTCGCCCCGGTCGGTGACCTGGATCTCCTGGCCCGCCTGCGCCTCGCGCACGTAGTGGCTGAGGCGGTTCTTCAACTCTCGGATGCCGACCTGCTTCACGACGCCAATGTAGCCTCACGACGCCACATCGTCAACGTTACGGAATCGATACGACCGGTGCGCGCGTCCCCCGACTCAGCTCGTCTTCGGCATCGGCCAGCCGAGCCACTCGCAGACGGCTCGGCCCATGATCCACTCCTTGTCGTCCCCCGAAAGCCACGGCAGCTCCTCGGTGAAGAGCGTGATCGCCTGCCGCCACGGGCACGTGAGCCGCGTCCAGTCGGTGCCCCAGAACGTTCGCTTCGGGCCGAACGCGTCGTACACGCGGCGGATGTGCTTGTGCAGCGCGGGGAACGGGTACTTCTCGGTAGAGTAGCACGGCAGCGCCGACGCCTTCACGGCCACGTTGGGCCGCTTCGCCAGCGTGCAGAGCTCCGGAAGATTCGCGAAGGCCTCGTCGTCTTTCTTGGACGTCCCCATCGCGAGATGGTCGATGACGAGCTTGAGGCCGGGATGACGCTCGGCGATGCGATCCACGGCGGCGATCGAACCAGGCGGGAAGATCATCAGCGGAATGCCGGTGCGCTCGGCCGCGGGCCACAGCCAGTCGGCGGTGCCGTCGGTGAGCCACGGCTTCTGCAGCTCCGTGTGGAACGTGAACCGCATGCCGAGCATGCCGGGCCGGTTCTTCCATCCGTCGATCCGCGAGCGGCTCTCGGGCTTTTCGATAGGGAGTCGTCCCATCACCGCGAACGTATCGGGATGGAGCCGCGCCGCTTCCAGCGCGAGATCGTTCCGGTCACCCTCCCACGACGGCGGCACGACGACGACCCGATCGACGCCGGCTTGCTTCATGCCCTCGAGCACGAACTCCTTCGTGACCGCGTAGGGCTTCTGCGCCATGTGCGCGCGGCCGGGCGGCCACGGTCGCTCGGGCGTGTCCGCTCCCCAGATGTGAACCTGCGCGTCGACGATCAGCATGATGTCGTTTCTCCTCCGCTCCGGAATCGCCGGGTGTTCGAGGCCGGGTCTACTCGACCATGTCGTTCTTCGTGCTCTCCACGAAGGCCGAACGGTCGGCGGGATTCTAACACCGTGGATGCTCGAGACGCGGGGTTGCCCACCCAGGGAAAGCGGGCTACCGTAGCGCGGAACGACGATCCATTCGGATCGAGGAGGACCATCATGAAAGTCGGTGTCGCACTGAACATGTTGACGAAGGAAGGGCGCTCCGACGCTTCGGTCCTCGGCGAGCATATGAGCCTCGGGGATCTGGCCGAGCCGCTCGGCTTCGATTCCCTGTTCGCGCTGGAGCACCACTTCACCGGCTACGCCATGTCGCCGGCGCCGACCCAGTTGCTGGCCTACTACGCCGGCCGGACCAGGCGCATCACGCTCGGGACGGCCGTCATCGTCCTGCCCTGGCACGATCCGGTTCGAGTGGCCGAGGAGATCGCGCTGCTCGACATCATGTCCGGCGGCCGCTGCCTCTTTGGATTCGGTCGGGGGGCCGCGAGCGTCGAGTACGCCGGTTTTCGCATCCCGATGGAAGAAGCCCGAGCACGCTTCGTGGAGGCGGCGCAGATCGTCGTGAAGGCGCTGACTCACGAAGTCTTCGACTGGGACGGCGAGTTCTTCAAGATCCCGACGACCACGATCCGTCCTCGCCCGATCTCGCATCCCGAGCGGCGCTTCTATGCCTCGTCGGTGAGCCCCGAGTCGGCCGAGATCATGGCCAAGCTCGGGTTCGGTGTGCTCGTCGTCATGCAGAACGAGTGGCCCAAAGCGGCCGAGGACATCCAGCGCTACCGGGATGTCGCCGGAAGCGTCGGGCACACGCCGCGCCCGCCGATCATCCTCACCAACATCTCGTGCGCCGAGAGCCGGGCCGAGGCGCGCGAGCGCGCGCTGAAGTACCTGAGCCGCAAGTGGGACTCCATCGACACGCACTATCACTTCTCGGACGGGCATCTCGCGTCCGTGAAGGGCTACGAGTTCTACGGCAAGATGGCGAAGACGTACTCGAAGATGAAGGACGAGGGTTTCCGGAAGAAGGCGACCGACTTCTACGTCAGCATCCAGATCGTCGGCACGCCCGACGATTGCCTCCAGCAAGTCGCGGAGCTGCACCGGCTGACCGGCCTCGACCACCTGGTCACCGAGTTCTCGTTCGGCGGCATGCCGCACGAAGACGCCGAGCTGAACATGCGCCTCTTCGCCGACCGCGTGATGCCGGTGCTCCAGCGCGATCCCGCGTTCGCGGGCGTTGCAAAGGATTCCGGCCCCGAGGTATCAGCCGTGGCCAGTCCGACGTCAGGCGGCGTGTTCGCGCCGGCCTGATCGCCCGCGCATGCGGACTCCTGGAACGTTGGCGCGTGTGCGTCGGACCCGCATAGTGACCGTCACCTAAGAGGAGGGTCTCGAGATGGACCTTCGTGATTTCTTCCTGAACCAGCACAGCGCCATGCACTCCGCCGCCGTGGGAGGCAACAAGGCGTCGGCGGCCGAGCGCACGTTTACCGGTCTGAGCGACGAGCAGATGCGGGTACGCCCGCGCGAAGATCTCAACTCGATCGCGTGGCTCATGTGGCACATCGCCCGCGCCGAGGACATCATGGTCAACTCCGTGCTCGCGGGGCGCGCGCAGGTCTTCGACGACGCATGGCTCCGGAAGCTCGCCATCGCCCGCCGCGACTTCGGTATCGGCATGTCGAGCCCCGAAGTGTCGGAGCTGACGCGACAGGTCGATCTGGCGGCTCTTCGAGAATATCGCGACGCCGTCGGGCGCCGTACGCGCGACGTCGTCAGCGGCTTCGGACTACAGGACTGGGAGGGCGACATTCCGGTGGCCGCGATGGAGCGCGCGGCCGCGGAGGGTGCGTTCGCCACGCGCGGGGAGATGCTCGTCAAGGCATTCGCCGGGAGGCCGCGCGCGATGGTTCTCAGCGGGATCGCGCTGTTCCATGCCGCGCAACACATGGGCGAAGCGGCGACGGTACGCAGCGCGGGGGGATTCGGGACGGGTATTTGATGGGGGCCACGAAATGGCCCCCATACCCCCCAACGCTCGCGGCGCCCCGGCAAAGCCGTGACGCCGCTCGACTCCCCGACGCTCGCGCGCTCCGGCAAAGCCCGGGCGCCGCTCGACCCCCCCGACGCTCGCGGCGCCCCGGCAAAGCCGTGACGCCGCTCGATCCCGCCACGCTCACGGCGGCAAGCAAAGCCGTGACGCCGCTCGGACCTCTTAGCGTTCTTCGATGACCGTCGCCCCGAAGTGGGGCGTCGTGCTCCTGCCCCAGTCGCTCACCGGATTCGGTGCGCTGTGCCGCGAGGTCGAGGACGTCGGGTTCGACTGGCTCGGCGTGGCCGATTCGCAGTCGGTGTTCCGCGAGCTGTACGTCGCGTTGACCGTTGCAGCGCTCAACACGTCGCGTGTCCGGCTCGGGCCGCTCGTCACCAATCCACTCACGCGGCATCTCGTCGTCACGGCCAGCGCGATCTCGAGCATCGACGAGCTGTCGGGCGGCCGTGCGGTGCTCGGGATCGGCTCCGGCGACAGCGCCATCACCACGATCAGCGCGCCCCCGGCGACGGTGGCGGGACTCGAGGACGCCGTCGTCACGCTCGGCCGGCTCACGACGGGAGCGCCACTCGATCGTGGCGGCCGACGATGGCAAGTGCGGCGGTCGACACGCCGCGTGCCGATCTATCTCGCTGCCGAGGGGCCGCGGACGCTGGAACTGGCGGGCCGCGTGGCCGACGGCGTGATCGTCGGTCTCGGCCTGACGCCCGAGGTGATTCGTCTATCGCTGGCGGCGATCGAGCGCGGTGCTCGGGCCGCCGGCCGCACGCTGGACGATCTCGACGTCTGGTGGTTCGCCAAGACCAACGTGGCCGACACGCGGAGCGCATCGGTGGAACCGATCAAGATGGCGCTGGCGGCGAGCGCGAATCACGCGTTCCGATTCACGCTCGAGGGCAAGGGCGTGCCGCCCGATCTCCACGAGAAGATGCGAGCGCTGCAGCGCGAATACGACGCGCATCAGCACGAGATCGAGGGAGCCGCCAACGCCGAGCTCACCGATCGCTGGGGGTTGACCGAGTTCCTGGTCGACCGCTTCGCGTTTGCCGGGACACCCGCCGATTGCGTCGCGCAGATCCGCAGGGCCATGGGCGCGGGCGCGCGGCAATTCATGATCACCGGTATCGTGCCGGACCCGCGCGTGTTCGTGCGGCGCTGGATGCGCGAGGTCGCGGCCGCCCTGCGCTAGCCTGGACGACCAGTCGTGTGCTCGCCGCCCCGGCAGGTAAAATGTCGCGATGCGTACCGGCCCGCACCGCGTCGGCGTCTATCTCGCCGTCGTCAGACGTTCATGAATCATGCGCGCGGACCATCGATGAATCGACCGAGGCCGGGGGCCAGCGTGTTACCGCGGGCCGGCCGGGTCGGTGGGGGGCCGGCGGACCCGTTCCCGTCGCGTCCGATTGAGGGCAACCAGGCCAGGAGTGGGAACGGCTCGCCGGTCATCGGTCGACAGGGCCTCGTGGTCAGAGGCCCCTCACCGATCCGGCCGGCCCGCGACGCCACGGGCTCGATTGCCGGCGAGCGTATGGAGGCCTTCGAGGCCCCCAGTTCACGTCGGTTCAGGTCCTCCGCGCCGCGGGGCCGCGCAGGAGTTTCCCCGGGAGCGCGCCCGTGTGCTTGCCGTCGCGCAGCAGCACTTCGCCGTTGACGACGGTCGCCGAGATTCCGCGCGTGCGCTGTACGAGGCGCCGCGCGCCTCCAGGAAGATCGTCCACCACCTCCGGCATCTCGGCCGCGATCGTATCGGGATCGAAGACGACGAAGTCGGCCGCCATGCCCTCGCGGATGAGTCCACGGTCGGAGAAGCCCCAGAGGCTTGCGGGCACGAGCGTCAGCATGCGCACGGCCTGCTCCAGCGTGAACGCTTGCTTCGTGCGCACCCAGTGGTAGAGCAGATGGGTCTGGAGCGACGAATCCATGAGCTGCGAGACGTGCGCCCCCGAGTCGGAGAACGTCACGACGGCTCGCGGGTGCCGCATGATCTCGAGCGCGATGTCCTGATCTTCGTTGGCGACCGGCTGGAGGAAGAACAGGTCGAGGTCCTTCGCGAGCGCGAGATCGATCATGGTCTCGGCCGGATGCTGATTTCGCTCGCGCGCGACTTCCGCCACCGACCGATGCGGCCCTTCCACCGTGTCGAACACGAACAGCCAGTCGTAGTCGGCAGGCCGGGCTTCGGTGCCGACGGGTTTCCGGCTGTCGCGCGCTCCGGACGTCTCAACGAGGCGGCGGCGAAGCTCCGGGTCGCGAAGCTTTCGCGCCTGCTCGGCGATCGGGAGCGCGCGCAGCTCCTTCCACACCGGCAGCCGATCGAACGGCATCTGCGTCTTGAACGACAGCAGCGCGCTCAGAGAGCGGCTGTGCGCTTGCGCGAACATGCGCCCACCGGCCGCCGCCGTCTCGTCGAGCAGATCCATGTACTTCTTCCAGACACCCGGCACGCCGCGGCGGCTGAACACACCGAACGTCACCGGACGTCCCGTGTCGACGGCAAGATCGCGAAGCCGCTCATGATACTCGCGTAGACCCGGATCGCCGGATGCGCGGTCCACGCCCTCGCCGGCGATCTCGAAGAGGCCGGCGTTCAAGTCGCCCATGACGCCGACGAGCCGCCGCACTTCGTCCCACGTGGCGAGCCGGCTTGCGACCGGGCGCGCGTCGGGGGTCTCGTGCGCGGGGGAGCGCGACGTGGTGAAGCCCATCGCGCCGGCGCGGATGGCGTCGCGCACCTCGCGCTCCATCTTCTTCAGATCGTCTTCGGTCGCCGGCTGCTCGAAGGCGCGCTCGCCCATCACGTACGTGCGCACGGCCGAATGGCCGACGTAGCCGGCGTAGTTGATGCCCTTCGGCAGCGCTTCGAGGGCGTCGAGAAACTCGGGGTAGGTGGTCCAGCTCCACTTGATGCCCGCCGCCATCGCCTGCGGCGGAATGTCCTCGGCGCGCTGCAGATTCCGGACGACGAGGTCCTTGTTCGCTTCGGCGCACGGGGCGAGCGTGAAGCCGCAGTTGCCCATCACGACCGACGTGATGCCGTGATAGCAGGACGACGTGCCGATCGGATCCCAGAAGATCTGCGCGTCCATGTGCGTGTGGCCGTCGACGAAGCCGGGTGTCACCACTTGCCCGTCGGCATCGACGACGTCGCGAGCGCGTTCACCGCGGATGCGTCCGATCGTGACGATGCGGCCGTGCTTGACGCCGACGTCGGCCCGGTAGCGGGGAAGGCCGGATCCGTCGATCACCACGCCGTTCTTGATCACCAGGTCGTAGGGCATCGGTCGCTCCTCTGTAGGTCCGCGGGGTGGCCGCGGTCGAAGTGACGATATCGTACTCCACTTCGGGTCGTGGAACCGAGGTGTGCGTGGCTCAGTACAGCGTCGTCGGCAGCCGGCACCGTCGTGCGAACCCGGCGAGAACCCGATCGGTCGTGTGCAGCCTGGCGCCGAGCGCCTGCGCGGTGGCGAGAGCGAAGCGATCGGCCAGCGAAGCGTGGCCGAGAGCGCTCAGGTGCGCGACCCTGCGCGCGACGTCCACGTCGGGGGCCGTGATGATGACGTCGAACCCGGCGAGGACGGAGATGACGTCCACCCCCGTGGCCTCGCTGTAGGCGCGTGAGTGCTGGAGCGCCTCGGCCAGATTGACGATCGAGACGTGCAGGTGAGCCGTGCCGCGCGCGCTGGATGCGAAGAGCGCTATGGTCGCCGCGTGGGACCGGCGCCGGCGATCGAGTCGCGTCAGGATGACGCCGGCGTCAACGACGCCGACGTTCTCGGGCACGCGCTCGCCGCCTGGATTCGTGGAAGGCCTCGACGAGATCGCGTCTGTTCCGCTCCAGCCAGTCGTAGCCTCGCGCGAGTGTCGTTTCCACCTCGTCCGAGCTTCGTCCTCGAAGCACCAGCGCGCGCTCGCCCGCCGGCCTTACCTCGACCGAGAGCTTCTCTCCCGGCCGCCAGCCCAGCGCGCGCCGTACGCGGGCTGGGATCACGACCTGTCCCTTGGAGCTGAGCCGTGTCGTCACCGTCACGTAGGTAAGATATCACATCTTACCTTCTACGCCGCCTGCGTCGCCGGCGTCTCCTCACGCATGCGCAGGACGAACACGGGGATCTCGACCCGGCGCAGGACGGCGTCGGCGATCGAGCCGAAGACGAGCCGTCCCACCCCACTCCCTCCCTGCGTCGTCATCGCGATGAGGCCGACGTCGAACTCCTTCGCAGCCTTCACGATCTCCGTGGCGGCGTTACCGATCCGGACCACCGTGGTCGAGCGCACCCCGAGCCCGGCCAGCTGGCGCGAGATTCCTTGTAGATAATCCTCCGCGTTCTGGCGCATCCGTTCCGCCGTCGCGATCGCTGGCCCGACCGCGTTGTTGGCCGCCACGGGCGCGCTGTACAGCCTCCTTCGACCGTCGAGTAGCGTGCCGGACCATCCCTGGCGAGATTGCCACCGATCGGCCGTGGTCGGCGAACCAGGCAAACCCGATGCCCGTCACGAGTTCCTTCACGACTGCTGACACCATGCTGGGTTCACGGATCTGCGCCATCGCCACGGGGCGCCGATTGTAGGAAGACGAAAGTTGTAGGCGTTCATGAATCACGCGCGCGGATATCAAGGAACGACCGAGACGGGCGACAGCGTATTGCCGCGGGCCGGCCGGATCGGTGAGGGGCCGATTGACCCGTTCCCGTCGCGTGCGATCGAGGGCAATCAGGCTGGGAGTGGGAACGGCTCGCGGGTCATCGGTCAAAGGGCCTCGTGGTCAGCGGCCCCTCACCGATCCGGCCGGCCCGCGACGCCACGCGCTCGATTGCCGGTGAGCGTTCATGAGCAATCCGGGCTAGGCTAGCCTCGTATCGCCACTGAGCCCGAAGAAGGAGATGAGATCGTGAACGACAGCCAGCGCATCACCGGCGTGCTTTCCCCGGTCGTCACCCCGTTCAAGGCCGACCTGGCGCCCGACCCCGAGCGGTTCGTCCGGCAGTGCCGGTGGCTCGCCTCGCAGAACGTCGGCCTCGCCGTCTTCGGAACCAACTCGGAGGCCAATTCGCTGTCGGTGGACGAGAAGATCGAGCTGCTGGACCGCCTGGTCGGCGCGGGCGTCGATCCTGCGCGCATGATGCCGGGCACCGGCCATTGCGCCTTGCCAGACTCCGTGCGAATGACGGCGCACGCGGTGAAGCTCGGCTGCGCGGGCGTGCTGATGCTCCCGCCGTTCTACTACAAGGGCGTGAGCGACGATGGCCTCTTCCGGAGCTTCGCGGAGATCATCGAGCGAGTGGGGGAGGCGCGGCTACGCGTGTACCTCTATCACATCCCGCCGGTCGCGCAGGTGTCGATCACCCTCGGGCTCGTCGAGCGGCTGCTCGGGGCGTATCCGACCCAGACGGCCGGTATGAAGGACAGCGGCGGCGACTGGAACAACACCAAGGCATTCCTCGACGCCTTCGCGAAGTCGGGGTTCGACGTCTTCGCCGGCTCTGAGACGTTCCTGCTCCGCAACATGCGGGGCGGCGGCGCCGGCTGCATCAGCGCGACGGCCAACGTGAACCCCGGCCCGATCGCGCGGCTCTACGGCACGTGGCAGGCAGCAGACGCGGACGCGCAGCAGACGCGCCTCGACGAAATCCGCGGTGTCTTCGCGAAGTTCCCGATGATCCCGGCGCTGAAGGCGGCGATCGCGCATTACGGTGGCGACGCCGGGTGGGCGACGGTGCGGCCGCCGCTCGTCGCGCTGACGTCAGACCAGGCGAAGGCGCTGGTGGCGGAGCTGGATCAGAAGCGCTTCACGATGCCGGGGTTGAAGTAGGCTCGACGTGCAGTGGTACCATCTCGTCCCATGACCAACCAGACGATCCGCGTAGGGTTCATCGGTGCCGGCAAGAACACCCGTAGCCGGCATATTCCCGGGTTTCAGAAGCTGTCCGGCGTCGAGCTCGTCGCCGTCGCCAATCGGAGCAAAGAATCCGGCGAGCGTGTCGCCAAGGAGTTCGGCATCGCGCGCGTGTACGGCGACTGGCGCGAGCTCCTCCAGGCAAGCGACGTTGACGCCGTCTGCATCGGCACCTGGCCGTACATGCACCGCGAGATCAGCATCGCGGCGCTCGAGGCCGGCAAGCATGTGCTCTGCGAAGCGCGCATGGCGATGGACGCCGCCGACGGCCGGCGCATGCTCGACGCCGCACGGAAAACGCCGCACCTCATCGCGCAGCTCGTGCCGGCGCCCCACACGCTGGAGGTCGACTCGACGCTGACGCAGCGGGTCGCCGATGGCTACGTGGGCGAGGTGCTGTCGGTCGAGGTGCAGGCGGCGCAGGGCAAGTTCGTCGATTTCGAGGAGCCGATGCACTGGCGCCACGACATCACGCTGTCCGGGTTCAACGCGATGAACATGGGCATCTGGTACGAGGCGATGATGCGCTGGCTCGGGCCCGCGCGCCGCGTGATGGCGATGACCAAGGTTGCCGTGGCGCGCCGGCGCGACGAGACCGGTGCGCACCGCGAAGTGAAGGTTCCCGATCACGTCGACATCCTCGCCAACCTCAAGAGTGGCGCCGTCGCGCATCTCCGCTTCAGCGCGGTCACGGCGCTGGGTCCAGCCAGCGAAGTCTGGATCTTTGGCACGGACGGCACGCTGCGGCTCGAGGCCGACGCGAAACGCGTGTCGGGCGGGCACCGCGGCGACAAGGAGCTACGCGAGATTCCGATTCCCGCGGAGAAGCGTATCGGCTGGCGGGTGGAAGAAGAATTCGTCAACGCGATCCGCGGCAAGGAGAAGGTCTCGCGCACGACGTTCGAGGACGGGGTCCGCTACATGGAGTTCACGGAGGCGGTCGCCAGGAGCGCAGCGTCGGGCCAGGCGGTCGAGGTCGCGGAGCTGTAAACGCGACCCGCTCGCCCCGCGATTATCGTCCACGAACCGCGGGCAGCACGTGCTCACCGAAGAGCTGGACGGTGCGAATCGGGTCGGACGCGACGCTGACCGTGAACATCAGTCGCCGCGCGCCGGCCGCCTGCGCTGCGCGGACCTGCTCCAGACACTCGTCCGGCGTGCCGCACACCGCGAGGCGGCGGGATAAATACTCCGAGAGCCCAAGTTCGCCGACGAGCGCCGCGTCGGCGTCTCCCGGCCGAGTGCTGTAGCGGCGGCGCAGCTCGCGGAGCGGCTCACGATATTCGAGCGGCACGCCGCGACGCGCGAGATCGCCGCCGCCCATGACGTACGCCGACACGAACGCCAGGATCGCCCCGATCTTTCGTCGCGCTGCCTCGCCGTCCTCGTTGCAATCGAGGCACGCGATCTGCCAGATCTCGACGTCGTCAGGGCGCCGGCCGGTCGCCGTCGCGGCCTGGACGACCGTCGCTTCCGACTCGCGCACGTTGTCCGCGCTCAGGCCATAGTTGATGAAGACGCCGTCAGCGGTGGCGCCGGCCGCCGAGAGCGATCGCGGATGCGACGCCGCCAGGAAGACGGGGCTCGGCCGCTTCACCCACGGCAAGTGCGCTGACGCTCCACGATACGAGGCCGGCTGGCCGCGTAGCAGTGTCTTGATGAACGTCACGCCGTCGGCCAGATCGGAGGGCGGCAGGCTCGGCGCGCCAAGATTGCGCGTACCGCTGTGACCCACCCCGATGCCGAGCACGGTGCGACCCGGAGCGAGCAGATCGACCGAAGCGATCGCGGCCGCCGAGACGGCCGGGTGGCGCGTGACGAGATTGGTGACGCAGAGGGCAACCCGGGCGCGCCGCGTGTCGGCGGCGAGAATCGTCGTGGCCACCCACGGGTCCATCGCGTTGCCGGGCGTATCGGCAATGCCGACCATGTCGTAGTCGAATGCGTCCGCCGCCTTCGCCATCGCGCGGACCAGCGCCACGTCGTAGGGCCAGAAGAAGAATCCGATCTCCAGGGCGAGCTCATCGGAAGTGGTAGTCCCCTTCCCTGGCCCGTTGTCCGAGAGGTTTTCAGAATGCGTGGGGTTCATAAGTTTTTTGGCGCCTGGCCGTAGGTGTCTTCGCGGCGGAGGGCGCAGCGGACGAGCTCGACCGCGTTACCCGTGATGTCGTAGCGGAAGCGAAAGCGCCCGAGCCGGAGCCGGTACTGTCCGTCACCGGGGCGCACGCCCCCGAGCTCGAGGAGCGGGCACCTCCGGCTGATGTTGCGAGGGTCGGTCTCGAGAATTTCGACAGCCTCGGCATACCGCTGAGGGAACTCCCGCGGCCGGGAAGATCATATTCCCTTATAAAGATTGTGATTCAAGGTCGTCGCGGAGGAAAAGTCAAGTTTTTCCGGCCGGGGTTACTTGGGGTGCGGCCGGATCGTTTCGAGCATGTAGGTATCGCCCTCGATGCGGAAGTAGAAGCGCCAGCCGCCGTCCACGCGGGCCTGCCAAATGTCGCGAGCCGCGTCGTACTTCTTGGCCCGCAGCGAGGGGTGGCGGAGGTTTTCGAGGAGGAACGCCACGCGGCGGTCAACCGCTCGCTGCACATGTGGGGGAGCGCTGGCGTAGGCCTCGAGGAAGCGCTTGGCGTAGACAGCGCGCATTTACCGCTTCTTGAGTTTCTTTGCCTCCCGGTGCAGCGAGCGGACGAGCGCCTTCGCGGACGAGAACGGCCCATAGACCCGGCCCGCCTTGACATCCGCCTCGGCCGCGGCAAGGTCGCGCTCGACCAGGGCCATGGGCGTGAGGAGGATACTGGCGCCGCGCAGCTCGGCTTTGAGGAAGTCGCCGATCTTGAGGTTGGCCGCGGTGCGCAGCTGCTTCGGGATGACGAGCTGGTATTTGGGTCCGACCTTTGCGGTGGTGGTTATCATAGCGTTAGTATAGGGAAGTTGGAAAATCTGTCAAGGGCGCCGCCGCTTGTTCCCCCTTTCGGCCTGCTCGTCGAGCTCCTTCAAAAACTCATCGAACGGCCGGCTCTTGCCCGCGAGAAACTCCTTGCGGCTCTGGGCGATGTGCGCCCGAATCTTGGGGTCCTGGAGCTCGAGGTAGTCCTCGAACTCGTCAATGTTCATGCCCTCAGCGTAGCGGAGGCGGGGAGTGTGTCAAGAGGCGAACCCGCAACCGTCTCGTTATGAAACTTTATAAAACAGTTATTAAAGTAGGTTCCGCCAAGAGAGGAGGCCGAGATAGCGGATGAGGGCCTGATCTCGCTTCCCGGTTCTGGGGCTTATTTTCTGCGTTGCATACCGACTACGATGCGACTATAGCGCATAGCTAAAACAGCTCGGACCTCCGTTGTCCCGGTCAGATTCACGCCCGAAGAGCACGCGCGCATTGAACGCGTGGCGACGCGCGGAAACCTCTCGATGAGCGAGTACATCCGGTCTGCGACCCTGGTGTACACGGAGTTGAAGTCGATTAAGCACTTCCAGCGATGGTTCGTACCGATGATCGCCGAGTTGGGGAAGTCGGGCGACCTGGCGAAGCTGGGCCTTACGCGCGAGAACGAAGGGCGAGGCCTGAATACAAACAAAGGCGGAGATATGAAGGTGAATGGCGTGCTGCACATTGTTCCGGTGGCCGCGGGTAATCGGTGGGAGTTCATGGCCACCTGGGCGCCCGTGGGATCGGGCGGCTCCACGCCCGTCGTCAAAATTCCCGACGAGAACGACCTCATGGACTTTATGCGGACCCCGGGCGTCCAGAAGGAGCGCATCGACGAGGCGATGACGGCTCTGAGGGAAACGAAACTCGGCGAGCGAGCGCACAGTATCCACGAAGTGTGGCTGTCGGAGGACGAGGCGCGGCGGTACAAGCTGATCAAGTAGTACAGCTACGCAATCCGCACGATTTTCGGATGGCGCTCGAGGTCGCGGAAGACCTGCTCGCGGAGCGGGTGAGAGATCTGGGCGTAGATGCGGGTGTTCTGAATGTTCCGGCGGCCGAGGTAGTCGGCGACGTACTCGATGCCGCGGCCGGCGTCGAGAAGATGAACAGCGATCGAGTGCCGTAGGGCGTGTGTCCTGCCTCAGTTGAAACTGGAGTTCCTCACCAGGGCGAAATGTAATCCGCCCGACAGGGGGGAGGGGCACCATGGGGACAAGGCGATATCGGCAGCACAGCGCGATGGACAAAGTGGCGATCCTGAGGAAGGTCCTGCTGGAGGGGCAGGCGGTGTCGAAGGTGTGTGAGGAGCATGACCTGAGTCCGACGCTGTTCTACGCTTGGCAGAAACAATTCTTCGAGAACGGGGCGGCGGTGTTCGCGACGGACGCCCGTGGGGAGAAGCGCGATCTCGAGCGGCAGGTCGAGGAGCTCGAGCGGCAGCTGACGAAGAAGGATGCCGTCATCGCGAAGGTGACCGAGGAGTTCGTGTTTCATTTCGGGCATGATCGGGACTCCAGTTCACGCTGAACCAGGACACGTGCACCGACCGCCCCTTGATGCCGGCAGCGCCGGCGTACTTTCCGAAAAGGTTCTGGACCTGGCGCTTCTTCAGCGGCCCTTCGCGGCCGGTGAAGAGATAGGGGCCGGCGTCTCGGCGCACGCGCGCGTAGGCGCGTATGAGCTTCGCCGTGTGGCGCCAGAGGGGTTTCTCGCCGCCGAGGCCATTTTTCAGCCGGCGGATCCGGATCCGGTGATTCTTCAGGTCGATGTCCTCGATCGTCAGCATCGTGGCTTCGTCCACGCGGAGCCCGTAGTGGTAGACCACGGCGAAGAGCGCGCGATCGCGTGGGGAGGGGATCGCGGCGAAGAAGCGCTTGAGCTCGTCTTGGGTGAGGTATTTGGGGAGGGTCTTCATGCTGTTCTCGTCGGCGACAGGATCTTTAGAAACTTCTCCCGCAAGTCCTTCCCGAGCCGGCTGTGGAAGTCTTCGCCGGTAGATGTGCTGACCGTGACCTTCACGGATCTCACCCTCATTCGCCGAGACAGCCCTGATAGCTCTGCGCCGGCGATCTCTGCGAAGTTGGCGGGCAACTCCTCGAGCGGCATCATCCACCTTGCCGTCTCGCCGTCCACAAGGGTAACTGGGAGTACGCTCGAGAAACGATTCTGAGGGACGTCCCACCAATACTGTTGTTTGCGAAACGGCCCGGCGGTCCAGCAGACGGTGGTCACAGTCGCGGGGCGCCGCGCGATGTTGACGACTTCGACGTACAGGTACTTTTGTTGTGGGACGCCTTGCCCGAAAAAAATTCGCACGCCGGCAGACACTTCGAGGTTGACCCGGTGCTCTTTACGGGAGAGGTAGAGGGCCGTTATGACTGCGGCGATCGTGCCGAGGGCCGAGAGCCATCCGGCAAAGGAGTTGATGAAGGTCCACAGGTGAATCGTGGTGGAATCGGGTTGCATGTAATACTGCCTCCTCCGCAGAATCTGTGGGTTAAAAACGCACTCATGAGTGTCCAGGCGAGAGATCTGCGGAACTGACGTGACGCGAGGAGCGAGGCGACGCCGCGTCACGGAGCGCGCGCCCCGCGGCGCGTGCATCCCGTTCCCGACCTCGGCGAAGATGGGCAGCGCCAACCACCCAGCTTCCACAGGAGATCGAAAACGGGATGCTCGTGAAGACTATCTTGAATCGCGTCCAAAGGCAGCCCGGGTTCGTGTACGGCGACATCCGGCTGCGGGACGAGGGCGGGCAACTGATCCTCGAGGCCGAGCTCCGGGCCCGGGCCAACCGCCAGCCGCGGTGCTCGCAGTGTCACCGCCCGCGCCCAGGCTACGACACCTTGGCCCCGCGGCGGTTCGAGTTCGTGCCGGTGTGGGGGGATCCCGGTGTTCTTTCTGTACGCCCGGCGGCGGGTGCACTGCGACCGCGGTGGCGTGCGGGTGGAGGCGATCCCGTGGGCCGAGGGCCAGCATCAGCTCACGACGACCCACGCGTGGTTTCTGGCCGCGGGGGCGCGGCGGCTGAGCTGGACGGGGGGGCCGAGGCGTTTCACACGACCTGGGACCACGTGTTCCGCGCCGTCGCGATGGCCGTGCAGTGGGGCTTGGCGCATCGCGACCTGACGGGGATCACGGCGATCGGGATCGACGAACTGGCCCGCCAGCGGGGCCACCGGTACGTGACCCTGGTCTACCAGCTCGACCCGGGGGGCCGGCGGCTGCTCTGGATCGGGCCCGACCGGAAGGTGCGCACGCTGCTGGGCTTCTTCCGCTGGCTGGGGCGGGAGTGCACCGCCACCCTGCGCTTCATCTGGCAGCGACATGTGGAAGCCGTACCTGCGGGTAGTGGCCAAGCAGGCCGGCCACGCGGTTGCACATCCTCGGTCGCTTCCCCATCATGGCCCACTGCAACAAAGCCATCGACGAGGTCCGGGCCCAAGAAGCGCGCGCGCTCAAGGCCCGCGGCTTGGCGCCGGTGTTGACCCGCACCCGCTGGCTGCTGCTCAAGCGCCCGGCCAACCTCACGGATACCGAACTGCCGCGCCTCGTCGACCTGTTGCATTACAACCTGCGCGCCGTCCGCAGCGACCTCCTCCGGGAAGAGTTCCAGTACTTCTGGACCTACGTGTCGCCGGCGTGGGCGGGCCGGTTCCTCGACCGCTGGTGCACGAAGACGCTGCGCTTGCGGCTCGCGCCGATGCCGCAGGTGGCCCGGATGCTGCGCGCTCATCGGCCCCTGCTCCTGAACTGGTTCCGCGCGAAGGGCGCCCTGTCGGCCGCCGCCGTCGAGGGGTTCAACAACAAGGCGAGAGTCACGACCAGAACCGCGTTCGGATTCCGGACCTATCGGGCGATGGAAATCGCGCTCTATCACACCCTTGGCGCCCTACCCGAGCCGGAAGCTCCCCACAGATTTTGCTGAGGAGGCATACTTTTTATATGCAACTCAACCATAGCACGGGCTGGAGAAATCAACAAAAAGGGGGGGAGGGGACAACGGCCCCCGAGCTACTGAAAGGTGTAATTGACCACCCGGGCTTCGAGGCGAGCCGGTCAAGCTTCGATATCTGGAATCCCGAAGTGACCGGTCAGGAACGGCTTAGTCAAGTTCCACAAATCGGCGAGCGCCTTCGCGCCCATCAAATACTTACCGATCTGGAGGAGGAGTGGCTTGACAACCGCCGGGCGGCGGTCGCCGTGAGGCAGCGTCGCCTCACCAGCGACGACGCTCAAAATCTCCATCAACTCGGATTTGATCTTGGCGTCGAGGTTGCTCTTGACGATCCCTTCGGTGAGCTTCCCCAAAGCCTCGCCCACATTATTCTCATCAGCTCCCTGCTTCAGAATCGTGATCGCCGAATCGACCATCTCGACGTTGGCGCTGACATTGAGCATCCCGATGTCGCTGTTCTGGACGTTCACGTTGTTCAAGTGAACATCTCCGCCTCGCAGGACGATGGGCGAGGGCCGGCGTTCCTGATAGCGAGGGAGGATCCCAGAAATTCCGAACGAGGCCTCCATGTGATCCTGGAGATTGTTTATCTCCCGCTCGAGCTGGTCGTTGGCCTCAAGAAGCATGCGGTTGTACGCGATCTTGCAGCGGAGACACAGAGGCACCTGACCCCCGCCGTCCGCGGGGAGCAAGAACATCGCCGGCGTTGAGCACTGGCTACACTTCAATTTAGGACCTCCTCCCACTACCGCCGGCGGTAGGTCGTGGTGGTGCGGCGCTCGACGGAGGACACGTCCACGGCCCGTCGCTCAGGATCCACATCAAAGAAAATCCGCCAGTCGCCGACGCGGCGGCGAAAGGCGGCGCGCTCATCCTTGAGCCGCTCGATATCGCCAGCGAACGGATCCGACCCCATCTCCTTGAGGGCAGCCCGGAGCCGTTCCTGGTCGTGCTTAGGCGCGCGCGCGATGACCTTTTGCGCGCGCTTTCCCGCGACGACGGTCCAGGTCCTGGAAGAGCTCATCGACGGTCACGTATTCTCCTCGTGCGATCTCGGCGCGACCTTTCTCGATGGCGCGCCGCTCGGCCGCCGTGGGGGTGTAGACGGGAAGGCGAGCGATCCGCGCAGCGAGTTCAGGGTTGAAGTAGAGGCGCAGGGCCTCGCGCACGAGCTCGGATCGGGTGCGACGTTCGGTCTTCCGCACGCGTTCCACATCGCGCAGCATCGCGGGTGGCAGGGATACCGTCATCGTTTGGTGTGTTCGCATAGAGGATCCTCGGTTGTGAACTGTTATTATCCATCCTACGCGGGCGAGTGCGCCAGCGTCAAGGGCGCGGGGACGCGCGAAGGTTGTGGGCGCCGCCTCACCGTCGCCGACGCTGGCCGCGAACAACGAGCGTCCGGTCGCGGTAGAAGCAGCTCCAGCGGTGCCGGTCGAACTTCTTCTCGGTGAACGTCTCGCCGCAGTGCGAACAGATCACGGGAAGCGCGCGCTCGCCGGCGAGAAGCCGGCGGTGTTCTTCGTACCGCTCGCACATGCCGGCGTCGTTCAGGTAGGGACTCGGCCGATAGCATCGGCCACAAGGGATGTAGGTCATAGGGTTCAAGGACGGAAGCCTCCCACTCCCGCCGACGATCACCTTCCGATCGCCGGCGGAATACGTCACCTGGGAAGGCCAGGAAGCAGCTGCCCCGATTGGACACAACAGAGTCCCTGTGTTCAGGGGGACTCTGGCGTAGGGCTTCCACGGCGCAGGGGAGGTCGCCTTCAGCATATTCCTTATAAAGACTTATCAACTGTGGATCGCTCAACAAGCGACACTGGCGTGTCCTCGTCGGCGTAGCACGCTGCGTCGGTACTCCGAGCGCACACGGTTTGTCAAAGGTCGTGTGGTGTGGTGCGATGCTACGATGTCGCGCTGGAGGCCTGGACTGACGACAGCCTCGTTCTTCTCGCTCACGCCGGACCGCGTGCTGGAAGCGGTCGAGGTCGGAGGTCTGCGCTGCACCGGCCGGTGCTTGCCTTTGCGGGCCTTCGAGAACCGCGTCTACGAGGTCGAGCTCGACGATGGACGGCGGCTCGTCGTCAAGTTCTACCGGCCCGGCCGGTGGTCGCGCGAGGCCGTGCAGGACGAGCACGGGTTTCTCGCGGATCTCGCGGACGCCGAGGTGCCGGTCGCGCCGCCGCTCGACCTCGGAACCGGTTCGACCCTCGGCGAGATCGAGGGAATTCTGTACGCCGCGTTTCTCAAGATCAGGGGCCGGGTCCTGGACGAGCTGGACGCGGATCTGCGACGTCGGATCGGCCGCATCATCGGACGCATGCACGCGGTCGGCGCCGCGCGCGACGCGCCGCATCGTCCCCGGCTGACGGTGAAGCGGTACGTGCACGAGTCGCTCGACGTGCTCAGCGCCGGGTTCATTCCGGATAACCTGGCGCCCCGGTACCGCGACGTCGCGCTGCGCATCGGGAATGCCGCCGAGACGCTCCTGGCATCGACGCGAAGCCAGCGGATCCACGGCGACTTGCATCCGGGAAACCTGCTGTGGACATCCGACGGTCCGGTCGTGGTGGACTTCGACGATTTCCTCGTCGGCCCGCCCATGCAGGACCTGTGGCTGCTCGCGCGCGGCAACTCGGAGGAGGCGCGCCGCGCCCGCGAAGATCTGATCGAAGGCTACGAGCTCTTCCGCGAGTTCGACCGGTCGACGCTGCCGCTCTGCGAGCTGCTCCGAGGGCTGCGGATCATCTACATCTCGGCCTGGATCGCCCGTCGGTGGGACGACCCGTCGTTTCCCCCGGCCTTCCCGACCTTCCGTGACCACCGCTACTGGGCGGACGAGTGCGAGGAGCTGTTCAACGTCGCTGACGCGATCGAGTAGATCATCGCGACGACCTGTGAGGTGTGAGCCATGACACTGAGCCGGCGCGAATTCGTCACCATCGGTGGTGCCACGCTCGCGGGATCGATGGTCGCTCCTGCCTGATGGCGGCCTGGCTCGACCGGTGATGGCCACCAGACAGAGCTCGCCGTCCGTGACGGCGTCAATCAGCGCGACACAGGAGCTAAAAAATGGCGGGACGGCTGCTGGACAAAATAGCGTTGATCACGGGCGGCGGGAGCGGGATCGGACGAGCGTGCGCGCTCCGGTTCGCTCAGGAAGGGGCGAAGGTCGGCGTCGCCGATCTCGACCTGTCGTCGGCGACGGAGAGTGCACATTTCATCGAGAGGCACGGCGGGACCGCGCTCGCGCTGCAGGTCGACACGACGAACGAAGCGGCCAACGATGCGATGGTGGAGCAATGCGTGACAGCGCTCGGGGCAGTCGACGTCCTGATTGCCGCGGCAGGAGTCGGAAGCCCGAGGCGGGCGCCGGAATCGGCCGAGCCGCATACCGTGCTCAGCATTCCGGCAGACCACTTCCGCAGAGTGATCGATGTCAATCTTTACGGCGTGCTCTTCTCGAACCGTGCGGTCGCGCGGTGGATGGTCGTCACGAAGCGCCCCGGCAGCATCGTCAATCTCGCATCGATCATGTCGAAGATGCCGTCGCCGGGCGCGGCCTATAGCGTCAGCAAGGCGGGCGTCTGGATGCTGACGAAGTGTCTGGCACAGGAACTGGCGCCGCATGGTATCCGAGTCAACGCGATCGGCCCCGGCTTCATCGAGACGCCGATGACGGCACCACTCCGCGCGGACGAGACGCGCTCGCGCTGGGCGACGAGCATGACGCCGATGCGACGCTACGGCACCCCCGACGAAGTCGCGAGCACGGCGCTGTTCCTCGCGTCGGATGAGGCGTCATTCTTCACGGGCGAGCTGCTGCATCCCTCGGGCGGCGTGTTTGTCGGGTAAGGGTCGGCGCTGTGGTTGCGACTCTCACTCGGGCTTTTTTAGAAAGAGATTGACGTCGTGCGGCGTGATGAGATCGGGCGCCGTCCAGCCGTCGAGATCGTACTCGGCCATGCACTGCTCGACGAGCCGCTTGAATTCGTCGGCTCGACCGGTCCGCTCGGCCGCCTGCAACGTCACCATGCGAATGATCTCGGCGCCGCCGGCGTAGTTCCGTTCGTACAGCTCGTGCCGTCCGCCAAACTCGGTGCCGATGGCGTCCCACAAGAGCTTCATCAGCTTGATGCGTTCCACGGAATCGGTGCCGTCGGAGCCGCGCAGGTACTTGTCGAGGTAGGGCCGTAGCGCCGGCGTCCGGAAGTCGATCGCGTGGGAGTTGATGTAGATGAGCGCGCTGCCGAGGATGGTCTCGGTCAGCTCCTTGACGCGGGGATAGGCGACCGTCGAGAAGACGCGGTAGGCCTGCGCGTACTCCGGGTTCGGCAGCACGGTGGCGCCGACCCATGGCACCGGCGCGCGCGCCATCGCGTCCGTCAGCCCCCAGAAGAGATTGCGCCAGGCGATCACTTCGCCGATCGACGCCTGCACGTTGCGCATCTCGCTCGAGCCGACCGCGTCGACGCCTTTCAGCAGCAGACCGCAGATGAAGTCGAGCTTCACGGCCAGACGGGTGCAGCCCTGGAACATGGCGCGCGGGTGGAAGCCGGACTGCGCGAAGAAGGTGTTCGACTTCTCGACGTCCTCGTAGAGGAAGACGTTCTCCCACGGGACGAGGACGTGGTCCAGGACCAGGATCGCGTCGTTCTCGTCCATGCGGCTGCTGAGCGGATAGTCGAACGGGCTGCCCATGACCTCGGCCGTCATCGCGTAGGACGGGCGGCAGATCAGCTTGACGCCCGGTGCATCCATGGCGGTGATGAACGTCAGCGCGAATGCCTTCGTCTTGATCGGCACGCTGCTGGGATGCGCGACGAAGTTGTAGTGCGTGAGCGCAGAGCCGGTGGCGACGACCTTCGCGCCGCTCACGATGAGCCCGGCGTCAGTCTCCTTTTCCACGTGCACGTAGACGTCGGCCACCTCGTCGGGCGGACGGTGACGATCCACCGGTGGGTTGACGAGGGCGTGGTTCATGTACAGCACGCGCTCCTGCGCCTCGCGGTACCACCTCCGGGCGTTGTCCTGGTACTTCCCGAAATACTCCGCATTGGCTCCGAGCGTGGCGGTGAAGGCCGCCTTGTAGTCGGGCGAGCGGCCCATCCAGCCGTAGGTCAGCCGGGCCCACGCCGCGATCGCGTCGCGCGCGGCCACCAGGTCCGCGGCGCTCGTCGGCGCCCGGAAGTACCTGTGCGTGTACCCGCCCGAGCCGGTGTCCGTCTCGCACGTCAGCACGGCGTGGGTGGCCGGGTCATGCAGCGCGTCGTACAGTCGCGCGAGCATGCGAGCTGGATTGCGAAAGGCCGGGTGCGTGGTCACGTCGCGCACCTGCTCGCCGTAGATCCAGACGTCGCGCGGCGTACGGAGGCTCTCGAGGAACTCCTGCCCGGTGTAGGGGCGCATGCCTGGGATCGTAGTGGCTCTCGGGCAGCGAGGCAATCGCGCTGGTTGACCGCGCCATGCCAAGCGATGTATCAGGAGAAGTTCTCATCGAGGAGGAACACATGGCAGCACGAGCCGCTCGTCGCTCTATCCTGGCGCTCGCGAGCGCCCTGATCGTTTGGAGTCCGTGCGCTGGCGCAGCCGCGCCCGCAGGCACGCTGACGTTCGCGCTGCATTACAGCTTGCCGGCGCGCTGGCTGGACCCCGCGGAGAGCGAGAGCATCATCACGCCGTATCTCACGCTGTACGCGCTCCACGACGCGCTCCTGAAGCCGATGCCCGGTGCGGCGTCGGCGCCCAGCCTCGCCGAGTCGTGGAGCATGGCGAAAGACGGCCTCACGGTCGACTTCACGCTCAGAAACAATGCGCGCTTTCACAACGGCGATCCGGTGACCGCGGACGACGTGAAGTTCTCGTTCGAGCGATACAAGGGCGGCGCGGCGAAGCTGTTCAAGGACACCGTGAAAGAGATCCGCATCCTCGCGCCCAACCGCGTGCGCTTCGTGCTGAAGGAGCCGTGGCCCGACTTTCCGGCCTTCTACGGCACCATGGTCGCCAGTCCCGGGTGGGTCGTGCCGAAGCGCTACATCGAGCGCGTCGGCGAAGATGGTTTTCGCAAGGCGCCGATCGGTGCGGGGCCGTACAAGTTCGTGAGCTTCAATCCCGGCGTGGAGCTCGTGCTCGAGGCGTTCGACGGGTACTGGCGGAAGCCGCCCTCGATCAAGCGGCTGGTCTTCCGGGTGATGCCCGACGAGACGACGCGCGCAGTGGCGCTGAAGAACGGCGAGGTGGACGTCGCGTTCCTGTTGAGCGGCGCCGTCGGCGAGGACATCAAGCGGACGCCGGGACTCCGGCTGGTCGCGCCGCTCCTCGGCATCTTCTGGCTCGACTTTCCGGATCAATGGGATCCGAAGTCGCCATGGCACGATCAGCGCGTGCGGCTGGCCGCGAGTCTGGCGATCGACCGGCAGGCGCTCAGCCAGGCCGAGACGCTCGGTTTCTCGCGTCCGACCGGCAGCATCGTGCCGCCCGACTTCGAGTTCGCGCTGCCATTCGAGCCGCATCGCTTCGATCCGAAGCGGGCGCGGCAATTACTCGCCGAGGCCGGCTACCCGAACGGGTTCGACGCGGGCGAGCTGACTCCGTTCCCGCCGTACACCTCGATGGGCGAGGCAATTGCCGGATGGCTGCAGGCCGTCGGCATTCGCACGAAAATGCGCACGCTGGAGCGCGCCGCGTTCGTGACGGCGTGGCGCGAGAAGAAGCTCCACGGCATCGTCCTGACGATCACCGGTATCTCGGGCAACGCCGCCACGCGCCTCGAGTCGTTCGTCACGAAGGACGGCGCGTTCGCCTACGGCGCGCTCCCGGAGGTCGACGATCTCTTCCATCGGCAGGCCAGGGAGATGGACCGGAAGAAGCGCGAGGCGCTCTTGCACCAGATCCAGCGCCTCGTCCACGATCAGGTGACGCAGGCGCCAATCTATCATCTCGGCTTTCCGACTGGCCTCGGGCCGCGCGTCGAAGACATCCTGGCGAATCAGGTTCCCGGCTTCTATCTGTCGCCCTACGAGGACCTGAAGCTGAAGCGCCCCTGAGAACAACTGGCTGGAGAAGATGGAGCGGGAGATGGCAGGGCTCACATGATTTCAGATCGCCGGACCAAAGCTGAGATTCTGGCCGAGAACACTGTCCTCGGGAAGTCGCGCGCGAAGGAAACGGTGCGACGGAAAAGAGCGGAGTCCCGGATCGCCGACCTTGAATCGACGATCAACGCACGGACGCGGGAGTTGAACGCGGCGCTGGAGCAGCAGACGGCGACCGCCGAAGTGCTCCGCGTCATCTCGAGGTCTCCCACGGATCTCCAGCCCGTCTTCGACGGCATCCTCCGGAGCGCAGTGCAACTCTCCGGCGCTCGGATGGGCGGCATCTACCGCTTCGACGGTGAGCTGATGCACCTCGTCGGGCTCGATGGCGCCACGCCGGAGGCCGCAGAGCTCCACGCACGGAGATTTGCCCGGACGCCGGACCGTGGCTTTGTGGCCGGACGGGCGATCCTGGAGCGAGGGGTCGCCCAGATGCCCGACGCGCTGTCGGACCCAGAATTCGAATCGAAGGACTTCGCGCGAGCGGCTGGGTGGCGCAGCTCGGTGTCGGTTCCGATGCTGCGCGACGGTGCGCCCATCGGGGCTATCTCGGTGGCCCGTACTGAAATCGGGCTATTTTCAGCCAGTGTCGTAGGGCTGCTCCAGACCTTTGCTGATCAAGCGGTCATCGCCATCGAGAACGTGCGGTTGTTCACGGAGCTCGAGGCACGGAATCGCGATCTCACCGAAGCGCTGGAGCAGCAGACGGCGACGAGTGAGATCCTCCGCGTGATCTCCAGCTCACCGACGGACATCCAACCGGTCTTCGAGACGATTGCCCGGAACGCGGTTCGCCTGTGCGACGCGACCTTCGGCAGTGTGGCCCTCAGGGATGGAGACCGGCTCACCCTACCGGCGGCGCACGGACTGGAGGCGGCCGATCTGGAAACGTTCCTAGCGCCGTTCCCCGGCCGTCTGGGCCCTGACACTGTCTCGGGCCACGCCATTCTGAAGGGCCGTGTCGTGCACGTCCGAGACCAGGCGGCGGAGTCCGCGTACGCCGGGAACCCGGGGCAGCGGGTCGGCACGCGGAGCATCGTGGCCGTGCCGATGTTCCGAGAGGGCAGTCCAATCGGCGCGATCACCGTTTGGCGGCGGGAGGTTCGGCCGTTCACGGATTCGCAGATCGAACTCCTCAAGACCTTCGCCGACCAGGCCGTGATCGCGATCGAGAACGTGCGGCTGTTCAAAGAGCTGCAGCAGAAGAACGAGGCGCTGACGCACACCCACGCGCAGGTCAGCGAGGCGCTCGAGCAGCAGACAGCGACAGCGGAGATCCTGCGGGTGATCAGCCAGTCGCCGACGGACGTGCAGCCCGTGTTCGACGCGATCGTGCGGAATGCGGTGCAGCTGTGTGGCGGCATCTACGGGAGCGTGTACCGGTTCGAAGGTGGGCGCATTCACCCGGTGGCCCACTACAACTGGAACCCCGAAGCCCTCGAGTGGTGGCAGCGGACATTTCCACGTCTCCCGAGCGAGAGCGGGCCGATGGGGCGCGTGATAGCTACCGGAAGCGTACTCCGCGTGGCCGATGTGGAAACCGATCCCGATCAGGATTTCGTCGAGGAGTCGCGGGCGAGCATGCGCGCGCGGGGCGTGCGCAGCTTACTGATCGTCCCCATGTTCCGGCAAACCGAAGTGATCGGCTCGATCCACGTGAGCCATCAAGACGTTGGCGCGTTCACGAACGCGCACGTCGAGTTGCTCAAGACCTTCGCCGACCAGGCCGTGATCGCGATCGAGAACGTGCGCCTGTTCACGGAGCTCCAGGCGAGCAACCGCGAGCTGACCACGGCGCTGGACACGCAGACCGCCACCAGCGACATCCTGCGCGTCATCAGCCGCTCGCAGACGGACGTCCAGCCGGTATTCGACGCGATCGTGGTCAGCGCCGTCCGCTTGCTGGGGGGGCACTCAGGCGTGGTGACCCGGATCGCGGGCGATCAGATCGCGCTCGCCGCGCTCACGAGCATCGACAACGCTGGCGACGCTGCCCTGAGGGCGCTCTTCCCACAGTCGCTCCAATCCGAGGTGGCGCACGCCCAGGCCATGCGTGATCGAGCGCCGATCAACATCGCCGACGCACAGACCGACCCCCGAGTGCCCGAAGCCGTGCGTGCCAACGCCCATGCCCGTGGCTACCGAAGCTGGGTTACGGTGCCGCTGCTCCGTCACAACGAGGCCGTCGGGACCATTGCGGTGACCCGCCGCGACCCCGGTGGGTTCACCGACGACGAGATCGCGCTGCTCAAGACCTTCGCCGATCAGGCGGTGATCGCGATCGAGAACGCCCGCCTGCTGACCGAGCTGCAGGCGCGCACGCAGGAGCTCACCCGCTCGGTCGAGCAGCTCACGGCCCTCGGCGATGTCGGGCGTGCGGTCAGCTCCTCGCTCGATCTCGACACCGTCCTCACGACGATCGTCGGCCGAGCGGTGCAGCTCTCGGGTGCGGACGGGGGCACGATCTTCGAGTACGACGAGGGCACGGAAGAGTTTGCGCCGCGCGCGACGCTCAATGCGGACGAGGGCCAGTCCGCGATGCTCCGCGCGACGCGACTGCGGCGGGGCGAAGGTGCCGTCGGCCAGATGGCGGTGACACGGGAGCCGCTCCAGATCCCGGACATCTCTGCGGAAGGCGCCTACGAGAGCCGGCTGCGCGGCGCGTTGCTCGGGGCGGGGACGCGCGCGCTGCTCGCGATCCCGCTGCTCCATGAGGACCGCATCGTTGGTGGCCTCGTCGTCAGTCGCCGCACGCCCGGAGAATTCACTGCTGAGGTCGTCGAGATCTTGAAGACGTTCGCGACGCAGTCCGCCCTTGCCATCCAGAACGCGCGTCTGTTCCAGGAGATCGAGGAGAAGAGCCGTCAGCTCGAGATTGCGAGCCAGCACAAGTCCGAGTTCCTCGCCAGCATGTCGCACGAGCTGCGCACGCCACTGAACGCGATCATCGGCTTCTCCGACGTCCTACTGGAGAAGATGTTCGGGGACATCAACGAGAAGCAGACCGAGTACCTGCAAGACATTTTGTCGTCGGGCAAACACCTGCTGTCGCTCATCAACGACATCCTCGACCTCTCCAAGATCGAAGCCGGGCGGATGGAGCTGGATCTGTCCGAGTTCGACCTTCCGCAGGCGATCGACGATGCGCTGATGCTGATGCGGGAACGGGCGAGTCGACGGGGGATCGCCCTCGACCGGGCAGTCGATGAGCGCTTGAGTGACATCCGCGCCGACGAGCGGAAGATCAAGCAGGTGCTGCTGAACCTCCTGTCCAACGCCGTGAAGTTCACGCCCGAAGGCGGGCGGATCGACGTGCGCGCGGCACTGGTGGATGGGATGGCGGAGATCTCGGTGACGGACACCGGCGTCGGCATCGCGCCTGAGGACCAAGAGGCGGTCTTCGAAGAGTTCCGCCAGGTCGGGAGCGCCGCCAAGAAGGTCGAGGGCACGGGCCTCGGCCTGGCGCTCTGTCGCAAGTTCGTCGAGCTGCATGGCGGAAAGATCCGGGTGAAGAGCCAGCCGGGGCAGGGCGCGACGTTCACATTCACGATTCCGGTGCAGCGTGGCGAATGAGCTAATCCTCATCGTCGAGGACAACGACAAGAACCGAAAGCTCATGCGTGACGTGCTCACGTTCAAGGGCTATCGTCTCGCGGAGGCGGAGACTGGCGAGGACGGTGTCCGACTCGCGCGCGAGCTCCATCCTGATCTCGTCTTGATGGACATCCAGCTCGAGGACGCGAGTATCGCGTCTGCCCAATCATGCTATGAGCGGCAGCACGCATGCCCAGCTCAGTTCGATGGCGTGGCGAACGTGTCCAACAGCGTCTTTGCATCCGTGAGATCCGCGGTGTCGAAGCCCTCGGTGAACCAGCCGTAGATCGGGGCGAGGATGTTCCGCGCGTCGTCGCGGCGGCCCCGTGCGGCGAGCAGGCGCGCCAGGCTCGTCGCCGCACGCAGCTCGAGCGACTTCTCCGCTCGCTCCCGGGCCAGCTCGATCGCGCGCCGGAAGCATCGCTCGGCCTCGTCGGGAGCCGGCTCGGAGCGTCGCAGGAGCAGCTCGCCCTCGATCCGGTGCAGCTCGGGCGCGAAGATCGTGTTGCGGTCCCGGTCGGCGATCGAGGCCAGCACCAGGAGCCCTTCGTCGGCCAGACCCGCGTCGACGTACAGCTCGGCAAGCGCGCAGAGGCAAAGCAAGTGCCGCCACGCGGCTCCTCGCGCCGCCACGAGGCGACGGTGCACGCCGGCGAGGGCGTCACGATCGAGGCGATCGCGGCGCGCCGCCGGCAGCAGGACGATGGCGGCGTCGGTCCACGGCGAGAATCCATGCTGGCTCGTGACGGACACCAGACGCTCCGACGTCGCGACCGTGGCCTCGCGGTCACCCCGTTGATGGTGGACCCACGTCGCAAACCAGAGACTGATCGTTTCGGTCAGCGGATGGTCGAGCTGCGCGGTGAGGCGGAGAGCGTCGTGCACGGCGGCGAGCGCGCGATCGGGATGGCCGAGCAACCACTGGTTCATCGCCATCTGATAGCGGCAGCAGGCGCCGGGGTCGTGACCGCCGTAGAGGAACGTCTGCGAGGCGTGCCGCTCCCGATCGTAGAGGGCGATGCCCTGCTCGGCGTGAACGACGGCGACGGTCGGCTGACCCATGGCGGTGAGCGTCGCCCAGAGGGCGTGGTGCGCCTCCACGAGCTGGCCGGAGTCGTCGCCACTGCGGGCGGTCTCGAGCAGCCGCTCGCCGGCCTCGCGGGCCGCGGGGTATTCACCGCGGGTGTAGCTGACGTACCAGAGACCCCAGAAGACCGGGAAGCGGCGCGACGCGTCCCCCAGCCGATCGACCAGCTCCCGCGCCCGCAGGTACGAGGTCTCCACCTCCGGCGAGATCGCGCCCCTCATCGTGACCAGCGCGGGGCCGAGCGCGATACGCGTGTCGAGCAAGTCGGTCAGGGTCTCCGTCGTCTGCGGCAGCTCTTCAAGGAGCGCCAGCGCTTGCTCGAAGAACCCGACGGCCTCTCGGTTCGCCGAGCGAGCCACCGCCTTGGCCCCGGCCTGACGGAGGTATCGCACGGCTTTTTCTCGCGCCTCGCCTTTCGTCGCGTGATGGGCCAGCAGTTCGACCTGCTCGCCGATGCGGTCGGCGTGGAGTCGCTCCAGCGCGTCGACGATGGTGGCGTGAAGGTGCCTCTTACGCTCGCCGAGGAGACCCGAGTAGGCGACCTCGTGGGTCAGGGCGTGCTTGAAGGTGTACTCGAGATCGGGGAACAGCGACGTCTCGTAGAGGAACTCCCCGGCCTGTAGTTGGGCGAGCCCGGCGCGCAGCGCGTTCTCGTCGAGGTCGGCGATCGCCTGCAGCAGGAGGAACGCCACGTCCTTGCCCACGACCGCCGCCGCCTGGAGCAGTCGCTTCTGCTCGGCGGGCAGCCGGTCGATGCGCGCGGCCAGGATCGCCTGGACCGTCGCCGGCACCTGGATGGTCTCCGGGGCCTTCACGAGGTGGTAGCCGCCGCGCTCGCCGACGAGCGCGCGCGTCTCCACCAGGGCCCGTACGCTTTCTTCGAGGAAGAGCGGGTTGCCCTCCGTCCTCTCGATCAACACGCGCCGTAACGGCCCGACACTCGGGTGCTCGCCGAGCAGGGTCGTGAGCAACGCTTCGGCGCTCTCCGGCGGCAACGGATCGATCCGGAGCTGGCGGTAGTACGTCTTCCGGCCCCAACCGTGCTGGTACTCAGGTCGATAGTTGACGGCGAGGAGCATGGCCGCCGCGGGCAGGCTCTCCACGAGGCTGTCGAGAAATGCCTGCGTCTCCCCGTCCACCCAGTGCAGATCCTCGAAGACCACGAGCAGCGGCTGCACGCGGCTCTCGCGCAGCACGAGCCGCCGGATCGCCTCCAGCGTGCGCTGGCGCCGCTGAGCCGGCTCGAGTCCGAGGAACGCCTGATCGTCGGGCAGCGCCTCGAGCAGCCAGAGCACCGGCGGCACGGATTCTTTCAGTGCCTCGTCGAGCGTCAGCATGGTGCCGGTGACCTTGGCTCGTACGGCGCGCGTGTCGTCGCGATCGTCGATCTTGAAGTAGCCCTTGAGCAGGTCGATCAGCGGCAGGTAGGCAGAGGCCT
>JBGPTW010000070.1:0-29973 GCA_041490825.1 Methylomirabilia bacterium | reverse complement strand
CGCATCACCACGCGGCTCGCGTCGCACGCCAGGCGTCGGGACGTTTCCGCGGAAACGTGTGTGCCGTCTTCGAGGACCGACTGGCCCGGCGCGTCGGTATCCGCCAGCACCGGGGCATCGACGTGGACGACGACCTGGTATCGGTCTCCCGGGGCGCCGGGATCGATTCCGCGGTGGAGCGCCGTCTCCGCGACGAGCGCGAGCGCGTCCGCCTGCTGCTGGGCCATCGTGGGCGTTTCCTCCGAGCTGGACGTTTCCGCGGAAACGTTTTCTGCCATGCTGTCACCGGCGCTCGCGCGCGAGCACGAGCGCAACCGCTGATACAGCGTCTCCCGCGCCGCGTCCAGCGCCTTGATGACCAGCGCGCCCACCTCCGGCGCCAGCCGCCCGCGGACAACGACCATGCCGTCCTCGTCCTGGTACACGTGCAGCGCGCGGCCCGCGTGGCGCCGAGCGGTTTCCTGCGCTTCCGCCTGGCGGTCCACCCGGCGCCAACCGCGCACGATGCGCTCGACGTGCTCGGCGGTGCCCGCCCTGCCGACTGCGAGGAGCGGCTCTTCGGTCTCCGGAGTCGCGACACGAGTGAGCGCACGGACCTTCGCGTACGAGAGCTCGCCGCAGGCGAGGGCCTGCGCCAGCCGCGGCAGCGTGCCGAGCGCGCGCGCCACCCGGACGCGCTCGCGCGCGGCGCCCGGGTCGAGCCCGACGCGCCAGGACAGCCACGCGGCGCACGAGCGGAAGCCGCTGTTCCAGCCACGGCGGGCGTCGAACTCGCGGATGAGGTCCAGGAGCCGCGCCGTGGCGGCGTCGAGGTGCGCCGACAGCTCGGCGATCTCATCGCCCAGCCGATCCAGGTCTGGCGCGGGCTCGTGGGTGGCGTCGACGTCGAGCGTCCGGATTTCCATGAGCAGCTCCTCCTGATGCTGCGGCGACTCTACACCCGCGTTTTCGCACCTCCCTGGCGCCTCTCAGAAGAATAATTCTGCGGCGAGCAATGATTTTTCGGTGGGCCGTCGATCGCGCCGTCGTTCCCGGGTCAGCGCGGCGCGCTGAGTCCGTGTTGGCGAACGGCTGCCGACGCGCGGCCGTCCGCTGCGTTCAATGCTGTCAAGCGGAAACGTTCAAGCGGAAACGTTCGCGCCTCCCCGGGGCGCGGCTGACGTCCTTCTCGTTGCAGTCCGCGACGAGACTTCAGCGGGGACGAGGTGTCATGATCTGCCTCGCGGCACGGGCGATGGCTCCGCGTGCACGAAGCGGCAACCGGCAGTTCTGCAACGCGCCCGTCAACCGGGCGATCCTGCGCTGAAGACGCGCGCCGGCCGCTTCGCCCCGTGGACGAGATCGACGCGGTCATCGAGGCGTGGAGGGACAAACACACGAAGTTCGAGGCCTCCGACTCGCCGACCGAGGTGCGGCGCGCTGTCGCCCGGTGCGAGGTGCTACAATGTAGCACAATGAAAACCGTCGGAGTCCGGCAACTACGGCAACGCGCTAGCGAGTATCTTCGCGAGGTCGAGGCAGGACGATCCCTCGAAATCACCGCGCGCGGCCGGCCTGTCGCCATGCTCGTGCCGCTGCGCGGTACCGATCACGTCGAGCGTCTGGTCCGACGCGGTCGCGTGGTGCGACCCACCGCCGACCTGCTCGATCTCGGCACTCCGCTCCCGCCTGCCGCCGGTGTCGACCGCCCGAGCGTCGTGCTCGATCGCGCCCGCTCCCGGGAGCGATGACGGTGGTCTACCTCGACTCATCCGCGCTCGTGAAGCTCGTCATCGCCGAGCTCGAATCCTCAGCATTGCGTCGGTACCTCCGTGACGACCCGGACCGCGCCTCGTGCGTGCTCGCCAGAGTCGAGGTCTTGCGGGCCGTACGCCCGCACGGTGGCGCAGCGCTCACTCGCGCCCGAAGGCTCTTGCAGCGGCTGCACCTGGTCCAGATCGACGATGAGCTTCTCGAGACGGCGGCGGCGCTCGATCCACGAGTGCTTCGCAGTCTCGACGCCGTTCACCTTGCCGCGGCTCAACTGTTCGGCGATGAATTGACCGCGATCGTCACCTATGACCGTCGCATGGCCACGGCTGCCGGACTCGTCGACATCGCCGTCATGGCACCGCACTGACCCGTTCAATCCTGTCAAGCGGAAACGTTCAAGCGGAAACGTTCGCGACTCCCCGGGGCGCGGCTGACATCCTTCTCGTTGAGCGCGATACCGACGTTGCACTGATCGTGTCGAAGGCCGTCCCGGGCTATTGACGCGCGCCGGCGACCGCGCCAGTCTCCACCCTGGAGGTGGCGATGGCAAAGGCGCTGGACGGTATCCGGATCGTCGATCTGAGTCAGTACGAGGCCGGGCCCTCGTGCACGCAGCTTCTCGCGTGGCTGGGCGCCGAGGTCATCAAAATCGAGCCGGTGACCGGCGAGGCGAACCGCACCGGGCTCACCGACAAGCCCGGCGTCGATAGCTGGGGCTTCCTCTTCTTCAACGCCAACAAGAAGAGCGTGACGCTCAATCTGAAGCACCCGCGCGGGCGCGCCGTGCTCGACGATCTCCTGCGTCGTGCCGATGTCCTCGTCGAGAACTTCGGCCCCGGCGTCATGGAGCGGCTCGGTCTCGGCTGGGCGTCGCTCCACGCCCTCAATCCGCGACTCATCGCCGCCTCGATCAAGGGCTTCGGCTCGAGCGGGCCCTACGCGAGCTACAAGAGCTTCGAGTTCGTCGCGCAGGCGATGGCGGGCGTGATGAGCCTCAACGGCGAGGCCGGCGGTCCGCCGCTCAAGGTGCCCGCCGGACTTGGCGATACCGGCGCCGGCGTTCACCTCGCCGTCGGCATCCTCGCCGCGGTCGTCCAGCGCCAGAGCACCGGCGTCGGGCAGCAGGTCGAGGTCGCGCAGCAGGACGCCGTGGCGAATCTCATCCGGGTGCACATCCGCGAGCAGTACATGAACGGCGAGCCCGTCGCACGACGCGGCAACCGGCAGTTCGGCAACGCGCCCGTCAACGCGTATCGCTGCCGGCCCGGCGGTCCGAACGACTACCTCTTCGTCCATGGCGTGACACCCGACATGTTCCAGGCGCTCATGCGCACGATCGGCCGTTCCGATCTGGCGGACGATCCCACGCTGAAGACGCGCGCCGGCCGCTTCGCGCGCGTGGACGAGATCGACTCGGTCATCGAGGCGTGGACGGGCAAGCACACCAAGTTCGAGGCCATGGAGATCCTGGCCGCCGCCGGCGTTGCGTGCGGGGCGGTGCTCGACTCCGGCGAGGTGCTGTCGAACGAGCACCTGCGTCAGCGCGGCATGGTCGTGGACCTCGAGCATCCGGACCGCGGGCGTTTTCCGATGCTCGGCAACCCGGTGCGCCTGTCCGATTCGCCCACCGAGGTGCAGCGCGCTCCCATGCTCGGCGAGCACACCGCGGAGGTGCTGGGCGGCTTGCTCGGGCTCTCCGGCGAGGAGATCGCGCGGCTCAGGCAGGACGGCGCGCTGTGACGATCGGAACGCTCCGTTGCGTGCAGACCATGATGGTCTCATAATAGGGCCATGAAGGCCATCAACGTGACCGAGCTCAAGGCTCACCTCAGCAAGTACCTCCGGATGGCCTCGCGTGGGTCACGGATCATCGTGAAGGACCGGGACGAGCCGATAGCGGAGCTGGGCCCGCCGCAAGCCGAGGCGCTGTCGTGGCGCGAACGACTGGCGCAGGAGGGTCGGCTCCGGCTGGGCACGCAGGACTGGCGCAAGCTGGAGATCTCCAGGCTCGATCGCCGCGTCGACATCCAGGCGTCGCTTCGTGCGGTGCGCGAGGATCCGAGTGAAGTACGTCGACGCTAGCGCCGTGCTCCGGATCGTGTTTTCGGAGCCCGGATCCAAGGTGCCACTCGCCGCCGCCGACCGCGCGGTGTCCTCGCAACTCGTCGAGGTGGAAGCCTTCCAGGCCGTCGACCGCGAGCGGCTGCTCGGCAACCTCGACGATGCGCAGACGGCGAGCAAACGGAAGGAGCTCGCCGACCTCCTCGCCATGCTGGATCTGGCGCCGATCGATGGTGCGGTCATCGATCGCTCGAAGAGCCCGTTTGCGGTGAACGTCCGCGCGCTCGATGCGATCCACGTCGCAACCGCCGAGATCCTGGCCGCCGAAGCTGAGGGCGAGCCGCTGGAATTCTGGACCCACGACGATCGCCAGGCCACCGCCGCACTCTCGCGCGGGCTCACCGTGCGCGGAACGTGAGCAGCGAGAAGTAAAGGCCAGGCCTTTACTGTCGCCCACGCTCGCGGAGATAATGTTCGGCCCCGGCTGCGAGCATCAGCTGTCGATGCCGCCGAGCGAATACTTCAAGCGCCAGTGCTACATCGCGCTCGATGTGGACGAGGAGCCCGCGGTCGACGTCGTCAACAAGATGGGGGCCGACTACTTCGTGGTCTCGACCGATTATCCGCATTCCGACGGCGCGTTTCCCGAGGCCATGGAGCAGTTTCTCGGCCTGCCGTTCAGCCATGACGTCCGCCGCAAGATCCTCTGGGACAATTGTGCGCGCCTCTACAACATCGACACGCCGGCGGCCGCCTTGACGACGGACGCCAAGGGCATCTCCGCCGCCCTTGGCTAGCAGAACAGGAACGCGGTCAAGCGTCTTCGGTTCGAAGCCTGACGCCCGATTCGTCGAACACGTGGTACCGCTTGAAGAACACCCACGCCTGATCGCCGGGGCGGAAATGTTCACCGGCAGAGGTCTGGGCATGGATCTCGTGCTCGCCCACGCGAAGGTCGAGGATCGTGGCGTTGATCAGCGGCAGGCTCACGCAGCCGGCGACGATCGCCCCGGTTCCGCCTTCGCGTTCCCCTCGTGAGACCTCGACGTCTTCGGGACGCACGCCGATGCGAACCTTCCCGCGCTGCTGGCTCTGCACAACGTCGTTCGCGTCGATGAAGCTGATGGGCGGTGTCCCGATGTGCCGGTTCAAGAAACCCGCGACGAACGCGTTGCGCGGCTGCTCGTAGATCTCCTGGTACGTTCCGACCTGCTCGATGCGGCCTCGATCCATGATGGCAACGAGATCGGCCAGGATCAACGCTTCGTAGTGATCGTGCGTCACGTACACGGTCGTGATGTCGAACTGCTTCAGAAGGGTTTTCAAACTGACGCGGTACTTTTCCCGCAGCGCCTGATCCAGATTGGAAAATGGCTCGTCCAGCAGGAACAGCGCGGGATCTCTGGTGATGCAGCGGCCGACGGCCACTCGCTGTTTCTCACCGCCGGAAAGCGTGCGGGGCCTACGATCCATGAGGTCCGTGAGCTCCACGCCCATGAGGTCGGCGGTCCGCTGATACTTCGCCCTCGCGACCGCGTCCAGCTCCGGCGTCTTCCTCCTGAACAGGAAATACGACATGACGTTGGTGCGTGAATTCATGTGCGGGTAGAGCGCGTAGTTCTGGAACACCATGCCGATGCGCCGATCGCCCGGTCTCGTCTCGTTCACGTCCACGCCGCCGTAGCGCACGTCGCCGGAATCCGGCGTGATGAGTCCGGCGATGATCTTCAGCAGCGTCGTCTTGCCGCATCCGCTCGGCCCGAGGATCACGAGGATCCGGCCGTCAGGGATCCTCAGGGTCAGGTTGCGGATCGAGAACGAGGCAAGCTTCTCGTCTACGAAGGTCTTGCAGACGTCGACCAGATCGATGCGCGCCATACGCTACGGCGCGCAGGCGCGGATGGCGGCGACGGCGCGCGCCTTCGGATCCACCCCGCCGGCGCGCGGCGTGACGATCGGCAACGCGATGCCCGAAGCGCGGTAGCGCTCGATCTTCTGGCGGCACTCGCCCGGGGTGCCCGCGAGCGCGACGGCGTCGATCAGCGCGTCGGGCACGAGGCGCGCGGCGCCGTCGCGATCGCCGCGATCCCACGCCGCCTTTACCGTGGCGACGGCGCCCGCGAACCCGGCTTCCGCGAGCAGGCGGTGGTAGCGCGGGAAGAAGCCGACGTAGAAGGCGACGCCGGGGCGCAATCGCTCGCGCGCTTCCGCGGCGCTCTCCGCCACCTGACAGGGGATCAGCGACGCGATCTCGATGTCTTCCGGTCGTCTTCCCGCGCGCCGGGCGCCGATCGCAACGTTCTCCGCCGCGCGTCGCCCGGATTCCAGCGTCGGGTAGGTGAGGAGAATCCCCTGCGCGAGCTCGCCCGCAACCTGCAGCATCTTCGGAAAGAGCGCCGCGAGGTAGATCGGGATCTCTTTGCGACGCGGCGCGAACCACAGCTCGAAGCGCTCGATGTCGATGACGTCGCCTTTGTGGGAAACGACGCCGTCGCGCAGCAGCGCGCGCACGATGGCCACGGTGTCGCGCACGCGCGGAATCGCGTCGCCGAACGGAATACCGTGCTCTCCTTCCACCTGCACCTTGTGGCTCGAGCCGAGCCCGAGGATCATGCGGCCGTCCGAGAGGTGATCCACGGTCGCCGCTGCCATCGCGATCGTGGGAGAGCTCCGCACGAACACGCTGGAGATGGCGGTGCCGAGCTTGATGCGCTTCGTCGCGACGGCGCACGCGGCGAGGATCGCGAACTGATCGCCGGCGTGGCCTTCGGTCATCCACGCGGATTCGTAGCCGAGCTCTTCGGCGAGCTTCACGCATTCGACGATCTCGCCGGGCGTCAGACCGCCGCTGCTGAAGCCGACGCCGATTCGCATGGCGGGAGTGTACGCCAACTTCGTCGGGTGCAGCAGTCAGCGGCGGCGCCCTCGTCGTGTCGTCGCTCCCGTCTCGATATCGAGCGTCGCAAGCCCTTCGGTGGCGGCAGCTCGAAGCAATCGCTGGTCCGCCGCGACGACGACCACCGTCTCATCCCACCGGTTCTGCAGCGTCAGCGCCGAAGCCAGGTGGATCCCGTCGAACCCACGCAGGGCGTGGCGCTGGATGACGAGACGGGCAGCACCGAGCACGTCTTCGTCGAAACGGATCCGCAGATAGCCAGACCAGTCTCGTTCGAATTGCTCGCAGGCGTGCGCGTAGTCGATTGCGGACAGGTCGCCGTCGCGATGCCGGCGGGTCAGTCCCGAGTACATCTCTGCATAGGCGATGGTGGCCGTGCCGACGGGCGCGTCGGCCCGCGTCAAGCGCGCCACGGATGCGGACCCGCGTTCGGTGACGAACCGCTTGATCAGCGCACTGGTGTCCAGGTACGTCAGCGTCGATCCTCCAGGATCGTGCGAGAGACCGGCCGCCCCGAGACGCGGACACGGCGGACACGCGTGAGGCGCTTGCCGGTCGGCAGGATCACGAGGCCGCTGGCCGCCAGCTTGGCGAGCTGCGCTTGAAGAGACTGTGGTTTCTCAACGGACTGGATGGAAGCGAGGATGGCCACCGGCCTCCCGCGCTCGGTGACGACGACCTCTTCGCCTCGCTTGGCGCGTCCCAGGTAGTGCGTCAGCCGATTCTTGAGGTCACGAACTCCGACCGTCGCCATCGCCCGACCTCCATGTGGCCATTGTAGCCACCAGGTGGCGCCACGTCCACCTCGCTGCCGTGCCGCGCAGCGCGTGACCGCCACGCATCCACTCACGCCAACGGTCGGCGCGAAGGCTCGACATCTCGATCGTCGACCTTCGAACTCTCTACCATGCCGGGGTTCCGAGCAGGCTCACGGCTTTCGCTTCGCCCTGCGTTTCCTGGCGACGCCCAGGCGTCGACGCATCTCGTCGCTCGAGATGGTCTTCGAGGCTTTCCGGCGGCTCTCGATCATCTGCCAGAACTCGGGATCGGACCTCGTCATCAGATCTTCGAACTCCTCGCCTTCGACACCGATGATGATGGCTGCCGGCTTTCCATGACGCGTCACGAGCACGCGATCGTGCTGGGCCTGGTCCACGTACGCGCTCAGCGCGTTCTTTGCCTGTCCGAGAGCAACAACCTTCATAGGATCTCTCCTGTCGTCTTGGTCCCCTTCCGCCGAATCGCCCTGACGATCACCGCCTGGCGGTCCTCGTCGACATCGTAGAAGACACGGAAGTCGCCGATTCTGAGCTGCCAGACCGGGCGAACCGCGTCCCAGGGAGGGACCAACCCTTCGAGTGGCTTCTTCCGTCGGCTTGGTTTCATGGGCTCCTTCATCAAGTGAGCGTCGACCTCGTCGACGATCCGCCGAGCCTCAGACGCGCGAAACGCACGCAAGTCGGCCTCGGCCGCCTCGTCGTACAGGATCGTGAACACTGTATCCAAAAGTATAGCTAAAGTCTTGCTACGACCCAAGACATCGGTGGGGCATTGAACGAAGTCCCTCGATGTGAGGGAGATTCTTCGATGACGACTGACTGCAAGCGGACGCGGATCGCGGGGCTCGGCATCCCGGTCACCGGCAACGACATCGACACGGACCGCATCATCCCCGCGCGCTTTCTGAAGGAAGTGACGTTCGAGACGATGGGCGAACACGCGTTCGAGGATGCGAAGAAGCAGAACCCGGAGCACCCGTTCAACTCGCCGGCCTGCCAGGGCGCCTCGGTGCTGGTGGTCGGTCAGAACTTCGGCTGCGGCTCGTCGCGCGAGCACGCGCCGCAGGCGCTGATGCGCTGGGGCATCCGCGCGCTGGTGGGCGGCTCGTTCGGCGAGATTTTCTTCGGCAACTGCGTGATGCTGGGCATCCCGTGCCTGGTGGCCTCACAGGCGGACATCGAGTGGCTGCAGCGGGAGATCGGCCGGGCGCCTCAGACGCCGGTGACGGTGCGGGGACGACGTCTTCTGACAGCTCGCTTGATCACGCAGCCGGTGCGGAGTACATATCGGGCCAGGACGACGGGCTTCGATCTCCCACCGGGAGGCGTTCCATGGCCAACGACGTCATCATCTCCTCAGACTCCCACATGACCGGGCCGCCCGACCTCTGGGTGCTTCATGGAGGATTCAACGTGGACAGAGAACGGTACGTAAGGTTCCGGGGAACATTCGCGGCCCTCGCAATCCTCGCAATTCTGATAATGGGCTCGACGGCGCTCGCGCAAGGCCCGAGGGAACCGATCAAGATCGGCCTGCTCAATCCCCTCACCGGATTTCTCGCCGTGAACGGCACAGAGGTCAACGAGGGGATCAGGCTTTACTGGCAAGACGAGATGGGCAATCAGGTGGCCGGCCGGCCGGTGAGGTTGATCGTGGAGGACGCGGAGGGCAAACCCGACGTGGCGCTCACCAAGGTGAAGAAGCTGGTGGAGTCCGATCGAGTCCACTTGATTCTCGGCCCCGTGTCGAGCGCGGTGGCCGTGGCAATCAGGGATTACGTCCACGAACATCGCGTCCCCTTGATCATCACCCAGGCCACCGCCAACAACCTGACGAGCGAGAAAGCCAGTCCGTCCATCTTCCGGAGCGCGATGAGCAGCTATCAGCAGGAAGCCGCCGGCGGGTGGTACGTCGCCGCCAAGCTCGGCCACAAGCGGATCGCCCTGATCGCGCTGGACTACGTCGCCGGCCATGAGCAGGCCGAGGGCTTCATCAAGACGTTCATGGAGAGCGGCGGCCAGTCCGTCGACAAAGTGCTGATCCCCCCCGGCGCCATGGACGTCGCCCCGTACATCACCCGGATCGAGAGCAAGGCCAAGGACCTGGACGCCGCCGTGGGCATCCTCTGGGGCCCGACCGCTCCTCAGTGGCTGAAGGCATGGCAGGACTACGGTCTCAAGGGGAAGCTTCCCCTCCTGACCCTGGGCGAGACGGTGAGCGAGACGTACCTCCGCTCGGTCGGCGATGCCACCATCGGCGTCGTGAGCTGGTTCTCCTATTCGCCCGTCCTGGACACGCCGGAAAACAAGCGCTTCGTCCAGGCCTTCAACAAGAAGTACGGGAAAGACCCCGTGTACAACAACCACCTCGGCTATCTGGCGGCGAAGGTGGGCGGCGAGGCGTTGAAGGCTGTGAGCGGCAACGTCGAAGACGGCCCGCGCTTCCTCGATGCGCTGCGCAAGGTTCGCTTCGAGGCCCCGGGTGGCGCCTTCCGGTTCGATGAAAAGCAGAACGCCGTGATCCCAACCTACATTCGCCGCGTCGAGAAGGTGGGCGGCAAGCTGCAGAACACCGTGTTCGACGTGGTGCCGGACGTCGATCAGTTCTGGAAGCCGCCGAAGCGGTAGGGTTCGACGTGGGCTACCACGACATCTCGCTCAATCTCTCGACCGACACCGTTCGCTGGGTCGTCGCGCCGCCGCTCGAGGTTCACGAACGCCGGCGGATGAGTCGAGGCGACGACGCGAACGCATCCGCCCTCACCGTGAGCGTGCACGCCGGCACGCACGTCGACGCGCCGTTCCACTTCCTGCCCGACGGGGCCGGGGTCGATTCGCTGCCGCTCGAGCGGTTCATCGGCCCCGCGCTGGTGCACGCTGTCGACGCCGATCGGTACATCACCGAGGCGCACGTGAAGGCGATTCCGCTCGACGGCGCGACGCGCGTCCTGTTCAAGACGCGCAACTCGCAACTGCTGAAGCAGCGCGAATACGATCCCGACTTCGTCGCATTTTCCCTCGAGGCGGCCCGCGCCCTCGTGGCGCGCGGCGTCGAGCTGGTCGGGCTCGACTACCTCTCCGTCGCGCACGCCGACGAGCAGGTCCCGGTGCATCGAGCGTTCCTGGACCACGGCGTGATCCTCCTCGAAGGCATCGACCTGTCGGAGATCGTGCCGGGCCGCTACGAGCTGATCTGCTTTCCTCTCCGGCTCCGCGGTCTCGACGGCGCGCCGTGCCGGGCCGTGCTGCGGGACCTCGTTGGCTGAGGGGTCGACGTTCGCGAGATGAGTGCGCTCTCAGGCGAGGTCGAGGGCGAAACGGATCGCGTTCTCGATCTCAGCGAGGCGCGCGTCGGATAGCGCGCTCACGCGCTGTCGCAGCGACGACTTCGGGATCGTCGTCAGGTCGTCGAGATTCACCACGCAGCGAGCGGGTAGACCGTCCTCGCGACCGAGCGGGACCTCCACGGGAATGTCACGGATCGTCCGCGTCACGGGAGCGACGGTGATCGAGGTCCGTACGGCGTAGGCGGCGTCGCGGCTCAGCAGCACGACCGGGCGGCGCCCAACCGGCGGTGGAAGCTCGGCCCACCAGACTTCGCCCCGCTTCACCTACCACGTGTCCCGACGAACGCGTTGTGCGAGGAGCTTCGCGCCCAGCCGACCCCACGCCTGATTCTCCGGCCGGCGCCGGTAGCCTTCGGCGTAGCGTCGATCGAGCGCCTGCTCTGTGTCGCCCTTCAACCGACGCTCACACGCGCCGCGGATGTAGGCGGCTCGGCTCTCAACGACGTGACCGGCGGCGCTATCGATGCGCTCGAGCAGCTCGATGCCGATCGGGACTTGCACGATGCGATATGCGCGTTTCGCGATCTTCTTCGCCATACACTTGTGTAATGCGTACCACAATGCGATAGCGACCACAAGGTACCGGATTCTGACACGCGGCCATCGCTCTCGAAAGTAGACACTCGGCCGGGTACCGATATAGCCTTCTCCCTCGGTGACGAGTAACGATCGGCTCGAGCGCGATGCGGACGACCGGGAAGAGGTCCACTCGCCATCGAGGGAGGGCCTGAATGGCAACCGATTCCAGCGACCGTGTCCACCTGAGCGTGGCCGATGCGCGCGCGCTCGGCGAGCGGGCGCTGCGCGGTATCGGGTTCGACCCCGAGGAAGCCCGCATCGTCGCCGACCACGCGATCGACGCGGCGCTGTGCGGCTACGAGTACTCCGGTCTGCCCAAGCTGCTCAACGTCGCCGACAGCCCGCGCTTCAGGTCTCCGCGCACCCCGCTGCGTACGCTGCGGGAAACCAGCGTGTCGGTGTTGTTCGACGGCGGCAACAACAACGGTATGCTGGCGATGTATCAGGCGACGCGCGCGGCCATCGAGCGTGCGCTCCAGCACGGCTTCGCCCTCGTCGGCGTCACCAACACCTGGATGAGCGGCCGCAGCGCCTATTACGTCGAGATGGCGGCGCGGGCGGGCTTGATCGGCATTCACACGGTGGGCGCCAGCCCCCTGGTCGCGCCGCCTGGCGGGGCGAAGGCCGCCCTCGGCACGAATCCGATCGCGTTCGGCTTCCCGACGCAAGGCGACCCGCTGGTGATCGACATGGGCACGTCCGCCTTCATGGGCACGGATCTCCAGTTCCGCGAACGTCTCGGCATCCCGCTGCCACCCGGCGTTGCGATCGACGCCGAGGGCCATCCCACCACCGAGGCAGCGCTCGCGCGCGGCGGCGCGCTCCTGCCGTTCGGCGGGCACAAGGGCTTCGGGCTGGCGCTCGCGATGCACGCGCTCGGCGTGCTGTGCGGCTCGGCGGGCGAGAGGGAGAGTATCAGTGGTTACGTCTTCATCGCCTTCAAGCCCGACCTGTTCCTGCCGCTGGAGGAATATCGCCGCGCGTTGACCGAGCAGATCGCCATGATCAAGGCGACGCCGCGGCAGGAGGGGGTTGACGAGATCCGCATTCCCGGCGAGCGCGCGTATCGGGAACGCGCGCGTCTCACGCGCGAAGGCATCGAGATCGACCGGCGCATCTACGACGCGCTGGGCACGCTCGCTGAGGGCAAGCGGAGCCCGTGAGCGTCAATGGATGACGGGTGAGCTGCCGTACGTCAAGGGGTTCTGAGGCGCTTTATAGGGCGACGGCATTCAGCTAAAATCCTTACCAGGTATTACTTTGGAGAGTGTTTGATGGCGACGGTATCCGTGACCAGCAAGGGCCAGGTCACCATCCCCAAGCGGGTCAGGCAGGCGCTCGGCATCACGCCCGGCAGCAAAGTCGAATTCGATCTCGACCGCGGCGGCGCTCGCCTCACACTGATCAAGCGGCGGGTACCCTCACGCATCGAGGACGGCCCTGCGATTCTGAGCTACAAGGGACCGCGCATTCCCATTGCACAGATGCACGGCGGCATTGCGATGAAAAAGGCGATCAAGCGTGCGCGCCGTTGATACGAACGTACTCGTGCGCTATTACCTGCGAGACGATCCGGCTCAGGCCCGCCTTGCGGATAAAGTTCTTTCGAGCGGGGACGTGTTCGTGCCCAAGACTGTCGTGCTGGAGCTCGACTGGGTGTTGCGCGCGGTGGCCGAGCAGCCGGCCGCCAAAGTGATCGACTGTCTTGCACACTTGATCGCCCTGCCGGGAGTGACGGTCGAAGATCACGATCAAGTGGAACTGGCGTTGCGCCATTGTCGTGGTGGGGTTGATTTCGCTGACGCCCTACACCACGCGGCGAGCCAAGCGTGCCGCGAGGTGCTTACCTTCGACGATCGGGGTTACGTTCGCCGGGCGGCAAAGCTCGGGTTCAAGCCCCCGGTCCGGTTGCTAGCGGGAGGCTGGGCGACATAAACGGCCTCCTCGGAATGACCGCGACAGCGAACTCGAGCGACTGGCGAGGGCTTTGATGGACAAGACGACTGAAGCGCTTTCCCGGTACGTCACGTCACTCCGCTACGAGGACCTCGGCCCTCGTGCGGTGCACGATGCGAAGCGCCACCTCATCGACTCGCTCGGCTGCGCCATGGGAGGTCATGGTAGCGAGCCTGGCATGATCGCTCGCCGGGTGGCCCCGACGTGGAATGGCGCCCCCTCTGCGCGGCTCCTTGGCGAGGGCCGGCCGACGACGCCCGAGGCTGCTGCCTTCGCCACCTCGGTGATGATCCGATTTCTCGATGCCAACGACACGTACATCGCGCGCGGCTCCGGCCATCCCAGCGACATGCTGGGTGCGCTCCTGGCCGCCGCCGAATCGCGGGGCGCGGCCGGGAAGGAGCTCCTGCTGGCGATCGTCGCCGGCTACGAGGTGTTCGGAGCGCTGGCCGACCAGGTGTCCTTGCGTGACCGCGGCTGGGACCAAGGAGTGTTCATCGCGCCAGCTTCGGCGGCCGGCGCCGGATTACTGCTTGGTCTTTCCGTCGAGCAGATGGCCGACGCCCTGGCCATCGCGGCGACCGCCAACGTGGCCACGCGCCAGACCCGGGCCGGCGAGCTCGCGATGTGGAAAGGCTGTGCGACGGCGGTGGCCAGCAAGGCCGGTCTCTTCGCCGCGCAGCTGGCCAAGGAAGGCATGACCGGTCCCACGGCCGCGTTCGAGGGCCACCACGGTCTCTGGGATCAGGTGACGGGGCCCTTCGAGATCGGCTCGCTGGGCGGCCGCGGCAAGCCGTTCGCCATCGAGCGCACGAATTTCAAGTTCTTCGCCGCGGAGTACCACGCGCAGGCGCCGCTCGCGATGGCCCTCGCTCTGAGAGGGAAGATCAGAGTCGAAGAGATCGCATCCATCGACGTGCAGATCTACGCGATGGCCTACAGCGAGATCGGCAGCGAGCCGGCCAAGTGGGACCCCAGAACACGCGAGACTGCTGACCATAGTCTTCCCTACATGCTGGCCATCGCGTTGCAGGACGGCCGCATCACCCCTGCCAGCTTCGAGCCCCAGCGATATCTCGATCCCAGCCTGCGGCCGCTCATGAACCGCATCCGTGTCGCCGAGAACCCGGAGTTCACGCGCCGGTTCCCTCAGGAGCTGGTGTCGGAGATCGAGCTGGTCACTCGTTCCGGTCAGCGCCTCACCGAACGGGCGGATTATCCAAAGGGTCATGCCCGAAACCCGATGACCGACGCTGACGTGGACACCAAGTTCCGAGACCTCTCGGCGGACATCCTCGGCCCGGCGCAGGTGGACGCCGCTCTTCAGGCGCTCTGGCGTCTGGAGGAGGCGGATCGAATTGCCGCGGTGACAAATCTGATGATGATCACGCCGCCAAATTCCGCGCGATGAAAGCCTTGACCATCTCGCGGGCGCGGTCGGTTTGTGGCCCCGGTTTTGCCACCCACTCGTGTTCGCTGCCCTCGAACACGTGGAGCTGGCAATCGCCGCCGGCCGCCTTGTACGTCGCCGCGAATTTCTCCTGCAGGGCCGGGAGCACGTTGTCGTCGAGCGCGCCTTGCATGATCAGCAGCGGCACCAAGGTCACCGCCTCGCGGCGTTCGAGTATCTGCTGCGGATTGCCTTCGTAGATCGTGTCCCACGGGTTGAAGTAGGTCTTGTTGTTCTTGATCATGTTCTCGCGCTTCATCTTCTCCGCCTGCTGGAAGCGCGCGTACGGGTCGCTGATCGGCGAACGCGTCGCAACGTAGGCCACCGTCGCATCGATGTGCGGGGCCGCGGTCAGGGGGATCGCGTTGTAGCGCGCATCGCGCGGGCGCAGGCCCAGGAGCTCGGCGACGTGGCCGCCGCTGGAGCTGCCGTACACGCCGATTTTCGACGGGTCGCCATTCCACCCGGCCGCTTTCGATTTGAGCCAGCGCACGCCGTAGTTGGCGTCCTGGACGCAAGCCGGGTACGGCGCTTCCGGCGCCAGCGTCATGTCGATCGCCACCACCAGCACGCCGCTCATCGCCACCGCGCGGTCCATCGGCTCCTCGGCGCGGCGGTCTTTGTTGTTCCAGGCGCCGCCGTGCAGATCCAACAGCGTCGGGAACGGCCCCGCACCCTGCGGTTGATAGATGCGGGCCATCAGCATCCGTCCGCCCGGCGTGCGCCGGACCTCGACTTCACTGACGTTGAGCTCGAATTGAGCCGCGGGATTGTAAGCCGCCTTCATCGTGGATCCTCCTGTCGCATCAGCCGAATGAGCGGGGTCGGGTCTGAGGGCCGCGACGCCCGTGACGCCGGCCGCGCCTAGGGCAGTCATTGTTTTGAGAAAGTCACGGCGTCCGGTTGGATGCGTGTCCATGCTGACCTCCTGGCAAAACGATCCGGCAAACTTTACGCCGGTCTTGGGAATTCGGCCACCGGCCCAACTGCACTGACCGCGTTCGAGGACGCGAAGAAGCGGAACCCGGAGCATCCGTTCAATCAGTCCGTCTACCAGGGCGCGTCGGTGCTGGTGGTCGGTCAGAACTTCGGCTGCGGCTCGCTGTGCGATCGTCGGCGGTTCATTCGGCGAGAACTTCTTCGGCAACTGCGTGATGCTCGGCATCCCGTGCTTGGTCACGTCGCAGGAGGATCTCGAGTGCCTGCAGAAGGCGGTCAGCCGCTCGCCGCAAGAGCCGGTGATGTTGGACGTGGAGAAGCAAGCGGTGTGCTTCGGCGACCACACGATCAAAGCGACGATGCCGCACGGCCCGCGCAATCAGCTCGTAGGCGGCACGTGGGATTCGACGGCGGTGTTGCTGGAAGCGGGCGCGGCGATCGACGCGACGGCGGGGAAGCTGCCGTACGTCAAGGGATTCTGATCGGAAGCAGTCTGAGGCTAACGGGATTCGTCCGCTACGCCTCTGGCAATTCCCGCCGGGCCGATCGTGTTCGCCGCAGTGGTAATGGCGGCGCTGCGGCGGGCCGTCTTCCGCCGCAGCCAGGAGACAAAACCGTAATCACTCAGTCACACTTCGCGCAGCCCTCGGCGGCGTTGGCCATGTTCGAGGAGACGCTTGTCAGGACGGCCCCGATCAGAGCCACACTAGCCAGGAATGCTAACCCTAGTACCCACGCCTTCGCATGTCGCATCTCTTGCCTCCTTGAGCCCGAACTCGGCGGAGCCCGCTACTTCAAGCCGCGCAGCCACCGATTCGCTTCCTCCACTGTCTTCGGATTCGAACCCGGCGGCGCCTTCGCTGCGTACTCAACGACTCGGAGAAATGCTTCTTTGGCGTCTCCCGGACGACCTGCGTCGACATACACCTTGCCGAGGTGAAAATTCACCTCCTGCCAAGTATTGAACGTTCGTAACTCGCCTTCCAGCATTTCGCGGGCAATTTCTAGCGCTTTGAGCGCCTCCGCTCGTTGACCCAACCGGACGTGCAACCAGCCAAGCGTGTCGTAATACGACGGATTAGGATTGAGCTGGATTGCTTTCTCCACGCGGATAAGCGCAACATCCAGTTGCTGTCGCGTTGGTGTCGGCAGACTGTCGGCGACGAGCCATGCGAACGAATTGAGCAATGATGCGTTGTCTGGTGCGATGGCAATGGCGCGCTCATACGTGGCGATGGCTTCATCGGTCAGTCCTGCTTTGGCGGCAATACTGCCTCGTAGTTGAAGGCTCGGAATGAATCTCGGGTCTAGCCGAAGTGATGTTTCGACCAGTTCTCGCGCCCTCGCGAGGTCGCCTTGCAGCAAATAGGTCTTGGCGTAGAAGTAGTAATCGAGCCAGTCGTTCGGGTCGCGGTGTTCGAGCGACACAAATTTCGTGATCTTTCGAGAGCTGCCACCGACGAAGACCACCAGAGCGCTGATCGGCGCGCTCTGATACATGATTCTGCTCCATCCGTAAAGAGCTTCCTTGTACGGGATGACCGGGTTGATGTCCTTTCCGAATTCTGTTGTGTACTTCACCTCGACGATATACTTGACGAACTCCTTCGGTGTGTTAACCCAGATGTTAACCCAATGCGCGCGATCGGTTCCCGGGACTGCGGTAGATTTCAAGGACACCGGCGGCAAGACCTCGGTTTCGACCTGGACATCTTTCCCTTGAACCGTTATTACCTTCCCGGGCTCGATACGCTCGGGCTGAAAGGTGACTGATGCCAATTCCGATCGTGCGAACCAGGACCGCTTCGTAAACAGTCGCAGTTGAACTTGGCTCCCAACCTTCGGCAGCGGCAGATCGAGATTCCGAAGACCGGCAGCGATGCCCTCGATCAGCACGGTCGAGTAGGATCCGTGATTCGTTGACGGCCGCACCGGCTTATTGTCGATCGCAATATCGACATCGATTTCCTGGGCTGCTGTGTTCGACGTCATCCGGATCCTCCTCACCCGGACGACCGCGTGGTCCTCGCTGTCGACCGTAGCGGCGTACGCCACCCCCAGGACCGGAAGAGACAAGACGCCCGATCGAGCTAGCGATGAGTAAGCCAAGGCGACATTTGGCGAAGTCGAGGCGGTCAGTTCCTTAATAGCAGAGGCCGCTTCATTGACCTCGGTAAAATATCGCTGCACGGCACCCAATCTGTCACGCCGTTTGCTGCCAGGCACATACCACACTGTCGCCGCGTTGACATCGAAGAGCGAAAGTAGTGGAACTGGAGCAGGTAGGGGAACCGTTTCGCGGTGGTCGCCGACGATGAAATCGAACTTGACTCTCATCAGCGGCAGAGTCATCGCCCTCACGGGAATGATGAATTCCCCTTCCTCGTTCGTAAAGGTGTGCGTTTCCTTCTGGATTTTGATGCTCTTGCCCGGCTGGGGCTCGGTTTCGCGTCGGTCATTGATCTGAAGGACCGTGACCTTTCCCTGAAAATAGGTGATCCCGAGAACTGGATGAAGAACGAGAATCAAGAACAGAAAGAGCAAGGTTACCCAGCCAAATACACGAACGGGCATCGGCATCTGGTTGAACGTGTCTCTGAGGAACTTGAAGATGCCATCGGTCAGGCGGGCTTGGTTCGCTGCGGTCGGCCCCTCGCTCCCTTGTGGTTGAGGAGTCTTGACCGGTAGAGCACTCGACACGAGAGATGAAGCGGACCGCTGTTCTTCCGTCATGGCCACACCCCCCCGTCGCGAAGAGCGATAGGTATTAAAAAGTATAGACGGAGTAATAGGGGCATGTCAACATCGAACATCGACTCAAGATTGTGGTTACCGAAGGCGAGGTCGTAGATCGGAAGTCACGGTTACCGACTCCGAGTCGAGGGAGGAGTCTGGACCGCGACCAAAGCTCTGGGGTTCTCACGCCGACTGCGGCCCCGCGTTCACACGTAGACGTCACGTCACCACTCGATGCGTCCGCCCTCGCGAGGGACCTTGCTGGCCTCGGCTATCCCGGGTTTGCCTATCTGCGGTCCCGGCGCATCGACCGAAAGCGGCCAGGTACTGGAATCTCCTGACTGACTGGACCGCGGATGTCCCCGCCGGTACGCGACGAGCAATGACTCGACGCGCTAATCCAGCCAATCTTCCTCTTTGAGCTTTCTGGGCAGATAGTCTTGGTCAGGTAGCGGAAGTCCTTGTTGGCCGGCGCGTCGATCTCGTACTTGAGCCCGCTCGCGAGCATCCGCTTGATCTCTTCCTGCCAGGGCATCTTCTGAAACCAGCGGTACTTGAGCACTTGAGCAGCTCCTTAGGCCCGGCTGACGCCCTTGTGGTTGAGCTTGATGCCGACGTTCCGCGGGAGGCCGTAGCGGTTGGGATCAGCGCTGGAGAGACCGATGAACTTGGCCTTGGGAATGGCCATCCGCTTGCTCTCGGACGCGAGATTGATCGATCCTGAGCGACGACTTCTCAGAGCCCGCCCGGGCTCACGACCTCGAAGCCAAGGGCCTTGCCGCCAGCCGCCTGCGCGCTGTCGGTGGTCATGAGGCGCCGCAGTCCAAGTTCCTCCATCGCGGCGAGGTGAAGCCGATCGAGCGTTCGGCAGTGAACCCTGCGCGCCTCGCGATCCTGGCGCAGCGCTGTCTGAAAGAGCGAACCAGCCAGAGATCGAAAACGGAACGGGTCCGTGTCGCGAAACACGTTCAAGCGGCCGACGTACGCACGGTACCGGCGTTCGCGGTACTCCCCCGCGCGCCAGCCCGCCCGGAGCTGCACAGCCGCCTCCAGCTCCGTGAGTGCCGAGACGATCACCTCGGACTCACGGGCCACCGCCATCCGCACCGCCTCGCTCTCCGGTTCCTCCAGCATGAGCTTCAGCAGGCAGCTCGTGTCGAGGTAGATCACCCCTGCCGCACCTCAGCGCCGATCCTCGCGGGCCTCCCTGACGGCGCGATCGACCCAGCGCGAAACCTTGCCACCCGCGATTCGTCGTTGCCACCTCGCGTGGGCGGCGGGATCGAACCGCTTTCTCGGCTTCGGGCGCTCGTCGATCCGCACGAGCTTGGCGACCGGCTTGGCGTCGCGTCTACCCCGCCGCAAGCGGATGCAACACATCGATCGCCCAGCCGACGTCCAACCGCTCGCCCAGCCAGCCGGGCATCGAGGTCCGCGCATGAAGGTGAAGCCCCCGCGCTTCGTGCCGCGCGCGAAGAACCTCGACGGGATCGGCGGGGACGATCGCCGGAGCCGGGACTGCGGGCAGGAGCTCGCCGTCCGGTCGCCGGAAGCTCATCGTTCCGTCGGGCTGTCGATCGACCTGATACCCCTCCTCGTGAACCGCGCGGTGGTGGCGACGACAGAGCAGCGCGAGATTCGACAGCGTCGTGGGGCCGCCATTGGCCCAGTGCCGGATGTGATGCCCCTGACCGAGTGGGAGCCCGCAGCCCGGGAAGCGGCAGCCTCGGTCGCGGTGGTGAAGCGCGCGTTGCAACGCCGGCGGGATGGTGCGCGTGCGCGCGCCGACCTCCACGACACGGCCGTGCGCGTCGTGTCGCATCACCACCCGGCTCGCGTCGCACGCCAGACGTCGGGACGTTTCCGCGGAAACGTGCGTGCCGGCCTCGAGGACCGACTGGCCCGGCGCGTCGATGTCCGCCAGCACCGGGGCATCGACGTGGACGACGACCTGGTATCGGTCTCCTGGGGCGCCGGGATCGATGCCACGGTTGAGCGCCGTCTCCGCGACGAGCGCGAGCGCGTCCGCCTGCTGCTGCGCCATCGTGGGCGTTTCCTCCGAGCTGGACGTTTCCGCGGAAACGTTTTCTGCCATGCTGTCACCGGTGCTTTCACGCGAGCACGACCGCTGATACAGCGTCTCCCGCGCCACGTCCAGCGCCTTCATCAGCAACGCGCCTACCTCCGGCGCCAGCCGCCCGCGGACAATCACCATGCCGTCCTCGTCCTGGTACACGTGCAGCGCGCGGCCCGCGTGGCGCCGAGCGGTTTCCTGCGCTTCCGCCTGTCGGTCCACCCGGCGCCAGCCGCGCACGATGCGCTCGACGTGCTCGGCGGTGCCGGCCCGGCCGATCGCGAGGAGCGGCTCTTCGGTCTCCGGAGTCGCGACACGAGTGAGAGCGCGGACCTTCGCGTACGACAGCTCCCCGCGGGCGAGGGCCTGCACCAGCCGCGGCAGCGTGCCGAGCGCGCGCGCCACCCGGACGCGCTCGCGGGCGGCACCCGGGTCGAGCCCGACGCGCCACGACAGCCACGCGGCGCACGAGCGGAAGCCGGCGTTCCAGCCGCCGCGGGCGTCGAACTCGCGGATGAGGTCCAGGAGCCGCGCGGTGGCGGCGTCGAGATGCGCCGACAGCTCGGCGATCTCATCACCCAGCCGATCGAGGTTTGCCGCGGGCTCGTGGGTGGCATCGACGTCGAGCGTCAGGATTTCCATGAGCGACTCCTCCCGATGCTGTCGCGACTCTACACCCGTGTTTTCGCGCCTCGCGCGCGCCTCTCAGAAGAACGATTCTGTGGCGAGCAATGATTTTCCGGGGGGACGTCGATCGCGCCGTCGTTCCCGGGTCAGCGCGGCGCGCTGGGACCGTGCCGGCGAACGGCTGGCGACACGCGGCCGTCCGCCACGTTCAATCCTGTCAAGCGGAAACGTTCGCGCCTCCCCGGGGCGCGGCTGACGTCCTTGTCGTTGAGCTTGATGCCGACGTTGCGCAGCAAACCGTACTGATCGGGATCAGTGCTGGAGAGGCCGACGAACTTGGCCTTGGGAATGGCCATCCGCTCGCTCTCGAACGCGAGATTGATCGATCCCTGCTTGACGACCGAGTAGATGTAGTAGCCCCACGGGTCGTTGTCGACGAGGACGTACACGGAAATCTTGTATTCCTCGTGCAGGCGACGCGCCAGGCACCGGATGCCGGGGGGCGGCTGACCGTTGCCGGTCAGGAGGACGCAGTTGTACCGGCGCCAGAACGTGTCCTCCGACAGGCGATTCCACTGGGTACCCTTCTCGACGAGCAGGATGAAGTCCGCCGTGCATCGCTGGATCTCGATGTATTCCGGCTCAACGATGGAAGGCACCGAGTAGCCGCCCTTGCGCCGGCCCGGGGGACCCCGGGCCGTCTCGACCACCGTCAGGGGATCAATTACTGTGGTACCAGCCCAGCCGCCAGAGCCTCGCATTCCCGACGACCTGCCGCGACAGCTCGGCCGCGTCGCTGATGCCGGACGCGCACGCCAGCGGCTGCAGCGGCGTGGACCCTGCGCTCTCGTTGAGGACGAACACGCAGGGCTGCCGGCACGAGACCGTCGCCGTGTAGACGGACCGCGCCGGCTCCAGTCGTACCTTCTCCGGCGGGAAGTCCGCCAGGTACGAGATCCGCTCGGGGAGCGCTATGGCGGCGCCGGAGAGCAGCGAGCACACGGCGACGTCCACGTATTGCCGGCTGGAGCGGGCGGCGGGATCGGTGTGCACGGCCACGCTCGCGTGGCAGTCGTGTAACGGGCAGTGCACGCTCCGATGCGTGATCCGCAGTCGCCGGGCCCGCTGCCACCGCCACGCCAGCGCCCAGAGGCCTCCGATCAGCGTCGCTCCGAGAAGAGTCAGTCCCACACCGTCCATGCCGCTGCTCCTTCCGACCGCATCAACCGCGCGGTTCCCGTCCGTTCGTCATCACGGCGTTCCTGCGCTGACGACGGGGAGTGCGCTGCAAGGGGGGTACCACGCCTCCGGCTCGCTCTAACACGTTGAATCGTTGGCGGACGGCAACAAAGATCGCTCGTCGAGACACCGCCGGCGTGGGTCTCCAGCGCATCAGTGCGGACCGCCCGCCACACTTGGGGGGCGGCGGAAACGGCGGTCTTCGGCCTGGCGGTAGGAGTCCTGGTAGGCGCGCCTTTAAATCAGCGAGCGGGAGGTTCCGAGATGCGGCGCTGCCCTGAGGCTCAGTGCCGGAAGAGCCGGCGAGTGTTTTCCTCTTCCTGGATGACGAGGGCCCCGACGGCCCTCGTGATGCGGAGCGATTCGCGCAGCATGACGCCGAGGATCGTGATCCCGGCGATGTGGATCACCGCCGCCACGGCCAGGAAGACCAACAGAATGCTATCGTTCACCGGCGTCCTCTCGCCTCGATCTTGCCACACGGCATACGCGCTGCAAGAGTCTAACTTCCGATACACCCGAGCGCGGTACCGCGCGGACATTCCCTCACAGTTGACCGAAGAACACCAGGTACTCGGATTTGAGAAAACGTTCGAGGAGAAGCAGGAGCAGCGCGCCGGGTGCCATGAGCACGATTGCCGTCACGGATGCGATCTGAAGCTCGTACCCCACGCTCGCGGTGTACATGTAGACCGGAAGCGTTGTGACGAACGGCGCGCCGACGAGCAGCGTGCCGGTGAACTCGTCGAGCGAATAGAGAAAGACGAGCACCGCGCTCGCGACGAGGCCGGGAAGGGCGAGCGGCAGCGCGATCGTTGCGAACGCGCGCGTCGTCGAGGCGCCGAGATCCCACGCCGCTTCCTCGAGGTCGCGACCAATGGAGCGGAACACCGCGGTCATCGTCCACACCGCGAAGACCAGTCCGCCGACCAGATGCACGAGCACGACGCCCGGGACCGTTCCCGCAAGACCCCAGCGATAGAACTCGCGCGTGGCGCTCGCGAACACGGGTAGCTGCGGAAAGGCCTGCGGCAGCAGGAACAGCAGCAGCACGCCGGTGCGGCCGGGAACATTCAGACGCGCCAGCGCGTAGCCGAGCGGAATCGCGAGGACGAGCGCCAGGACCGTGACGATGACGGCAATCGTCACACCGAGCCGCAACGGCTCGAGAAAATCGCTGCTCAGCATGCGTGTCCAGTACCGCAACCCGAAGCGCTGGGGCCACGCGCTACCGTGCGTCCATCGCTCTGCGACAGACCACACGCCGAGACTCGCGAGCGGCCCGACGATGACAAACGCCGCGATCGCGAGCACACCGGCACGTACGGCCAACGTGCCGACGCTCGTTTGTTGTAGCGGGTACCGCTTGCTCGCGACCACCGAGGGGGGGCTGTATCGAGATGGGCCGCGTCGAGGCACCGTCACGAAGCGGTGAGGCGACGCGCGTACACCAGCGCCGCGCCCATGGCGAGGAGATACGCGACCACACCGAGCGCCGACGCCGTCGCGAAATCGCCGTGCTGGCCGAAGCGGTAGTAGACGTCGATCATCAGCATCTGCGGTCCGCTGCCGCGGCCCATCATCAGTGGGATGGAGAACGACGCGAGCATCGACGAGAAGATCAGGATCGCGCTGACGGCCAGCGCCGGCGCCGCCATCGGGACGAGGATGTCGCGTGTCAGACGTGGCGTCGACGCACCGAAGTTTCGCCCAGCCTCGAGATAGCTCTCGTCGACCGAGCGAAACGCGCCGAGGAGCAGCAGCGCCGCCAGTCCCAGATGCTTCCACGCGAGCGCGAGCGCGATCCCCGCCCAGGACGACGCCAGCGCCGGCACGTACGGAGAAAGAAACACGCGCAGCGCATGACCGACGACCACGAACGGCACGAAGAGCGGCACCTTGAGGAGAAACTCCACGGGCCCGAATGCGCGAGCCCGCAGCCAGCCGCACGCGGGGATCGCGACCGCGAACGTCAGCAGCGTCCCTGCTGCCGCAACGGCGACGGTGTAGACGACGTCGCGGGTGTAGAGCCGCCACACCGTTCCGTAGTTCGCGAGCGTGAGCGCGCCGTCACGCGTGAAGCTCGCGACCACGGACGCGCCGAGCGGCCAGACGAAGACGATCCCGAGGACGGCGAGCGGCGGCGCGCAGAGCGCCGTCCAGAGCAGGCGTTCGCCGATCGTCAGCGCACGATCTCCTCGTACGCGAGCGTGATCAGGTCGTGGTACTCCTTCAGCGGCATCTGTCGGGAGTACCGCGCCAGGTCCTCCGCGCTCACGCCTTTGAACAGCAAGTCGCGCGCCTTCGCGCTGATCAGCGGCAACACGCGCTCCGCATCGACGCCCGGATACCAGCCGAAGCGCTCCACGATGGCCTTCGCCTGCACCTCCGGCGTGGCGACGTAATCGATGTAGCGCGTCGCGACGTCGCGGCTCGCTGCCTCGCGCGGCACGACGAGATACAGCGGATAGATCGGCAGCCCGGGCGACGGCAACACGGGCGTGATCGACGCGTCCATCCGTCCTTCGTTCTTCCACGCGACGAGCTGGTCGATCCACACGACGCCCATCGAGATCTCGCCGCGGTTCAGCGCATCGAGCGTCCCCGCGTTGCCGCTCGTGATCACGACAGTCTTGTTGAAGTCGCGGAGCGCCTGGATCGCTTCACGGATCGCGCCTTCCCTGGACTTGTCGAACGGGCCCTGCGTGAGCTGCTTGTAGAGGCCGGTCTTCCAGTAGACCCACCCCATCGTGAATCCGACGCCGCTCACGCCGCCCTTGATGCCGTTGTAGCCGAACTTGCCGGGATTCGTTTTCACCCACGCGACGAGATCGTCGAACGACTTCGGCGGGCTCGCGACCTTGGCCGGGTTGTACGCGATCGCGATCTGGTTGTGGAACATCGGCACGACGTAGCCGTCGACGGTGACGCCGAACGCTTCCTTGACCTCGGCGCCCTTCACGAGCGCCGCGTTCTTCATCTGCGGCACGTACCGATGCAGCAGCCCTTCCTTCACCATCTGAGACGCAACCGCCATGGACACGAGCGCGACGTCGATGTCCCACGGCTTTCGGCCGGCATCGGCTTGCGCCTTGATCTTCGTGTACACGGCGCGGCTCGCCGGCTCACCGGTCCCGGTGCCGACGACGTTCAGGTCGACGTCCGGATTCGCTTGCTTGAACCCGGGGCCGAGGATGGTCTTGTGGGCCTCCACCACGTTGACGTCAGCGGCGATCGCGACGTTCAGCCGGGAAGCCGCCGAGGCGGGCGCGTGAAGCGAGAACGACGTGGAGATGACAACCAGCATCGTGACGATGAGCCAACGCAGTAGCATGCGATCCTCCTATGTCTGCGAGTAGACCCGAAGCGCATCGCGGGTGAGCGCGAGTCTCACGGCTCCGCGGGGAACCGTGTTCACGCCATCCGCCATCAACACCGTGTCACCCAGGCGAACGTAGTGACGGTAGTGCGTGCCGAGAAACAACGTCTCCTCGAGCTCACCGGCCAGCGGGAAGTCCGCCGGCGACGCGTCGGGTGGCGCGAGCGTGACATCGGACGCGCGGATCACGACGGCGACCAGCCCGCGGAGCGGTCCGTCGTACGGGAGACGCTGTTCACCGATATATACGACGCCCGGCTCGGCGCGCGCGACGATCCGCGTCCCGACGCCGAGAAAGTCCGCGGCGAACTCGTTGCTCGGCCGGCGATACACCGTTTCGGGCGAGCCGCGCTGGACCACCGCGCCCGCGTTCATCAACACCATCTCGTCGGCCATGGCGAGCGCTTCTTCCTGATCGTGCGTGACGTAAATCGCCGTGATGCCGACGCGGCGCTGCAGGCGCCGCAGCTCGACGCGCAGCCGCTGGCGAACTTTCGCGTCGAGATTCGACAGAGGCTCGTCGAGCAGCAGCACGCGCGGCTCGACGACGAGCGCGCGGGCGAGCGCGACGCGCTGCTGCTGTCCACCCGACAGCTCGCCGGGTTTTCTCTTGGCGATCGTGTCGACGTCGCCGATCTCGACGAGCGCCAGCGCATCGTATACGCGGCGTCGGATCTCGTCGGCGGGGCGTCGTTTCAATCGCAACCCGTAGGCGACGTTGTCGAACACGCTCATGTGTGGCCAGAGCGCGTAGCTCTGAAACACCATCGCGGTCGCGCGGTCTTGAGGTCGCCGCGCCGTCACGTCGTCGGCGCCGAAGCGCACGACGCCGGCATCGACCTGCACGAATCCCGCGATCGATCGCAACAGCGTCGTCTTGCCGCAGCCCGACGGACCGAGCACGGCCGTCAGCTTCCCGGCGGGAAATTCGAGCGAGACACCCTGGAGGGCTTCCACGCGGCCGTAGCGCTTTCTGACGTCCTCGACCGCGACGGTGATCTCGGTCACGCGAGCGTGACTCTCGTTCACGCGAGCCACGTGCGGGCGCGACGCGGACGTCGGGCGGCGGCGCGGAGCGCGCGATTGACGGCATCCTCGGGCGTCGATGCCGTGATCATCGGAACGCGCCGGCGCACGGGCGGACGCAGCGTCCAGGTGCGAAGGCCGATCACCGGGGTGCCGAACTTCAGCGCGAGCGCGATCTCGGACAACGTGCCGTACATGCCACTGACCGCGACGATCGCATCGCAGGAGCGAACGAGGATGACGTTTCGCGCCTGATCCATCCCCGTGACGATCGGGATCGTCACCCACCGGTTCGCATCAGCGCGAGCAAAACCGGGCAGGAGTCCGACGACGGTACCGCCGGCTTCGGCGGCGCCGCGCGAGGCCGCTTCCATCACACCGCGAAGGCCGCCGCACACGAGCACAGCGCCCGCGTGCGCGATGGCGGCGCCCACCCGCTGGGCCTCGCGCGCCACGCGCGCGGAGCAGACGCCTTCGCCGATCACGCCGATGTGCAGCATTCAGTCGACGCTACCATACTGTTGACCAGCTTTTCCCAGCCCCTCATACTTGCGCTGTGAACGAGCGAACCCGAAAGATCACCGTCAACGTACCGGTTCGTGTCCTCGAGAACGCGGTCAAGGTGACTGGTAAGGGAGTTACCTCGACAGTGATCGAGGGTTTGGAAGAGCTGGACCGTCGCGCGAAACGTTCCGCGCTGCGCGCGCTTCGCGGCAAAGTCCGGTTCGAGCTCGACCTCGAGGACACGCGCCGCTGATCCTGGTCGACACCTCTGCGTGGATCGAGTTCTTCCGTGGCCGTGACCCGCTGAGCCGCACGGTCGATCGGTTACTCGAGTCCAACGAGGTCGCGCTGTGTGGTCCGGTCGTCAGTGAGCTTCGTCGTGGCTTGCGGTCTCCCGCTGAGCGAAGCCGTGTCGTTCCGCTTCTCGCCGGATGCCATCTTCTCTCGGACCCGCCGCACCTCTGGGCCGAGGCGGGCGACTTGGGGTATGCGCTCGGCCGGCGAGGCATCACCGTCAGGACGATCGACCTGCTGGTCGCGACGTATGCGTTGAGTCACTCCGTCGCGATCCTCACGGCGGATTCCGGCTTTGAACGCATGAGGCGCGCTGGCGCTCAACTACTCCTAATCGACGTTTAGGAGCTGGGGGCCTCGAAGGCCCCCAGACCCCCATACGCTCGTCGGTCGCCGGGAAACCCGGCGCCCGCCTCGATACCATGGCCCCCACACCCCCAGACGTTCGGCGCACCCCAGCAAAGCTGTGGCCCGCCTCGATACTCCGGAACCCCTCGACTCGACGAAGCTTTCACGCCGGGTACACGGCAAGGCCGGCGGAGAGCGCCGCCGCGGCCAGCCGCGTGTCGAACGATGCGAGCGAGACCGCCCGAGCCGAGAGTGCCAGCGCGAGGTGAAGTGCGTCGGCCGTGCGGAGCGGTGTGTCGGTCAGCGTCACGAGAAGATGTTCGGCACGACGATGGACTTCACGAGTGAGCTCGACGCGCATGTATACACCGTCGTCAATGCTCGCAATGATGTTCCGCTGTACGCGGCGAACGCTTTCCTGGATCTTCTCGAGCGGGAAGCGCGCCGTCACGAGTCGCTTGACGCGGAGCTTCGGCATCAGCGCGAGCGCACGGCGGAAGGCGGTGCCGCGACCAAATGCGCCGCCGATCCGGATCTCCGGAAGTGGACGTCCCAGAGGTCGAGCGGAAGGCGGCTGCCCTTCGGATTGACGCCGACGAGCTGAAGCGCGCCCGCCGCCTTCGTGAGCGCAAGCGCTTCAGCGACGAGCTCGGTCGCCTCTTTCACGAGCGGCTTCAGCGGCATGATGCCGAGGCCCTTCGAGTTGTACGCCGGGATCGGGCGCGGTGCTCCGCCGAGGAGCCGCACGAGCGGCTGGCCGAGCGCCTGTCCGAGGGCGTCCCACGCGGCCATGTCGATGCCCGACATCGCGAAGAGCACGATGTTGTGCACGCCGAGGAGCGCGTACCGTGCGCGCAGCTTCCGCTCCAGGTCGAACGGCGCGACCACGTCGCCGTCGAGCAGCCGTCCCATCGCGTCGACGAGCGCCTTGAGGGGAGGGAGGTTCGCCTGGCCGATCGCGAAGAGATAGGAGCGGCCGGTGATCCCGGCGTCCGTCTCGAGATCGATGAGGAGGAGCGGCGCCACGCTCACGGTTCCGGAGCTCGTGGCGAGCGGGCGCTTCATCGGCGCCGCGACGGGTCTGGCGCGGACGCCCCGCACTTTGAGCGTCTCAACTTTCATGGCATCTCCTGCTTCTGATGGCTCCGAAGCAGCTTGCTGATGCCCGCGTGCGTCATCACGACATCCGGTGACTCCTGGAGCGCCTCGCGGTACTTGTCGTGAAAGGCGCCGGTGTCGCCGGACTTGAGTAGCGCGTACGCCTCGCGGAAGAGGCTCTGAGCGTGGGCGACCACAAGGAGTTCCTCCGCGTCGAGTAGCTCCTCGATCCGCGCCATCAGCCCCGAGAGGGACCGCAGCCAGGCGAAGCGCTCGTCGTGGACCAGCAGCCGAAGGAGCTCGTGAGACCTCACAGCGCCATACCGGCTCTCGTACGCGCGCCGCTCCCGCTCCATCAAGAGCGCGTGGAGCGGAACGAGTTGGGCACCGAGCTCACGCAGACGTTCACGATCGCGGTCCATGACTAATCCAACCAATCTTTCTCTTTGAGCTTCCTCGGCAGATACGTCGTGGTCAGGTAGCGGAAGTCCTTGTTGGCCAATGCGTCGAGCTCGTACTTGAGCCCGCTCGCGAGCATCCGCTTGATCTCTTCCTGCCAGGGCTTCTTCTGAAACCAGCGGTACTTGAGCAGCTCCTTGGCCCGGCTGACGTCCTTGTCGTTGAGCTTGATCCCGATGTTGCGCGGCAGGCCGTAGTGGTCGGGATCAGCGCTGGAGAGGCCGATGAACTTGGCCTTGGGAATGGCCATCCTCACCCACCTGGCCCGCTCGGGCGCCCCCGCGCCGCCCGGCCCCGCCCCACCTGCACCCGCCGAACTCCCGCAGCCCGCGGCTCAGTCCCTCTCGCGACGGTGCCCCTGACACGCGCCGGTGCCCTCGGCCCGCCGCCGCACCCCTCCGCCCGCCTCTTGCCCGCGAGCCCGTGGCGG
>JBGPTW010000069.1:0-30110 GCA_041490825.1 Methylomirabilia bacterium | reverse complement strand
GGCCGGTGACCGGGTGGGAGATGGGCAGCCGGGGTCCGGGGGAGCCATTCCCGCCGCGCGAGGCGACGACACAGCCGTGACGATTGGGAAGTGCTCGGCGATGATCGGGGCGAAGGCGCCTGTGGTCAGAGGACCCCGGCTGCCCATCTCCCGCCGGGTCACCGGCCGGCGCGCGCGGCGAGCGTTCATGAAGAATCCAGGCTAGCGGTTGCCCCGTACACGAGCCCACGCCTCGCGGCACGAACCCGGCAACTCCGACAGCGCTCGTTCGACGTCTGCAGCGACGACGGCCCGGTCTGCTGCCGCGAGAAGCGCTTCGACGTCCCAGAGATCTTGCGGTCCACCGGCAAAGAGCTTCAAGAGGATCAAATCGACCCGGCTCGAGACGGGAAGCCGAACGCCGCCGATTTCCGCCTCATGGGCTCGGTCCAGTATCCGCGCCTGCCACGCGTCCTTGCCGACGACGAGGTCGAGCGGACGCTCGTCCGCGACGCTCAACCGCACGACTCCGGCTAGAGGATCGTCTGGATCACCGCGGCGAACGTCCGCCTGGATTCCAGCGACACGGAGACCATTCCAGAATTCGGACACGAGACACTCGGCGCTCACCGCCAGGAGATCGACGTCTCCAGTGGATCGGATAACGCCGTGAGCCGCCATGGCAGCCGCGCCGATGACGGCGAACGGGACGCGGCGCTGGCGCAGAAGTGTCGAAACCTCCTCGGGGAGGCTCAGCCGATGATCTCCTCGATACAGCGTGATCGGACCCGGCCAGCCTGCCGACGCCGCTCGAGGATTCGACGGGCCTCGTCCCTGCGCAGCCCGTTCGCGTTGCAAAACGTCTCGAGGTCCCGATCCCAAAGAGCAAACGCCACTGCCACGCGTTGCGCCGGCGTCATCCTCATGGCGCGCGCTCGATCCTCGACGCGGAGATCATCGAGAACGCTACGCATCACGAACGCATAGTATCAGGTCGGACGCGCCCGGCTGCTGTGCTAGAGTCCGCCCATCGGCTCGTGAGAGAACCATCGACGTCGGGAGGATGACCGTGGAGCGCAAGATTGCCGTCGTGACGAAGGAGCGCTTTGCGTCGGGCATGACGTTCGACCAGTACGTCGCCTACACCGGTAGCGCCGAGAATCTCAAGCGTGAGGGGTCGGGCGGCGAGGCGCGGCGTGACCTGAGCGGCTACCTGAAGGACGCCTACGCGGCCGCGCATCTCAGTGACGCTCAGGTCGCGGCGTGGCGCTGGCTCGCCGGCCAGCCGCACGGTCCCGCCAAGATCCTGGTCATCTCGGAAGAATGGTCGTCCGACTGCCGGCGTGACGTGCCGATGCTGGCCCGCGTGGCCGACGCCGCCAACATCGAGCTGCGAATCTTCCCGCGCGATGGCCAGCGATTCAGCAAGAGCGCGCGGCCGAGCCTCGCCGAGGCGCCCGACAGCAACGCAGACCTCATGGCCGAGTTCCTGAATCACAAGAACGGCCAGACGTGGCAGTCGATTCCCGTCGCGGTCTTCTTCACGCGGGAACTCGAGTATCTCTACCACTACGTCGAGTACCCGGCCATCTATCACAAGGACCGTGTGGTCGGGCAGATGCGCGCGCCGCGCCCCGGCGAGACGGCCGAGCAGACCCGGGAGCGCGGCACTCGCGACTTCATGGCGCTCCAGCAGTCGCCGTTCTTCAAGGTGTGGGCGTGCGCGGGCGTCGACGAGATGCTGAGCGCGCTCCACGAAAAACTGACCGTCGGCTCTCTCGCGTAGCGCCGCAGGGATGACTCATGGCGGGCTTACCACCACATAGCGTCACCCGGGCGTACGCGCAGCCCGACTCCCACTCCGCGCGGCTGTTCCGTCAGGCCCAGGACGTCATGCCGGGCGGCAATTCGCGCACGACCGTGTTCCTTCCTCCGTATCCGCCGTACGCTCGGGACGGCGAAGGCTGCTGGATCGTGGACGTGGACGGGGAGCGGCGCCTCGATGCTCTCGGCAACTACACGGCGCTGATCCACGGCCACGCGCATCCAGCGATCACGGAAGCGGCGACCGCCCGCGTGCGGCGCGGCGCCTCGTTCGCGATGCCGACATCCGAAGAAATCGAGCTGGCCGCGCTGCTGGTGGATCGGCTGCCGAGCGTCGATCAGATCCGCTTCACGAACTCCGGGACCGAGGCGGTGATGATGGCGATCAAAGCGGCGCGCGCGTTCACCGGCCGACCGAAGATCGCCAAGTTCGAGGGCGCCTACCACGGCTCGTACGATCACGCGGAGGTCAGCTTGAGCTCCGGTCACGACGACTGGGGACCGCTGGCGGAGCCGGCAAGCGTCGCGTACTCCCGTGGCACGCCGCCCGCGGTGCTCGCCGATACGGTGGTCCTGCCCTTCAACCATCCTGAGCTCGCCGCCCGCCGGATCGAACGTGAAGCTGGCAATCTCGCCGCGGTGCTCCTCGATCCGATCCCGAATCGCATCGGCCTGATCCGAGCGACCGCGGATTTCCTCCAGACGATCCGGGCGGTCACTGCCGCGCACGGCATCCTGCTCATCCTCGACGAGGTCATCACGTTCCGTGTGGGGTACCACGGCGCGCAAGGCCTCCTCGGGATCCGCGCCGATCTCACGACGCTCGGCAAGATCATCGGCGGCGGGTTCCCGGTCGGCGCCGTGGCGGGCCGCGCGGACGTCATGGCCGTCTTCGATCCACGCGGTGGCCGACCGGCGGTGCCGCACGGCGGGACGTTCAACGCGAACCCGGTCACGATGGCGGCGGGACTGGCGGCGATGACCCTGCTCGACCGCGAGGCCTTCCAGCGGCTCGACGACTACGGCGCGAAGCTGCGGGCGAGCATGAACGACTGTTTCACGCGTGCCGGCGTGCCCGGACGGGTGACCGGCCTCGGATCGCTCTTCCGGATCCATCCGATGGATCGCGAGGCGTTCGATTACCGCACCGCGTACCCCGAGGACGCGGAGGCGTCACGCCTGGCCGGGATCGCTCGGTATCTGCTCGACCACGGCGTGCTCATATCGACGACCGGGCTCGGCTGCCTCTCGACCGTGATGGCCGACGCCGAGATCGAGTGGTTCATGGAGGTCTTCGCCGCCGCGCTCCGCGACGGCGCGTCGCCGCCATGCGGTTGAGCCGGACTGAGAGAGTACCCTCAGCCCGGCTCTCGCATGTTGGACGACGAAGCTCTCAGGTGCGTCCGTTCGACCGTCCGTTTCCGAGCAGCCTCGTCAGCTTGCGATAGGCCCGAGTCAAGTCCCCGCGACGATTCGCACAGGCGACGAGCGCAAAGAGGCGCTCGGCCTCGGGACTTGGGTGCCGACCGCGCGGGACGTCGGTCAGCCACCGGAGCGGGATCTTGAGTGCGCTCGCGATGTGGTAGAGGCTGTCGACCGAGATGGACTTCTGTCCCCGTTCGACCTGGCCGATGAAGGTCGCCGTGAGGCCGGAATCTCTGCCGAGACCGAGTTGCGTCATGCCGCGCTCGGCACGAAGGGCGCGAAGTCGTTGCCCGAGAAAGTATCGAACGTTGGGCGCAGCGCGCTTGGACATCATCGGAGTCACATCCCTCCCGCGTTCACACGAAGCCGTTTGTCTGGGTTCCGGCGTGCCACTCGGTGAGGGCGCGCCGCGCATGGCCGTCGGTCCGACGGCCGCATTCCAAGGAACGGCTAGCGCGACGGAGGAGAGCGGGGCTGGTGAGAGAGCTTCGCTCGGGGCGGGGAAGTCGGAGGACCGCCCTCGCGAATGGAATCGATGACGACGAGCGTCGGCGCGGCACGATCGATCGGGTGGGCATCGAGGATCGCGGCGGCCGACGTGATGGCCAGGATGACGTCGTCGTGGTCGCCGTTGTCGTAGAGGCCACCGATCCAGGTTGGATCCGGCGGACTCGCCTCGGCCAGCGGCGCCAGCGTTGCCACCGGAAGCAGCACGAGCGCTACCAGCAGCAGTCGAGACCATCGCATGCGATAGACGCTAACCCACCCGCTGGTCAGATTCAATGAGGACTCGTTCACGCCGGGCGCGGCATGGCCCTGAGCATTGCCAGGCTTTCTGCGCCGCGAAGCGCCGGGTCGGCAGCGAGCACGGCAAAGTTGAGGACCGGCACGGTCACACCGTTGTCGCAGTACGCCATCACGCGCTCGGCGCACTCCTCCGCAGTGCCGATGGCATTGAGCTCATCGACGAGCGAGTCCGGGACCGCGGCCAGGGCCCCGCGCCGGTCGCCCGTCTCCCACCGCTCGTTCATCGGGCGAAGAGTCTCCCCCCGCCCAAGCCACTGGTGAAATTTTTGGTACACCGGCACGTTGAGGTACGCCGTGATGGCGCGCCGATATTGCTCCCGCGCCGTCGCAGGATCGCTGGTCGGACACACGTTGATCCGGCACACGATGGCGATGCTATCGGGATCCTTGCCGGCCACGATGGCCTCGTCACGAACAACTGCCACGACACGTTTGACGTCTTCGGCGGAGAGCCAGTTTACGATGACACCGTCGGCGATTCGGACCGCCTGGCGCAGCATCCGTTCCTGAAGCGCGGCGACGTAGATCGGCACTCGCTCGGGCACCGGGCGACCCAGCTTGAAGCCGGAGACCGACAGCGTGCGTCCCTGGACGTTCGTCGCCTGGCCGTCGAGCGCTTGACGCACGGCCTGGACCACCTCGGTCACGCGTGTGAGCGGCAGCTCGAACCGCCCGCCGTTCCAGCGTTCGACGGTGACGTTCGAGCCCGAGCCGACACCAAGACAGAAGCGACCAGGCGCCGCCTCGCCCATCGCGGCCGCCGCCATGGCGATGATGGCCGGCCCACGCGTGAAGGCGCCGACGATCGCGGTTCCGAGCGTCGCGCGTTCTGTCCACGCGGCCCCGAGAGCCAGCGGCACCCAGGGGTCGACGTCCGATTCGTACGACCAGAAGTCCGTGTAGCCGAGCGCTTCGGCTTCGCGGAAGACGCGGCCGTGCTCCGACAGCGGAATCCCGGCCAGCGGGACCGTGAGCCCCCAACGTCGTATCATGTGGCCGGCATAGCGTATCAAGAACTCGGAGGCATGATGGCAGACGACATCCGGTGCAGGGTGGACGACGGCGTGGCGACGATCACGCTGAATCGCCCCGACAAGCGTAATGCGTTGAACTCCGTGGTTCTCGACGGTCTCTACCGGTACTTCGAGACGCTCGACACCGATCCGAACGTGCGTGTCGTCGTCGTCAGAGGCGAGGGCCGCGCCTTTTGCTCGGGCATGGACCTCGATGAGCTCCGCCGGCGGCAGACGGAAGAGGCGGATCCCGAGACCGGCGTGACGCGCGTGCTCCAGCGCATCGAGCGGTCGAGACATCCGACCATCGCGATGATCCAGGGCGCCGCGTTCGCGGGTGGCTGCGAGCTCGCGCTCCATTGCGATCTGCGGGTCGCGGCGGACGTCGCGCGCTTCGCCATGCCGCTCGCCCGGATCGGGCTCGTCGTGCCTTTCACGCTGGGCCAGAAGCTCGTCGAGATCCTCGGCCCGGCCTTCACGCGCCAGATCTTGCTGACGGGTGAGCCCGTGGATGCCAGGCGGGCGTACGAGGTCGGCATGGTGCATCAGGTGGTCCCACTGGCCGAGCTCGAAAAAGCGACGTACGATCTGGCCCGCACGATCGCGGGGCACGCCCCGCTGTCGCTGGCCGGAATGAAGGCGACGATCGCGCGCGCCATCTCGCTGCGGGAACGCATCGAGCACGCGGATCTCGATGCGCTGGCTCAGCAGGCCCGCAAGAGCGACGACGCGCGGGAAGGTGTCCGCGCGATGCTGGACAAACGCCCGCCGGTCTTCCGCGGGCAGTGACCTCAACTTCACACGAGAAGGAGCGCCCCGTGCCCAAGATCGTCATGTCGCCCCCGCTGCCGAAAGCCATCATCGACCTCGCGTACGAGATGCTCCCAGCCGGGTACGAGCTGACGGTCATCGATCAGCACGCGCCGGAATTTGCCGGCGCGATGAAGGATGCGGAGTACTTCATGGGTTTCGCGCGAGCCCGTTTCGCCCCGGACTTCTACCAGGCGGCGCCGAAGCTCAAGCTCATCCAGCTCATCAGCGCCGGGTACGACAAGATCGACATCGAGGCCGCGCGCAAGGCCGGGGTGCCGATCGCGAACAACGGCGGCGCCAACTCCGTCGCGGTCGCCGAGGCCACGATCATGCTGATCCTCGCCACGCTCAAGAAGCTCGCATGGCAGCACAACAACGTCGTCGCAGGCAAGTGGCGGGTCGGTGATTTCTCGGAGACGCGGCTCTACGAGGCGGCCGGCAAGACGCTCGGCATCGTGGGTTTCGGCACGATCGGCAAGAAGGTCGCCCGCCGCGCACGCGCGCTCGATATGCGCGTGCAGTATTACGACGTGATCCGGCTCACCGAGGACCAGGAGGACGCGCTCGGGGTCCGGTTCGTGCTGTTCGAGGAGCTTCTGAAGACCTCCGACGTCGTCAGCCTCCACGTGCCGCTGAACGCGGCCACGCGGAAAATGATGAGCACGCGGCAGTTCGCGATGATGAAGGACACGGCGTTCCTCATCAACACGTGCCGCGGCCCCGTCGTCGACGAGAACGCGCTGCGACAGGCGCTGACGACACGCCAGATCGCCGCCGCCGGTCTCGACGTGCTGGTCGAGGAGCCCCCGGCGCAAAAGCATCCGCTCTTTGCGCTCGACAACATCACGATCACGCCGCACACGGCCGGTCCCACGTGGGAGAACTGGGCCAAGGCGTTCCGGAACGCATTCGACAACATCCAGCGCGTCGCGGCAGGCTCGACGCCGCTCTGGCTCATCCCAGAGCTCCGCTGATGAGCGCCCCGGGACCGGCGGCGCCCATCACGCTCGGCGAGGTGACGATCTCGCGCGTGGTCGAGATCGGGCGCTCGTCGTTCCCGACCAGCTCGATGCTGCCGGAGTCGACACCGGAAGCGATCGCGAAGCATCACCACTGGCTCCGGCCGCACTTCTTCGACGAGGCCGTCGGCGATCTCGGCTCGCGAATCCAGACGTTCGTCGTCCGGACGCCCGAGCGCACCGTGATCATCGACACCGGCGTCGGCAACGACAAGCCGCGGGACGGCTCACCGGCCTGGCACTTGCGGCAGGGCTCGTATCTCGCCGATCTTGCCGCCGCCGGTGGCACGCCGGAAGACGTCGATCTCGTGCTCTGCACCCATCTCCACATCGACCACGTGGGTTGGAACACGCGGCTGGTCGCCGGCCGCTGGCGCCCCACGTTCCCCAACGCGCGCTACATCTTCGCCGGCGAGGAGTTCGAGTTCTGGAAGCACGAGAGCAGGAAGCCCGGCAGCAACGAGCCGTGCATCGGAGACAGCGTGCTGCCAGTCGCCGACGCCGGGCAGGCGCTTCTGGTCGCCGGCAATCACGTCGTCGACGAATATCTCCGCTTCGAGCCCTCCCCGGGCCACACGCCGGGCCACGTGTTCGTGCGCCTGCGGACGAGCGCGGGCGAGGCGGTCTTCTCCGGCGACGTCATGCATCGCACCGTGCAGGTGGCCGAGCCGCAGTGGAACAGCCGCTTCTGCCAGGATCCTGTGCGGGCCCGGGCCGCTCGTGAAGATTTCGTCGCTCGCCATGCCGACTCCGGCGTGCTCGTGCTGGCCGCCCACTTCCCGAAGCCGGGGTTCATCGTGCGGCGGGATGGGGGGTATCGGTTCGAGGCGCTGGAGCTGGCCGCCGCGTGAAACGACTCGTGCCGCACAACACGATCTACAGCTTCGGCCGCATGCAGGACGTCTGGCTCGACCGGTAGCTGGAGCCGCTCTGGTATCATTCGCGCGATGCCCGTCATCCTCGTGACGAACGACGACGGCGTGCACGCGGCCGGGCTCCAGGCGCTCGCCAAGGCGCTCGAAGATCTTGGCGACGTCCACGTGATCGCGCCGGAGCGCGAGCAAAGCGCGTGCGGTCACGCGCTGACTCTTCATCGGCCGCTCCGCGTCGTCCAGATTCGCGACCGCTGGCATTCGGTGAACGGCACGCCGTCCGATTGCGTCAACATGGGTGTGCTCGGCTTTCTGCCGGAGCCGCCGGTGCTCGTCGTGTCCGGGATCAACCACGGAAGCAACCTCGGCGACGACGTGACCTACTCGGGGACGGTGTCGGCCGCGATGGAGGGCACGCTGCTCGGCGTCCCGTCACTGGCGGTGTCGCTGCTCGATGGCGGTGACTTCGCCGTCGCCGGCGAGGTGGCGCGCCTCGTGGCGACCCGCATGCTCGTGGAGGGCGTGCCGCGAAAAACGCTGCTCAACGTGAACGTCCCCGCGGGCCCGCTGCAGGGCATTCAGGTCACGCGGCTCGGTCATCGCGTCTACTCGGACAAGATCGTCGAGCAGGCTGATCCGCGTGGTCGGACACACTACTGGATCGGGGCCGGCGAGCCCCGATGGGAGGTGCTCGAGGGGACCGACATGGGCGCCATCCACGGCGGCCACGTCACGGTCACGCCGCTGCACCTCGACCTCACGAACCATCACGCCGTGGCCCAGATGGCGGCGTGGCCAGGCGCGCTCAACGCGCAGTTGCGGCCGCCGAGCAGCCGCACGCGATCGCGTGCGCCCGGCGAAGGCGAGGAATGAGCGAGATCGGCTCCACCGTGACCGTGCGCGAGCGCATGGTGGAAGAGCAGCTCGTGCGGCGAGGGATCAGCGACACGAGGGTGCTGGACGCCATGCGTCGCGTGCCGCGACACCTCTTTGTGGAAGAGGCTCTCCGCGAGCGCGCGTACGGTGACCATCCGCTGCCGATCGGGGAGGACCAGACGATCTCCCAGCCCTACATCGTGGGGCTGATGTCATCGCTCCTCGACTTGAAGGAAAGTCTCAAGGTCCTGGAAGTGGGCACGGGCTCGGGCTATCAAACCGCCGTCCTGGCCGAGCTGGCCCGCCGCGTCTGTTCGATCGAGCGCCTGCCACGCCTGGCTCAGCGCGCGCGCACGCTCCTGGAAAGTCTCGGCTACAGCAACATCTGGATCCGCGTCAGCAACGGCGCGCTCGGATGGCCGGACGAAGCGCCATTCGAGCGGATCGTCGTGACCGCGGGCGGGCCGTCCGTGCCGTCGCCGCTCTTCGAGCAGCTGGCCGAGGGGGGCCGGATGGTGCTGCCGCTCGGCGATCAGGCCAGCCAGACGCTGACGCTGGTCGAGAAGATCCGCGGCCAGATGGTGACCACGCCCCATGGTGAGTGCAAGTTCGTCAAGCTCGTTGGGAAGTACGCCTGGGAGGCGTGAGCCTGTACAATAGCCGTAGGATATCGGAGAATCTCGGAACGCCACGGGTTTCCCGCGGCGCTCCAAACGTTGGGGTCCGGGGCGCCGGTGATCGAGCCGGGCGCCGGGTTCCCCGGCGCCCGGCGAGCGTTTGGGGGGTCTGGGGGCCATGTCGGGGCCCCCAGTTGAATCGGGGCGTAGCGCAGCCTGGTAGCGCGCACGGTTCGGGACCGTGAAGTCGGAGGTTCAAATCCTCTCGCCCCGACCATAGTTCGGTCGACCGCCGGCGGGGCTCGGCCTCGCCGGCGGCGGCTCAAGCCGGCCGGTGACGTGACCACGTCGAGTGCGGCGGCCGAGATCACCGTCGAGGGACGGGTGCAGGGCGTGGGTTTTCGGGCCTACGTCGACCGCCACGCGTCCCTGCTCGGACTCACCGGCTACGTGACGAATTTTAACGATGGACGAGTACGAGTGCACGCCGAAGGGGAGCGCAGCGCCATCGAGGCGCTGATCGCCGAGGTTCGCCGCGGGCCCCATGGCTCGCGCGTAGAACGCGCATCGGTGCGCTGGCTCGAGCCGACGCATCGTTTCCGGTCGTTCGCGATCCGCTACGGCGGGGACGACGATGCGAGCTGAGCCGGCGCTGCGCATCGGAGCGCTGGGCCTCATTCTCTCGATGAGCCCGCTCGGGCTGTTCGGCGCTCCGGGACTGACAACGTCTCTTGCGGCGTCGCCCGCGTCGGCGCAATCATCCGCCAGCAGTGTCCGGGTGCATCAGGTGGAACGCGGCGAGACGCTCTACGGAATCGCCGGGCGTTACGGCGTCAGCATCGGGTCGATTCTCGCGGCGAATGGCCTGAAGCCCAGCACGGCGCGCGTCAGGCCGGGACAGCGTCTCGCGATTCCGACTGCGAGCAAGACGGCGCGAGTGACCACGCGGACCCGCGTGCGCGTGCGGCCGGTCGCGCTGACCGCTCGGCTGCCGCAGGATTTCGTCCTCGCGGTGCCGAAATTCCAGGACGTGCCGCCTCCGTTCCAATGGCCGGTGGAAGGACCGTTGACGTCGATGTTCGGCCGGCGCCGGATGGGCTGGCACCGCGGCATCGACATCCAGGCGGATCCTGGCACACCGGTGATCGCCGCGGCGACCGGACTGGTGATCGCAAGCTTCGTGGAGCCGCGCTACGGCAACGTCGTCAAGATCGCCCACGACAACGGCTTCGTGACGGTCTATGCGCACAACGAGCGCAACCTCGTCGATGTCGGGGACTGGGTGGTGGCGGGCCAGACGATCGCCGCCGTCGGCCGCACGGGCCACGCCACCAGCGAGCATCTCCACTTCGAGATCCGCCACGAGGGGCTCGTGTACAACCCGCTCTATCTGCTGCCGCTGCCGCCCCAGGTCGCCCGGACGGAAGAGAACAACGATCAGGACGAGCACGATGAGTGACGACCGCGCTGAGGACGTCGTCCCCGACGAACCGCTCGAGGTCCTGGTCGACGCCATCGACGCGGACGCCCGCGGGCAGACTCGCGAGACGAGCCGCGCGAACCTCGCGGTGTATTTCAAGGAGATCTCGCAGATTCCGCTCCTGTCGCGCGAGCAGGAAGTCGATCTGGCCCGACGCATTGCCGCCGGCGACGAGACCGCCAAGCAGCGCCTGATCGAATCGAACCTGCGCCTCGTCGTCCAGGTGGCGCGGCGTTACCGGAATCGCGGCCTGCCGCTGTCCGATCTCATCGAGGAAGGCAACATCGGCCTCATCCGCGCGGTCGAGAAGTTCGACCCGTCGCGCGGCACGCGGTTTTCGACCTACGGGACGTGGTGGATCCGTCAAGCCATCGCGCGCGCGCGCGCCAACCAGGCCCGGATGATTCGACTCCCGGTGCACGTCGAGGTGTTGCTCGGACGGTACACGCGCGAGCAGAAGCGCTTGACGCAGGAGCTGGGACGCACGCCGACGGCGGACGAGCTCGCGAAGGCGCTCGGCACGACCGTGGAAGAAGTCGAGGAGCTCGAGGAGATTCGCCAGCACCCGGTGTCGCTCGACGCTCCGGCCGGCGAGGACAGCGGGCGACTGTCGGACATCGTGGCCGACGACGCGCCGCAGCCGGGCGTGGCCTCGCTCTTTCGCCGCCGCGCCGATCTCGTGTCCGTGCTCGACGATCTCGCGGCCAACGAGCGCACGGTGCTGCGCCGGCGCTTCGGGCTCGACGCGGATGCGCCGGAAACCCTCGAGCACATCGGACGGCGGCTCGGACTCAGCCGCGAGCGCGTGCGACAGATCGAGGCAAGCGGCTTGCGTAAGCTCCGGGCGCTCCTGGGGGCGCGCGGCGTCAACGCGTCGGACGTGATCTGATCGCCCCGGCATGGCGTTGCTCGGTCGCGTTGTTCTGACCGCGCTGGTGACCGTCGCGATCTTCTACCACGCGCGTCAGCTGCGCGCGGGGCTGGCAGCGGGCAAGACCCGCCGGCCCAACGTGTTCCTGATCGTCAAGGGCGATCCCGAAGAGTCGGCGAAGCGGCGTCCGGTCGTGCTGCGGAACGGCGGCGATCTGCCAGCACGTAACGTCTCGATCCGTGTGACACGCGACGCGATGATCTGGGCCGCGGCGCCGCGTGACGCCGGGGCAGGCGAGGAGCGCGTGACCTTTTCGTCGCTGCCCGTGTGCAAGGACGGCGTGACCGGACTGCCGCCCGGCGGCGAGCATCCCCTCGCATATCTGACTCCGGCGGGCCGCTGGATCGAGGATCGCGAGCAGAAGCTCGAGTGCACGATCATCTACTTCGATGGCGAGGGCGTGCGCTACGAGGAGTCGATCGGGCTCGAGTATCTCGCATGACGCGATGAGATTGAGGTTCGTCGACGGCGTGGGCACGGCGATCGTCCTCTGCGCCAAGCTGCTACACTAGATCGTCCAGCGCGGGTAGTCCGGACGGCCCCGTAGCTCAGGTGGACAGAGCAGCGGTTTCCTAAACCGCGTGCCGGGTGTTCGAGTCACCCCGGGGCCACCAATCTTCCACCTACTTACAGTGCGATGGTCCGCGCGGTACCTGAGCCAGCCGCGCGAGTCGAAGAAAAGTCGAAGTGCCGCGGCGACTCCGGCGTCCGATCACTCGCGGCGACAGCGTCCGGTCGCGTCCCGCCAGTCGCTTCCGCCAGGCGATCCACAGCGCCCCGGTTCGCGCCAGGGCGGATGTGGCCGTAGATGTCCACCGTGACCTGGATCGTCGAGTGGCCGAGCTGCTCCTTGACGTACACCGGCGGCTCGCCCGCGAGGAGGAGCAGGCTGGCGTAACTGTGCCGGAGGTCATGGACGCGGACGGCTCGGAGCCCGGCGCGCCGGAGGAGCCGGTACCAGACTTTGTACCGCACGAACGCGCCGTTCACTGGCTTGCTCTCGTCGGTCGGGGCAGGGAATACCCACGGCGACAACTCGCGCCCGGCAACGGCCGCCTCAGCCTCGCGGATGCTCTGACGGGCGCGAAGGCGTGCGACTAAAGCGGCGGGGAGGTCTACCCGCCGCGCCTTGCCGCTCTTCGGCGCCCCGATCATGATGGCGTGGCCACGATACATCGCCGTGCGGTTCACTTCGAGGAAACCGCCGGCGAGGTCGATATCACCCCACTGGAGCCCGCACGCCTCGCTCAAACGGCACCCCGTCCACGCAAGGGTGTAGATCACGTCGGCGTGCTCGGGGCAGTGCTCGTCGGCGGCCCGGAGCGCAAGCGCAAGCTCTTCGGCCGTGAGCACCGTCACCTTTCGCGCCTCCTGCTCCGTGCGCCCGCGCTGGCGTTTCCAGAGGCGCGACGCCGGGTTCCCGGTGATGCGCTCCTCCTCGACCGCGGCGTTGAGCATGACGGAGAGCGGCACCGCGATGTTGCGGAGCGTCCCGCGAGAGAGCCGTGCGGCCTGCTTCTCCGCGAAGAACGCTTTGACCTGGGCGCGCTTCAACTCCGCCAGCGGAATGCTGCCGAGTGTGGGGTAGACGTGGCGCTCAAGGTTGGCGCGGTACCCCGCAACGGTGCGCTCGCGGAGGTTCGGGATAGCGTGCGTCCTGAGCCAGTGCTCGGCCCACTGGCGGACGGTGATCGCGCTGGCCTCCTGCCGCCGCCGCTGTTCCTCCCGCCGGCGCTCCTCCTCGTGGACGGCGCGCCGCTCGGCCTTCGGGCACCATCCCGGTTTGTCATGCACGCGCTGACGGCGAGCCGCATGAGCGCGGATCGCGTCACTTTTGATCGGCCCCATTTTCTGCTCGTGAACGTGACCCGCCGCGCACGTGAACCGTATCGCCCAGACACCCGAGCGGTGGCGGAAGACGCCACGGGGCGCTGGGTCTTTCTTCCGCGTGCTCCGCCATGCTCGTGCTTGTCCCGCAGCTAGGCTTTCGCCTGTCATTTTGTCTTCCTCTCGTTTGTGGGGTTCACTGCGCGCCGGCGCGGCTGAATCTTGATCGGCCTTCCGTACAGACGCTCCACTCGCCGCTTGTACGCGGCTCGGCGCTTCGCTCGGAATTCCTCGCGGTGGGCATCGCGCCAGCGTTGCGTGCGGGCCATCTGACCGCATCCAACGCAATAGCGGGGCAGAGGACCACGGCCTCGCGCCGCAGCGAACAGCCGTCCGCAACGGCGGCAGCGGCGGCAAACGGCAGCGTCGGTCAAGTAGGTCACGGCGATCGAAGGGAAGGACGTTTGAAATTGTTCCAGGCTCCAGTTTTGCCGCTGTGGCTCCCCAGCGTTGAACCACGTAACGAGGGATGCGTCCCGAATCTCGATCGTGACCGCGCGGCCGTCGGCAATCGCCGCCAAGCGGGTTTGAAGATCCTTGAGCTCCCCGAGCACCGCGTCGCGTTTCCGGGCGTTGAGAAGCTGCCAGGATTCACGGCTCACGAGCGTCCTTATCGCGCGGACGGCGGCGCGGGACCAGACCCAGCCCTCTCGATCCAAGACGCGTAGCAGTTCGAAAAGCCGGGAAAACCACCCGACCTGGATCTCAAGAGCGAGGGCCGGCAAACACCGCACGAAGACGGGGTGACGGCTCACGGTGCGTACGCTAGGCCGCTGATCGTGCGGGGCGATTCGTGATCACGGTATAACTGGCTATAACCGTAGACATCATCGCTGCTGCACGTGAAAATACTCCTGATGCTTCCAGGCGTCAAGGAGGGATTCAGTGATGAGTACGCGCGCAGCGAGAGAGAAGTCCCAAGTGGAACCGGCCCGCGCGCTGTCGGTAGAGCGGGCGGCCGACATTGCGGCACAAAGCGTCCCGACGATCCGGCGGGCGATACGGCGCCGTGAACTGCCCCACTGCCGCATCGGCCGGCGGGTGGTGGTGCTCGAGGAGGATCTATACCGCTACCTGCGCGACCGGCGCGTATCCGCGTGAGTCGCCAAAAGCCGCGATGAACCCGCATCTCGACTTCCTGCTCAGCGTCCCCTACGATCGCGACCCGCTTGCACCCGAGCACCTTGCGGATCTTCGCAAGTCGGGGCTCACCGACGCGACGATCGCGATGCAGAAAATTCGCTCGGTCCCGCCGCACATGATCGACCAGCTCCTCGGCTTCCCGACTCCGAAGGTCATTAGCGCGTACATCATCCCGTTCGCCAACCCGTGCGGGGGATGGATGGATCACGTGCGACTGAAGATCTTCCCGCCACTCAAGACCGAGCGCGGGACGATCAAGTATCTCCAGCCGAAGCGCTCTGGCGTCAGGCTTTACTTTCCGCTTCCAACGCTAGACGCGGTTCTGCATTCCGACGTGCAGCTCTGGGTCTGTGAGGGCGAGAAGAAGTCGTTGGCGCTCTCACAGATCGGTCCCGGCGCCATCGGCATCTGCGGCGTCGAAAGCTGGCACGCCGGCGGCTCCCGCGAGCTGCTCAGCGACTTCGATTGCGTCCCCCTTAGCGGACGTGTCGTCCAGCTCGTGCCAGACGGCGACGTGCAGACCAACCTCGCCGTCGCACGGGCGATGCACCGGCTGGGCGAGACACTTGAGCGCCGCGGCGCGCACGTGCAACTCGTGATGTTACCGGTGGAGGTGGCCGCGTGAAGATCGACGACATGCTCGCGAGCGGGCCGAGCCGGGCGGAGATCGAGGCGCTCCCGGTGATCGAGTTCACGCCGCGGATGGCACCAGACGCGTACCATGGGCTCGCCGGCCGGATCGTCCAGGCGATCGAGCCGCACAGTGAGGCTGACCCCGTAGCGATCTTGATGCACGTCCTTATCGCCACGGGAAACCTGATCGGCCGCGGGCCGCATGCCCTGGTCGAAAAGACGATGCATCCTTGCAATGAGTACGTCGCGTTGGTGGGCGACACCGCGAAGGGCCGCAAGGGCCAGGCGTGGTCGACGCCGCGATGGATGCTCGGTAAGGTCGATGAATCGTGGGCGAAGATGCGTATCAAGAGCGGCCTATCCAGCGGTGAGGGGCTCATCGCCAACGTACGTGACGCTCGCGAGGAACAACAACCGATCAAGGAACGCGGGCACATCGTCGAGTATCAGACGGTCATGGTCGACGCTGGCGAGGCGGACAAGCGACTGCTCGTGATCGAGCCGGAGCTAGCGACGGTGCTCCGTCGAATGCAGGGCGAGACCAATAGCCTGTCCGCGGTGCTCCGCGAGGCTTGGGAGACAGGAGACCTCTCGACGCTCACGAAGAACACCCCGCTTCGCGCGACCGGCGCCCACGTCTCACTGGTCGCGCATACGACCCGCGAGGAGTTGGTGACGTCTCTCACTGAGACCGACCGCGCCAACGGGTTCGCGAACAGATTCATCTTCGTGATGGTGCGGCGCTCGAAATGCCTGCCAGAGCCAACAGGGATCACCGATACCGCGCTCTCGCCGCTGGTCGACGAGCTACGTCGCGTCGTAGCCCAGAACCGACATCATCTCCTGGTTCGAGATGTCGACGCCCGAGCGCTCTGGGCGGCGGTCTACCCCAAGCTCAGCGAGGGCGAGCCGGGCTTGCTTGGGGCGATCCTCGCCCGGGGCGAGGCTCACGTGCTCAGGCTCTCAAACATTTACGCCGTGCTCGATTGCTCCCCCGTCGTTCGGCCTGAGCACCTTCGCGCCGGCCTGGCCGTGTGGGACTACGCGGATGCGAGCGCGCGGCGGATCTTCGGCGGTGGCCTACTCGGCCTGTCTGTCGCGGACACGATCTTGGCGGCCCTGCGCCGGCGAGGGCCGCTCACTCGGACGGAAATCTCGGCGTTGTTTGGCCGCAACAAGAGCGCGGCCGAGATTGACGCTGCCCTTGGACTCCTCGTGGAACAGAGCAAGGTCACCCGTTCTTTTCGCGCGGCGGACGGCGCCAAGGGTCGCTCCGCCGAGGTGTGGGGGGCCGCATGAGACTTCTTTCGTACTTTCGTTTCTTTCGTGGCCGGAGAAATTCTCGATGAGTTACCTGGAGCTCGCCAAGCAGGCTGAGGCGAAACTTCGCGTGACTCAGCCAACCTACGAAACAAACGAATTAACGAAAGAACGCACGGCCCGCCACGTGGCCGAAGCCCTGCCGTTCCTAGGGATGCCGCTCGACATGTTCGCGCGTGAGGGCGCCTTGCTCGAGGTGCGCGTTCCCTGGCTGGACGTCACGCTCTGGATGGTGCCGGCCGCTCGGGACGTGTCGCGGCTCATGGCCGAGGGCGTGCGACGGGGTCGGATCTGGACGGCCGCAGAGTTGATGCAGTTCATGTCCATCGCCGACCGGACCCCAGAGGGCGTGAAGACGATCACGCACGCCAAGGTCGAGCTAGACGCCGAGATTAGCGACGTGCGGGTTCGAGACGCCGATCAGTGAGCTTCCTCACCACCGACGAAGTGCCGGCCGGCGAGCGCCCGTGCTCGCGCTGCGGTGAACGACCGCGCCTGGACGGCCAGCGGTGGTGTCGCGACTGCTTGAGCGCGGCGCAGCGGGATCGACGGGCCGCGCGGCGTGCCCCGGGACTCGCAGTCAACGGGACGATGCCTCCTCCGTCGCCGTCCGTCGGCCCTGAGGCGGACGAAAGCCGCGACCCGCTCTGTCGCCCTTCCGGCGCGCCTCGCGTCGTCCCTGAAGCGCAGCACGCTCGTCGCGCGAGCACTGGCGATCAACCCGCGATCGGCGACGTCGGCCACTCGCCCGACGCTACCGCAGCGGCCGTCGAACGCTACCAGCGAGCGCGTACCGAGCTCGACCGCGTTACACGCTTCACCGACTGGCGGCGGAGCTGTTACTCACCCTCTGTCGTTCTGACGCCCTTCGTGGACACTGTTACACGTGCCCAGGCGGAATGCCGGCGTCTCGGAGTGGCCGAGAACCGACTGCGAGACCTGCGTTGACCGGCCGGCGTCGCTATCTCGTACGTGGTCGCCTCCGCATGCCGTTCGCCGGCTACGAACGCCGCTCACGAACCAGCACAAGCGAACCGGACGCGTGGGGCGGTGATGCGTCGGATCGCGTGGGCGTCTTCGGCTCCGAGCACGGCCTGACACCGGCACAGCAACGGATCGCCGAATGTCTCCTCGGTCGCGCGGACCGCCACCGCAGCCGGCTCACGGGACCGCGGTTCGCCGCAAGGATCGGCGGTATCATCTCGGCCGTGAAGCGTGGCCTTGTCGGTAACTCGGCGTGGGGACGAAAGATGCTCGCCCACCGAGGCGGGCGCACGATGGCGCTCCACGCGCTCCACCATCTGCGCGCGATCGCACCGGCCGGCGTCCGCGCCTCGGTCATCGCCCGGGAGCGGCGGAAGCTACGAGGTAGAATAGGCAATAAGAGAGACCCGTGACTGAGCATCGCGAGCTGCGCATCCGCGGGCCGATGCCGCGTCGTCCGCCACTTTATCAGGCGAACGTTGCACAGATGCAGAATCGCCGTACCTCCAGCTCGTCAAGGTCGGGGTGCGAGATCATCGCGTCACTCGAGCCTCGGGTCCTCGCTAGGTCCCCCCCCGGACAGCCTCGTCTGCCCACGGGTCATCGTCAGACCAAAGGTGACGCCGACCGTAACGACTGGACGCCGCCCACGTCCACCAGATTCGCCTCACGCTCTGCACGTCATAACTTCCGTCCCGGTCCCGCAGGAATACACCCGGGAGACGAAAAAGATCTAAGGCCAATCGCACGTCGTGATACGCCGTACGGACTCGCCGGTACGCAGTCTCTAAAACGGGATCTCGGAGCCCCAGCGCCTCCGCGAACTCCGTCTGCGCCTCAGCGATGAAGTAATGGCGAACGACTCGGCGCCGCACCTCGGTGTCGGAGACACTTCGCATCAGCATTCGCAGGACGAAGAGCTTTCTCCGGCCCATCGGGGCCTCCGCCGTCGCCTCCGTCTCTCGCTCGAGGTCCTCAAGCCAGCGGTCTTCACTTCGTATCGCGGCGTCACCATGCTTCAGAAGGGTGAGAGCGTCGCGAGGTGCGAATGAAGGGTCAGGGTCCGGACGGTGCAAAGACTCTTCTCGCAACTTCTCTGCGCGCACCTGAGCCTGGAATCGGTCGTGGTGGGATTCAGGATCGCCGTAGAACCAGTTAAAGTCGTGCTCCACGTGAGCTAAGAAGGGAGTCGGCGATTTGGTACGTAGAAATGCGGCGAGCTGAGGCAGAAGCATCGGCTCCGCTCCCGTCCGAGCAATCAGCGCCTCAAGCTCCGCGTTGTACCAGTCGTCGAGATCAGGCCAGACGCGCCACCCCCCAGTGATCAGGTAAAGCGCATCCGTCGCCGGCGGCTCGGCGCTCACGGAAGTCGCGAAGCCGGGCGCACACGCTTGCAGCCACTCAACGACGACTGAAGCTTGATGGTCATGGGTCCGGATGATGTGCCAGAGAGTTTCGAGTGTCACAGGGCCTTTCGCGGACTCCTGCTTGAGGTAGCGCCGAGCTCGGCGGTTTCCGAATACTGAACGCGCCTGCGTGATGCGCTTTGCGAGGAAAACCCACCCGTTGACGAGCAGCGTTCCCCCGAGGAGGACCGCGAGATACACGACACAGACAGCAAGGGCAGCGCTTTGCAGAGACTCTGTGAAAAGGTAAGTCGCAGCGGCGACGAAGAGCGCAACGGCAGGAAGAAAAGTCATCGGATAGCAAACGCTCGATAGGTCAACGGTTCGAGGGACCTTCGTGACTTCATCCGCCTCTTCGCCGTCGCCACCATTCCCGACACACGGCGAGCGCTACAAGCGCAGCCGTCGCTGCCACCAATTCAAGCACGAGGCGGGTAAGATCGACGCTGGCCGCCTCCTTCGGTCCGTCCCACACAAACCAGTAGCCCAGATCCCGGCCGTATCGACCGCGCCCGCTCCACGGCACGTAGATGCACAGCCATCCGACGACGAGGGCGTAGAGCAGCAGGAGTCGATCGGCGCCGACTGTGTGTCGGCTCATGGTGCTCTCCTTCGGCGCGAGAGGTGTCCGGATCGGGCGCAATGCGACCTGGGGCGTTGACTTCGGCCAAGCAGAGGTCAGCAGCCTCAAGAGCGGCCTGACGAGCAGCGCCAGCAATCGCCAGGGGGCAGCGCTGATAAAGTCGATGAACCACCCCGTAGCGCCAAGCAGAGCGACGACGCAGAGCCGCGGGCTCATGGCGCGCTCCAATGCGACTGCGGGCCGTGGTGTCTTCGCGGGTGGGCTGGTCACCGTCGCGTGTTGCGCCTCGGGAGAGGCTTTGGTCGCCGCTGGCTCAGCCGCCTCCCGCGCACGCCGGCGTTGCTCGCGGATGAGCCGCCCCTGATTTGGTCCCGGCACGACGGGCTCCGTCACGCGTCCAAGTTTCGTCGAAGTTGTGTGGCTCACTCAAGGTCATTCGTGAGCGCACGGGATCGGAAGCAGCCGACGCCGAAGACACGGACGCCCGCGATTTACGCGCGTGTTTGTGATCCTAACCGATCAGTGGTGATCTGGCGTCACACGCGAAGGGGGATTCCTAAACCGCGTGCCGGGTGTTCGAGTCACCCCGGGGCCACCATTCACGCCGGATACTTAGGGGAAATTCTGGGAACTCTGCCGGCAACGCTCGGCTACGATTCGAATGGTCCGCCGTAGTTTCTCGTCTTTCGGGTACTCCTCGCGACAGTCGATCCACGTCTCACGACGGGCAAGCGCGCATGCAAGCAATTTGTTCGGCGTGTCTTGCCGTCCTGTTTCGTCCAGCGGCGCCGAACCCCGGGTCGACCCAGCCTCAGTGCCCAAAGTAACCGCCCTGTCGCAAGCCGAAGAGCAGAGCGACTCCGCAGGTGACCCCGATGGCGATGGTGATCCACAACGCCGTTGTCCAGTCACGGCGGTCAGGCATGGGTGATAAGGCAGAGCGCGCGGATCTGGTCGAGCGAGGGCGACACGTGGGAAGTCTGAGCCGCTCGCGCGCGTTGGTCAATCGGGCTCTTGGCTTCGCCTGGCTTCCCGCCTGCTGTCGCCACCCGCGTCGCACGGGTGCGGGCCGGTCGACGTTGGCGGCGGCACGGGGTGACCGCCTCACGGCTTCGACTCGAACCCACGGATCGTGGTGTACTGACAGGACGAGATGACCGCCGGGCAACTCTGGATCGGAATAGGACTGCTGGCACAGGCACTGTTCGGCGTCCGGGTGCTCGTCCAGTGGCGTGCGACGGAACGCCAGAGAGCGAGCGTGATACCGCCGATGTACTGGTATTTGTCCCTCGCTGGCGGCACCCTACTCCTCGCGTACGCCGTGTATCGTCTCGATTCTGTTTTCATCGCGGGCGAGGCCGTCACTCTTATGATTTTTGCCCGCAATGTGTACTTCCTCCGGCGATCCCGGACCGAACACGTGTGCGCGATCTGCAAGGCACCGCTCCAAGCCGAGTCGCGACACTGTCTACGCTGCGGAGCGGCGATTCCGCTACCACGGCCTCCGTCGCACCGGCCCCCGGACCTCACCGACGTCGTCGAGCGCTAAAAGCGCACGGCACGCTGACCGCTGACACGACGATGCCGACAGCGCACGGCTCCGTCGTGAACGGGGCCTGCTCGGGCGGTGTGGTATTCGAGCGATGGGTCGGCGTTGAGACTGCGGCGAGCAGCACGGCGCGGGTGAGGCCCGGCGCCCCGGCGGCGGTCACAGGCGATCGCGAATTCGCGGAGGTCGCGGCTGCCGAAAGCTCCGTACTCCCTGCCACAACCGCCGCCTCAATGTCGTGTGTGACGTCGACCGCAGCCCGCTCATGGCCCATCGCGACATCGCCGCCTACTCCCCGGCCTCGTTTGCGTCGTCAGCCTGGTACGACTCGCCTCCGAGATCCTCGACGATCTGGAAGCGGAGGCGCCGCCGCATCATCCACACGACCACGAGCAGGTCGACGAGTGCGCGTGCCGCCCGGTTGCGCACGCTGAACTTCGAGCGGCCGAAGCGGCGCGGGCGATGGCGGATCGGAACCTCGACGACTCGGTAGCCGGCCAACCGGATGAGTGTCGGGATGAACCGATGCATGCCATCGTAGGGCGGCAACGCGGCGATGCATTCCCGGCGCATGACGCGGAGGCTACACGCGCTGTCCGCAACGCGATCCCCGGTCACACGGTTGCGAATCGCGTTGGCGATGCGCGACGAGAGGCGTTTCAACCACGCGTCGTGGCGGATTTGCCGTGAGCCGATCGCGGCATCCGCTTCGTTCAGGTGCGCCAGCAGGATTTCGAGGTCGCGGGGGTCGTTCTGCAGGTCGCTGTCCATCGTGGCCACGATCGCCCCGCGCGCGGCCTTGAGGCCGGCGACGAACGCGGCCGTCAGGCCCGCGCGAGCCTCGAAGCGAAGCAAGCGCACTCGGCGGTCGCGGTCGACGAGGCTCCGGAGCACCTCCGCGCTCGAGTCCGTCGAGCCATCGTCGACGAAGATGACCTCGGCGATCAGGCCGAGGCCGTCGAGCGACTCCACCATTTCGCCCCACAGCACAGGCAGACTTTCCGCCTCGTTGTGAACGGGGACAACAACCGAGAGCTCCGGCGGCGCCTTCATGACGTGGCTCATTCACGCTTGAGCAGGACGAAGCGGCGCCCCGCCACGAGCCCATCGGCCACCTCGCGCACCTCTCCCTCCCGTGACCAGCTCCACACACCTCGTGCGGGCGCGAGGAGGTACCGCGCCTCAGGCGCGCGCGCGAACGTTTGGTAGTCGGGTGTTCCAAGAACCGGACGGCCCAAATAGAATCCGAAGACGATTTCCGGCGCGTCGAGGGCGAACACGAGCCCGGGAGTCTTGACGACTTCCTGGGCGATGGCTTGCCAGTCGGTCGCTCGGGTCTGGCGCGCCGTGACGACAGCCTGGCCGATTGCCATTCCCACCGCGATCGTGATCCAGACGGTAGCGAACACCGCGGTGCGCCGGCGCCAGCGGAGGCGACGCAAGCCGGCGGCCAGGAGTAACGCCACCGGGACGCACAACGGGAGATAGTATCGCCAGCGCTGCCGGTGCGAAGCCGCCACGGCAACGAAGACGACGGTGGCCCACACCACCACCAGACGCGTGCCGCGCTTCTGCCCCGGCTCGACGCCGCGGGCCACCCCCCAGAGCGCAATCGGAAGGACGATCGACCACGGCAACAAGCTCGTGAACGCCAGGTGGAGCGGAGTCAGGATGCGGGCGGGCCCCCAGGATCCTTCGATGAAATACGTCCGCACGTAGTCGCCCATCACGACGTCGTTGAGAAATTCGGACTGCCCGGCCCGCAGCGCCAGCAGCCACCAGGGGGCCACGAGGAGAACCAGGATGGTGAGGCCTGTCCAGGAGACCAGCCGCATCGGCCCGGACCGCCATCCGTACGTGACGATCTCGTAGCCCAGCGCGACGGCGATCGGCAGCAGTCCCACCGGGCCCTTGATCCAGAACGCGACGGCGCCCAGCCCGTAGAACGCGCGCAGTGCACCGCGGCGCCCCTCGAGCTCCGCCATCACGAACGCCGCCATTGCGGCGATCAGGGTGAGCGAGAGTGTCATGTCGGGAACGGGCGAGCGCGCCAAAGAAAAGACTCCCGCCGTCGTCACCGCGATCAACCCCGCGGTGAACCCGACGCTCGCGTCGAACAGTCGCCGTCCGAGCCAGTAGGTCCCGGCGATCACGCCCAGCGCGGCGAGCAATGACGGCAACGCGGCGGTCCGCTGCGTGACCGCGCCGGTCGGCCACGCGCCGATCGCGATGAGCCAGGCGTGAAGCGGCGGTTTGTTCAGCATGGGCACCCCGTTGATTTCCGGGGTGAGCCAGTGGCCTCGTGCGAGGATGTCGCGCGCCATCATCGGAAACCGCGTCTCGTCGTTGGTCGTGAAGACGCGCGCCCCGAAGTCGAAGAACATGAGCGTCGCGCTGAGGGCCATCAAGAACCCGAACGTGGCCCACGGGCGTCGCACGCGCATGACCGGAGCCAGCGTGTTCAAGTCCAGCGCTCATTCGGGAGGTAGCGATCGCACCAGGCGTCGAACATCAGGAGCGCCCAGAGGACTTTCCGGTGATTCCGACGTCCCGCAAGGTGCTCGCGGACGAGTTGGGCCACCGTGGCCGGCTCGAAGAGACCGCGGCGGGCGAGGCGAACGGCCGAAAGCCGCTCGTGGAGAACGTCCCGGAGCGGCCCGCGCAACCACGCGGCGAGCGGGACGCCAAGGCCTTGTTTGCGCCGGGTGATGATCTCCGGAGGAAGGAGATTGCCGGCGGCCCGTTTGAGAATGTGCTTGGTCGTCAATCCCCTCAATTTGAACCGGGTCGGCATCCGGCAAGCCAGCTCGACGAGCGCGTGGTCGAGAAACGGCGCCCGAACCTCGAGGCCCGCGGCCATCGTGGCCCGGTCCGTGGCGACCAGCGTCTGGTCTGCGAGATAGAACTGCGAGTGCTGAGAGATCATGCGCTCGACCGGATCACGAAGCGACGTCTCGTCGAGCGTCCTCGTCAGCTCCGCGTATGGATCGAACGAGTCCAAGGCCCGCCGGACGCCCGGCGAGAGCAGGCGCTCTTGCTCGGACGGCGTGCGACCGCCCAGCAACAGCTGGGTACGGACCTCGGGGTCGTAGGGCAGCCCGCGGAAGAACTGCTTGAGCAGGAACTCGACGCTTCCGTAGCGGTGCGAGGTCGGAAGTCGCTCCACGACCGCGCTCACCGCGCGCGCGATCACCGGCGGCAAAACTTGCCGGAGCCATCGTGACGGCCGTGCGGCGAGAAACGTCGGATACCCGCAGAAGAGCTCGTCGCCGCCGTCGCCGCTGAGCACGACCGTGACCGCGCCACGGGCTGCCTGCGCGAGCGCATATCTCGGCAGGAACGATCCGTCGACGAGCGGCTCGTCGAGAAGGTCACCGACCCTCTCCATCAGCGCCCGCGCCTGGCTCCCCGTGAAGACGATCGCGTGGTGCTCGGTTCGGCAATGGTCGGCGACCTGGCGTGCGAAGGCCCGTTCGTCGTAGGTCGGCTCCTCGAATCCGACGCTGAACGTCTGTAGTGCGGGCAACCCGCGCAGGCGCACCGTGAGCGCAGCAATCATGCCCGAGTCGATGCCGCCGCTGACGAAGGCCCCCAGGGGCACGTCGCTCACCAGTCGGCTCTTCACGGACGCGTCGAGCTGCGCGCCCAGCCGCTCGAGCCATTCCGCCTCGTCCACAGAGTGGTCGGGCGCGAAGCGCATCTCCCAGTAGCGCGCCAGCCGTGGCTTGTCGCCGGGTGAAACGAGCAGGGTGTGACCCGGCGGCAGCTTCGCGATGTCGCTGAGCATCGAGTGCGGACCCGGGACGCATTCGAACAGCAGGTACCGGGAGAGACTCTCAAGGTTCAGCGCCCTGGGCACGTCGGGGTACTCGAACAGCGCCCGCAGCTCGGACCCGAACACGAACGCGTCCGAGCCGGCGTAATAGTAGAGAGGTTTTTCGCCCATCCGGTCACGAGCCAGGAGGAGACTTCGCCGCCCGGCGTCCCACAGCGCGAATGCAAACATCCCGTCGAGATCGAGGACGCAATCTTCGCCGCTTTCCTCGTAGGCGTGGACAATCACCTCGGCGTCCGAGCGGGTACGGAACCGGTGCCCACGGCGCTCGAGCTGCGCGCGAAGGGCGGCGAAGTTGTAGATCTCGCCGTTCAGCACTACCTGCACGGTGCCGTCCTCGTTCGCGATCGGCTGCCCTCCCGTGGCCAGATCGATCACGGCGAGGCGACGAACGCCGAGCGCAACCTGATCGTCGACGTACGCCCCCTCGTCGTCTGGTCCGCGGTGCCGCAGCGAGTCCGTCATCCGCTGCAGGATCTCGCGGCGGTCTTCTCGCGCTCGGTTCACGATGAACCCGGCGATCCCACACATGTTCGATCCTATTTTTCTCTCATAGCCATCGTCGTACGCGCGCAGGAGCGCTGCCTGTTCACCGAAGCCAGTGGATGGCCAAAGTCCACTGCCGACCGGCTCGTCGTGACGAAAAGCCCCGGCCCGAAGCGCTCGGGCGCCATCCTACAGGAAGCCGAGATGGAACGCTGCGTTGGCAACGCGGTTCATTCGTCGCGCTAGCCGAAGATTCGTTCGGCGCCACCTCCATGGCCTGGGCGTTCCGATCGGGATGGGAGGAGGGCGACGCACGAGGCGGTGGCGAGGTCCATCCTGAGCCCGTACCACGCTGCTCGAGGAACTCGTCCGGACGGTACGTCCGGAACTGGGACACCATCGGATAGGTGTGAACGAGGCTCTCCCAGGAAACCCGCGGACAGAGGGGAACTGCTGCGACAGCGACTCTCTCCTTCCGGCTCCGCCAAGCATCCGCCGCACCCCCCGACCGAAACGAGGTCTCCAACACGCACGGACAAATGGATAACGCCGCCAGGTCGGCGCGGTCAAGGGAGAATGGCGGCGGCTCGCCGGAAACATTCACCGGGAAGACCGTTTTCGAATCTTTGCGCGACGATCTGGCCACGCCGTTACAGTTCGAGGACTTCAGCTATACCTTCGATACCAGCTTTCACCAGGAGAGCGTCGCGCAGCATCCGGCTTACGTCATCCGGCTCTCGGCGCGCGATCTCGCGCGTGTCGGCCTGCTGATGGCGCGTAACGGACGGTGGGCCGGTGGTCGATCCGGAACGTGGTCTCGTGATCGTTCAGAGAGTCAACAGCGAACACGATAGCCGAAGAGACGTGTCTTCGAGGCAGTTCGCCGAGTTGCTCAGGCGGATCCTGAGCGCGATGCCCGCGTCGCATTAGGCGGATTCGCTCAGCGCCGCGCCCAGGGACACGCGACGCGCTCGATCCACTGTAGAAGCCACGTCGTCGCGACACCGAGGAGCCCGAAGGTCACGACCCCGGCGAAGACGTCTTTCGTCTCGAGTAGCTGGAACGACTCCCACAGGAGGAAGCCGAGGCCGGCCTTCGTTGCTTCGATCTCGGTGATGAACACGAGAATGAGCGCCATGCCGGCGCCGAGCCGAAGCCCGGTGAAGATGTTCGGGAGCGAGCCCGGCAGGATGACCTTGACGAAGACTTGAAATCGACTGGCGCCAAGGTCGAGCGCGGCCTTCACCAGCAGCGGGTTGATCGATTTCACGCCGGTCATCGTATTCACGAGCACGAGGAACAGCACGCCGACCGCGATGGTGATGATCTTCGACGAATCACCGAGCCCGAACCAGAGCAGGAACAGCGGGAACAGCGCGGACTTGGGGATGGGGTACACCGCGGCAATCCACGGATCGAGGACGTCTTCGATCCAGCCGATCGCGCCGGCGAGCAGTCCGAGCACGATGCCGGCGGCCGAGCCGTACACGAAGCCCTGCACCACGCGGTTGAGGCTCACCAGCACCGCCCACGGCAGCCGGCCGGAAATCGTCATCGCCCACATCGCGTCGAGCACCGAGAGCGGCGCGGGCAGGAACAGCTCCTTGATGTTACCCGTCTGCACCAGCACTTGCCAGACGACGAGGATCAGGAGCGCCGAGCCGACCTTGCGCAGGAGCGAGGCGCTCATGGCTCGATGTCCATCGCCTGCTTGACCTCGTCGCGGAGCAGCGCGTCGATCGACTCGACCATCTCTGCTTCCGCGCGCCGGGTGACGCTCCGTGGACGCGGCAGGTTCACGTCGATCAGCCGCTTGATGCGTCCCGGTCGCGCCGTCATGAGCACGATGCGCGACCCGAGGAGCACCGCTTCCTCGAGGCTGTGCGTCACGTAGATGAACGTCTTGCGCGTCTCCGCCCAGATGCGGGCCAGCTCGTCCTGCAGCACGCGACGCGTCTGCGCATCGAGCGCGGCCAGCGGCTCGTCGAAAAGGAGGATGGCGGGGTCGTTCGCCAGCGCGCGCGCGAGCGCCACGCGCTGGCGCATGCCGCCCGACAGCTCGTGCGGATACCGTGTCTCGAAGCCGCGAAGCTTGACGAGATCGATCAATCGCTGCGCCGTCGCCTCCCGCTCGGCGCGCGGCACCTTGCGCACTTCGGGACCGAACACCACGTTCTCCGCCACGGTGCGCCACGGAAACAGCGCGTACTCCTGGAACACCATGCTGGTGAGCTTCTGGGCGCCGTTCTGCTGCGGGAAGCGGATCTCGCCGCCGGAGGGCTTCTCGAGCCCGGCGATGATCTGGAGCAAGGTGGACTTGCCGCAGCCCGACGGCCCGAGCAGGATCAGGAACTCGCCGGGCGTGACGTCGAGCGTGATGGCCTGCAGGGCCACCAGCGTCTCGCCCGTGCGCTTGATGGACCAGACCTTGCCGATCTCCCGCAGCTCGAGGAGCAGCACGCGGTCTACGGTAAGAACGTCAGGTCGACGGCGCGCTCCATCGACACCATTTCTTTCACCCAGCCCATCTTGTGGAACCAGGCCTGCAACGTTGCGAGGTCCTGCACGCGCGGCTTCGCATCGGGATCGATGTAGAACGGAATCGCCGTCTTGATGGCTTCCGGTGGGACACCCGTATGTTTGGACACGATCCTGGCGATCTCCTCGTTCTTCGGGCCGCGCTCGCTGTAGAAACGCACGCCCTTGACGTAGGCGGCGATGAAGTCGCGCGCCACCTTCGGGCGCTCCTTGATGAACTTGCCCGAGTACATCACGACGGCGATCTGAAAGGTGGCGATGTCGGGCACCAGCTCGCTCAGGAACAGGCGCTTCCCGACCTTCTGCTCCTCGGCGCGAACACCCCACGGCTCGGGCGCGATGGCCGCATCCACGGCCTTGGTGGCCAGGGCCTTGATGGCGTCGGGATACGCGAGGTTGACGATCTCCACGGCATCGTACGAGAGCCCGTCGCTCTCGAGGAGTCGAGCCAGCACGTAATCGAGGATGATGCCCTTGGCGCCGTTCGCGATCTTCATCCCTTTGAGGTCGCGCACGCGTTTGACCTTTCCGGAGTCGATCAGGTCGTTGCGCACGATGAGCGGAATGAAGCTCGAGCCCGGACGCACTTGGCCCTTGTCGGCCACGATCTTGAAGTCCTGGCCCGACGCCATGGCGTTGAAGAGACTCGCCGACGGCGTCCCCGTGGACACGTCGAGCTGGCCGGTGGCCAGCGCGGGAGTCATCTTCGCCCCCGAGGAGAAGCGCTCCGTCTCCACGGTGATGTTCTTCTCGGCGAAGAATCCCTTCTCCATCGCCACGTAGAGCCCCGCGCTCGAAATGGCGGGCAGGTCGCCCATCTTCACGAGTTCAGCGGCGCCCGCTGGTTGGGCCAGCAAGAGTCCGACGAGTGATCCGAGAACTGCCAGCTTCATGGAGCCTCCTTTTACCATTCGAGCGCGTCAGCCATCCGCCGCTTGTGCCAGCGCGGGTCGCCGAGATACGCGAACAGTGTCCGCGACATTTGCGTGTGCGCCGCGAGACCGTACTCGGTCAAGCTTCCTTGGCCCGCGTGAACCTCGTGCGCGGCATTGCAGGCTTCGAGGTACGCCTCGCTGCTGACGGCCTTCGCCATGTTGACGGCGGCGGCGGCTGGACGGCCGGTGTCCACCTTCCACAAGGCTTCCGCCGTCGTCCAGCGCGCGGCGTCAAGGTGGGTCACGAGGCGGATGATGTGGTCCTGGACGCGCTGGAATTTTCCGATCGGGACGCCGAACTGCACGCGCTCGCGGCTGTGGGCCACCGACATCTCGAACACCGCCTGGCAACCGCCGACCATGAACGAGCAGAGGACCGGCAGCGCTTTCACCAGCGCACGGTCGAGCGCGGCCCAGCCCTGGTTCTCGCGTCCGCCGAGTAGCTGCGTCATCGGCACGTCGACGCTCTCGAACGTGACCTCACACTGCCACGACAAGAACCCGGGAAGACGCCGCGTCCGGACGCCCGGCGCATGCGCGTCGACCAGGAGCAAGCTCAGATCGCCGGGGCCGCCGCCCGTCCGCACGGCGACGACGAGGTGCGTGGCGGCGGTAGCGTCGCTGACGAAGAGTTTCGTGCCGTCCAGGCGGTACTGATCGCCGAGCGGCTGAGGGCTGAGTGTGACGCCCTGCGGACCCCATGCGCCGTTCGGCTCGGTGATCGCGACGGACAGCACGCCGTCGCCACGCGCGACGCCCGGCAGGATGGCTCGCCGTTGCGCTTCGGTCGCCGCCTCCATCACGGTCAGGGCGCCGAGCACGCCCGAGCTGAAGAACGGTCCCGGTAGCGGGCCGCGTCCAAGCTCCTCGTAGAGCACCGCCGCGTCGGTGAGACTGCTGTCGCTACCTCCGTGCTCGGATGGGATGAGGATACCGAGCCAGCCGAGCTCCGACGCTTTCCGCCACAGCTCCGGAACCAGGCTGGATTCGGCGCGCTGGAGAGCGACGATGGCGTGCCTCGGCGCTTCCCGCTCGACGAACGTGCGGGCAGCGGAGCGAAGCATCTCCTGAGGTTCGGTCAGCGCGAGATGCATGGCTTAGATGTACGTGGGGGGGAGCGGCGCCGCTCCTCCCCCACACCCCCCCACCGCATTG
>JBGPTW010000068.1:0-30403 GCA_041490825.1 Methylomirabilia bacterium | reverse complement strand
GGGTGAGCCATTCCCGTCACGCGAGGCGACGACCCAGCCGTGACGATTGGGAAGTGCTCGGCGATGATCGGGGCGAAGGCGCCTGTGGTCAGAGGACCCCGGCTGCCCATCTCCCGCCGGGTCACCGGCCGGCGCGCGTCGTTCGTTCATGAATAATCCGCGCTAGCGACCGGCGCCGCGATCCGCGTCCATCGCCTTGATCCGCAGCCCGATCACGCGTCGTCCTCGCTCGTCGGGAACACGGTCTTGATGCCGAGCCGCCCGCACGCCTGGATCGTGCGCCCGACTTCATGGCGTTTCACCGAGCCTTGACGCTGCTCGACGTGTTTCGCTACTCTCCTCGCGCACCCGCCGGATGCACCGTAAAGGAGACCGCCATGAAGAAGAAGATCGCCACTGCCCTGGTCATCGTGTTCGCCACGCTGTCCCTCACCGTCCCCGCGCTGGCGAAGGACCCGTGGGTCATCGCGTTCGGCGAGGAACCGTTCACGCTGAACCCCGCGAACAAGGGCGCCCTCGCGGCGGTGTCCGACTACGTCGAGATCCACATCTTCGACGCGCTCGTCGACGTCACGGGCCCCGAGATGTCGCTCAAGCCGATGCTGGCCGAGCGATGGGAGAACCCGAATCCGAACACGTGGCGGTTCCACATCCGCCGTGGCGTCAAGTTCCACAACGGTGACCCGCTCACCGCCGAGGACGTGAAGTTCACCATCGACCTCGGGCTCGCGAACAAGGGCAGCACGCAGAACTCGTACCTCGGCCCGACGGAAACGGTCCGCGTCGTCGATCCGTACACGGTCGAGCTCACGACGAAGACGCCGTTCCCGCCGCTGCTCGCCAACATCTCGCGGCTGCACATCGTGCCGCGCGTCTACGCGAAGATCGGCGCGGATGCGTTCAGCACGAAGCAACCGATCGGCACCGGCCCGTACAAGTTCGTCGAGTGGCAGCACGGCCAGCGGATCGTGCTCGAGGCCAATCCCGACTACTGGGCAGGCGCGCCGGCGCCGAAGCGCCTCATTTTCCGCTTCATCCCTGATCCGAGCACGCGGGCCGCGGAGCTGAAGGCGGGCGGCGTGGACATCATCACCGGCCCGCCGATCGCGCAGCTCAAGGAACTTGCCGCCGGAGACACGGCGATCGTCACGGTGCCCGCCGTACGGGTCATCGCGTATCCGTTCAACACGCTCCAGAAGCCCCTCGGCGACGTCCGCGTGCGACGTGCGCTCAACCTGGCAGTGGACCGCGAGACGATCGTGAAGACGCTGCTCCAGGGCTACGGGAAGCCAACGGGTCAGCCGTTCATTCCCGGCTGGCTCGGGTACGATCCCGAGATCAAGCCGTTCCCGTACGATCCGGCGCAGGCGAAGAAGCTGCTCGCCGACGCCGGTTACGCGAGCGGCTTCGATCTCACCTGGAACATCTCGACGGGCGTCTTCCTCGCCGACAAGGAGATCGCCGAGGCCGCGTCGGCCATGCTGGGACAGGTCGGTGTCCGCGTGCGACTCGTGCCCACCGAGCGCGCCAAGATCCAGAAAGATCTTCAGGCGGGGACGTTCGACGGCATGACGGCCGGCCAGTGGGGGACCTCGGCGGAATCGGACGTGATGGCGAAGTGGTTCTTCCGGCCGCACATCTTCACACCCGAGCTCGACGCGAAGCTGGCGCCGCTGGTGGCGGCGGCCTCGAACGAAGTGGACCGGACCAGGCGCGGCAAGATCTGGACCGATCTGTCACGGCTCGCGCACGACGAGGCGCTCTGGCTCTACATCCACTACCAGGACGAAACGATCGCGAAGCGGCGCGACATCCCCTGGCAGTACTCGAACGGTCGCGGGAGCAAAGGATACATCTACTACTACATCCCGGCGGCACGCTGAGGCGCGCCGCCGGCTGACCCTGTGCGACGTTACCTGCTTGGCCGCGTGCTCCAGGCGACGCTGGCGCTGCTCGGGGTCACGTGCGTGGCGTTCCTCCTCGTCTCGCTCTCCGGTGATCCGGCGTTCATCCTTCTGACGCCCGAGGCGGGCGACGCGCAGCGCGCGGCGTTCCGCCAGATGTACGGCCTCGACCAGCCATTGCTCGTGCAGTACGCGCGGTACGTCGAGCACGTCCTGCAGGGCGACTTCGGCCTGTCGTTCGCGTTCGAGCGTCCGGCGCTCACCGTCGTCATGGAGCGGGTCCCCGCGACACTCGAGCTGACGTGCGCCGCACTCCTGCTCGGTATCGGGTTCGGCATCCCCGCGGGTGTCATCGCCGCGGCCCGCGAGGGCACATGGTTCGACCGCGCCGTGATGGCCGTGGTGCTGCTCGGCCAGTCGGTGCCGACATTCTGGCTCGGACTCCTGATGATCCGGGTCTTCGCCGTGAACCTGCACTGGCTGCCGGTGTCGGGACGCGGGACGTGGCCGCAACTGGTGATGCCGGCGGTCGCGCTGGCATTGTGGCTCGCCGCCTTGCTGGCGCGCATCACGCGGTCGGAAATGCTCGAGTCCCTCGCCCAGGACTACGTGAGGACCGCGCGCGCCAAGGGATTGTCCGAGCGCGGCGTCACAATGACGCACGCGCTCGGCAACGCGCTCCTGCCGATCGTCACGCTGATCGGGCTCCAGATCGGCACGCTGCTCGGCGGCGCGGTCATCACCGAGACTGTGTTCGCGTGGCCCGGCGTCGGCACGCTCGTGTTCGACGCGATCCTCCGGAAGGATTATCCGGTGGTGCTGGCGGTCGTGGAACTGGTCGCCTCCGCGTTCATCGTCATCAACATGTCGCTCGACGTGCTCTATGGCTACCTCGACCCGAGGCTCCGGCGAGCAGAAGCGTGAGCGCCAAGCCGTTGGCCGTCATGGCTCCAGTACCGACCGCGTCGTCTCGACCGGCGCTGATGCCCGTCGGGCGCGCGTGGCGCGCGATCGGGCCAGGCGGCCTCGTCGTGGCGTGCGTCGGACTCGTTGCGGTGCTCGCGCCGGTGCTCTCGCCGCATGACATGCGGAGCTTCGACCTGTTCCACCGGTTAGCGCCCCCCGCGTGGGACACGGGTGGCTCGTGGACGCACGCGCTCGGCACCGATCCTCTCGGGCGCGACGTGCTGAGTCGGATCATCTACGGCGCGCGCACGTCGCTCGCCGTCGCGGGCGTCGCCGTTGTCGTCGCCGCGACGCTCGGCATTCTCATGGGGCTGCTCTCCGGGTATGCCGGATCGTGGACGGATGCGCTCATCATGCGCGTGGCGGACATCCAGCTCTCGTTTCCGTATCTGCTGCTCGCGATCGCGGTGATGGCACTTCTCAGGCCGTCGCTCGTGAACCTCGTCATCGTGCTGGTGCTCCGAAGCTGGGTCGTCTACGCGCGGCTGATCCGCGTGGTCACGCTCAGCGCGAGGGAGCGCGAGTTCGTGACGGCGGCCCGCGCGCTTGGCGGCGGCAGCGCGCGCATTGTGTTCCGCCACATCGCGCCGAACGTCGTCGGTCCGTCCATCGTGGTGTCGAGCTTCCAGCTCGCCGAGCTGATCATCGTCGAGTCGTCGCTCTCGTTCCTCGGGCTCGGCGTGCAGCCGCCGACGCCGAGCTGGGGCAGCATGGTCAGCGAGGGCCGCGCGTACGTGTCGACCGCCTGGTGGCTGTCGGCATTCCCCGGGCTCGCGATCGTCGCCACGGTGCTCGGCGCCAATCTGTTCGGCGACGCGCTCCGCCGCGCGCTCGATCCGCGGCTCCGGGGGGTAGGATGACGACGCTTCGCTCTCAGGCGATCACTATCGACTCACAGGCGATTACTATCGACTCACAGGCGATTACTATCGCCTCTCACCGGCCTGAGCTACGATGAGGCCGGCGAGGAGGACAGCGATGCGGCTCGAAGTCGGCTCCATTCACATCAGTGACGTCCACGTCGATGGGCGGATCGCGCTCGACGATCACGCACTCACGATCGATCCCGTCGAGCTCCGCACGCTGATCCTCGAGGATCCCCACTTCAGCGATGCACGGGTACGCGTCGTCCGGCCGGGCGAGTCCGCCCGCATCGTCAACGTGATCGACGTCGTCGAGCCGCGCTGGAAGGTCAGCGGGCCCGGCGGCGTGTTTCCCGGATTCGTCTCGCCGGCGGTCACGGTGGGCGACGGTCGCACGCATCGACTGGCCGGTGTCGCAGTCGTGGAGAGCGCGGAACCGGTACCCGGCGAATCCACCGTCTTCCGCGAGCGGCTCATCGACATGACGGGCCCGGGTGCGCGTCTCACGCCGTTCGGCAGCACGCTGAACGTCGTGCTCGAATTCGCGCCGAACATGGCGTTCTTTCCACCCGGCTCGGAGCAGGTGAAGGACGTCCTGTCCGGCGGGCCGGAGGCCTCGGAGTACACGACGGCCATTCAGGCCGCCGGCCTCAAGGTGGCGGCGCGGCTCGGACGCGCGGCCGCGGCGGTGACGCCTGACGAGACCGAGACGTTCCAGCTTGCGCCGTGCGACCCGGCGTTGCCGAAAGTCGTTTGCGCGATCCAGGGCCTTTCGTTGACGGCGTTCTTCTACGGCATCCGCGTGCCGTTCACGCTCGGGACGCTCGCGCATCCCAACGAGTTCTTCGACGGTGCCATCGTCGAGTGGAACCGCGGCTACGCGGGGGCGACGTACTGGGCCGAGAACCACCCGACGCTCGTCGAGCTCTGCCGGCGCCACGGCCGCGACCTGAACTTCCTCGGCGCGATCCTCTTCGGCGGCGTGACGACGACCACCAGTGACAAGGAAGCGTGCTCCAGCGCCGTGGCGAAGCTCGCGCGGCTGCTCCATGCCGACGCCGCCCTCTTCCTCGGCCTGAACGGCTCGAACCACGCGGTCGATCTCATGCTGGCGATCCAGAAGTGCGAGCGCGCGGGCGTCAAGACCACGCTGGTCTACAACGACGTCGGCGAGGGTCCCGACGATCCCGGCTTCATCTTCGCGGTGCCGGAGGCCGACGCGGTCGTCAACGCCGGGAGCCGCGTGCAGAAGGTCACGCTCCCGCGGATGGAGACGCTGATCGGCGGCCAGCGCCTCGTCGATCCGGCGATCGATCCGCGCGGCGAGATCACGGTCCCGATGCGATATCTGCACAGCTCCGTCGATCCGTACGGACACTCAAGGATGACGGTCCGTTTCGAATAGAGGAACTGCGGCGGGATCGAGGAGCGCCACGGGTGTCCCGGGGCGCTCCGAGCGTATGGGGGTTTGGGGTGCCTTCGAGGCCCCCAAGGAACTGCGGCGGCGGGTCGAGGAGCGCCACGGGTTCCCCGGGGCGCTCCGAGCGTTTGGGGGTTTGGGGTGCCTTCGAGGCCCCCAAGGAGGAACGAATGTTCCGAATAGTCCACTACCTGAACCAGTTCTTCGCGGGCATCGGCGCCGAGGACAAGGCCGACACGCCGCCCGGCCGGCGCGAAGGCGCGACGGGCCCGGGGCGGCTGCTCCAGCAAGCGCTCGGCGAACGCGCGCGCGTGGTGGCGACGGTGTACTGCGGGGACAACTACGTCGCCGAGAAGCCTGAGGCGGTCGACGAGATTCTCGCGCTCATCGCCGCGGAACGACCGGACATCGTGATCGCAGGACCGGCGTTCTTGGCCGGCCGCTACGGTCTGGCGTGCGGTGCAGTCACGACGGGCGCGCGTGAGCGGCTCGGCGTGACGGTGGTGTCCGGGATGCACGAGGACAACGCGGCGGCAGAGCTCTATCGCACCAAGATCCACATCGTCCGCACGCAGAAGAGCGCGGTCGGCATGGCGGAGGCGCTGCCGGTGATGGCGCGGCTCGCGCTCGACCTCGCCGCCGGCAAGCCGCTCGGCTCACCGAACGACGAGGGATACCTCGCCACGGGACATCGAGTCTTCTACGAGGCAACACGCACCGCGAGCGAGCGCGCCGTCGACATGCTCCTCCACAAGCTCAGGGGTGAACCGTACGCGACGGAGTGGGCCGTCCCCCGGTACACCCTCGTGCCGCCGGCGCCGCCGCTCCGCGACCTCGCGAAGGCCACGATCGCGCTCATCACGACCGGCGGCCTCGTGCCGCGCGGGAATCCGGATCGCCTGGAATCCGGCTACGCGACCAAGTGGCTGCGCTACTCGATCAAGGGCGCGAGCGCGCTACCGCCCGAGCAATGGCAGTCCATCCACGGCGGCTTCGACACGACGCTGATCAACATCGATCCGCACCGGGTGGTGCCGCTCGACGTGGCGCGAGAGCTCGAGCGTGAAGGTGTGATCGGGCGCCTCTTCGACGAGCTGTTCACCACCACCGGCAACACGTCGGTCATTCCCGACATCCGGCGGTTCGCGCGCGAAATGACCGAGGAGCTGAAAGCGGCCGGCGTCGAGGGCGTCATCCTCACGAGCACGTGAGGATCGTGCAACCGCGGCGGCGCCGCGGCGGCGAAGGAGATCGAGGCGCACGGCATCCCGGTCGCGCAGATCAGCGCGCTCGACGCGCTCGCGAAGTCGATCGGGTCGAACCGCATCGTCCGGGGCAAGGCGATCACGAGCGTGGTCGGTGATCCCTCGCTCAGCCCCGACGAAGAGCGTAAGTTCCGCAAGCGCCTGGTGCTGAAAGCCCTGGAGGCGCTGCGGACACCGGTGGAGGAACCGACGGTCCTCGCGTGACGGGCGCGGCCGCGCGCCGCCGATACTGATCCACACCAACGACAGCCGGGAGGGCTCCATGCAGCGAGAGCAGCGAGACCGTGTGAATCGACGGGTGTTCCTCAAAACAGCCGGCGCCGCCGCAGCGCTCGGCGCGATGCCCGCCGTCGGCCGGGCGCAAGGCAAAGAGGTCAAGCTGGGCTACATCTTGCCCGTCACCGGGCCGCTGGCCTTCGAGGCGCAGCTCTCGCTCAACGGGCTCCAGCTCGCCGTGGACGAGATCAACAGCGCCGGCGGCGTCAAGGCGCTGGGCGGGGCGAAGCTGACGCTGCTGCCCGGCGACACGCAGCAGAAGGTAGAGCTGGGCAACTCGGAAGCCGCGCGTCTCATCGATCAGGGCGTGTCCGCGCTCATCGGCCCGTTCTCGAGCCTCGTCGCGTACTCGGTGCGGCAGATCACGGAGAAGAACAAGACGCCGTTCATGCTGCTGGCAGCGGTGGCCGACAACCTCACCGAGGGCGGCCTGCGGTACGTGTTCCGCGTGCAGCCCAACGGCAAGAGCATGGCGACGCTCACCATGAACAACATGTTGGAGATGGCCAGGGCCGCCAACGTCGCCATCAAGCGCGTGGCGATGATGCACGAGGACGGCAACTTCGGCACGACGATGGGCAACCACGTGGAGGCCTTCGCCGGCAAGCTCGGCTACGCGCTGGTGCAGCGCATTCCCTACAGCCTCAAGTCGCCGGACTTCACCGCCGAGCTGTCGAAGGTGAAGGCCTCCAAGCCGGACCTGCTCGTGATCAGCGGCTATTACGGCGACTCGAAGATCATCGCGGAGACGGCGTCCAAGCTGCGCATCGGCGTTCACGCGCTGGTGGGCCTGGCGAATGCGGCGTACTCCAATCCGAAATTCATCGCCGACAACCGCGAGTTGACCGAGCAGCTCTTCGACGGCAACTACTGGCACAATCCGCAGTCGTCGCGGGCCAAGGCGGTGTTCGCCGCGTACGAGAAGCGCTTCAACTCAACGCTGACGTCGCACGGCGTGCAGGCCTACACGGTCGTCTACACACTCAAGGACGCGCTGGAGCGGGCCGGCTCGGCCGATCGCGACAAGCTGCGCGACGCGCTGGCCAGGACGAACCTGGCCGATCACATCCTGCCGCAGGACGCGATCAAGTTCGACGAGACCGGCGAGAACGTCAACGCCACGCCGGCACTGCTGCAAGTGCAGAGCGGCAGACCGATGGTCGTGGGGCCGGCGCGCTTCGCCGAGGCGAAGCCGGTGTTCCCCGTTCCCAAGTGGCACGGCTAGGAGCCTGTCGGAGTATCGAGGCGCGCCCCAGCTTTGCCCCGGGGAACCCGTGGCGCTCCTCGAATTTCCGCCGGACTCCTGGCCGGCTGAGCGGGAGGTGACCGCCGACCTCCTGCTGCAGGCCGTTGTCAGCGGCGTCCTGCTCGGAGGCGTGTACGGCCTCGTGGCCTCCGGGCTGGCGCTCATCTTCGGCGTGCTGCGCATCATCAACTTCGCCCACGGCGCGGTGATGATGCTGGCCATGTACACGACGTACTGGCTGTTCACGCTGGCCGGTATCGATCCCTATCTCTCCGTCGTCGTCACCGGGCCGCTCTTTTTCCTCCTCGGCATGCTCGTGCAGAAGCTGGTCATCGAGCCCAATCGCTTCGCGCCCGAGCACAATCAGCTCCTGCTCACGTTGGGCCTCGCGCTCTTTCTCGAGAACCTCGCGCTCGTGCTCTGGCAGGGCGACTTCCGCACCGTGCGTCCGGCCTACGCGGGCGCCTCCTTCGTGCTCGGCGAAGCCCTGGTGGAGGTGCCGCGACTCATCGCCTGCGGCGGTGCCGTCGTCATGGCGCTGGCGCTGTTCGGGTTCCTCCGGCTCACCGACGTGGGCAAGGCCATTCGCGCGCTCGCCGAGGAGCCGGAGGGCGCCATGCTGATGGGCATCGACGTCGCGCGCATCCGCGCCGTGGCGTTCGGCATCGGCGCGGGCTGTGTGGCCGTGGCCGGCGCGCTGGTCACGCCGTTCTTCTACGTCGCGCCCGACGTCGGCGAATCGTTCAACATCATGGCGTTCGTGGTCGTCGTGCTCGGCGGCATGGGCAACTTCGTCGGCGCGTTGCTCGGCGGCTTCATCGTGGGGCTCGCAGAGTCGCTGGGCGCCACGGTGCTGCCGGGCTCGCTCAAGCAGCTCGTCGTCTTCGCGCTCTTCGTGCTCGTGCTGCTGTTCCGGCCGGCCGGACTCTTCGGAGGCGGGCGTGGCCGCTGAGAGCAGCCATGGCTGCTGAGATCGCTGGCGGCCTGGCGCTGGGACTGCTGCTGGCGGCGCCGCCGTTCCTGCCGCCGTACTTCCTCCAGGTCCTGATCAGCGTGATGCTGTTCGGCTACCTCGGCGCAGCGTGGAACATCCTCGGCGGCTACGCCGGGCAGTTCTCGTTCGGCCACGCGGCCTACTTCGGCATCGGCGCCTACACTTCCACGCTGCTCTTCCTGCGTCTCGGTGTCACGCCGTGGCTCGGGATGCTCGTCGGCGGCGTGCTGGCCGCCGTGTTCGGAGTCTTCGCCGGCTACCTCTCGTTCCGCTACGGGCTGCGTGGGCCGTACTTCTCGCTGGTCACGCTGGCCTTCGCCGAGATGCTGCGCGTCATCGCCGTCAACACCAAGGCCGTTGGCTCCTCGCTCGGCCTGGTCATCCCCAGCCGCGAGGCCGCGCCGTCGCAGTTCGTGTTCTCCGGCAAGCTTCCGTATTACTACGTGATCCTGGTCATGGCGCTCGGGGCCTTGTGGATCACGCGGCGCATCGAGCGCAGCAAGCTCGGTTACTCGCTGCTCGCCATCCGGGAAAACGAAGACGCGGCCGAAGCGGCCGGCGTCGACGCGCTCGGCATGAAGCTGCGCGCGATGGCCATCTCGTCGTTTCTGACTGCGCTCGGCGGCACGTTCTACGCGCAGTACTTCGCCTACATCGATCCCAGCATCACGTTTGGGCCGTCGGTGTCGATCCAGGGATTGCTGCAAGCCATCGTCGGCGGCGCCGGCACGGTGCTGGGCCCGGTGATCGGCGCGTTCGTGCTGACGCCGATCTCGGAGCTGTCGCGCGCGGTCATCCGCGGACGCGCCGGCGTCGACGTCATGGTCTACGGTTTCGTCCTGATCCTCGTCATCTCCTTCCTGCCGAATGGTTTGATGGGACTGGTGAGAAGGGGTCGGGGGAACCCTCCCAGCGTTCCCCTTCATAAAAGATGAGGCGCCGGCGATCATGACGCTGCTCGAAGCCGAGAGCGTGACGAAGCGGTTCGGCGGGCTCACCGCCGTGAGCCGCTTCAATCTCGCGATCGCCGCGGGAGAGATCGTCGGGCTCATCGGACCCAACGGCGCCGGCAAGACGACGGTGTTTCACCTCTTGTCGGGCTTTCACTCACCCACCGAGGGCGCCATCCGCTTCAAGGGCGCGTCCGTCGTCGGCGCCAAGCCGCACGCGATCTGCCGCCGTGGTCTCGCGCGCACGTTCCAGATCGTCCAGCCGTTCGTCAACCTCACAGCGCTGGAGAACGTGATGGTCGGCGCGTTCAACCGCACCGACGACCTTGCCGCCGCACGCGCCCGCGCCAGCGAGGTGCTGGAGTTCGTCGGCCTCGGCCCGAAACGGGACGCGCCAGCGCGCGAGCTGACGCTGTCCGAGCGCAAGCGCCTCGAGATGGCGCGCGGACTCGCCACCGGGCCCGAGCTGCTGCTGCTCGACGAGGTGATGGCGGGACTGAACCCGACGGAGATCGAGGCCATCATCGGACTCATCCGGCGCATCCACGCCCAGGGCGTGACGCTGCTCATCATCGAGCACGTGATGCAAGCGATCATGGCGCTCTCGCAGCGCATCGTCGTGCTGCACCACGGCGAGACCATCGCCGAGGGCCGGCCGGCGGACGTGTCGCGCGATCCGAAGGTGATCGAGGCGTACCTCGGGGCGGAGACGTGAGCCTGCTGGAGCTCGCCGGCGTGGACGTCGCGTACGGCGATCTGCCGGCGCTCCGCGGCGTCGACCTCGTCGTCGAGCCGGGCGAGACGCTGTCGGTCGTCGGCGCCAACGGCGCCGGCAAGACGACAATGCTGCGCACGATCTCCGGTCTCCTGCGTCCGCGTCGTGGCGAGGTGCGCTTCGAGGGCGAGCGCATCGATCGGCTGCCGTGCCACCGGGTGGTCGAGCGTGGCGTCGTGCACGTGCCGGAGGGGCGCAAGGTGTTCCCGAGTCTGACCGTGCGCGAGAACCTCGAGCTCGGCTCTTACACGCGCGCGGCGAAGGCGCGGCGCGCGGACAGCTTCGAGCGCGTCTTCACGCTGTTTCCGAGGCTCCGCGAGCGCGCGAACCAGGCGGCCGGCACGCTCTCCGGCGGTGAGCAGCAGATGCTCGCCATCGGCCGCGCGCTCATGGCGCGCCCCAAGCTGCTCATGCTCGACGAGCCGTCGCTCGGGCTGGCGCCCCTGATCGTGACGGAGATCTTCCGCACCATCGCCGACATCAACCGCGCCGGGACGACCGTGTTGCTCGTCGAGCAGAATACGCGCCAGGCGCTGGCGCTCTCGCGCCGCGGCTACGTGCTGGAGAACGGCCGGATCGCGCTCGTCGGCAGCGGCGTCGAGCTGCTCGGCAACGAGCACGTCAAGCGCGCGTATCTGGGGATGTAGCGCCTGTTGTGGTAGGTTCTCACCAATCGTGATCGGTGACAGCGCCAGCGAGAAGGAGCGTGACAAACCCGAGATCGTGATCGACGGCGACGGGCACGTGATCGAGGTCAACGAGACCTACGAGCCGTCAGCGGAGCGCGATGACGCTGTCGACGAGCCCGACGAGCCGCCAGACGTCGGCGATCGCCCGCCAAAGATCCGTGGCGCCCGTGTGGTGAAAGCCGCCGAGGATCACCGCGCGCGTTCGCCCGCCCGTGGCCTCCGCGAGTCGCAGGCTCTCCGTGAACGGGATCGAAGGATCCGCGGCGCCATGCGCGATCAACAGACGACCACGGATTTTCGGGACGGCGGAGAGCGGAGAGAGCTTCTCCAGCGCCGCGCGCGCGCTCGCCGGAAGCTCCGCGAGCCTGCGCCGTGCCTCGGTCTCGTCGCGCGAGCGGACGAGCGAGAGCACCGCGCGGCCGTTGCGGGCGAGCGTGCCTTCGGCCACACTCGTGTCGGCGCCCGGATCGCGAAGCTTCGCGTCAACGATGCTCGCGAGCCGCACGCGATCGACGTCGTCGGGGACGAACGGCGTGAGGAGCGACGCGAGCTTCCACCGGTTGTACGGTTCCGACCGCTCCACGTATCGCGTACCGCCGAACGTGTGCGCGCCGCTCGCGATGAACACGCCGACGTTGCCGAGGTCGGCGTAGCCCCCGAAGCTGCCGACGAGAGCGACGTCGTTGCGGCCGGCCGCCGCGAGGAGCACGGGGCCGGCGCCGAAGCTGAAGCCTGCGATGCCGACAGCCGGCGCGTGACGCTGCACGTGTCCGAGCACGGCGCCGATCTCCTCCACCTCGCGTCCGCTGAGGCGAAAGGCCGCAAGGCCGTCGAACTGTGGCACGACGACGAGAAGCCCGCTACGTCCCAGCAGGCGCGCGAGCCGCGCGAGATCCGGCTGCCGCCGGCCGTCGGTCGAGAGACCGTGCACGAGCACCAGCGCCGACCGCGGCGGTCGGCTCCTGACCGGATGGTAGAGGTCGGCCGCAAGCGGCTTCGCAGGAAACGGGATCTCGACATCCTCTCGCGCGACGTCGCCGAGCCACGGCGCCGCCCAAGGTTCGAGACGTGGCGCCGCGAGCACGGCGGTGACGACGAGGGCGGGCAGCCATCGCACGAGGAGGACGGCCGTCGTGATGATGACGATCGCGCCGACCGCGACACCGACAAGACGACGCCGGCGCTTCACGCCGGTCATTCCACGAGCGGAACGGACTTCTCGTACGTCACCGAGGCGCGCAGGCGATCCTCGGGAATGGCGTAGTAGCGGCGCAGCACCGCGTCGCAATCGTCGGACAACCGGTACCCGGCCTTTTCGAGCGCGCCACGCGCCTTGTAGTTCTCGCGATACGTCCCGATCACGATCCGGTCGACGCCGCGCACCTGGCGTTCGAGATACGCCAGCATCGTGAGACCGACGCCGCTGCGCTGGTGCTCGGCGAGGATGTAGGCATGACGCATGAGCGCCACGTCGCGCACGTACTCGAGCCCCATCACACCGACGAGCGCGCCATCGACGAACGCGCCGTACCAGGCGAGCCGACTCGCCTCGCGCTCGTAGTCCGCCGGCATCATCTCGGGCTCGTGATACTCGCCCGGCGGCAGGAAGTCGCGATACCAGCGCGCCGCCTCGTTGATGACGGCGAGCGCGTGGTCCCGGTCGGCGGCGACGAGCGAGCGGATCGAGAGAGCGGTCACCGCGCCAGCCTACGCCCGCGAGATGGCGATGGCCTGGCGCATTACTCGGCAGTATGCTCGCCGCGCGGGCGAAGCCGCAGCGGACGAACAAGATCAGTGGACGGAGGAACCGCCATGCCGCGTAAAGTGCGCAGGATCGTGACCGGGGTGAACGATGCGGGGCGCTCCTGCATCCTGTCGGACACGCTTCTTCCGACGGCCGAGGTGAAGCCGGGCGAACCCGTGCGCGCCGGTTTGTGGACCACGGATGCCGCTCCGGCGTCGAACAGGGGAACATCCGATCCCGTTCCCGACGGTGTGATCACGCGGACGCCGCCCGCTCATCGGGGTGGAACCGTCATCCGCTTCACTGACATTCCTCCCGACAAGCTGCGAGCCCACGACCCTGAAGACCTGCGCCGGCGCGGCTGCAAGACCACACCTGAACGCTCGGCGCGGCACCCGGGTTTCCACGCGACCGACACGGTGGACTACGCGATCTGCCTCGAGGGCGAGATCTGGGCGGTCCTGGACGACGACGAGACTCTCATGCGACCGGGCGACGTGCTGATTCAACGCGGCACCTACCACGCCTGGTCGAATCGAAGCGAACGCATCTGCCGCATGGCGTTCATCCTGATCGATGCGGAGCCGCTCGATAATCACTGACGCCAATCGTGATCGGTGAAGGCGCTCGCGACGCGCAGCTCGGGCGACACCCGCCGCAACCGTTCCAGCTGAGCGTCGGCGAACGGCATCGTCACCAGCACATTCAGCATGGCGCGCGCGTGGCGACGGCGGGGTCAGGGCCGAGAGGAAAGATGCTTCACCAGCCGGTAGAGATACTCCTGCCCCTCGTAGAGCGACCGCACGAGCAGCCGCTCGTCCCTGCCATGCATGCGAATGTCGTCGATGTCGACGAACATGCCGGACGTTCCGTACGCGGGGATGCCGGCGGTGCGAAGAAACCTGGAATCTGTCGCGCCCGTCGACATCGTTGGGATGACGGGGACGCCCGGCCACATCTCTGTCGTGATCTTCTCGACGGCGCCCACGATCTCGGACGTGAGCGGGGAGGCCGGGTTCGGGAAGAATCGATTGGTCGGGGTGACCGTGATCTGGTCGTTCGCGAGAACCTTGACGAGAGTCTGGCGCACCTCTTCGTCGGACTCACCTGGCAGCACGCGGCAGTTGACGAGGGCGCGCGCCATCTGCGGCAGGGCGTTGTTGGCGTGCCCCGCCTCGAGCCTTGTCGCCACACACGTGGTGCGCAAGCGAGCGTTCATGGTCGGACCCATGGCGGACAGGCGGTTCACGACGTGCTCATCACGGCTTCCACGAGCGACGGCGCGCATGTCTTCACCGAGCAGACCGGAAAACATCGCCGCGACCCGCTCAAGATAGGCGCGATTCACGTAGTCGAGCTTGATCGGGAAGTCGAACGCCGCGAGCCGTGCCAACCCGTCCGCGAGGTGGTAGATCGCGTTGTCCTTCACGGGGAGCGAGCTGTGGCCACCCCGATTCTTCACCTCGAGGCGATAGTTCTGAACGATCTTCTCGCTCGCCTGGAGGCCGTTCGCCACACGGTTGCTGTTCATGATCGCGCCGCCATCGCCTTCGTTGATCGCGAGCTCGGCGTCGATCAGTGCTCGGTGATTCGCAAGGAGCCAGGCGACGCCGTTGTGCGTCCCGCCTTCTTCATCCGCCGTCAACGCGACGTTCTGTGACGGATGTCGCCAAACTCGCGCCAAGCCAAAGTGAGTCGAACTTATTGCGGTGCGGATGACGGAGTGACCGGAGGATAGCCGAGCCCGTGCAGCAGAGGTTCGCTTGTTGTCCGCGTTGCTGCGTTAGTAACGTGTTAGCTCGTCCGTCTCCCCAGAGCAGACGGATGGCCCCGAGGCGTTCCCCCTGTATCGAACTTCTGACATTGATGCAGACACTCGACACATGTATGGTCCGTATGTGGGGGTTCTTCCTTGACAACACACAATCTGACCGTTAACGTACACGCCCAAGGTGAGTTACCGATCGTTTACAGCAGCCTCCGGGTTGTTCGGGGGGACGCGTACGTGAAGGTGCAAGAACAGCCAAGCGTTGCTGAACTCTTGGCCAGGAAGCACCTGCCAGGCACGCGTCTCAAACCGCTGTCCCAGAAGACGATCCCGCGACTCGCCAAGGATTCGGCTGCGCTCCGCGCGATCAGTCGCGCCGTGCGGGAGTTTCCGACACGACATCGAATGTGGCTTGGCGATGCGCGGACCATGGCGCAAATCGCCGACGAAAGTGTTCATCTAGTCGTCACATCACCGCCGTACTTCGATCTGAAGAAGTACCCTGACCATCACGCGCAGCTTGGCGACCTCCACGACTACGAAATCTTCATCAAGGAACTTGGCCGCGTGTGGGCGCAATGCCACCGCGTACTCGTGAAGGGCGGGCGTCTCATCATCGTCGTCGGTGACGTCTGTCGCTCCCGACGAGAGTACGGGGAACACCAAGTCATTCCGCTTCACGCTTCGATCGCGGAGAGCTGCCGCCAGCTCGGATTCAACAATCTCGCCACGATGGTGTGGCACAAAATCTCGAACGCCAAGTTTGAGGTCGAGAACGGAACGTCATTTTTGGGGAAGCCCTACGAGCCGAACGCCGTCATTAAGAACGATCTCGAATTCATCCTGATGCAGCGCAAGCCCGGGGGCTATCGGAAGCCGACAGAGGCGATGCGGGTTCTCAGCCTGATTCCGGCTAGCGATCATCGGGCCTGGTTCAACCAGATCGTGACGTTCCATGGAGCATCGACGCGGGCTCATCCCGCACCGTACCCACCGGAGCTCGTGGAACCGCTCATACGGATGTTTAGCTTCGTCGGCGATACCGTGCTCGATCCTTTCTCCGGGACCGGTACGACGAGTCTTGCGGCTGCGCGGAGTGGGCGAAACAGCATCGGGATCGAGGTTGAGCCGACGTACCAGGCGCTTGCTACGCAGCGTCTTTCGGATGCGCTCCGCGGCGAAAAGCTGCACGCAACGATGCAGGTGTGCCCAGGACCGACTGCAGACTGAATGGCGAACGGAACGTTCCGTCTCCTCGAACGTTTCCGACGGACGTTTCTCGGTCATCCCTACGTGCATCGCGATTCAAGCCTCGGTAACAAAATCGGGCGCGAACTCTTTGAGGACATGCTTTCACACTCGATGTCAGCTCGGTTCGAGAAGGCTGTTCGGGACAGCCGCGGAGTAGCAAACCGCGGCGGCAAAATACATACACCGAAGGCGATCCGCCGGAATGACAGCATCTTCGGAAACCCACCCGCTGGTGTTAAGCTCAGGCCCGCGCCAACGGGATTCGCGATTGTGGAAGGGCCAGTCGCCGAACCACTCGTCGGATGCGAGGTTAAGATAATTGCCAAGTCCCAGCTAAAACAGCTGGATCGCGTCATCAACGATCTCGACGGATTCGCCAAGCGTATGAAGTCACTGAACAAGCGTTGCCTCAACGTGGCGGTCGTGGGGGTCAATCACCAGTCCGACTATGTTGGGTTCGAGGGCAATGTCCAGTGGCGGCACGCGCTCCGTGCGGAGGAACCGAAGATCGTCGCGAGGCGCGTACAGGAAGAACTCATCGCTCAGTATGATGAGCTTCTGATTCTTCCATTTTCAGCCTCAAACCAGCCGCCATATCCTTTCACTTGGATGAGTGAGAATAGAACGAATCTGGATTACGGCGCGGCCCTCACCAGGATCGGCGTTCTATACCAGAGAAGGTTCCGATAGTTGTCCGCGGGGAGAAGCACGTGTCGGCCACGCGATCCCGACTCTGGGTTGCTCACCGTTCGCGCTCCTTCTCCATCTGCACCAAGACGCGCCGGAGGATCTTCCCGGACGCCGATTTCGGGATCTGCTCGATGCTCGATGTACTCTAAATGCCGGGTGCGCTTGTGCGAAGGCCCTATTGGGCAGTGTGGCCGGGCGCGTCGTCGCCACCGCGCCCTGCCCCGTCCTCACCGTTCCCCGGACATCGCGATGACCTTCTCGCCCGCGCGGAGAGGATAGTCCGTTCACAGGCCCTTTCCCACCGCGGAGAGGCTCTCCGGGAAGAAGCAGCCGCTGATGCGGGTGTCGCCTACAGGCCCAGCAGCAATTCCAGGTTTCGCCAGAGGATCTTGTCCTTCTCCTCCTGGCTGAGGCTCTGGAGGCCCTGTACCCAGCCCGGGTGACCGCTTCGGCATCGTCGGGCGTCATGAGCCTGAGCACCAACGGTACGTCGAGCGGAGCCGCCGGCGCCGCGATCGTCTGTTGCAGCGTGGCGTCCGTCTGATCGGCCACCTTCGAGGGCACGCGCTTGACGATCTCCACCTGGTTCCCCGCGGCGCCCAGGTTCGTGAAGTGCACCGAGTCGATGAGACCCTTCTCTGCGAGAGGACCGAGCATCGAGCTCGTACTGTCCGCGAGCGAGCGGAAGTCGAAGGGAAGGGCTCGGTCTTCGACGCTGATCACCACCGCTCCTGGCCGTCGACGGATGACGACGTCGAAGCTTCCGGCCTCGCCAGGATCGAAGCCGTGCAGGATCACGTGGGTGGCGACCTGCTCGACAGCCGCGACGAGCGCCTCGACCGCGGGGGCCGTCAGTCCGAGACGTGCGGACAGCTCGCGGACACAGCCGAGCGCCGATGGCAGGTAGTCGGATTTCGCGGCCAAAGTGATCCCGGCAATGGGCTGGTCGGCCAAGTCAGACCTCATTCGATGCACGACAGCGAGCCGAACCCGTAGTGGTCGTCGTAGCGCCACGGCGGCGGCACCGGGCCCTTCGTCGGCACCATCACTTCGTAACCCGCGCCGACGCCGGCGCGACGATCCGCGTTCATCGCCTTGACGGGCAACCCGATGACGCGCGCCACCGCTGGCGCGTCCGGAATCGCGAGCGTCTTGTTGCGGAAAAAGCTCGTGGAGACGATCGCGTCGGCTTCCGGCAGCGGCTCCAGCATCGTCGGGGCGCCGTCGGTCGCATCGTCCTCGCTGGTGAGGAACACGGTCTTGATGCCGAGTCGCTCGCACGCCTGGATCGTGCGAACGACTTCGATGAACTCGTTGCCGCCGGCGTCCCACGTCACCATCGCGCCCTGCGCGCCGAGCATCGACGCGAGCTTCGCCGTCTGGTTGGCGATGAGCTGCTTTTCGGTCTGCGTCGTCCACTCGGTCCGGAGCGCGATCACGCCGAGGAAGTTCCAGTCGCGGCCGTGTCGCCGGACGAGGTCGAGATGCAGCGGGTTGTTGGCAACCGTCCACGACATCGCGAACGCGGTGCGGTACGGACCCGTGAGCGCACCGTCGAAGATCTCGTTCGGATGTAGCAGCCACGCCGGCGTCAGTCGCGTGAGCCCGTACGTCGCGGTGCCGAACGCCGTCGGCGACCCGGACATCGCCTGCGGCGAGTGCACGCCCCAGATGTAGACGACGCGCGGCAGCGCTGGATCCACCGGGCCCAGCTCGAACACTTCGGTCTCCGGCGCGGTCAGCTCGCGTGTCGCCGCGGCGACGTGGTCGCTCACCGCCAGCGCGGCGCGATGCACGGCGTCGTTGCGCGCCTCGTCGCCGAGCGCCGGATCCGGCTCCACGACGAGGCACAGGAGCTGGAGCTTCGCGTACGGATACATCTCGCCGTAGTGGCCGGACATGTCGAGGTACGTCTCGACGAAGTCGCCGCCCGAGTCGTGCCAGTTGACGCTGGAGACTTCCACGACGCCCATGCCGCCGAGCCGATGCGTGCGTCCGGTGCCGACGGTCGTGATGTCGCGACCGCAGATCCCCGGGTAGCAGACGCCGGGACCGTCGATCTTGATGCGCGGCTCGATCACGTCGCGCACCGGCCAGATGCGCACGGATTCGCCGGGCGCGGCGATGTCGAGATCCGCCTGGACGATGCGCAGATCCTCCCGGACGGCGGCGAGCGCGGCGGTCTTGTCGACGGTCAGGCGTCCGGCGGCCCAGGTCGTGCGCGCGCCGAAGACGATCTCGCGCACCGGGAACGTTCCCATCTCGAGTCGCATCACGGCCTCCTGGTTGTTCGACTCGCCTTTTACCGGACGACGATGGTTCACGCGAACCGCTGCGCGCGCGCCAGCGCGCGTATAACCTACACCATCAACGGCGCGCTCCCGAGCGCGCCCTGTACTACGATAACCGCGCACTGATCGTCTCCAGGAGGACGCATGTCCCAGTTTCGCGCTTACCTCGAAGCATTGAAGAACGCCGGTCAGCTCGTGCACGTCGAGAAGCCCGTGAGCCCGGAGTTCGAGATCGCGGCGTACGTCCGCAAGTCGTCCGACACGGACGGCCCGGCGTTCGTGTTCGAGAACGTGATCGGCCATCCGGGCTGGAAGCTGGCCGCCGGCCTGTACGGCACGATGGCGCGCCTGCCCGTGGCGCTCGGCTGTCCCATCGAGCAGGTCGTCGACCGGTACGGCGCAGCCGTTCGCAACCCGATCGCCCCTCGGCGTGTGGCGAACGGCCCCAGCCAGGAGATCGTTCTGACCGGGGAGGACGCGGATGTCACGAAGCTGCCCATCGTCGTGCATTCCGAGCTGGACGCCGGCCGCTACGTCACCGCGGCGGTGATGTTCGGGCGCGACCCGGAGACGGGCGTGCTCGGCGTCGGTCTCCAGCGCATGCAGCTCAAGGGGCCGCGCCGCTTCGGCGTCAACATGCCGACCGAGCGTCGCGTGGGGCGGGCCGCGCTGAAGGCGGAGGAACGCGGTGAGCGGTTCGGCGTGGCAGTCGTGCTCGGCGCGGGACCGTTCGTCGATCTCGGGTCCCAGGCAAAGATCCCGCACGCGCAGGAGAAACTCGGCGTGGCGGGCGCGCTCGCAGGGCGGCCGATCGAGCTCGTCGCATGCAAGACCGTCGACGCGGAAGTGCCGGCGGACGCCGAGATCGTCATCGAAGGCCACTTTCTCCCGAAGGTGCGCGAACCGGAAGGACCGTTCGGTGAGGTCGCCGGCACGTACGGTCTCCTGGGCGATCGCCACGTCTTCGAGGTGAGCGCCATCACCATGCGGCGCGACGCCATGTACCAGACGGCGCTGACCGGCATGCCGACGACCGACAACCACGTGCAGGGATGGCCGGCGATCTGCGAGTCCATCAAGCGCATGGCCCAGCAGGCGTGTCCCGAGGTCGCCGACGTGCACGCGATCGGCCCCTACTACATCGCCGTGGTCGCGATCAGGAAGCGGCTGGCCTACGAGGCGCGCAACGTCATCCTGAGCGTGCTGGGCCCCACGGCCGGGGCGCCGCAGGCCAAGTACTGCATCGTGGTCGATCCCGACGTCAACGTGCGCGATCTGAACCAGGTGCTGTGGGCCGTGTACACGCGGTGTCAGCCGAGCGATGACGTGATGGTCTTCCCGGCCATGGTCGGCGCGCCGCTCGATCCGTCCGCGCCGATGCCTCGCCATTCGTCGAAGATGGGCTTCGACGCCACCGTGCCGCTGGGCGAGTCACGCGAGCGCTACAACCGCGTGGTCGTTCCCGGCGCCGCCGACGTATCGTGGTGAGCCAGATTCCTCATGGTTCATTCACTTCGCCAAGTCGTTCGTCACTCACGGTAGATATCCTTCCGATGCCTCACCCGATATAGCACGACCTCCAGCCCCGCGACATCATAGCGCACCCGGTAGGGCCAGACCTCGAGCCGGTACTGACCGACTCCCTTGCCCTTCAGCTTCTTGATCTTGGGTGGCGGTCCGAAAGGATTGGTCTCGAGGAGCTTCAGGGCCTCGAGTACCTTGGTCTGAACCTGGTTGGGTAGATGCTCCATATCACGCCGAAAGCTCAGGGTGATCTGAACAACAAAACGGGCTGGCATAGACTAGCCGGCCCGGCGGGTCAGTCGCTCCCTAAGGTACTCCTTTAGGGTGATCGACTTTCCGGCCTTGTGCTCCTTCGCGGCGACCTGGAGGGTCTTCTGGAACTCGGGATCGAGCTCTTCAAGCATGTCGTCGAAGTCCTGGGCGCCAAGCAGGACCGCCGTGGGCTTCCCGCTCTTGGTGATGACAAAGCGTGCCTTCTTCTGGGAGACCTGCTTGAGGATGGACCCGAGCTGGGTCCGGGCGATGTAGGCGGGGATGGTAGTGGTCACAGGTTTGGTACGTTGGGGCACGTTCTCCTCCGGCAAGAGAATTGATTAATCAATTTGGTTCACAATAATCGACCTACCGAGAAAGTCAAGCGGACCGCCTTCGACGTCATCCTGACGAACCCGCTGATCGTGGCGATCGCGACGCTTGGACTCCAGCAGCATCAGATGCGCCCCCAGACCGCAGCGCAGCGCGATGCACGGCGTCGTTGCGCGCCTCGTCGCCGAGCGCGGGATCCGGCTCCACGACGAGGGACAGAAGCCGAGCGTGGCGATGTCGAGATCCGCCTGGACGATGCGCAGATCCTCCCGGACGGCGGCGAGCGCGGCGGTCTTGTCGACGGTCAGGCGTCCGGCGGCCCAAGTCGTGCGTGCGCCGAAGACGATCTGGCGCACCGGGAACGTTCCCATCTGGAGTCGCATCACGGCCGTCCGGTTGTTCGGCTCGCCTTTCACCGGACCCTGGGCGCCGGCTCCAGATCGAAGCGTACGTAACGACAAAGCAGCCTGAAGTCGTCCACGTTCTCCGTCACCACTCGCGGAGCGCAGGCGCGCGACGCCAACGCCTGGGCGAAGTACCTCAACGAGGCGATCGATCGGTTCGCGCGCGATGCGGACGTGGTCTTCGCGCAGCACCACTGGCCCGTGTGGGACAACGCACGCGTGCTCGACTATCTCGGTGGCCAGCGCGACCTCTACAAGTATCTCCACGACCAGACCGTGCGGCTGATGAACCACGGGTACAAAGCCGCCGAGATCGCCGAGCGCCTCACGCTGCCGAAGAGCCTCGGCTCGGCGTGGCATGCGCGCGGCTACTACGGGACGTTGAGCCACAACGCCAAGGCCGTCTATCAGCGTTACATCGGCTGGTACGACGCCAACCCGGCCAACCTGAACCCGCTCCCTCCGGTGGAGCGCGGGCGGAAGTACGTCGACTACATGGGCGGCGCCACGGCGGCGATCACGCGCGCGCGCGAGGACTTTTCGCGCGGCGAATACCGCTTCGTCGCGGAGGCCATGAGCCACGTCGTCTTCGCCGATCCATCCAACACGGAGGCGCGTCATCTCGGCGCCGACGCGCTCGAGCAGCTCGGCTACGCCGCGGAATCGGCAACCTGGCGCAACGCCTATCTCCTCGGAACGCTCGAGCTACGGCAGGGCCAGCCGAACACCGTCGCGCGCGCCCCCGTCAGCCCCGACATCGTGCGGGCCATGAGCCTCGATCTCTTCTTCGACTACCTGGGCGTCCGGCTCAACGCCGACAAGGCCGAAGGCAAGCGCATCGTGGTCAACTGGCAGTTCTTGGACGCCGGCTCGCAGTACGTCCTCAACCTCGAGAACTCTGCCTTGACCTATCTCGCCGACCGGCAGAGCGAGCAAGCGGACGCCACGGTCAGAACCGAGCGGGCCGTGCTGAACCGCCTGGTCTTGCGTGAGACGACGTTCGCCGACGCGGTACAGCGCGGCTTCGTGCGCATCGACGGTGCCCTCGACAAGGTCGTCGAGCTCTTCAGTCTGTTCGACGACTTCACGCTGATGTTCGAGGTGGTGGAGCCGCCCGCACGTCCGCGCTGAGCTCGCGGCCACGCACGGCCTACGGGCCGACCGCGAAGAGGATCGCGTTGTTGATGGCGTAGACCGTCCCATCTGCACCCATGATCGTCGGCGTGTAGGCCTCGCCAATTCCCGCTGTCAGCGTGACGGACTCGGTCAAGGTGTTTGAAGTCAGATCCCAGCGATAGAGCTTGCCGTCCTCGCTGTTGGCCAGAATGGATTTCGTGGCGGGGTCGACCACCGCCGTGTTGATGCACCACTCGCGCACCGCGTTCGGATGAGTGGGGTCGCTCATGGAGATGGCTCATCCGCGTGAAATCTTACACGATTCGGCGGTCAACGTCCCTCTCCTTGGAAGGGGACACGAGCGTGTATGATTCTGTCCCATGCGTATCGAGATCATCTGCACGGGCGACGAAGTTCTGACCGGTAAGATCGTCAACACGAATTTCAGCTACATCAGTCAGAAGCTGGAGGACGTCGGCCTCTCGGTCCGGTGGGAGACGACCGTCGGCGACGATCGCGAAAGCCTGCTGCACGCGTTCCAGCTCGCGGGCGAGCACGCCGATGCGGTCATCGTCAACGGCGGTCTCGGTCCCACGGTCGACGATCTCTCGCAGGAAGTCGCGGCCCAGGCCGCGGGCGTCGAGCTCGTCCTCAATGAAGACTGGCTCACCCGGATGGAAGCGTTCTTCCGCCGGCGCAGCCGGGTGATGCCGCCGAACAACAAGAAGCAGGCGATGCTGCCCGCGACATCCGAGGTGATCGACAATCCGATCGGCACCGCGTGCGGTTTCGCGCTCGACATCGGCAAGGCGCGGTTCTTCTTCACGCCCGGTGTGCCGCGTGAGCTCCGGCGCATGCTGGAGGAGCAGATCGTTCCGCGACTGCTCGCGAAGAGCGGCATGCAGACGGCCATCTTCCTGAAGCGGTTCCATTCGTACGGGCTCGGCGAATCGCACGTCGACGCGCTGCTCTCCGGCGTGGAAGAGCTGGTGCCCGACGGCAGCGTGAAGCTCGGCTTCCGAGCCCACTATCCGCAGCTCGAGACCAAGCTCACCGTGCGCGGCACCGACATGGACGACGTCCGAAGGAAGCTGACGCCGGTCGAAACGGAAGTGCGCAAGCGGCTCGGGAACTTCATCCTGGGCGAAGACGATCAGACGCTGGAAGGCGTGGTCCTCGGAGCGCTCAGCAGTCGTCAGGGCTCGCTGTCGATCGTCGAGACGTTCACGAGCGGACAGATCGCGGCGCGCATCGCTCACCTGCCCGGCGCCGAGAAAGTGTTTCGCCGCGGCATCGTGGCGCGCGATCTCGGCGAGATCTGCGCGGCCGTCGGGCTCGACAGCGGTTCGTCGCCCGGCGAGCTGACACGCGAAACAGCCGAAGCGGTCGCGCGCGCCGCGCGACGCCAGACCGGCGCCACGCATGCGCTCGCGGTGCTGATCGATCTCGACGACGGCGCGGACCGGATCGATCTCGGCGGCACCATCTGTCTGGCCATCGCGACCGACGACGACGTGGCCTCTCGCCGCAGTCGCATCCTCGGGGGTCGTGACTGGGTCCGTCTGGGCGCCGTCGAGCTGGGCCTGGACTGTCTGCGCCGCTACTTGCAAGGATTGCCCGTGGTGGAACGGATCGACTTCGAGAAGGCGTGACGGACCGCTACCCGGAGCACCGCCTGGAGCCGTGAAATCATCCGCATCGTCGACCAGATCACCGGGTGAGCCCGATCAGGGTCAGGAGGCCGAGATGACCTACGAGCAGATCGTCGTCGAAAAGTCGGCGGGCGTGGGGATTCTCACCCTGAATCGCCCCGACAAGCTCAACGCGATGAGCGACCGGTTGACGACTGAATTGCACGACGTGGTCACGTGGATGAGCGCGGACGATGAGATCGGGTGCATCGTCATCACCGGTGCCGGGACGCGCGCGTTTTCCGCCGGCGGGGATATCCATGAACAGCGTGAGAACGACCGGAGATACACCCAGGCGGAGCTCGATGCGCGGAACGCCAGGCGCAGCCGTGGCAGCTACGAGATCAGCGCCTGCCCCAAGCCGACGATCGGGATGATGAATGGCCTGGCGTATGGCGGCGGCGCGGTCCTGGCGTCATCGCTGGACATGCGCATCGGATGCGAGCATTCGAGCTTCCGCTTTCTCGCCGTCTCCTACGGCCGCATCAACAGCACCTGGACGCTGCCGAACCAGGTCGGTTGGCCCATGGCCAAGGAGTTGTTATTCTCCGGCCGCGTGGTCGAGGCGGAGGAGGCTCATCGCATCGGCTTGCTGAACCATCTCGTGCCATGCGAGCAACTACGACAGAAAACGCTGGAGCTGGCCACGATGATCGCCGGCAATCGTCGCGAATCGGTCATGGGCGTGAAGGCCTTGCTGCTGAAAGACATGGGCTGCGGGCTCGAAGCGCAGTGGGCGAATGAACGCGACTACACGACCAACGTGGTGAGGGGCGCCAAGGCGGACGACGCCTTTCCGGAATTCATCGCGCGCAAGGGGCGGCAGCCGTCCGCATGAGGCAGCTTCCGCTCGGACAACACTATAACCGGTTGCCGCGGCGCCTGGTGCTGCAGCAATCATGGAGTCGATCATGGCAAGGCTGACTTCCATCACGAGCAAGAACGACGTGGCCGCCAAGGATCACGCCATCGTGGATGCGATCGTCGCGAGCCGCGGGGCGCTCCAGGGGCCATTCACGATGTTCCTCCACTGCCCGGAGCTGGCCGGCCGCCTCGCGCATCTGGGCGCGTTCGTCCGCTTCGAGGGCTCGCTCGACATGCGCGTGCGGGTCCTCGCCGCGATGACGGTCGCCCGTGAGCTCGACGCGGTCTACGTGTGGGGCGCCCAGACGGGCTCGGCCCGTAAGCAGGGCGTGCCGGAATCGACGATCACGGCCATCCGCGAGAAACACACTCGCGGCATCCCACCCGAAGACGCTCAGATCGTCGAGTGCACGCAGCAGCTCATCCGGAAACATCGGGTCGACGACGCCAGCTTCAAGGCACTCCAGCAGCGATTCGGCAACGACGGACTGATTCAACTGACCGGGGCCATCGGGTACTACAGCATGCTGGCCATGACCGTGAATGCCTGCGAGCTCGAAGCCGGCGCGGGCCACGAGGTGTTGAAATGATCGTCGACGCGCAGGTCCACATCAAGGCGCACGCCGGGAGCCGCGAGATCACCCGCATCGTGGACCAGATCACGAGTTGAGCCCAAGAGCGGCGCGTCCACACGCGGTAGCTGTCTTGAAGCGTGGCGTCCTCGGCTTCTGGGCGCTGTACTTCTCGCTGGTCCTCGCCAGCAACTTCGCCGACGGCCTGAAGACGCTGGGCTGGCTCGGCCCGCAGTTCCCGTTCGCCTCGGCGAACTACGCGCTCATCAGGCGGGTCACTGCGATCTATGGCACGCCCGCGATCGTGGTGGCTGTCCTGTTCATCGGCGTACTCCTCTGGGAAGCCGCGGCGACCTGGCTGTTCTGGCGCGCTGTTCGGCGCTTTCGTCGAGAATTCCGGCACGACGGGATCTACACGCCGTTCGGTGTGGCCGCCGGCCTCTGGGCAAGCTTCATCGTCATGGACGAGGTGTTCATCTCCTACGGGCTGGCGAGTGCTCACGTCGGCCTTCTCACGCTTCAGCTGGTCACGCTGCTTGTCGTGGTGGCGCTCCCGGAGCCTCCGCGGTGAACACGGGACGGGATGGAATACCGGAGAACAGACGATGAAGCAAGTTCTCATCGATCGATACGGCAAACCGGAAGAGGTCGCGCGCTGCGCTGAAATGCCGGACGTTGGCGCACCCAGCGCCGGCGAAGTCGTGTTCGACGTCATGGCGTTTCCGATCAACCCGGCCGACGTCTCCTTCTGCAGAGGCACGTATCGCTTGAAGCCGCCGCTGCCGGCGACTCCCGGAGCGGAGTGCGTCGGCCGCGTGACGGCGGTCGGCGCCGGCGTGTCGCACGTGACGGCCGGCGATCTGGTCATCACCCTGCAGCGTGAAAACTGGGCCCAGCAGCGACGCGTGAAGGCTGACGACGTCATCACGGTGCCGTCCGGCCTGGACCTTCGACAGGCCGCCATGCTGCGCATCAATCCGCCGACGGCGCTCCTGTTGCTGACCGATATCGTGCCGCTGAAACCGGGCGACTGGGTGATCCAGAACGTCGCGAATTCCGCCGTCGGACGCCTCGTGATCCGCCTCGCCCGCGCGCGCGGGGTGAAGACCGTGAACGTGGTGCGGCGCGACTCGCTCTTCGGCGAGCTGAAATCGCTCGGCGCCGACGGTTGCGTCGTCGACGGTCCGGATCTCGCGGAGCAGGTGAAGGCGCAAACCGTCGGCGCTCCCATTCGTCTCGGGCTCGACGCGGTGTCCGGTCACGCGACGGCGCGGCTGTCGTCGTGCCTCAGCGACGGCGGTGTCGTGTGCAACTACGGCTCGATGACCGGCGAGGACCCGGTGATGTCGCGCGGCGCCCTGATCTCGGGCGGACAGACGCTGGTCGGATTCATCCTCGGCCGCGCGCTCGCGAAGCGCTCACTCGAGCAGATACGCGCGATCTATGCCGACCTCGGCCAGCAGGTCTTGAATCGCACCCTGTCGGCGCCCGTCGAGAAGATGTACCCCATCGAGGAGATCAAGGCCGCGCTGGCGCACGCGCAGCGTGGCGAGCGCACCGGGAAGATCCTGGTGGCGCCGAACGGACCCGTATGACGCCCGGCGTTATCCTTTCAGGAGGAGCACGATGAAACAGGCCTTTCGATCGATCGCCCTTTTCGCTCTTCTCTCGCTCGTGCTGGTCGCGTGGCCTGGCAGGGGAACGGCCGCCGCTTCCCCGGAAGGCCAGGTCACGTGGGGCGTGCACATCTCGCTGGCGCCGACGTGGTTCGATCCCGCGGAGACGCCGGGGATCATCACGCCCTTCATGGTCATGTACGCGCTGCACGACGCGATGCTGAAGCCGATGCCCGACAACCCGGCCGCGCCGAGCCTCGCCGAGTCGTGGAAGGCCTCGCCCGACGGGCTCGTCTACGAGTTCACGCTCCGGAAGGGCGTGAAGTTCCACACGGGCGATCCGGTCACTGCCGAGGACGTGAAGTTCTCGTTCGAGCGCTACCGCGGCGCCGAAGCGAAGGGCCTGAAGGAGCGTGTCGCCGCAGTGGAGGCGCCCGATCCTCTGCACGTTCGGTTTCGGCTGAAGACCGCGTGGCCGGACTTCCTCCTCTTCTACTCGAGCGCCAGCGGCGCCGGCTGGATCGTGCCGAAGAAGTACGTCGAGAAAGTGGGCGACGAGGGCTTCAAGAAGGCGCCGGTCGGGGCCGGGCCCTACAAGTTCGTGTCGTTCACGCCGGGCGTGGAGCTCGTCATGGAGGCGTTCGAGGGCTACTGGCGCAAGACGCCGGCCGTGAAGCGGCTCGTATTCCGCGTGATCCCCGACGAGTCCACGAGGCTCGCCGCTCTCAAGCGCGGCGAGGTCGACATCGTCTACTCGATTCGCAGCGAGCTCGCGGAGGAGCTTCAGCGCACGCCGGGCCTGACGCTCAAGCCGACGGTGATCCAGGCTCCGCAATGGGTCAGCATGCTCGACCAGTGGGATCCGAAGTCGCCCTGGCACGACAAGCGCGTGCGCCTCGCCGCCAACCACGCGATCGACCGCAACGCGATCAACCAGGCCATCACGCTCGGACACTCGAAGATCATCTGGAGCCTGATTCCCAGCAACTTCGAGTTCTTCTGGCAGCCGCCGCCGTATCCGTACGATCCCGCGAAGGCCAAGCGGCTCCTGGCCGAGGCCGGGTATCCCAACGGCTTCGACGCGGGCGACTACTACTGCGACGTGTCGTACAGCAACGTGCAGGAAGCCGTCATGGGCTACTTCCAGACGGTCGGGATCCGCTCGACCCTCCGTCCGCTCGAGCGGGCGGCGTTCTTCAAGAGCTACTCGGAGAAGAAGTTCCGCAATCTCGCCTACACCGCGAGCGGCGCCTTCGGAAACGCGGCCACGCGGCTCGAATCGTTCGCTGTGGCGGGCGGCGCCTACGTCTACGGCAGCTATCCGGACATCGATGGTCTGTTCAAGGAGCAAGCGGCCGAGCTGGATCGGAAGAAGCGCGAGGCCATCCTGCACAAGATCCAGCAGCTCATCTACGACAAGGCGATGATCGTCCCGATCTGGCAGCTCGCGTTCATCAACGGGCACGGCCCGCGCGTCGCCGAGTCAGGGCTCGGGCTCATTCCCGGCCACGCGTACTCCGCTCCGTACGAGGACGTCAAACTGAAGGGACGATGACGGTGGCGAACAACGGCGCGCTGCCACTGGCTCGTTTCAACGTTCTCGACCTCACGCGCGCCCGCGCGGGCCCGACGTGCGTGCGGCAACTGGTCGACTGGGGTGCGCAGGCCATCAAGATCGAAATGCCCGGCGGCCGCGGCGGCGACGGCATGGGCGGCAATCGCCATGGCTTCGATTTCCAGAACCTGCACCGCAACAAGAGGAGCATGACGCTCAACCTCAGAGATTCCGAGGGCGTCGCGATCTTCAAGCGGTTGGCCCGCGATGCGGACATCGTCGTCGAGAATTACCGCCCTGACGTGAAGAAGCGCCTGGGGATCGACTACGACAGCCTGGGTCCGATCAATCCTCGTCTCATCTACGGCAGCATCTCCGGTTTCGGACAGAGCGGTCCGTACCGGGATCGGCCGGGCGTGGACCAGATTGCCCAGGGCATGGGTGGCTTGATGTCGATCACCGGAATTCCTGGACAGGGACCGGTGCGCGTCGGCATTCCGATCGCGGATCTCTGTTCCGGAATCTTCCTGGCGCAAGGCATCCTGGTCGCGCTGCTGGAGCGTGAGATCACCGGCCAGGGCAAGTGGGTCCACACGTCACTCCTGGAAGCGATGCTCTCGATGCTCGACTTCCAGGCGTCACGCTGGCTGATGAGCCGCGAAGTGCCACCGCAAGCGGGAAACAACCACCCCACGGGGATTCCTACCGGCGTCTTCGAGACCAGGGACGGGCACATCAACATCGCCGCGTCCGGCGACGACCTCTACGCGCGATTCTGCGGCGCGATCGAGCGCCCGGATCTGATGACCGATCCACGTTTCTCCACGCCGAAAGCACGTTCCGCGAATCGGGACACGCTGATGGACGTCCTCATGCCGGTGACCCGGCAGAAGCCGAGCGCCGAGTGGATCAGAGTGCTCAACGAGGCCGGTGTGCCCTGTGGCCCGATCTACAAGATCGACGAGACGTTTGCCGACTCGCAGGTACAGCACCTGGCCATGGCTCAACCGGTCCATTCCCCGGCGCTCGGCGACATCACGATCCTCGGGCATCCGGTTTCATTCGGCGAAACGCGTCTGCCTGTGCGGAATGCCGCACCGGAGCTCGGTCAGGACAGCGAGGAGATCCTCACGTCGATCGGCTACACGAAGGAGCAAATCGCCGGTCTCGCGGAGCGGCATGTGATCTGAATCGAGCGCGTGGCGTCGCGGGCCGGCCGGGTCGGTGAGGGGCCTGTGACCACGAGACCCTTTGACCGATGACCCGCGAGCCGTTCCCACTCCTGGCCTGGGTGCCCTCGATAGGACGCTACGGGAACGGGTCCGCCGGCCCCCCACCGACCCGGCCGGCCCGCGGCAACACGCTGTCCCCGGCCTCGGTCGTT
>JBGPTW010000067.1:0-31648 GCA_041490825.1 Methylomirabilia bacterium | reverse complement strand
GACGACACAGCCGTGACGATTGGGAAGTGCTCGGCGATGATCGGGGCGACGGCGCCTGTGGTCAGAGGACCCCGGCTGCCCGTCTCCCGCCGGGTCACCGGCCGGCGTGCGCGTCGTTCGTTCATGAATAATCCGGTTTAGGCGCGGAGCCCCGCGCGTGTCCGTCGAGCTGCTGCTGGTCAGCGTGCTGTACGGGCTCACGCTCGCCTCGACGCTGATCCTCATCGCGTCGGGGCTGTCGCTGATCTTCGGTATCGTCGGCGTCGTCAACTTCGCCCACGGCTCGTTCTGCATGCTCGGCGCCTACGTCGGCTACTCGGTCGTCGCGGCCACCGGGAGCTTCTGGCTCGCGCTGCTCATCGCGCCCATCGCGGTCGTGCTCGTCGCCGTCGTGATCGAACGCCTCGGGCTGCGCCCGCTCTACCGGCTCGGCCACCTCTATCAGCTTTTTCTCACGTTCGCGCTGAGCCTGGTCTTCTCGAATCTGGTGCTCTGGATCTGGGGAGGCGACAACCTCTCGATCCCGAAGCCGAGCTACCTTTCGGGCTTCGTCATGATCTCCGACATTGCGTACCCGAAGTTCCGCCTGTTCGTGCTGCTCTTCAGCGGCGCGCTCGCGCTCGCGCTGTGGCTCGTCGTCGCGCGCACGACGTGGGGCGCGGTGCTGCGCGCCGGGCTGCACGACATCGAGCTCGTCGAGGCGTTCGGCATCGACACCGACCGTCTCGTGATGACCGTGTTCGCGCTCGCCGCGGCGCTGGCGGCCGTGGCCGGCGTCGTCGTGGGCGCAATGCGGAACGTGAATCCCGAGATGGATCTCGACCTCATCAACAGCGCATTGCTCGTTGTCGTCATCGGCGGGCTCGGGAGTTTTCGTGGCGCCGTTGCCGGCTCGCTCGTGCTCGGATTCGCCGACGCGTTCGGCGCGCAGATCTGGCCCGGCCTCGCGAAGTTCACGCCGTGGATCGTGATGGTGGCCGTGCTCCTCTGGCGGCCCGAGGGGCTCGTGAGGGACGTATGAGCCTGACGCGGCTCTCCGGTATCGCGGTCGTCGCGCTGCTGGTCCTGCTACCGCTCGGCGCGGGCCGGCTCTACTCCGACTACTACGTCGCGCTCGGCATTCGCGTCCTCGTGTTCGCGCTCTTCCTGATGGGCTTCGATCTCCTCGCCGGGTACGCGGGACTGATCTCGTTCGGCCACGCGATGTTCTTCGGCACCGGCGCGTACGCGGCGGCGCTGATGTTGAAGTACGCGACGACGTCGGTGTGGGTCGTGCTCGCCGCGTCCGTCGTCGTCAACGTGGTGGTCGGCGCGATCGTGGGGTACTTCGCCATCCGCGCGCGCGAGATCTATTTCGTCTTCCTGACGTTCGCCTTCGCGCAGTTCTTCTACAACTTCGTGAACACGTGGGAGTTCGTCGGCGCGGCGAACGGGTTGCCCGGTATCCCGAAGGCCACGCTGGGCGCGGGCATCAGCCTCGGCGATCGGGCGACGCTCTACTACTTCACGCTTGCCGTCGCGGTCGCCGGCTACGCGATCGCGCGCTGTCTCGTCCGGTCGAGCTACGGTCGCGTCCTCGTCGGCATCCGCGAGAACGAGGAGCGCGCGCGCTTCCTTGGCTACGACGCGACGAGATGCTTGCGCCGCGCGTTCGTCATCTCCGGCGTCTATGCGGGCGTGGCGGGCAGCCTGCTCGCGATCGATCAGAGCTTCGTCGCCCCGACGCTCTATTACTGGAGCATCTCCGGCGAAGTGCTGCTGATGGAGCTGCTCGGCGGCATGGGTACGCTCGCCGGCCCGGTGGCCGGCGCCGCGTTCGTGATCGTCCTCGGCGACACGCTCTCGTCGCTGATGGCCGAGCGCTGGCTGCTCGTCATGGGGCTCATCTACGCCGCCTGCGTGCTGTTCTCTCCAACTGGATTCGCCGGCCTCGTCCGGAGGCTCCGGACCTCCCGTGACCCTGCTCCAGCTCCGGGCGCTCCGTAAGTCGTTCGGGAGCCTCATGGCCATCGACGGGCTCGACTTCGACGTCGAGGCCGGACGCATCACGTCGGTCATCGGTCCGAACGGCGCCGGCAAGACGACGCTGTTCAACCTGATCAGCGGCAGGATCTCGGCCGATGCGGGCACCGTCGTCTTCAAGGACCGCGCGATCGACGGTCTTCCCCCGGACGCCATCGCGCGGCTCGGGATCGCGCGCTCGTTCCAGATCACCAACATTTTTCCGGGGCTCACCGCGCTCGAGAACGTGCGCCTCGCGGTGCAGGTGCGCGCGCCGCGCGCGCTGTCGCCCTGGTGTCCCGCCGAGCGCCTGGGTGGCGTCACGCTCCGCGCCCTCGCCGTGCTCGATCGCGTGGGGCTCGGTGCACACCGCGACCGTCCCGCGCGCACGCTCTCGCACGGCGATCAGCGCCATCTCGAGATCGCGATGACGCTCGCCACCGGCCCCGAGCTGCTCTTGCTCGACGAGCCCACGGCCGGAATGTCGGCGGTGGAGACCGCGACGACGATGGCGCTGATCGTGGAGATCGCGCAGGACGTGACCGTGCTCATCATCGAGCACGACATGGAGCTCGTGATGCGCCTCTCGCACCACGTCATGGTGATGGCCGCGGGGCGCAAGATCGCCGAGGGGCCGGCGGACGTCGTGGCCCGCGACGACGAGGTGCGCCGTGTCTACCTGGGGGGACTGTGACGGCGATCGCGCTCGACGGCGTCAACACGTTCTACGGCGCGAGCCACATCCTCTTCGACGTCTCCTTCGCCGTCGAGGCAGGAACGGTGACGTGCCTGCTCGGGCGCAACGGCGCGGGGAAGACGACGACGATCCGCACGATCATGGGGCTCACGCCGCCGCGCTCGGGGCGCATCACGTTCGACGGCGCGCCGATCTCGGGGCTGCGACCTCACGAGATCTTCCGGCGCGGCATCAAGCTCGTGCCGCAGTGGCGCGGGATCTTCCCGCGGCTCAGCGTGGAGGAGAACCTGCGCCTCGCGATGCTGAAGGCCGAGGTCGGCGATCCCGCGCACGAGCTCCGCCGCGTCTTCGAGCTGTTTCCGATCCTCGAGGAGCGGCGGGAGCAGAAGGGCCGCACGCTGTCCGGCGGCCAGTTGCAGATGCTCGCGATCGCGCGCGCCCTGCTCGGCCGCACGCGAGTCATTCTCATGGACGAGCCGACGGAAGGGCTGGCGCCGCTCATGGTGCGCGCGGTGCAGGACGCGCTGCTCGCCATCAAGCGCGAGGGCGTGACCATCGTGCTGGCGGAGCAGAACGTGCGCATGGCGCTCGCCGTCGCGGACCGGCACCACATCATCGACAATGGGCGCGTGGTCTTCTCCGGGTCGAGCGACGCGATTCGCGACAACGAGGAGATCAAGACCACGTATCTCGGGGTATCCAAGGGAGGCGCACCATGAGTGGCAATCCCCTCGAAGGCTTTGTCGTGCGCGAGAGCGACGTGCGGTTCATCGGCCGCGATCTCCAGCGACCGGAGTGCATCCTCGCCGAGCCGGACGGCACACTGTGGTCGGCGGACGCGCGCGGTGGCGTCATGCGGATCGCCGCCGACGGGACGCAGACGCTGATCACGCAGCAGGCGGACCAGCGCTTCGCCAGCACGAGCGATCAGGCCCGGCGCTTCACCGAGGGCACGCTGCCGAACGGGCTCGCGTTCGCCGCGAACGGCGACATCCTCATCGCGAACTTCGGCACCGACTGCCTGGAAGTGATGACGCGCGACGGACGGACGCGGACGCTGTACGACTCGATCGACGGTGTACCGATGGGGAAAGCGAACTTCGTCCTGCGTGATTCCCGGGATCGCGTGTGGGTGACGGTGTCGACGCGCATCAAGAACTGGATGGAGGCGGTTCGTCGCCCCGACCTTGCCGACGGCTACATCGCGCTCGTCGACGACCGAGGCATTCGCATCGTCGCCGATGGCTTCAAGTTCACGAACGAGATCAAGCTCGACGCGCGCGAGGAGTTCCTCTACATCGTGGAGAGCACCGGCCGCCGGGTCAGCCGCATGCGGGTGGCGCCCGACGGCGCACTGTCCGGACGCGAGATCTTCGGCCCGTCGGACCTCGGCGGCTTTCCGGACGGGTTCGCCTTCGACGCTCACGGCAATCTCTGGTGCACGCTGATCATGCGGGAGCACCTGATCGCGCTGACTCCCGAGGGCGACGTGCGCTCGTTGTGGGATCTCGGCGACCCGGCCACCGTCGCCACGCTCGACCGGAATTTCTTCGCGGGGACGTTGACGCCGGAGCAGATGGTGGCAGCGCGGAGCAAGCTCGCGCCCTGGATGGCGAGCGTGACGTTCGGCGGTAGGGACCTCCACACGGTGTACATTGGCACGCTGGCGGGCAACACGATCCCGTCCTTCCGCTCGCCCGTGAGCGGATTGCCGCTCGTGCACTGGACGGGATGAGAAACGAGGGGCCGTGCGGCGCGATTACATCGTTCAGCGCCTCGTCATGTTCGTCCCGACACTGCTCGGGGCGTCGATCCTCATCTTCATCCTGCTGCGCCTGGTGCCCGGCGACATCGCCGAGATCCTGGTCTACCAGACCGGCAGCGAATCGAGCGCGATCCAGCAGAAACAGGTGAAACAGCTCCGCGCCGAGCTCGGGCTCGACCGGCCGGTGGCAGTGCAGTATCTGGACTGGCTCGCGAACGCCCTGCGCGGCGACTTCGGGCAGTCGTATCTCCAACGGCGGCCCGTCAGCGACATCTTGCGAGAGCGCGTGCCGCGCTCGCTCGAGCTGGCGGCGCTGACGCTGGTGCTCGCGGTCGTGTGGGCGATCCCGCTCGGCGTCGTGTCCGCGGTGCGCCAGAACACCTGGATCGATTACGTCGTTCGTGTCGTGAGCGTGAGCGGCCTCAGCTTGCCGATCTTCTTCACCGGGGTGCTCATCCTCTACTGCCTCGTCCGCTTCTTTCGGTGGTTGCCGCCGCTCGAGTTCGTCGAGCTCTGGTCCGATCCAGTGGAAAACCTGAAGCAGCTCATCTGGCCCGCGCTCGCGCAGGCGTGGTACATCAGCGCGCCCATCACGCGGCTCACCCGTTCGCAGATGCTCGACGTCATCCGGCAGGATTTCGTGCGGACCGCGCGTGCCAAGGGGCTCTCCGAACGGGCCGTGGTGTATGGACACGCGCTCCGCAACTCGCTGCTGCCCGTGGTCACGTTCATCGGCTGGTGGGGCGGGAGGCTGCTCGGCGGCGTCGTGATCGTCGAGATCATCTTCTCGGTGCCGGGGATGGGCAGCGCGCTGGCGCAGGCCGTGAGCCAGCGCGATTACCCGGCGGTGCAGGCGATGGTCTTCGTGATGGCGCTGATCTTTCTCGGGATCAACCTCTTCGTCGACCTCCTCTACGGCTGGCTCGATCCCCGCATCGGGCACGTGTGACGTGCGCGCCTTCCTGTCCTCGATCACCCGCTTCACGGCGCAGCAGCCGCTCGGCGCTGCCGGCGCCGTCATCGTCGCGCTGCTCGTCGCCGCGGCGGTGTTCGCGCCCGCGCTCGCGCCGCACGGGCCGAAGGAAACGGCATTCGCGCCGTATCTGCCTCCGAGCGCCGCATTCCCGTTCGGGACGGACAATCTCGGCCGCGATCAGCTCAGCCGCGTCATCTGGGGCGCGCGCCTGTCGCTCTACGTCGGAGTCGCGTCCGTGCTCTTCGGCGTCACGCTCGGTGCGCTGTGGGGTGTCGTCACCGCCTACTTCGGCGGCGTGGCCGACGGCGCGAGCCAGCGCGTCGTCGATACGCTGATGGCGCTGCCGCCGATCATCCTCGCCCTCGCGCTGATGGCGGCGCTCGGCCAGTCGGTGAACAACGTCGTGCTCGCGCTCACGATCCTGCTCGCGCCGACGGCGGCGCGCACGCTGCGCTCGGTGGTGCTGTCGATCAAGGCGAGCCCGTTCATCGAAGCGGCGCGCGCGGTCGGTTGCCCGCACTGGCGCGTGATCGCGCTCCACGTCGTGCCCAACACGACCGCGACGTACATCGTGCTGGTCACCGTGAACATCGCGTACGCGATCGTGGTGGAAGCGTCGCTGTCGTTCCTGGGCCTCGGCGCTCCGCCCGACGAGCCGTCGTGGGGCGCGATGCTCACGGCGGGGACCCAGGCGCTCGAGGCGGCGCCGTGGATGTTCCTGGTCCCGGGGCTGGCGATCAGCCTGACCGTGCTCGGACTCAATCTTCTCGGCGATGCGATCCGCGACGTCACCGATCCGCGGCTGCGCGGCGGGCTCGGATGAGGCGAGGCGTCGCGACAAAGGAGGACGTCGTGATGAACCGATCTTTCTCGAGACTCACACTCGTGGTGCTCATGGCGATCGGCGCGAGCGTGCTCGGGGCGTTCGCGCAGGACAAGCCGCGCTCCGGCGGCGTGCTCACGTGGTTCGACTACGGCGATCCGGGCCGGCTCGACGTGCACGCGGAGTCGCCGCTGGTCGTGCAGCAGGCGACGGCGGGGATCTGGAGCGGGCTCCTCCACTGGGACCCGGACGATCCGACGAAGCTCGCAGGCGATCTCGCCGAGCGGTGGACGGCGTCGCCCGACGGCAAGACGTACACGTTCAATCTTCGAAAAGGCGTGAAGTGGCACGACGGTCAACCGTTCACGGCCGCTGACGTGAAAGCGACGTTCGACCGGATCTTGAAGCCGGACTTCAAGGGCCCGAAGTGCGGCGCCTCGCTGAAGCCGATCGTCGCGAGCGTCGAGCTCGCCGATCCGTCGACGGTGCAGTTCCGTTTGAAGTTCGCGACGCCTGCCTTCTTGCCGTCGCTGGCGTCGGCGTGGTGCCGCGTGGCCGCGAAGCACGTCCTGGAAAAATACGGCGATCTCGACCGGCCCGAGGCACAGATCGGGACGGGGCCGTTCAAGTTCAAGCGGTACGAGCGCGGCAACATGGTCGAGTGGGAGAAGAACAAGGACTACTTCGTTCCTGGGCTGCCGTACCTCGACGGCGTGAAGCAGTACATCCTGGTGGGCGGCCCGACGCAGCTCGCTGCCGCGAAGGCCGGGAAGGTCCTGCTCTGGGACACGTGGCCGCCGATGCGCAAGACGCAGGCGGACGAGCTCCAGCGCGCCCGGGGCAACGACGTCGAGATCTACCAGTGGCCGATCAACACGGTCTACGTCGTCTACATGAACACGACGAAACCGCCGTTCAACGAGCCTGACATGCGGCGTGCGGTGAATCTCGCGGTGGACCGCCAGGATCTCGTCGCCAAGGCGCTCGAGGGCGCGGGCGTGCCGTGCGCGATCCTCGATCCGAAGCTCGTCGGTGACTTCGCGCTGCCGCTCGACGAAGTCCAGAAGGCGCCCGGGTGCCGCCAGCCGAAGGACGCCGACGTCGCGGAGGCGAAGCGGCTGGTCGAGAAGCACCATCCAGGCGGCCTCGACATCGAGATCGCGTTCCGCGCCGCGGGCAACTACGCGGACCGCGCGCAGCTCCTGGTGGCGCACCTCCGGAAGATCGGCATTCGCGGCACGCTGAAGAGCTACGAGAGCGCGGCGGGCTACGCCGTCTACGGCAAGGGCGACTTCACGATGATCGCGACGCAGGACCGCGCGATGGACACGACTGACCCGAGCAACGTCTTCCACATCGTCTACACGACGGAGGCGGGCAGCAACTACGCGCGATATTCAGATCCGAAGATCGATGACCTGGCGAACCGCGCGCTCCGGGAGACGAACCACGACAAGCGCAAGCAGCTCTACTGGGAGCTGCAGCGTCACATCCTGTCGAGCGCGCCCGGGGCGATCGCAGTCGGGTGGGTCGAGGGCTGGTTCTTCAAGGACAAGAAGATGATGAACTACAAGCCGGCGCCGACGGCGTACGACAACAACACGTTCATGAAGGTGTGGCTGAAGGAGTAGTGGGATGGATCGGCGCGCGTTCTTGACGATCACCGCCGCAGGAGTGCCCGGCATCTTCTCCGAGACAGCCGAAGCCGCCGATCGGGTGGTCCGCGTGACGGTGACGAAGGAGATGCTGGGCGCCGGCGTCGTATCATCGGCTGTCCCGCTGCCAGCGATCCCGCCGGTGACGGGCTCGCGGAGCACGCCGGTGCCGTCGTGGGGCAAGCCACTGCCGTACCCGATCGTCATCGCCGATCGGCGCAACAACCGGCTGCTCGAGGTGACACCGAACCAGCGCATCGTGTGGGAACCTTCGGTACGGGGCAAATGGCGAAGATTGTGAATCGACGTCTCCAAGAGACCACCGGGGTCGCGCCTTGCTACACTGCACCGTGCGATGCGTCACAGGTCCCACATGGTTCCCGCGAATTGTAGTTCGGCAGTCTGACGATCGACCGGCGGTGGGCCGTATACTTTCGCAGTGCAGTTCGAATGGGATCCGGCAAAGGCGTCGGCGAACCTCAAGAGGCACCGTGTCAGCTTCCACGCGGCGGCCACGGTTCTCGAGGATCCGTTGTCGACAACGTTTCCCGGCGAGACGCACTCCGAGGAAGAGGTATGTTTCCTGACAATCGGCGCGTCCACGCAGGGACACGTCCTGGTCGTGGCGCATACGGAGCGAACGAAACGGTCCGCATCATCAGCGCCCGCCGAGCCACGAGGCGCGAGCGAGAATTCTATGAGCAAGGCAACTCGACCAGACGATGACGATCTGCGACCTGAGTACGATTTTGCTTCGATGAAGGGCGGCGTCCGCGGCAAGTACGTCGCACGGCTGCGCAAGGGAAGCAACTTGGTCTTGCTCGAGCCAGAAGTCGCTGCGGCTTTTCCTTCCGACGACGCTGTCAACGAGGCGCTTCGCGGGGTGCTCAACACGACGAGAGCGGTCCGCGGCAAAGGCGGGTTGTCGAACAAGGCGCTCCAGCCGGCGAGCCGCGCCACGCGCCGCGCGAAGAAGGCGGGGCGTGCAGGTGCGGCTCGCGACTGACCGCCGACGTTCGGCGAATCTGAGCTGAGTCTGACGGAGGATCTTGACTGGTCTCTGAGCGGAGGCTGCCTGACGATCCGGTCGGATTCATCCAGGACCGCGTCCGGCGGGGGCGAATCTTGTGGACCTACCACGTGAACATGCGGCTTGCGGGCCGGTTCATTCCCCGCGAGGCGATCTTGGCCGCAGTGGCCAACTACGAGTTGGTCGAGGCGTACCCGGACGACAAGTACCTCCCAAGCTACCTGATTCTCGGGCGGCACGGGTCAGAGGCGTTTCATGTCTTGTTCGCGACCGACGTTGACGGCGATAATGTCCGGGTGGTCACGTCGTATCGCCCAGACCCCGAGGAGTGGCAGGCCGATTTCAAGGCAAGGAGGCCGCGTCGATGAGATGCGAGGTGTGTGGAGCTGACCTGGCGGCGATCACGACAGATCTGCCGTTCAAGGTTCGCGACCCGGGCATCGTGATCCTGAAGGGTCTGCCCGTTCTGCAGTGCGCGAGGTGCCCGCAGTATCTGCTCGAAGACGCGGTGCTGGCCCGCGTCGACGAGATCTTGCGCCAGGTCGACGGAGGCATCGAGCTGGAGATCATCCGCTACGCCGCTTGACGCAATGACCACCTATCGCCGAACCAGCGAGTCGAGCCGGCGGCGTTCCGCCGCCGCTCACCCGCAACGTTGGGCACACTAATGGCCCTTTCGACATGCGAATATACGAAGCATGGTAACGCCCGCTAACATCGTCGACGGTGCCCTCGTCTCCCAAGTCTCGATAGTGTTCATAATGACCGTTGCCGCGTTCATTATCCGGCGCGACTGGCGTCTCACGCGGTGGATTCACGAGATGCCAACTTACTCGGGCTTCAGACTGCAGATTTTGGTCCTTCTGCTCGTCGCAATTGCCGCCCTCGCTCTTTCTGAAGAACTGGATGCCACTTGGCGGCCGCTGTTTGGGGCATTGGGCTTTCGGAGCAGTAGCTGACAACTTTGATCGACTGAGGGTTCCTCTCTCAGTAGTGGATTGGAAGGCAAGTGTCGTGACGGTGCGAAACGGGAAGCCTAACAACCGGCTGCAGCGGCCGGAGCCTCTGTGCAACCGGGAAGATGGGTAACGGAATAAACTGGGAACATAGGTAACACTTTGAAGGTTCACCGACGGATGATGTCGTCGCGTTCATCGAGGTGGGCCTAGAGGACGACATGGCCGACACGGATCAGATCATCTGGCACCCTACCCCCGAAGTGGTCGAGCGAGCACGCATCACCAAGCTCATGCGCGCCCATGGCATTGGAACGCTGGCCGAGCTGCAGCGCCGCTCGATCGAGGACACGGAATGGTACTGGGACGCGGTCGTCCGCGATCTCGGCATCCGGTGGAAACGACCGTACACGCGCGTGCTCGACGACGCGCGCGGCCCAGCGTGGCCCGTGTGGTTCCCCGGTGGTCTCCTGAATCTCGCCGACAATTGCGTCGATCGTCACGTCGACGAAGGCCGCGGAGATCACGCCGCAATCGTCTGGGAAGCGGAAGACGGCGAGACCCGAACGCTCACGTATCGTGACGTCGCTCGTGAAGTCAACCGGCTTGCGAATGCCCTGAAGCGGCTCGGGGTCGGTGAAGGCGATCGGGTCGGGATCTTCCTGCCGATGGTGCCGGAAGCAGCGACTGCGATCATGGCGGTCGCGCGCATCGGCGCGATCTACACGCCGTGCTTCTCGGGGTTTGGCGCACAGGCGGTCGCCTCGCGACTTCAAGACTGCGAGGCGAAGCTGCTCATCACCGCCGACGGATTTTATCGACGCGGCAACATCGTGAAGATGAAGGAGACGGCCGACGAAGCGGTCGCGTCATCGCCGAGCGTGCAGCGCGTGCTCGTCCATCGCCGGCTCGGCCGCGACATCCCGTGGACCGCGGGACGCGACCACTGGTGGCACGACAGCGTCGCCGGCGAATCGGAGGACTGTCCCGCCACGGCGGTGGCTGCCGATCACCCCTGCATCATCATCTATACCTCCGGCACCACGGGACGGCCGAAGGGCGCGGTGCTGACCCAGGGCGGCTTCCTGGTCAAGGGGCTGAACGATTACGCCTACCTCTTCGACATGGGCCAGGACGATCGGCTGTTCTGGCTCACCGATATGGGCTGGCTCATGGGGCCGCTGGTCATCACGGCCGGGCTGGGTCTCGGCGGGACTGTCTTATTGTTCGAAGGCACGCCGGATTATCCGAAACCGGACCGGCTCTGGGCGCTCGCCGAGCGTCATCGCATCACGGTCATGGGCATCTCGCCGACGGCCGTCCGCGGTCTCATGCCGTACGGTGCCGATCATCCGGGCGCGCATGATCTTTCCGCGATTCGCATCCTCGGCTCGACCGGCGAGCCGTGGAATCCCGACCCGTACCGCTGGCTCTTCGACAATGTCGGGGGTGGCCGCGTGCCGATCATCAACTACACGGGCGGGACGGAGATCTCCGGCGGCATCCTCGGCTGCTTCCCGATCACGCCGCTCAAGCCGTGCTCGTTCGCCGGCGCGATTCCGGGCATGGCGGCCGAAGTGTTCGGGGACAATGGACGACCTGTGCGCAGCGAAGTCGGCGAGCTCGTCGTGACGAAGCCGTGGCCGGGTATGACGCAGGGATTCTGGCGCGACCCGAACCGCTACGAGGAAACGTACTGGTCGCGCTGGCCCGGCGTGTGGGTCCACGGCGACTGGGCGATCATCGACGACGAAGGATTCTGGTTCGTCCAGGGCCGGTCGGACGACACGCTGAAGATCGCGGGCAAGCGACTCGGTCCGGCCGAGGTCGAGTCGGTCCTCGTGGGTCACGCCGCCGTCGCCGAGGCCGGCGTGATCGGCGTGCCACACGAGATCAAAGGCGAGGCCATCGTCTGCTTCGTCGTGCTGAAGCCGGACCACGTGCCGCCGGAGGCGCTTCGCGCGGAGCTGAATGATCGTGTGGCCAGTCACATGGGAAAGGCATTGAAACCCGAGCGCGTGCTCTTCACGCGCGATCTGCCGAAGACTCGATCGGCGAAGATCATGCGCCGGGTGATCCGCGCGGCGTATCTCGGTCGCGATCCCGGCGACATTTCATCGCTCGAGAATCCCGACGCGGTGAAGGCGGTCGGCAGCGCGACGTGACACTGGAGCTCACGCACCTCGGCGCCGCCGGATGGCAGATCACCGACGGCAAGCGCGTCATTCTGCTCGATCCGTATCTCTCGCGCCTGCGTGTCACCGGACAATTCGGGACGTACACGACGCCGACGCTGCCCGGTGACGGCAGGAAGATCTTCGGCCCCGACGACGATCTCATCGCCGACACCGCCGTCATCGACGCGCATGTCACCCGCGCGGATTTCATCCTGCACTCGCATTCGCACTTCAACCACACACTCGACATGCCGTCCATCGCTCGGAAGACGGGCGCCACTGTCCTCGGAACGGAGAGCACGACGAACCTCGCGCGCGCGGAGGGCGTGCCCGAGCGCCAGCTCATCGCCGTGCGCGGCGGCGAGGACTACGCCTTCGACGGCTTGTCGGTCAAGGTCATCCCCAGTCTGCACTCGGCGCTGAACGGCAAGCACTTCTTCGACTCGCGTGTCGTCCCGCGCGACTTCCAGGGACCGCGGCGACTCGGGCGGGACATCGAGGGCGGAACGCTGGCCTATCTGCTGCGGCTCGGCGGCTATCAGATCCTCTGGTTCGGCTCCATGAACTACATCGAACGCGAGGTCCAGGGCCTTCGGCCCGACGTCGCGATGATCGCCGCCGCGCGGCAGCGCCTCGAGATCCACGACTACACGGGCCGGCTCCTGCGCGCGATCGGGGTACCGCGCCTCGTGTTCGCGACCCACTGGGACGAGCAGTCGTTTCCATTCGGCGCGCCCCAGGACGACCGGTTTCGCGAGGCGCAGGGCTTCGTCACGGAAGTGAAAGCGGTGTCGCCACGCACGCGAGTCATCGTTCCCAGGCACTTCGAGCGCCACACGCTGCCATCGAAGCGCGCCGCCAAACGGCGGTAGTCCACGGCAATGCGATGCGGATCGTGGCGTGGAACATCCGGGCCGGTGGCGGCGAGCGTGCCGCCGCGATCGCCCGCCAGCTCGACCGGTGGGCGCCCGACGTCGTCACGCTTTCCGAGTTCCGGGGCACACCGCCAAGCTTCGCGCTGGCGGAAGTCCTCGCTCAGCGCGGTCTGTCGCATCAGCTCACGACTGCGGATCCCGCGCGACCGGCGATGAACGCGCTGCTCGTCGCCGCGCGGTGGCCGATCCGACGCATGCGCCTGAGCGGCTCGCCGGTCGAGCCGTGCCGCTGGCTCGCCGCCACCGTCGCGGCGCCGCTTCCGGTCGTGGTGGGCGCGATGCACGTGCCCAACCGCGTGACCGGCCGCAAGTACCCATTCCTCGACGCGGTGCTCGCGTGCGCGCGCGCGTGGCGTCTCGGCCCGGCGCTGCTCCTCGGCGACACGAACTCTGGCCGGCGCGGAATCGACGAGGAAGTCCCGGCGTTCAACGAGCGAGAGGAATCCTGGATCGATGCGCTGACGGAGTGCGGCTGGTGCGACGCGTTCCGGCACCTCCGCCCGGAGACACGCGCCTACACGTGGTATTCGCCGAACGGCCGCAACGGCTTCCGGATCGACCAGGCCTTCGTCAACCGCGCGTTGCTCGAGCATCTGGAGGATGCCGCGTACGTGTGGGGCGGCGCGTCGCACCGCGGGCGCCGGGATCGTCTGAGCGACCACGCCGCGCTGCTGGTCGATGTGCGCGCGTGACTCCCGTCCCGAGCGTGATCCGAAGTTCTTCGAAGGGACGGCGGTGGCGAGGGCGGCCGCGGCCGTCTTGTCGGGCGCGTGAGATTGACGCTGAGCGTTCATGAATAATCGCCCGCTCGCCGTCGTGGGCGGGACGCTCATCGACGGAACGGACCGCGCGCCGATCGACGCCGCCGTGGTCGTGATCGAGCGCGGGCGCTTCACCACAGTCGGTCCCGCAGCCGCGACGCCCGTGCCGATAGATACGGCTGTCATCGATGCGCGCGGCAAGTTTCTCGTGCCCGGCCTCGTCGACATGCACGTCCACGTCTACACGCCCGACAAATGGCACCCCGAGCTGTTCCTCGCGGCCGGCGTCACGACCACGCTCGATCTCGGCGGACAGGTCGAGCACGTCAGCGCGTACCGCGTCGCGATCGAGTCCGGCGCCAGACGCGGGCCGCGGCTGTGCTTCACAGGTCCGCTGCTGGAAGAGGACAAGCCGTACGAGGGCTTCGCCGGGTTCTCGCGACACATCGACGCTGCGCGCATCGAACAAGAGGTCGACGTGCTGGCCGATGCGGGCACCGACGGCATCAAGCTCTACGTCAGCGTGCGTCCCGAGACGGCGAGAAGGGCGTGCCGTCGGGCGCACGCGCGGGGACTCCCGGTCTTCATGCACCAGCACGCCACCTGGGGCGCCGAGGCGGCCGATGCCGGTGTCGACTGTGTCGAGCACATCAACGTGTTCGGCGCGCTGGCTCCGGAGCATCTTCGCCCACCCGAGCCTGGGCGCATGACGCCGTTCGAGTACGGCGGTTGGCTCTGGAGCTGGCTCGGCGACGTCGAGGTCACGAGCGACGCGGTCCGCCGCCTCTACGATGCGCTGATCGCGGCCGGCACGGCGCTCGATCCCACGCTCGTGCTGTACGCGTCGCGGCCCGGCGCCCTCGGCGACGACGTCGGCGACACGTCGATGGACGATCCCGAGCGAACGCCGCTGCTAGCGCTCCTGCCGGTGCCGATCGCCACCGAGCTGGTCGATCGATGGAGCGAACGCCGGCGCGCCGCAAAGGGCGCGTCAGACGCCGCGAAGGAGCGGACTCGTCGCGCGTGGCGCAACATCCTCGCGCTCGTCGAGGGGTTCCATCGTGCCGGCGGCGTGGTGCTGGCCGTCACCGATTGCCCGAACGTGGCGATCGTCTCCGGCTATTCGCTCCATCGCGAGCTCGAGCTGCTGGTGCGTGCGGGACTGTCCACCCGCGACGCGATCGCGGCGGCCACGCGCCGTCCCGCCGAGCGCTTGCGCAAGACCGAGGTCTTCGGGACGGTGGCCGCAGGGCGCGAGGCCGACCTGCTGGTCCTTGGCGCCAACCCACTGGCCGACATCCGGAACATCCGCCGGATCGAGAACGTGATCGCGCGCGGCGTCCTTCACGAGCCGAAGCAGATCCTCGAATCGCTCCGACGCGTCTGACTCGGAGCGATGCCGCCGTTCACCGATGCAGGATCGGTGTCGCTTCGCGGCGCTGCCAGCCGTGCCGCTCGAGCTCGGGGTCGAGATGCTCTTCGTCGGGATAGCCGACGCACAGGTACGCCACCAGCGACCATCCGTCAGGCACGTCGAGAATCCGGATGATCTCGTCGGGATCGAGGATCGACACCCATCCGACGCCGAGGCCGTACGCGCGGGCCGCGAGCCAGAACGTGTGCACCGCCGCCACCGCGGAGTAGTGCAGGGTTTGCGGCATCGTCCGCGTGCCAAGCCCGTGGCCCGCCGACGTTGCCTCGTCGACGAAGACCGCCAGGTGGGCCGGCGCTTCGATCAGGCCCGCCAGCTTCAAGCGCGCATAGAGCGCCGCGCGCTTGCCCGAGTACGTGGCCAGCGCGGCGTTGTTGCAGTCCTGAAACGTCTCGACCACCTGGCGCCGGCGGGCCGGCGCATCGACGAGCACGAACCGCCAGGGCTGGCTGTTCCCGACCGATGGCGCCAGACACGCCAGCTCGATCAGCTCGTCGAGCACCCGGGGATCGATCGGATCGGGACGAAAACGACGGACGTCTCGCCGCCAGGCCAGGAGCTGGCGGAACTGTGCTCGGAAATTATCGTCGAAGCGCGGAGTCGACATGCGGCGTCTTTCTTCACTGTACCCCCTGAAGATAGTGTTCGTCGCCGCGTCCTTCATCGACGAGCCGAGACCACACGTGAGCCAGGCTCGCTGTCGGGATTACATGCGGTACCCCGGCGCCCGGCGAGCGTATGGGGGTCTGGGGCAGATCGAGGCGGGCGCCGGGTGTCCCGGCGACCGGCGAGCGTATGGGGGTCTGGGGGAATCGAGACGGGCGCCGGGTGTCCCGGCGACCGGCGAGCGTATGGGGGAATCGAGGCGGGCGCCGGGTGTCCCGGCGACCGACGAGCGTATGGGGGTCTGGGGGCCTTCGAGGCCCCCATCTCAACTGATACGATGAGCGCGGACGTGATCACCAACGTGTGGATCCTGGATGGCACCGACGGCGCGCTGCATACGGCGCGCTGACGAGCGATGAAGCGCGACTCCTGGGGGCGTCTCGTCCACCGCTTCCGCTGGCCGATCGTCGTCCTCTCGCTGATCCCAGTCGGTCCAGCGCTCTGGTTCGTGATCGCGGGTGCTGATCTCGATACCTCCGCCGTGCCGCTCACCACCGAGTCAGGCCAGGCGGCGGAGCTGATGGCCAGCGAATTACCCCGCAACGTCTCGTTCGACGTGATCTTCAGCCATCCGCGCCTGCGCGCCACGGACGCCGCCTTTCAGCAGGCCGTCGCCCGCGCGATCGAGCCGCTGCGCCGCGATCGTCAGGTCGCTCGCGTGACGACCGCGTACGACACGTCGCCGCCGGACCCGAGGCTCCTGTCGAGCGACGGCCATCGGAGCCGGGCGATCGTGGAGCTCGCCCTGCGCGCCTCACCGTTCGAGTCGCTCGAGTTGTCCGCCGTGACACCGGACGTCTACCGTTCCCTGCGTCGCCGGATTCAGTCCGACACCCTGGAAGTGGTCGCGACCGGAAGCCCGGCCTTCCACCACGACTTCACGAAGATGGTCGAGGACGACCTGCGCCGTTCCGAGCGGGTCACGCTGCCCATCGTGCTGGTACTCCTGCTCTTCGTGTTCGGTTCCGGCGTCGCCGCCGGGCTGCCGCTCCTCGTCGCCGGGCTGGTGATGGTCGTCGGGATGGCGGCGATGCTGATCCTGTCACGAATCACGCCGGTCTCGGTCTACGCGCCCAACCTCGTCAGCATGATCGGCCTGGGCGTCTCCATCGACTACGCGCTCTTCATCGTGAATCGCTTTCGGGAGGAGCTGGACGGGCGCAGCGTTTCCGAGGCCCTGGCGCTGACGATGACGACGACGGGACGGGCGATCATCTTTTCCGGCCTCACGGTCGCGATCGGGTTTTGCGGCATGCTGCTGGTGCCGATCGGAGCGCTCACCTCACTCGGGATCGCGGGCACGATCGTGGTCGGACTCGCGGTGCTCTACAGCGTCACCTTCCTGCCCGCGGTACTGGCGATCCTCGGCCCGCGCGTCGACGCGCTTCGCATCCCGTTCGCCTCGCGCATCGCGTCACGGCACGCGCGGGGGACGTGGCACCGGATCGCCACGGCGGTCATGGACCACCCCTGGCGAGTCCTGCTGCCCGTGCTGGCGGTGCTCGTCGTGCTCGGCCTGCCGTTTCGCGCGATCCGGCTCGCGACAGCAGATCCGACAATCTTGAGGACCGACGCCGAGTCGCGCCGCGCCGACACGATTCTCCGGACGTCGTTCACGGCCGCCGCGGACCGGCCGATCGTCGTGCTGCTCCAGGACCTGGATCGGGCGCCGACGAGCCCCGAGCGCATCGGTGAGATGTACGATCTGAGTCGCTGGCTGGCCCGGCGGCCCGAGGTGGTGCGGATCGACAGTGTCGTGGATCTCGATCCGCGTCTCGGCCGCACGCAGTACCAGCAGCTGGCCGCGGCTCCGCCGCAGGCACGACCGCCCGGCGTCGACGCCGCCTTCCGGGCCATGGTCGGGAAGCACGTCGCGATGCTGGTGGTCCACACCGCGTTCGCGCCGGACAGCGACGAGGCCCGCGCGCTGGTCCGAACGATCCGCGAGTCGCATCCGCCGCTCGGCGCCCGGCTGCTCGCCAGCGGCCAAGCGGCGTTCGATCTCGACTTCATCGACGTCATCACGCATGCCGCTCCGGCGGCGATCGGGTTCATCGTGGTGGTCACGTGCGTGATCCTGTTCTTCCTGCTCCGCTCGGTGATCCTGCCGGTCAAGGCCGTCGTGATGAACATGCTGTCCATCACCGCCTCGTACGGCGCCCTCGTGTGGATCTTCCAGGAGGGGCATCTCGCGGGCTGGCTCGGATTCGTTCCCCACCCGATCGAGCCACCGATCCCGCTGATCATGTTCTGCGTGCTGTTCGGCCTGTCGATGGACTACGAGGTGCTGCTGCTCAGTCGCACCCGCGAGGAATACGAGCGGACCGGCGACAATCGTCGCGCCGTCGCGAATGGTCTCGAGCGCACCGGGCAATTGATCACGGGCGCGGCGGCGATCATGGCGGCGGTCTTCTTCGGCTTCGGCCTGGCCGATGCCGTCATGATCAAGGCCATCGGCGTCGGCATGGGCATCGCCGTCGTCGTCGACGCGACAATCGTCCGGGCCCTGCTCGTTCCCGCGACGATGCGCCTGCTCGGCCAGTGGAACTGGTGGGCGCCGGCAGGAATCCGCGCCGTGTTGCCGGCGCGCGGCGTGCGCCGACGTTGACGGGCGCACGTTCGTCGAAACGAATGCGCCGCTCGATCGCCAGCGCCTTCCCGCCGAGGACCGGATCGTCGCGGACGTCTTGAAGAGGTGCACCGCAAACGCTTGACGGCGACGGATCGCGTCCGTACTCTCACGCCCATCGCTTCGACTCCTGGAGGGTCCCATGTGCGTTGACAACGATTCCCGTCCACCGATTCGTCCAATCGCCGGCGGCTCGGCCGGCTCCACCGATGTCCGCCTCGTCGCCGCGGACGGTACGCGGTCAATGGCGCACGTGGCTCGCGCGTCGAAGCCGACCGGCGCGGGCATGGTCGTCATCCCCGACGTGCGTGGGCTGCATCCTTATTACAAGGAGCTGGCCGACCGCTTCGCCGAGGTGGGCGTGGACGCGGTCGCGATCGACTTCTTCGCGCGGACGGCGCCGTCCGACGACCGCAGCGACAAGTTCGACTTCATGTCACAGGTCTCGCTGACGACGCCGGAGACCTTGCAGGCTGATGTCGCGGCCGCGGCCGCGTACCTGCGCAGCGCGGACGGCAGTCAGGTACGCTCTCTCTTCTCCGTGGGCTTCTGCTTCGGCGGCGCGCTGTCCTATCTTCAGGCCGCGAGCGGGCTCGGTTACGCCGGCGTGATCGGGTTCTACGGCTGGCCGCTGGGGCTCAAGCGCTGGCCGGATCGGCCCAAGCCCATCGACGCAACGTCCCGCTACACGTGTCCGGTGCTCTCGCTCTTCGGCGGCGCCGACGAGGGCATCCCGCAAGCCGACATCGATCAATTCGACGCCGCGGGCAAGAAGGCAGGCGTCAAGCACGACCTCACCGTGTATCCCGGCGCGCCGCACAGCTTCTTCGACCGCAAGTACACGGAGTTTGCGGAAGCGTCGGCCGACGCCTGGAAGCGCGTACAGGCGTTCGTGCGCCAGAACACCAAGGCCTGAAGACGTGTCACGTCCCCGGTTCGGCATCGGCGCCACCGTGCGCCATCGCGATTTCGGGCGCGGCCGCATCGTCGCCTATGATCGGGACCGTTACGTCATCCTCTTCCCGGGCGGCGACGCGAAGAGCGTGGTGTTCGACTTCGAAGGCCTCGAGGCCGAGGGCCATCCCGGCGATCCCGAGCTGGATCGCGTCACGCAGGCGATGCGGGATGTCCTCGGCGACCACGGATGGCTCGACGTGGATCTCGAGCTTGGCCGGCGCTGGGTGGGCGGAACGTTGCGTCTCGTCCCGGGGCGCGACGACACGCAGGCCAAGGAGATTCCGATCGACGTCTTCCTCAAGAAACTCGTCGGCGTCCGCGACAAGCTGCGCGTGCTCGAGCAGAAGATCAACAGCCATCCGACGCTGACCCCCGAGGAAAAGCTGGAGATCCAGGGCTACATCACGCGCTGTTACGGAAGCCTCACCACGTTCAACGCGCTGTTCGGCAATCGCGCGAGCTGGTTCGTCGGCCAGGGCGACCGGGAGGGCTGAGCGTTCCGATTCATCTCGCGATCGTGCCGGGCGCGCCACGTGTGACGCTGGGCGGGGTGAGCTAGCGCTTCTCCAGCTCCACGGTACCGAACGTCTGCTGTCCCTGCACCGAACCCTGCATACGCTGACCGATGATCTTCAGAGAAAGCCACAGGGCAGGCGGTACCCAGATCTGGACATCGGTGCCGCTGACGACTCCCGAGAACGGAACGTCGCGATTGTAGTAGCCCTGCCCCGGCGTCGCGACGGCCATGAACATCGTGCCCCGAACCTGCTCACCCTCCACGACGTCCACGCTCAGGTACACGTTGCCGGAGCTGCCCGCGCCCGACTTCCACTGCCCGATCCATTCCCCGACGATGGCCTTGTCCGCGAGCGACGTCTGAGCGCTGCCAGGACCGACGGCCAGGACCAGGCCGGATAACACGGCGAGGAGCAGCGCGACGCGCGTCATCTGCGTGAGTGTATCCTGGGCGCGCCGGGCGGCACATCGTCCACGCAGACTCCTCCGCGCCCAGCCCGATCGTTCAGCGCTCGGTGGCATCGCAATTGCGCCTCCTGCCAGATCCGGGGCAACGCCCCCCTGGAGAACGCGAAACGACCGGACGGAAGGAGTAATGGTGATGAAGCGTCTTGCAATCTACGTGGTGTCCCTGGCGGTCATGGTCGGGGCCACGTTCACGGTGTCAGCGCAAACGGCGTCCACCGGCAAAACGACCGCGGATCAGAAGTTCATGACGAAGGCGGCCGAGGGTGGCATGGCGGAAGTGGCGCTCGGCCGGCTGGCAAGTGAACATGGCGGGTCCGACGCGGTGAAGCAGTTCGGGCAGCGCATGGTCACCGACCACGGGAAGGCCAACGACGAGCTGACGCAGCTCGCGCAGCAGAAAGGCGTGTCGCTGCCGACGGCGCCCGACGCCAAGGACCAGAAGCTGATCGATCGGTTGTCGAAGCTCTCCGGCGCGGACTTCGACCGGGCCTACATGCGCGCGATGGTGCGCGATCACAACAAGGACGTGAAGGAATTCCAGCGAGAGGCGCAGCGCGGCAAGGACGCCGACGTGCAATCCTGGGCTTCCAAGACGCTCCCGACCCTGCAGGAGCACCAGCAGCAAGCCAAGCAGCTCGTGGCGACCGTCAAGGGCAAGGGCGGCAGCCGGGCGGCTCGCCAGAGCAGCTCGACCGAGGGCGGCTCGGCCTCGCCAAGCGACACGGGGCGGGAACAGTCGAAGTACTAGCGCGGATAATTCATGAACGAACGAGGCCGGGGACAGCGTGGTGCCGCGGGCCGACCGGGTCGGTGGGGGGCCGATTGACCCGTTCCCGTAGCGTGCGATTGAGGGCAAGCAGGCTGAGAGTGGGAACGGCTCGCGGGTCATCGGTCAAAGGGCCTCGTGGTCAGCGGCCCCTCACCGACCCGGCCGGCCCGCGACGCTACGCGCCGGCCTTCGAGGCCCCCAGCTCAAAAACTCACGCGAATGACTGGCTCGGCGAGCACGTCGCCGATGAGCCAGCAGTCCTCGCCCTCGCGGCGGAACGCATCGATCACGCCTGCGGCACGGTCAGGCTCGAGCGAAAACAGCAACCCGCCCGACGTCTCCGACTCGGTCAGCATCGATGCCAGCGCCGCCGGCACGTCAGCGTTGATCTGGAGACGCGAACCAAGCGATGCGTCGAGATGGCGCCGGTTGCGCTTCATGCCACCGCTGAAATGCCCCTTCTCCGCGAGCGCCAGCGCGCCGGGCAGCAGTGGCACGCGCGAGGCCTCGATGTGAAGTCCGGCGCCCGAGGCTTCCACCATCTCCGACGCGTGGCCCAGCAATCCGAAGCCGGTGATGTCGGTGGCGCCCTTCGCACCAAACTCGCGGGCGATCTGGGCGGCGACACGATTCAGCCGCAGCATGCTGCGCACGGCGCCGTCGAGAGTCTCGTCGGACGCCGCCCCGTCTTTGGCGGCGGTGGTGACGACGCCGGTCCCGAGCGGCTTGGTAAGGAAGACCCGGTCGCCTGGACGCAGCCCGCCCTTGATGAAGATGTGGTCGGGGTGGACGCGCCCGGTGACACAGAGCCCATACTTTGGCTCCGCGTCGACGACAGTGTGGCCGCCGGCGATGACACCGCCCGCCTCCGCAACCTTTTCGGCGCCGCCGCGAAACACCTCCGACACGATCGACTTCGGCAGATCGCGCGGAAAGGCCGCGACGGCCAGCGCGAACATCACGTCGCCGCCCATCGCGTAGACGTCGGACATCGCGTTGGCCGCGGCGACCGCGCCCCACGTGTACGGATCGTCCACGACGGGGGGAAAGAAGTCGACGGTTGCGACGATCGCCAGATCAGGCGCGACACGATAGACGGCGGCATCGTCGGCAGCGCCGAGCCCGACCAGCAGGTCGGGATGGGCCGCGGGATCAACGGGCCGGAGAACCTTCAACACCTCCTGGAGATCTCCAGGAGCCATCTTGGACGCTCACCCGGCGCAGGCCGCATAGGCGGTGAGCCGGATTTCCTTGCCCGTCGGCGGCTGCTCGCTCATGCGCTTACGACGCTCCTCCGAACGACTGGGATTCGACGAACTCCACGAACGCGTTGGCGAGCGGCGACCGGGTCCGGTCGCGATGCGTGACCAGATAGAACGACCGCGACACGCGCAGGTCCTTGACCTTGACGCAGTGAAGCAGGCGCGCCTTGCACTCGTCCTCGACCGCCCGCTTCGAAATGAGCGAGAGCCCGACACCCGCGCGAACCGCCTGCTTGATCGCCTGCGTGGACGCCATCTCGCCGGCGATGCGGAAGGCCGAGAGGTCGAGCCCGGCGTCCTCGAGGGCCCGCTCGAACGCCTGCCGCGATCCGGAGCCGCGCTCTCGCAGGATGATCGGCTCGGTTCTCACCTCGGCCAGCGTCACGACCGCGCGCCCCGACCACGCGTGACCCGACGGGACGACGAGGACGAGCTCGTCGGACATGAGCTCCCGGGATTCCAGCACCCGCGCCGACGGATGCGCCCCGACGACGCCTACCTCGACGCGTCCGTCCTCGACCCATCCCGTGACCTCGCGGCTCGGCCCGATCATCAGCGAGATCGAGATCTCGGGATACTTCGTCTTGAACTGCCCGATGAGCGCCGGCAGCAGATACTCGCCCGGGATGGTGCTGCCGCCGACAACGAGCTCGCCACTCATCCGTCCCTGGAACTGGTCGATCGCCTGGCGCGCCTCGCGAGCGAGGCTCAGGATGCGGCGCGCATAGTCGAGACACAACTGCCCCGCGCGCGTCGGGGTCGCGCCACGCCCCAGCCGATCGAGCAGCTGGACACCCAGCTCGTCTTCCAGCCCACGAACGTGCTCCGAAACGGTCGGCTGCGTGAGGAATAGCGCTTCGGCTGCACGGGAGAAGCTACCGAGCTCGGCGACCTTGGCAAATATTTCGAGTCGACGAAGATCCATGGGCGTGGATTGTACGCCAAAAAAGCTGAAGGGCCCCGACGGGCCCTTCACACCGAACGATCAGTCCGAATGGATCAGTGGGACGGGATCGTCAGTGACAGCTACAGCCGCCGCCGCAGCAACCGCCTCCGGACGGCATCGAGGCCACGGCGCCCGCAGTGGCGCTCCTGAGACCGAAGACGGACAGCTTCCGGCTCACCCGATCGCTAGCGCACGAGGGACAGGCCACCGCCGTTGCAGCAGTGGGCACATATTTCTCGAAGTCGCCACTGCATTGACGACACCGGTATTCGTAGATCGGCATCGATCACTCGCCGCCGCGCTGGACGTAGCTCTTCACGAACTCCTCGGCATTCTCCTCGAGGATCTCGTCGATCTCGTCCAGGAGCTTATCGATGTCCTCTTTGATCTTCTTGCCCTTCTTGGCGATCTCGGGGCTGGCGGCCGCGCCGTCACCACCGCCTTCAGAAGGCTTCGTCGGTCGCGTTTCTTTCTTCTTTTGCTCAGCCATTACGCCCTCCATGGGGCTTTCGACCGGGTCGGAAGCTCGCCGCTGTCCGGCACATCGTCATTCGCATTCTAGCACTGTGCAAGACGGCTGCCGCCCCGGATTCGGTTCCCGGGAATTTCTTTCACACCCGTTTGAAGTGCTTGCTCAAGGTGAGGGTCTGGTTCTGGTACGAGGAGGCGAGCCCGACCCCGTACAGGCGCTCGGGCCTGGTCCGGAGACGCTCGAACCAGACCTTGAAGGACGTCTGGCCGTCGTACACCATGAACGGCACTTCGCGAGCGCGCACTTCCATGACGACCTTCGTGCCCAGCACGCTGCCATCGCCGAATCCGAAGCCGGGATCGAAGAACCCCGCGTAGTGCGTGCGAATCTCACCGGCACCGGCATCATAGACGACCATCTCCGCGGCAAAGTCGGGCGGCACGCGGATGCGCTCCTTGGACACGAGGATGTAAAACCGGTTCGCTTCGAGGATGTAGGCGTCTCGGCTCGGACGCTTGATCGGCTCCCAGAACTCTTCCGGATCGTAGAAGCCCACCCTGCTGAGATCGACGGCCGGTGGGTTCGGGTGCGCGCGATAGCCGATGACTCCACCGGTCGTTCGGCCCGAGAGGTCGATGCCCATGCAGAGTCCGTCATTGAAGACCACGTGCTCGACGGGGATGGGGCGTCCCTCGTCGTCGTGCAGGAGCGGCAAAAGACGGTAGACCCGCTCGAGATCGGCGTCCGACATCGCGGTCACGCCCGAGAGCAGCCTGAGCTGGTTCAGTGACGCGCCCGCCTGCACGCGCACCGGAAACGACTGCGGCGACACCTCGAGGTACAGCGGCCCGTGATAGCCGGCACGGATCTCGTCGAAGCGCGGCGTCTCGTCGGTGATGACGCGCGTGAAGATGTCCAGCCGGCCCGTGGTGCTCTTGGGATTGCAGCGGCCGCGCACGTGGTGGGGCAGCGCGAGATGCTCGAGCAGCGGCACGAGGTAGACCGAGCCGCGCTGGAACGTGACGCCCGATTCGAGCGAGACACGATCGATGACGAGGTCAGGGTCGATGACGTCGTTCGGGCCGAGGCGAGCCTGCACGCTTTCCCGGAATGGCAGGAAGCTGGCGCGGAGCTGGTAGGCGACGGGCCCCAGCCGGAGATCGAGACTCGCCGGCTGGAACTGGTTGTCCTGCAGCGGCTCACTCGCCTGGATCCAGCCGTCCCGTGCCGCGGCCACCAGCTCCTGGTATGCGAGGACACCAGCGGCGTGCGCGACGTCCGCTTCGCGCTCGTGGCGTGTATTCATCGTCCGAGCAAGCTCACCTCGCGGGATCGGAGGTCGCCACGGCGCCGACCGTGTCGACCGCAAACGCGCGAGCGGAGCCCGCGATCCCCGCTTCGGCCAGGGCCTTTTCCATCGCGCGCGCGACCGCGACGCCATCGTCCGTGACGACCGCTAGCAGAGACGGGCCAGCGCCGCTCAACACACAGCCGAGCGCGCCGGCGGATCGAGCCGCACGGACGATCATCGGCATCCAGGGGAACAGCTCGAGCCGATAGGGCTGGTGGAGTCGGTCGTCGAGCGCCGTTCGCAGCGCCTCGTGAAGCTCGGTTTGCAAACTTGCGAGCAGCAGCGCCACACGCTGGACGTTGAAGACCGCGTCCGCGTGCGGGACGGACGCGGGCAGCACCGCGCGCGCCTCCGCCGTCGCGCTGGTCACCTCGGGAATCAGGGCGACCCACGTGAGCGCACTCGGCACCGGAAGCGCGATCGCCGTCACGCCGCTCTCGGTCACGCATGACACGGTGAGCCCCCCGTGAAGGGCGGCGGCAACGTTGTCCGGGTGCCCCTCGCTTCTCGTCGCGAGCGCGAGGAGCGTGCCGCGGTCCAGCGGATTGCCGAGCAACGCGTTGCCGGCAACGAGTCCGCCGACCCAGGCGGCCGCGCTCGAGCCAAGACCACGCGACGGCGGGATCCCGTTCACGCAGGCGATCGCGCAGCCCGGGAACGCCCGGCCGGCGGTCTCGTACGCGAGACGGACGCCGCGAACGACGACGTTCGACGCGTCGGTTGGAAGCTCGCCCGCGCCATGACCGTCAACGCTGACCCGCACGCCGTCCGCCTCACTGGCGACGACGTCGTTGTGGAGCGCGAGCGCAAGGCCAAGAGCGTCGAAGCCAGGTCCGAGGTTGGCCGATGTAGCGGGAACGCGAACGCGGACTCTCATAGAGGCATGCCAGGAAATCGAGGAGCGCCACGGGTGTCCCGGGGCGCTCCGAGCGTTGGGGGTGTGGGGGCCATTTCGGGGCCCCCACTTATAATCGACGCAGGAGCCAGTCGGGAGTGAGCGCCAGGGCCCAGGAATTCAGCGTGGTGTAGTAGTTCGTGATCACCAGGACGCCGACGACGATCAGCAAGACTCCCGCGCCGCGCTCGACGACCGGGATGAACGGACGGTAGCGCTTGAAGAACTTCAAGAACGAACCGAGTGCGAGCGCCGATAGCAGAAACGGCAGGCCGAGTCCGGCCGAGTACGCGACCAGCAGGCTGATCCCTCGCTGCACCGTCTCGGCCGTCCCCGCGAGCGACAGGATCGCGCCGAGGATCGGTCCCACGCAAGGCGTCCATCCGATCGCGAACGTGATCCCGACGGCAAGCGAGCCGAGATAGCCGGCGGGTTTTTCCCGGAGCTGCCACTGCTGCGTGCGGCCGAGGAAGCCGAGCTTCAGGAAGCCGGCAATGTAAAACCCGAACACGATGATCAGAACACCGCCGACGCGACGGATCCAGTCGCGGTACTCGAGCAGGAACTGCCCGGCCAGGCTGAAGGAGGCGCCAAGCGAGACGAAGACCAGCGAGAAACCGATGATGAAGGCGACCGAATGCAGCATCACGCGCCGGCGCGCGGCCGCGCTCAGGTCAGCCGACAGATCTCCCACCGACATGCCGGTCACGAACGAGAGATAGGACGGAAAGAGTGGCAGCACGCACGGCGACAGGAACGAGAAGAGCCCGGCGCTGAAGGCGACCACGACTCCGAGAGGTTGTCCGACCATTCCTAGCGGCCCAGCCCCTCGAAGAGAGATTGGGCCGCGTCGTTGTCCCACGTGCGCGGGCCGAGCGCCAGCGCCGTCATGTTGCCCTGGCGGTCGATGATGAAGCTGGAAGGCAGGGCTCGGACCCCATAGACGTTGGCCGTCGCCATCTTGGGGTCGACCAGGACGGGGAACGTGAAACCGTGATTCTTGACGAACGACGGGACCACGTCAGGATCCGAGTCCAGCGAGATCGCGAGGATCACCAGCCCGTTGTCCTTCTGTTGCTCCCACAGCCGTTGCATCGCCGGCATCTCCTCGCGACAGGGCGGACACCACGTGGCCCAGAAGTTCATGAAGACCAGCTTGCCCCGATAGTCGCTCAGCTTGATCTTCTTGCCCTTCGGCGTGGACAGCGTGAAGTCCTCTGCCAGCTTCTGTCGCGACGGGCGAATCAGATCAAGCTCCTTGAACGCCGCCTCGACCGACAGGACCCGCCCGGCTCGCGGCTTGGCCGGCGGCGCCGTCGCGGCGAGCGCGGGGCGCGATGCTTCCGGACCAGACGCGGGAGTCCTCGTGACGGTCAATATCGAAACACCGACGGTCACCCCGAGGATCCCGGCGACGGTGATGAAGCCGGCGATTCTAGTCATGCGTCTCCACGTCTTGAAACCACAGGAAGTATAACCCTATAGTAAGCCGCTCCGATGGTCCTGACGATCCTTGCCGACGATCTCACGGGTGCCTGCGACACGGGCACGTTGTTCGCGGGCAAGGCTCCGGTGCCGCTGACGGTGTGGCCGGACCTTCCACGCGAAGCGACGGTGCGGGTCGTCGACACCGAGAGCCGATCGCTCGAGCCGCCAGCGGCGCGCGAGCGTATTCGCCGGTCAGCCGTCGTCACCGGCCGCTACTTCAAGAAGATCGACTCGACGCTCCGCGGACGCATCGGTCCGGAGCTGGAGGCGCTGATGACCACGCTGAGGGTACCGAGCGCTCTGCTGTGCCCGGCGCTGCCGTCGCAGGGCCGGATCGTGCGCGATCGCGTCCTCCTCGTCGACGGCGTGCCGATCGTCGAGACCGCCGTCGCCCGCGATCCGGAATTTCCGAAGCCATCACCGGCGCGATCCTCGCGCGTCGTCGATCTCCTGCGGGCCCAGCTCGAACGCCCGGTCGCCTGGATCCCGCTCAAGCACGTCCGCGGTGGGACGATCGCGCTGGCCGCCCGGCTGGCTCGATTGAGCGGCACCGTGGCCGTCGCCGACGCGGAGACCGACGAGGATCTCGAAGCGCTCGTCGACGGCGCGCTCGCGGCGGAGCCCGCGCCATTGCTCGTCGGCGCCGCCGGGCTTGCGCGTGCGCTCGCGGGCCGGCTCGGGCTTCTCGCCGAACAGGTGCCGTTGCCGCGCGCCCGACGGTGGCTCGTCGTCGCGGGCAGCCGGCATCCGAGCAGCCGCCGCCAGGCCGAGCGCGCCCGTCACGCGGGTTTGACGGTCATCATGTCGCCGGAGATCGATGAACCGGACCGCGGCATCGTGGCAGCGCGGCTGGCGGAAGACGCTCGGCGCATGCTCGATCATCAGCGATTCGACATCGTCGCGGTGACCGGTGGAGACACCGCCGTTGCGCTCTATCGCGCGCTGGCGGCCGAGCACATCGATTTGGTCGGCGCGCCGGCGGCCGGCCTTGCTCTCGGGTATCTTCGCTCGCGCCGCCACGACGGCCTCTGTCTACTCACCAAGGCAGGTGGCTTCGGCGCGCCCGATCTCTTCGTCAGCCTGGCCCAGCAGGCGGCAGCATGAACCGCCCGGTGCTCGGCGTGACCATGGGCGATCCCGCCGGTGTCGGACCGGAGATCATTGCGAAGGCCGCGGCCGAGACGATCGTGACGACGACGTCGCGACCCGTCGTCATCGGCGCGGCCGCCACGATGAGCGACGCGCTGGCGCTGGTCGGCTCGCCGCTCTCGCTCCACCCCGTGCACGACGTCGGCGAATGTCGCTGGCAAGCGGGAACAGTCGAGGTGCTCGACCTCGGCAACGTCGACATGGCCACGCTGCCTCGCTGCAAGGTCAGCGCTGCCGCCGGCCGCGCGGCCTACGAGTACATCGAAACGGCCGTTCGCCTGGCGCAGAGCGGAGCGATCCACGGAATCGTGACCGCGCCGATCAACAAAGAAGCGCTGGCGGCAGCCGGCGTGCAGCACGCGGGGCACACCGAAATCCTCGCGTCGCTGTCCAACACACGCGATTACGCGATGCTGCTCATGGGCCGCGAGCTGCGCGTGCTTCACGTCACGACCCACGTCTCCCTGCGGCGTGTCCCTGACCTCGTCACCCGGGATCGCGTGCTGCGGACCATCCGCCTCGCCCAGCAGGCGATGGAGGGGCTCGGCCAGGCGCGGCCACGCATCGCGGTTGCCGGGCTCAACCCGCACGCGGGCGAAGAGGGACTCTTCGGCGACGAGGAGCAGACGGCGATCATCCCGGCCATCGAGGCCGCGCGCACTGATGGCCTGACCGTGTTCGGCCCCCTGCCCGCCGACACGCTCTTCGCCCGTGCCCGGGGCGGCGAGTTTGATATCGTCGTCGCCATGTACCACGACCAGGGCCACATCCCGGTCAAGACGCTGGGCTTCGAGTACGACGAGCGCACCAAGCGATGGACAGGCCTGTCAGGCGTCAACGTCACGGTGGGCTTGCCGTTCCTGCGCGTCTCCGTCGACCACGGCACGGCGTTCGACCGCGCGTGGAAGGGCATCGCGAATCATGAAAGCATGGTCGAAGCGATCGAGGTTGCGGTCCGGATGCTCGAGAAGCGATGACGACGCCAATCACCCCTGAGGGAGACTGACCCATGGACGAACACGGACTCCGCGAACTCCTCGGCCACGTGAAGGCCGGCCGTCTTTCCCGCCGCTCGTTCATCGGGACGATGGTCGGACTGGGGCTCACGGCGCCCATGGCAGCCCAGATGCTCAGCTCCGCCGGGATCGCCACGGCGCAACCGAAATCGACGTTCACCCCGACGAAGCGCGGTGGCGGCGGTCATCTCCGCACGCTGTGGTGGCAGGCGCCGACGCTGCTGAACCCGCACTTTGCCAACGGCACCAAGGATCAGGACTCGTCGCGCGTCTTCTATGAGCCGCTCGCGAACTACGATCCCGAAGGCAACGTCATTCCGGTGCTCGCCGCCGAGGTGCCGAGCGTCCAGAAGGGCACGGTGGCGAAGGACGGGACGTCGGTGACATGGCGGCTCAAGAAGAACGTCGCCTGGCACGACGGCAAGCCCTTCACCGCCGACGATGTCCTCTTCAACTGGGAATACGTCATGGATCCGGCGACGGCCGCCGTGACGATTGGCCAGTACCGTGACATCGCGAAGATCGACAAGATCGACAGCCACACGGTGAAGATCGTCTTCAAGTTACCAATGCCCTTCTGGTCGACGCCGTTCTGCGGTCCGACGGGGCAGATCATTCCAAAGCACGTGTTCGAGCCGTTCAAGGGCAGCAAGTCACGGGAGGCGCCGGCCAATCTCAAACCGGTCGGCACCGGCGCGTACAGGATCGTCGACTTCAAGCCGAGCGACAGCGTCCGCGCCGAGCTGAATCCCAACTACCACGTCCCGAACCGCCCGTTCTTCGACACGATGGAAGTGAAGGGCGGCGGCGATGCCGTGTCGGCCGCGCGCGCCGTCCTCCAGACCGGCGAGTACGACTATGCGTGGAACATGCAGGTCGAGGACGAGATCCTCAAGCGCCTCGAGCAGGGCGGCAAGGGCCGGTCGGACATCGCGATGGGCGGCAACATCGAGCACATCCAGTGCAACTTCACCGATCCCTGGAAGGACGTCGACGGCGAGCGGTCCAGCGTGAAGACCACGCACCCGCTGCTCTCCGATCCGGCCGTCCGCCAGGCGCTCAACGTGCTCGTCGACCGCGGCGCGGTCCAGGAGCAGATCTACGGCCGCACCGGCATCGCCACGGCGAACTTCCTCAATGCCCCGTCGAAGTACAACTCGAAGAACACGCGCTGGGAGTTCAGCATCGACAAGGCCAACCAGATCCTGGACTCCGCGGGCTGGAAGCGCGGCAGCGACGGCATCCGCGCCAAGGACGGCAAACGCCTCAAGTTCGTGTATCAGACCTCGGTGAACGCGCCGCGCCAGAAGAACCAGGCTGTCGTGAAGCAGGCGGCGGCGAAGGCCGGGATCGAAATCGAGCTGAAGTCGGTGCTGGCGAGCGTGTTCTTCGCGTCCGACCCCGCGAATCTGGACACCTACCCGCACTTCTCGACGGACATCCAGATGTACACGACGACGATGACCCAGCCCGATCCCCAGCGCTTCATGGACCAGTTCACGACGTGGGAAGTCGCGTCCAAGGACAACAAGTGGCAGGGCCGGAACATCACGCGGTGGCGCAGCGAGGAATACGATCGCACCTTCAAGGCCGCGGAGACCGAGCTCGATCCCGTCAAGCGCGCAGCGCTCTTCATCAAGATGAACGACCTCGTGATCCAGAACATCGTGGTCATCCCGGTCGTCTTCCGCCCGCGGGTCGCCGCCATCTCGACGAAGTTGAGAGGCGCCGAGCAGAGCGGCTGGGACTCCGACTTCTGGCATCTGCCGTTCTGGTATCGCGACGTATAAGTCGAGGCGGACGTCGGCTTTGCTGGCGGCCGACGAGCGTCGGGGGGATCGAGGAGCGCCACGGGT
>JBGPTW010000066.1:0-31982 GCA_041490825.1 Methylomirabilia bacterium | reverse complement strand
TGGACGCGCTGTAAGGCGTGGAGCTGACCGGTACTAATCAGCCGAGCGGCTTGACCACGAATGGACTCATTGATCGCAGATCATGGCCCGACGGTGGAGGGCTTGCCTCGCCGGGCTGCACTCGAGATTCACGGTGTTCGGTGTCAATCACGTCATTCCAGCACGTCATTCCAGCTTCTTCGCACCATCGGTCACTACGTCGAGGAACCCACCGATCTCTCGGTTCAGAATGTCCACATCGGCAGGAAAAAGGCCGCCGGCGGAAGCATGCCCGGTCACTGTGCCGGGGCTGATCGTCACGACGCGCACGTCGCGGATGTAACGCGCGGCGTCCTGCGGCTCCCATTCGGGATTGAGCAAGTCCTTGGTCCCGGTGAGGATCAGCGTCTTCGCCTTGATCGCGCGAAGCGCCTTGACGTAATCACCGTTGAAGCCGGCCGTGGTGCCGACGTCGTGACGGTCGTACGCCCAGGTCTGATAGATCCAGTCGTTCGCATCGAAGGCCTTCACCAGATTCGTTTCCTGCGCCTCGAGCCAGGGCAGGACGTCGAGCTGATTCTGGAACTGATCGCGATATATCTCAGGAGTGCGAGCGGCGAGGAAGCCGAGGATGTCGCGCCACAACCGAATGCCCTTCTCGGGCGGACTCGTGTAGTTCCCGCCATTCCAGGCCGGATCGAGCATGATCGCTTTACGGCTGGCTTCCATCACGGTGACCGACCACGCCGGCGTCTTGGCGAGCGGCACCATCGCGACGAGGCCGTCCATCATGTCCGGGTGACTCACGCCCCACTGGAGTGTTTGCATCCCGCCCATCGAGGGGCCGATGACCGCGACCACGCGTGTGATCCCCAGGTGCTGGAGCAGTCGTCGCTGGGACTCGACCATGTCCCGCATGACGAACTTCGGGAACTGCATCCGCGGCTGCGCCTTGCTGGTGCTCGGTGAGGTCGTCAGCCCGTTGCCGATCGCATCGGTCGCAATGACGAAGTACTTCGTGGTGTCGAGCGCTTTGCCGGGCCCGATCAGAAAGTCGATGCGATGGTGGTTGCCGCTGATCGCCGTCACCATGAGGACCGCGTTCGATTTCTTGGCATTGAGCGTCCCGTGCGTGACGTACGAGATCGCGAAGTCCCGGATCGTCTCGCCGCTCTCCAGCTTGAAATCGCCGATCTGGTGGAGCTGGTGAGGCGGCTGACTCGGCCCGTGAGCCAGCGCCGGGACCACGGACGCCATCAGTATGAGACCGCAGAGGATCAGGCGGATCATGGCGATGCCTCCTTGTCGGCGGGCGGTCGCGACGGCCGGGTGAGGTACTCACCGTGCGGCGGCCCGACGATCTTCCCGCCCTCGTAGATCAGTCGACCGCGCAGGAACGTCGCGTGCACTTGCCCCGTGAGCTGAACGCCCTCGAATGGGGTGTAGCCCTGGCCTGATGGCGACTCGGCCGCTTGCACCGTGAAGCGGCGTGCGGGGTCGAGGAGGGCGAGGTCCGCATCGTAGCCCACCGCGATGTCACCCTTCGCGCCGAGCCCGAAGCGCCGCGCCGGGTTCCAGCTCGTGAGCTCCGCCATCCGGTGGTACGGGAGTCCGCGTCGACTCCCCTCGCTGAACACGCCGGACAAGAGATACTCGGTGCCACCGAATCCGGACTTCGCCATCCAGATGTCGTCCGGGCGGTCTGCGGCGAGCTTCAGCTCGGTCGCGCAACACGCGTGGTCGCTCACGATCCAGTCAACCTTGCCGTCGACGACCGCCCGCCACAGGAACTCGACGTCGTCACGGGGACGGATCGGCGGATTCACCTTGGCATGGACGCCCGCCGCACCGTCGCAGTCGAGCAGGAGATGGCCGATCGTCACCTCACGGCGGAAATCGATGTGCGGGAAGATGTCCGCCGCGAAGAACGCGGCCTCGAGCGCCTTGCGTGAGCTCAGGTGCAACAGGTTGATGTTGCGGCAGCCGGTCTCGTGGGCGAGGTATGCCGCAACCCACACCGCCAGCCCCTCGGCGTGAGGAGGTCGCGCAGCGCTGTAGGCGCGGAGGCCGCTCAGGGAGGGATCGCGCTGCGCGAGCCGCGTGTACGCGTTCAGGATGTCGGCCATCTCGCAGTGCAGGCTCACGCTGACGACGTCACGCAGTTCGGGGTGGTGTTCGACGACGCGCGCGGCCGATCGCATGATGAACTCGAAGTGCGCGAGGTCGTAGCTGTCCTCGTCGTCGAGCATGAGGAAGCGGCGCTGGACGTCGAGGTTCGTCTTCCCATGCAGGCCGTAGCCACCGTAGAACATGAAGATCTTGAATGACGGAACGCCGTATTCGGTCGCGAGCGCCTCCATCTCGTCGATGTGGCCGTTCTGGATGGGCGCGAGGTGGTACCCGTAGTCGCACCAGTACCGTCCGCGGGAGATCTTCAACACGTCCGGGAAGAATTCCCGATACGGCCCACCGCGGTTCAGGTAGTACTGGCCGGTCCTGAAGTACGTCAGCATGGTCGTGACACCGCCCATCGCCGCGGCCTTGCTTTCGGTGACCGCATCGTCCGCGAGCGGGGAGTAGATGCCGACGTGCGTGTGAGCGTCGACCACGCCAGGGAAGGCGAAAAGATCACGCGCATCGAACACGGCGGCGGCGTCGCTGGCCGGGATGTCGGGCGCGATGCGCGCGAAGCGGCCCGCTTTGATCCCGAGGTCGGCACGCTCCACGTCGCGCTGTCGCGGCCGGACGACGCGCGCGTTCTTGATCACGAGGTCGAGTGTGGCGCGATCGGTCACGTGAGGTCTCCTTGGGACCTCGCAGTCATCGCACCTCTCCGCCGAGCGTGTCAAGGTGGGAACGGGATCCGGCTCCCTGCTATACTCCCGAACCCATGGGCCGACCACTCACGATCATGGAGCCGTTCCGATCGCCGTTCTACGCGCCGACGCTCGTTGCGCTTTCCCAGGGGCATTTTGCTGACGAAGACCTCGACGTCACGGTCCACACCGCGGCCCGGAGCGCCGGCACCATCGAAGCGCTGCTCGGTGGCCAGGTGGAAATCGCGCTCGGGGGGATCATGCGGAGCCTCGAGCTGGCAGACCGCGACGGGGGGTTCCTCCCGCACTTCATCGAGGTGAATAGCCGCAACGGCTTCTTCCTGCTCTCTCGTCGGTCGGAACCGGACTTCCGCTGGACCGATCTCGCCGGCAAGACGGTCATCTCCTTTGCCGAGGCGCCGACGCCATGGCAGTGCATGCTCACGGTGCTGCGTCGCCACGGCGTGAACCCCGCCGAGGTCACGATCGAACGTCGACTGCCGGTGGCCGAGGCGGTCGCCGCGTTCCGGGCGGGCCGCGGCGACTACCTGGAACAGGCCCAGCCGGTGGTCGAACGGCTTCTGGGCGAGGGCGCCGCCCATCTCGTCGTCTCCATGGGCGATGCGACGGGGCCCGTGCCGTTCTCGTCGTTCATGACCACGCCCGAGTTCCTGCGCCGGGAGCCCGACGTGCTCCGCCGCTTCACGCGCGCGGTCTATCGGACCCAGCGGTGGATCGCCGAGCATGAGCCCGCCGCGATCGCCGACGCCGTGGCACCGGCGTTTCCCGACATCGAGCGCGAGATTCTGACCCGCGTGGTCGATCGTTATCGACGGCAGGGGACGTGGGCGCGCGATCCGATCGTGCGGCGCGAAGGTTACGAGTATCTGGAGCAGATCCTGCTCGACGGCGGCTTCATCAAGCGCCGCCACCGCTACGAGGACCTGATCGACGTCACCATCGCCGAATCGGTCATGCGCGAGTCCAGGCAGGATCGATGATGCGCTGGCGGATGCTGGCGGTGCTCGTGCTGGTCGCGAGCGTGGCGGCGACCGGGCCGGCGCCCGCGCAGCAGCGTGAAGTCGTCTTTCTCGGCTTCGGCGGTACGCACGAGAAGAGCATGAAGGAGCGGCTGCTGCCGGCGTTCGAGCGGGCCCACGGCGTCAAGGTCGTCTACGTGACCGGCACCATGGCGTCGAACTTTGCGCGCGTGCAGGCGCAGAAGTCGCGGCCCGAAGCGGACGTGCTCTGGAACAACGACCTGATCCACGTGACCGGCAAGCGGATGGGACTGTACGAGCGACTCGATCCCGCGCGTACTGCGAGCCTGAAGGACGTCTACGACGTTGCGCGCGACGGCGACGGCATTGGGGTGATGCAAGGGTTCCAGGCCGAGGGGATCGAGTACAACACGAAAGTTTTCAAGGAGAAGGGCTGGGCACCGCCCATCTCGTGGTTCGATCTCTGGAAGCCCGAGTTCAAGGGGCGCGTCGGCATGTACGCCGGCACGAACGCGTACACCCAGTACCTGATCCCGCTGCTCGCGCGACTCGACGGCGGCAACGAGCGGAACACCGATTCAGCGTTCAAGAGACTGCGCGAGCTGGCCGCGTCGGCGCCCACCTTCTCGACGGCGCCCGCCGAGCTCGATAATCTCCTCAAGCAAGGTGAAGTGTGGATCACCTACAACGGCAGCTCTCGCGTCTACGAGCTGGCCGCCGCCGGCGTGCCGGTCGACTTCGTCTATCCACGCGAGGGCGCGGCGATCTTCGGGAACTGGTTCGACGTCGTCAAGGGCGCCCCGCACCCGGATCTCGCCCAGGAGCTCGTCAACTATTTGATCGGGCCCGAGGCGCAGGCGCTCTACGCGCGCCACGTGTTCTTCGGCCCGGTCAATCGCCAGGTGAAGCTCGATCCCGAGACGGCGCGCAAGGTGCCGTACGGTCCCGAGCAGGTCGCGCGACTCGTCAAGCTCGACTTCGCGGCCATGAACGATCGCGTCGCGCAGTGGACGGAGCGCTGGAACAAGGAGGTCGAGCAGCGATGAACCTCCACGGTTGGCGAGGCGGAGAGGGCCGGCGCTGGGGAGCAGGCCCGATGGCTCGAACTACTCACTCGCCCCTGGGCCTGCCCCCCAGCGCCGACCCTCTCCGCCTTACCATCGTCGCGGTGATCGCCGCCGCGCTCCTCTGCAGCATCCCGCCCGCCTTCGCGGAGCAACAGGAGGTCGTGTTCGTTGGATTCGGCGGGAGCCACGAAAAGAACATGCGCGAGCGCGTTTTGCCGCCGTTCGAGCGACGCTCCGGCGTGAAAGTCCTGTACGTGCCGGGGACCACCGCGTCAAACTTCGCCCGCGTGCAATCCCAGCGCGCGCGTCCGGACGCCGACGTGCTGTGGAACAACGATCTGGTCCACGTGGCCGGCAAGAGCATGGGGCTGTTCGACAAGCTGGATCCGCGCCAGGTGCCGAACCTCGCCCAGATCTACGACGTGGCGCGGGACCCTGACGGCATCGGCGTCATGCAGGGATTCCAGGCTCACGGGCTGGAGTACATCTTCGGTCCGATCAACCGGCAGACCAGGCTCGAGCCGGCGGTGGCGGCCAAGGTCCCGTACGGTGCCGAGCACGTCGCGCGCATGGTGAAGCTCGACTTTCGCGCCATCCACGAGCTGCTGCCCGTGTGGACCGATCGCTGGAACAAGGAGATCGAGCGCAGGTAGCGTGGCCACCGTCGAGCTCGACGGCGTCAGCAAGGCCTACGACGGCCATCCCGCGGTCACGCGGTTTTCCCTGTCGATCGCTTCCGGTGAAAGCCTGGCGCTGCTGGGACCCTCAGGCTGCGGCAAGACGACGACCCTCAACATCATCGCAGGGTTCGTGGAGCCCGACGCGGGCTCGGTGCGCATCGGTGCCCGGTCCATGGCCGGTGTCCCTCCGTACCGCCGCGATACGGGCATGGTGTTTCAGAGCTACGCGCTCTTCCCGCATCTGGATGTGTTCGGCAACCTGGCGTTTGGTCTCATCATGCGAGGCATGCCGCGTCTGGAGATCGCCGAGCGCGTGCGCCAGGTCGTCGATCTGGTCCACCTGACCGGGCTCGAGCGTCGATACCCGCGCGAGCTGTCGGGTGGCCAGCAGCAGCGCGTCGCGCTGGCGCGGGCGCTGGTCATCCGGCCGACCGTGCTCCTGCTCGATGAGCCTCTGAGCAACCTCGATGCAAAGCTGCGTCAGGAAATGCGTGTGGAGATCGCCGAGCTACAACGGCGGCTGGCGATGACGATGATCTTCGTGACGCACGATCAGGAAGAAGCGCTCGTCATTGCCGACCGGGTGGCGGTGATGAACCGCGGACGCATCGAGCAGATTGACCGGCCCGAAATCGTGTACCGCCGGCCGGCGACGCCGTTCGTCGCGCGATTCATCGGTGACGCCAATTTCTGGACGGGACACGTGGTGGTCACTCACGGCGGTCAGGCCTCGATCGAGACGGCCGACGGTCATCGCGTCGTCGCCCTCGACGACCGCGGCAGCGAGGCCGGCGCGCCAGTGATGGCGATGGTGCGGCCGGAGAAGATCCATGTGGGCGCAGGGCCGACCGGGCTCGAGAATGTTTTCACCGCGACCGTGAAGGGCGTGAGCTTCCTCGGGGCCGTGACCAGGCTGGACGTGGTCATCGGCGAGCAACCGTTCGCGATCGCGGTGCACGACGCCAGTTCCGTGAACAGTCTCGTTGCCGGGCAGTCGATCCGGGTCGGATGGCGCGCCGTCGACTGCCTTCTGCTCGAACCATGAGTGGAGCCCGCCCGTGGGCGCCCTGGATGCTGCTCGCGGTGCCGGTCGCGGTCTTCGTCGCGCTGTTTCTGCTCCCGCTCCTCAATCTGTTCGCGCTGTCGTTCGTGAAGTTCGATCGCGCGACCGGCAGCCTGGGTGGGCTGACGATCGAGAACTATCGCAAGTTCCTCGGCGACGGCTTTTACCTCGGAATCTTGGCTCGCACGCTCCGGCTGGCCGCGCTGACCACGCTGACGACGCTCGCGCTCGGCTATCCCGTGGCCTTGCACCTCACGCGGTGCCGCGGCAGGCAGCGCGCCTATCTCACGATGCTGGTCCTGGCGCCGTTGCTCGTGAGCGTCGTCGTGCGGAGCTTCGGCTGGCTCGTGATTCTCGGGCCGAACGGCCTGGTCAACTGGGTCATCGTGCGTCTCGGTCTCGTGACGGATCCGTTGCGATTGCTCTACACGGAGACCGCGATCGTCGTCGGGCTTGCCCATGTGTTCCTGTCGTTCATGGTGCTGTCCATCGCGACCGCGCTCGATCGGATCGATTCCATCATGGTGCGGGCTGCCCAGAGCCTCGGCGCCCCGCCCCGCCAGGTGTTCTTCCGCGTGATCCTTCCGCTCAGTCTTCCGGGTGTCGTCGCCGGCTCCTTGATCGTCTTCACGCTCGGCACGAGCGCGTTCATCACCCCCGCGCTCCTCGGGGGTCCGCGAGTCAAGGTCATGTCGTATCTGGCCTACCAGCAGACGCTGCTCCTGTCGGACTGGCCGTACGGCGGCGCGATCGCCTTCATCCTGCTGGCCGTGACGGCCGCGAGCGTGATCACGTACCTCCGCGCGTTGGAGTCGGGGCGCTTCAAGGTGATCTTCCGATGACGCGGCGCCGACCGACGCTCCTGGGGCTCTTCAGCGCGGCCGTCTACGGGTTCGTGCTCTCGCCGATCGTCATCGTGCTCCTCGCATCGCTGACCGCCGCCGACTACACCAGTTTTCCGCCACAGGGACTGAGCGTCCGCTGGTATCTCGCAATTCCGGACAATCCCGAATTCCTCGAATCGTTCAAGGTGAGCCTCATCGTCGCCGCCGCCAGCGCCGCGCTTGCCACGGCGCTGGGGACTCCAGCCGCGCTGGCGTTGGTGCGCTACCGGTTTCCGGGCCGCGCGGCGCTGAATACGTTCTTCCTGTCACCGCTGATGCTGCCGACCGTGATTCTCGGGATCGCGTTGCTGCAGTTCTACACGCGGGTCGGCATCACACGGACGCCGCTCTCGCTCGTCTTCGGGCATCTCGTCATCACGCTGCCGTACGTCGTACGCCTGGTCTCGGCGAGCCTGGCCGGGCTGGACCCGAGCCTTGGCCTCGCGGCCATGAATCTCGGCGCCACGCCGTGGCAGACGTTCCGGCGGGTGACGTTACCGCTCATCCGGCCCGGCATCGTCGCCGGCGCGACATTCGCCGCGATCACGTCGTTCGACGACGTCAGCGTGGCGCTGTTCCTCGCGAGCCCGCGGTCGGTGACGCTCCCGGTCCGCATCTTCACGTACATCGAGCAGACGCTCGATCCTCTCGTGACCGCGGTGTGCTCGGTGCTGATCGTGCTCGCCGCGCTCGGCGTGGTGGTGATCGAACGTTCGATCGGTCTCGGGCGGCTGTTCGGCGCCCCCGAGGCCGGGCCGCATTGAAATTCTTGACCGACGATCGATGGGAGGCCCTGCCATGAACGAGAGACCGAGAGAGGTCACCGCCGAGGTCGCAAACGTCGCGGCTGCCGTCGAGCGGGCCACGGCTGACCTGGCGCTGACCGAGGAGCCGGCGGGCTTCACGACCGCGCTCGAGGATGGCGCGGGCGATGAGTGATTGGACGATCACGACGCTCGGCGCGGCGATCGCCGCGCGCAAGGTTTCGCCGGTCGAGGTGACGCGCCACTGTCTGGATCGTATCGAGCGCCTCGATCGGCAGCTCCGGAGCTTCATCACCGTCGATGCCGATGGAGCGCTGCGCGCCGCGCGCGAGCTTGAATCCGAGCTCGCCTCGGGGTCCTGCCGCGGGCCGCTGCACGGTGTGCCGCTCGCCTACAAGGATCTCTGTCACGTCGAAGGCTTGCCGACCTCGTGCGGCACAAAGACGCGCGAGTACTTTTTCGATCGCAACGAGTGCACCGCGGTCGCCCGTCTCCGCCGAGCCGGTGCGGTCACTCTCGGCAAGCTCAACATGAGCGAGCTCGCGCTCGGACCTTTTGGAGAGAACGCTCACCACGGCGACGCCCAGAATCCGTGGCGGATCGGGCACGTCCCCGGCGGCTCGAGCAGCGGCTCGGGCGTCGCGGTCGCGGCGGGTCTCGCGCTCGGCGCCCTCGGCAGCGACACCGGCGGGTCGATCCGGTTGCCCGCGGCCTGCTGTGGCATCGTGGGGCTGAAGCCGACCTATGGCCGCGTGAGCCGCGCCGGCGCGATGGCGCTCTCGTGGTCGTTCGACCACGTGGGCCCGATGGCGCGGACAGTACGCGACGTCGCCATGCTGCTCGGGATCATCGCCGGTCACGATCCGCGCGACGGCACGTCGAGCCGGCGCGCGGTGCCCGATTACGTCGCGGCCCTCGAACGGCCCATGGCCCCGCTTCGGCTCGGGGTGCCGGAGAACTACTACCTCGACCGGCTCGACGCCCAGGTCGAGCGGGCATTCCAGACTGCGCTTCGTGTCATCGGGGATCTTGGCGTGAGCGTGGAGCCGATCCGCGTGCCGGATCCCGAGGTCATGGTCGGCGCCTGCAGCAACGTGATGGTGCGCGCGGAGAGCGCGGCAATCCACGCGCGCTTGATTCGCGAGCGCCCGCACGAGCTGCAGCCCGCGGTGCGGCTCCGGCTCGAGCCCGGGCTGCACATCTCGGCGCACGACTACCTTCAGGCGTCACGGCTGCGCGCGCGCTTGACGCGTCAGTTCGTCGCCGAGGTGTTCGCGGCGGTCGACGTGCTCATCGCCCCGACGATTCCCGAGCCGCCACCCGCCTTCGAGGCGGTGAAGGCCGGAGGACCCACCGAGCTGGTCAAGCGGATGGGGCGTTTTTCTCGTCTGACGCGACCGATCAACGGGTACGGCTTGCCGGCTGTGTCGCTGCCATGTGGGTTCTCGGAGGACGGGAGACCAGTCGCACTCCAGATTATCGGCCGACCATTTGCGGAGGCGACGATCCTCCGCCTGGCCCACGCCTACGAGCAAGCGGGCGGATGGTCCGCGAGGCGGCCGCCGCTCGACTGAAGCGGACGACGCCGATGCCAGTCCGTCGCCTGCTCGTAGGCGTGGCCGACCCGGAAGAGCGTCGATTCGTCGAAGGGCCGTCCCGCGAGTTGCAGACCGATCGGCAACCCGGAGCTGGTGAAGCCGCACGGAACGGAGAGCGCCGGCGTGCCGGCGAGACTGTACGGGCTGGCATACGAGCGGCGCGTGAAGAATCGGCCGGCGACTTCGGCGCGGCTCACGATTGCCGCGGCGCCGGCCGCGATTGGCGGAGCCGCGGTCGGGGCCGTCGGAGACATCAGCACGTCGTGTCGTTCACATGCGTCGAGGATTTGCTCGCGGATCAACGCCCGTGCGCGCTGCGCCTGGTGATATACCGACGCCGGCAACAGGCTAGCGGTCAGCAGCCGGCGGCGCGTCGCTTGATCGTAGTCGCCCGGCCGGCTGACGAGCCAGCGGCGATGCAGCCCCGAGCCTTCCGAGTCGGCGAGCGCCATGAAGACCGCCCCGGCCATCGGCAGCAACGGGAGAGACACGTCCTCGACGACGGCGCCGAAACGCCGCAGCACGTCGCCGGCGGCTTCGACGGCCGACCGGACTTCCGGCGACGTGTCGGCGCCGCGGACGAGCTCCGTGATGAGACCGATTCGAATCCCGCGGACATTTCCCGTGAGCGCGGCGCGATAGTTGGGCACGGGCCGCCGGCTGCTCACACGATCGCGCTCGTCGCGCCCGGCGATCACGCTCATGACCAGGGCGTTGTCCTCGACGCCTCGGGTCAGCGGCCCGGGGGCGTCCATCGACCAGCTCAGCGGAAACACGCCGTGGCGGGAGACGCGACCCCACGTGGGTCGAATCCCGGCGACACCGCACCAGGCCGCAGGACCGCGCACCGATCCGCCCGTGTCCTCGCCCATCGACACCGCGCACAGTGCCGCAGCCGTCGCAATTCCCGATCCCGACGACGAGCCGCCCGGATCGTGGTCGAGGTTCCAGGGATTTCGCGGCTGGCCGTACGGAAAGTCGCGCGTGCCGCCTAGCGCGAACTCAGTGAGGTTGAGCTTGCCGAGGAGAATTCCACCAGCCGCGCGCAGACGCGCGACCACGGTCGCGTCTTCCGAGGCCACCGCGTCGCGAAGGATTCGCGATCCGACGGTCGTCGGAACGCCCTGCGCGTCGAACTGGTCCTTCACGGCGAACGGAACGCCATGCAGCGGGCCCAGCTCACCGCCGCGGGCCATGGCCGCCTCGGCTCGCCGCGCCGCCTCCAGCGCCTCGTCGGGGCACACGGTGATATACGCCCGGAGCTGCTGGTCGAAGCGCTCGATGCGATCGAGATAGATCCGGACGAGCTCGACGGGAGACAGCGCCTTGCTCCGGATCAGCTCCCTGAGACCGGCAGCGCTCTGAAAGGCGATGTCGTCTGCGCTGCCGGTCATGGGGTATCGGGGAGCGTCGGCCATGGCTCGACCCGTTCGAGAGCCAGTGACGCGAGCGGAGCGAGAGCCTCGAGAAATGCGTTGAGTCGATGGGTGACTTCCGCGAGATCGTCATCGGTCATTGGCAGGCCCGTGGCCTCGGCCATCGTGCGAACGTCGGCGGGCATGAGCTCTCGCACGCGATCCTCCCTTTCAGTCTGGTTTCTTGTTCACTCTGTGTTTTTGCGAGTTCGTTCGTAACCGATCGCGTTGCGGAGTTAACACGATCCGAGAGCGTCGTCAAACAGCCGCGCTGACATCGCGGAGGTTCCGGTCGTAGCGAGATTTGTACGTTTGACAAAGATGTGCCTATGAAATTAACTTCCCTCCGCACTGAGACATCTGTAGAATCGCGGCTCAAGTTGGGTAAAGCATTTCACACCGCTTTCCTCCGTCTTTGTGTGTGATCCGTCCCGCCAAGGAGTCAGCATTGAGACTGAAACGCTGGAGCTTTTTGGGTGGTCTCGTATCGATTGCGACAGTTCTCGTCGTCGGCTGTGGCGCGAGTGGGGGTGGCCGCACGGTCGTCCCCGTGACGATCGATCCGACGGCGCTCTCCGAGCCGCACGATAGCCGGGCGCTGACGACGCACGACGCCGCCGTGCGCGGCATCGCGGCCATTCTCGTGAAAGAGCTGGGTCTGCCGGTGCCCGAGCAGGTGACCGTGTACGTGTACGCGTCCCGCGAGGTGTTCCAGCAGGGGCTGATCCAGGACGCCCAGATCTCGCCCGTGCGCGCGGCGGAGCTGAGTGACTTCGCGATCGGGGTCGGCAAGCGCCGCCAGCTCCTCTTCAACGACGAGGCCTACGATCACCGCGGCCGTGAATGGCTGCGGCTCGTGTCTCACGAGATGACCCATGTGTCGCAGATCGAGATGGCGCAGGGCGAGGGGCGTGCCGAGCAGTGGCTCGCCGAAGGCATGGCCGAGTGGGTGGCCTTCACGGTGCTCGAGCGTCTCGGGCTCGACACGATGGCGCGACGGCGCGCGCTCGCCGAAGCCGGCATCCGGAGCCATGCGGCGCTCGTCGCGGCCCGGCTGGATCTGGAAACGCTCGGTAGCCCGCGCGGGTTCACGGTCCGCCATCTGCGTGAAGGCTCCCTGCCGACCTATCAGCTCGCGTTCCTGATGTCCGATTATCTGATCACGCGCGACGGCATGGGGAAGGTGACGACCTACTTCAAGTCCCTGAGCCAGCGGCAGAACCGCTTCGAGAATTTCCGGCGGGCGTTCGGTCAAAGCCTGGACGACTTCGAGCACGAAGTCCTCGGCTATCTGAAGTCCGTCGTCCACTGAACGCGCCGCCGTGCTGAGGCCGCTCGGCGCGCTGGCGGCTCCGCTCGATGACCTTGATTCGCGGGTTCGATTCGCCGTTCGCGTCGACATCTCGTCGACGCTCCTGCTGACCGCCTTCACCGCACTCCGGCTGGTCTGGCTCTGTGGCGCCTTGTCGCCGTGCATCGCGTATCTCGCGACCAGCCCGTGGTTCTACGGCGGCATCCCCATGATGAACACGCTCTTCAGCGCGGGGTTGGACATCGTGGCGACGATGGCGATCATCGATATGGCCGGGCCCCGGCGCGCAGCCCAGTATGCCGCCATGTCGGCGACCTTCACGGGAATCCGCGGGGTGCTGGGACCGCCGCTCGGCGCAGCGATCATCAGCCTGGCGGGCGTGCGGGCCGTCTATCTGATCGCCGCGTGTATGATGGCCTTCACCGTGTGGCTGCTGCCTCGGCAGGTCCGGACATTCGCATGGGCCGTCCCCTCGTACCAGAGCATTCCGAGCTCGCCGAGCGCGTCCTAGCTCGCCGCCGGCGCCGCCTGCATGGACTCGCCCCCGAAGCTCTGGGTCATCTTCGTCACGTACGTGCTGGCGGCCGTGGGCATCGTCGTTGCGTCACTGCTGGCGGCGCTCGTGCTGCATCTGCTCCGACCCGATGTCCCGGACGCTGAGGTCTTGAGCGGCCTTCCGGGATTGCTGGCGGGTGGCCTGGCGTCGTCGACAGCGCTCGGGCTCACCGTGCTGATCGCGGCCAGCGAGCTGTCGCCGGCGCGTCTGCGTCTGGTGCCCGGTCGCGAGACCGGCACGACGCTCGCCGTGATGATCGTGGGTGTGCTCAGTCTGGGCGAGGCGCTGGATTCGCTCGTGGCGGTGACCGGGCTCGCTCACCGCGGCTCGATGGAGGCGATTCGACGTGCGCTCGTGGACGCATCCGGGCCGGAGCTGTTCTTCTCGGTCGTGGTGATCGCGTTTCTCGCGGGCAGCGCCGAGGAAGTGTTCTTCCGTGGATACATGCAGTCGCAGCTCCGAGCGCACTGGCGGCCATCGGTGGCGATCGTCGTGACCAGCGCATGCTTCGGGCTGCTCCATGCCGACGGGATCCACACGCCCCTCGCATTTGCGCTCGGCCTGTACCTCGGTTTCGTCACGGAGCTTGCGGGCAGCGCGCTCCCGGCGATTGCGTGCCACGTGGTCAACAACGCGGTCTTCACGGTGCTGACGGCGGCGGGAGGATCGCTGGCGGGATTCTGGCCGAACCTCGCGATGCTCGGGTTCACGACCATGCTGTTCGTCGCGTGCGTCGTCTGGCTCACGCGAACGGTGCCATATGACGAAGGGCGATGACTACATACGTAGCACCATTGAGAATACATACCATCAGGGCTAGGATATATGCATATGAGGACCACTCTGAATCTGCCGGATGATCTCGTGAGTGAGGCGATGAAAGTCTCCGACAAGCGCACCCGCACCGAAACGATTGTCGAGGCGCTCCGCGAGTATGTGCGAGCGCGGCGCGTGGAACATCTGATTTCGAGCCGCGGGAAACTCCGGTTCACCGACGACTGGGAGCGGGCGCGACATTCCCGCTAGGGTGCTCATCGATACCTCCGCCTGGATCGAGTTCTTCCGAACACCGGACTCGGCCGTCGGGGATCTCGTGGTGACGCTGCTCCGGCAGGCCCGGGCGTGCTACACCGGGCTCATCGCGGTGGAACTGTACCGGGGCGCCAAGGGGCATCGGGAGTTCGAGAGCCTGGAGCAATTGTTCGCGACCATCGAATGTCTTGGTCTGTCGCAAGAGGCGTATCGCACGGCTGGCCGGCTCTGCGCTCAGTTCGCCCGGCGCGGCATCACGGTCGGTACAGTCGACGCAATGATTGCGACGGTGGCGGTTGAGCACGATTGCGCGTTGCTATCCCTCGACCGCCATTTCAAGGAGATGGCGCCATCGTGGCAACTTCGGCTTGTTCAGATCTGACTTGGCTCTCGACGTGAGCTGACCTTGCGGCCCATCGCCGGACGGCTGTAGGCTTGTCGAGCGGCGCGGCCACGCGAGCTCGAGTGGCAATGCCCGAGGAGGAACGATGCCTGAACTGACGCGCCGGTATGTCGTCATGGCCATGGCCACCGAAGCGCCTTTCGATCCGTCGGATCCCGAGGGCGTGTTCGTGTTGAAACCGTGGAAAGATCCCGCAGCGCTCCAGGCCCTCGCCACGTATCGCGCCAACTGCTATCCCGAGCTGGGCCGCGATCTCGAGGCGTGGATCAGCGTCATTCAGGCCGGTCCCGTCGTGCGCGGCGACGTGGGACGCCGCAACGAGGCGCACGTCAAGGGCAATGCGGCGAAGAAGGCCCCGCGCGCCGCGCGCCGCGGCACCAAGCGTACGACTGCCCGCAAGATGTCGAAGGCCAGCGCACCATCCCGCCGCCGGCCGGTCGCCAAGCGCAAGAAGCGGTCTCGGTGACGGAGAGTATCGACGTCCACGGGGTGAGCGTCGACGAGTTGCTCGCGATCCGCGACGAGCACCGATCGACGACGCCGCCGAGCGCCAAGCGCGCGCTCTCAGTCGTCGAGGCCTACGCGGTCCAGGATCGCCTGCGGGGCGCGCTGGTCGGCCGAGGTGAGCGCGTCATCGGCTGGAAGGCCGGCTTCACGAACAAGGCCACCCAAGCCGCATTCCAGGCAACCGAGCCTGTCTGCGCGTTTCTTCTCGCCAGCGGCGTCTACGCGAGCGGTGCTGAAATCCCGACGGCCCGATTCGTCCAGGTCGTCGTCGAGGCCGAGGTCGCGTTTCTGATGAAGGAGGATCTGGCCGGCCCCGGCGTGACGCCGCCGCGGGCCCTCCGGGCCGTCGAAGGCGCGTTGCCCGCGCTCGAGCTGGTCGACTTCCGATTTTCAGGGAAGCCGGTCGCGACCGATGTGATCGCTGACGGCGTTTACGCGAACGCGATCGTCCTCGGCGCTCCACTGACCGACGTCACCGGTCTCGACCTCGCGCTGGAGGGGCTCGTGTACGAGCACAATGGCGCGATTGCCGCGACGAACACGGCGGCGGAGGTGCTCGGCAGCCCGCTCAACTCGCTGGCGTGGATCGCGAACAATCTCGGCGCGCGGGGACTCGGTCTGCGATCCGGGGACATCGTGATGAGCGGATCGGTGTCGGCGCTCTTGCGGCCGAAGGCAGGCGACACGATCCGCGCCACGTTCACACGCCTCGGCTCGGTCGGAGCGCGCTTCGTCTAGGATGCGGCTCCTCGATCCGCTCATGCCAGGCGTCGCGGCTCGCAGGGCGTTGCCCGCCGAGATGGAATCCCTGCTCCAGCAATGCGAGCGCCCGTCGCCGGCTTGCCTCGTACGTGTCCTCGTCCTTGAGGGCCTTCTCGAGTTGCTTCGTGAGGAGTCGACTGAGCGACGTCGCTTGTTGCGCCGCCCGGACCTTTGCCTTCCGAATCAATGTCTCGTCGAGCCTGAGGGTGATGTTTCGCGTCACGTCCGTCCCTCCCTTGCGTCCATGCACGTAAATCAGTGTAGCCCGCAAATGCGTGCACGTTGCCGGCTGAGGGTCGCTTGGCCCGATCGCTCCTTGGGGGCAACCCGATGACGGTCGATCGGCTCGTCGAGCGCACCCGCGAACGTCTGAATGCGCGCGAGCGTCGGGTCGTCCCCAAGGGCCCGCTCATCCAGGCGGCGGTGCTGGTGCCGATCGTCGATCACGGCGAGCCGTGGCTGGTCTTCGCGAAGCGCACGGAGCGCGTCGGTCACCACAAGGGCCAGATCTCGTTCCCGGGCGGCGTCGTGGATGCCACCGACGCAACCATGGTGGACGCGGCGCTCCGTGAGTGCGAGGAGGAGATCAGCTTGCCGCGCGATGCGGTGCAGGTGCTCGGGACGCTCGACGACTCCGAGACCGTCGCGACGCAGTTCGTGATCACCCCGTTCGTCGGTGTCGTGCTCCGGCCCGTGCTCTGGCAGCCAGATGGCGATGAGATCGAGAAGGTCATCGAAGTGCCGGTCGCGGCGCTCGTCGACGAAGGCAACTTCCGCGTGGAGCACTGGGAGCGCGATGGCGTCGTACGCCCGGTGTACTTCTTCGAGTACCAGGGCGAGACGATCTGGGGCGCGACCGCCCGGATCCTGAAGCACTACCTCGATCTGATCGGCTGAGTTAGGAGCGCGTCGGAGTATCGAGGCGGGCGTCGGGTGTCCCGGCGACCGACGAGCGTATGGGGGTCTGGGGGCGTTCGAGGCCCCCAGCTCATGGTCGTCACGGCCACCACAGATAGAGAAATTTGGGACCCGGCCCGAGCATCGTCGCCAGCTCCGTGACCGACTCGATCGACGAACCGGGCGCCTCGGCCTGGGCGTAGTAGGTCGCCCGATACTGGCGTGGGCGCCGGTAGACGATCACGCGCGCCTCGTCGACGCCGGCCGCGCGGCGCGCCACCTCGATCGCATCGCTCATGTAGCCGATCTGGTCGATCAGCCGCAGTCCGAGCGCCTGCTGCGCCGTGTAGATGCGACCGTCAGCGATCCCGCGAGCGGTGTCGGCCGGGATGTGGCGTCGCTCGACCACCTTGGCCACGAACTGCTGGTGAAGCGTGTCGATGACCGTCTGGAAGATCGCCCGTTCTTCAGGAGTCAGCGGTCTGAAGGGACTCCCCATGTCCTTGCGCTCGCCGGACTTGATCGCCGAGGCGGCGACACCGAGCTTCTGCATCAGCCCTTCGGCGTTGAGGTTGAGCATGATGACGCCGATCGAGCCGGTCACGGTCGTCGGGTGGGCCACGATCGTATCGGCGGCGAGCGCGACGTAGTACCCGCCCGAGGCGGCAACGTCCATCATCGCGGCGATCACGGGAACCTTCGCCTCTCGCTTGAAGAGCTCCAGCTCGCGAAACATGATGTCGGACGCGGTCACGGTGCCGCCCGGCGTGTTGATCTTGAGAACAAGGGCGCGCACGTGCTCGTCCTTCGACGCCTTCTGCAATTCCTCGCGGAAGCGGACGAGCAGGGGAACGCGCGGGGGCGAAGCGCCCAGGCTCAGCGCCGGCGTCGCGCCCTGATCGCTGAGGAATCCGGACAGATCCATCAGCAAGATCTTGGCGGTGCCGTGCCCCTCGACCGTGTGCTCTTCGAGCGGTTTGATGTGCGGCGTGAGATCGAGCGAGATGACCGAGCAGCCGGCCAGCACGACCGCGATGACGGCGACGGTGAGCGTCCGCACGGGGCTCAGTATACTCGACGCCTCACACGCCGCTTTCTGGCTGACGAAATACGGCGTGGTCGGGCATAATCGATCCCGATGAGCGCTGCCGGACTTTCCCTCGACGATGTCCAGGACGCTGCCCGCCGGATCGCTGGCAAGATCACCCGGACGCCTGTCGTCACCTCACAGTCCTTCGACGACGTCAGCGGCTACAAGGTGTTCTTCAAATGTGAGAGTCTTCAGCGCGCCGGCTCCTTCAAGATTCGCGGCGCCCTGAACAAGATCCTGAGCCTGACGCTTGCGGAACGTCACCGCGGGGTGGTGGCCTTCTCGTCAGGGAATCACGCGCAGGGCGTGGCGCTCGCCGCTCAGATGGTCAACACCACCGCCGTCGTCTGCATGCCGACCGACGCGCCGCAGCTCAAGATCAACGCCACTCGAGGGTACGGCGCCGACATCGTGTTCTACGATCGGCAGAAGGACGACCGGGAGGCGCTGGCGCGAAAGATCGCAGCGGAGACGGGCCGGGTCCTGGTGCAGCCATTCGACGATTACGACGTCATGGCGGGCCAGGGCACCGTCGCGCTCGAGTTCTTCGACGATGTTTCGACCCTCGATGCGATCGTCGCACCCGTCGGTGGCGGCGGCCTCATGGCCGGCTGCGGCACCGTGGCGCGCGCGCTGCATCCTGGGATCGCTGTGATCGGCGTCGAAGCCGACACGGCCAACGACACGTACCTGTCGTTTCAGCGCGGCGAGCGGGTCACGATCCCGCCACCGTCGACCATCGCGGATGGCATCCGCCTGACGACGCCGGGCGCGCTGACGTTCCCGATCTTGAAGGAGACCGTGAACGAGATCGCGCTCGTCTCGGACGACGAGATCACGATGGCCGTCCGATTCCTGGTGCTCCGCGGTCGACTGGTCGTGGAGCCCACGGGGGCCGTGGCTGCGGCGGCGGTGCTGTCGGGCAAGCTGCGCCTCGAGCGAGGCGCAAGCATCGGCGTGGTGCTGTCGGGAGCGAACATCGATCCGGAGCTGCTGGCGTCACTTATCCATGCGGGGGCCTAGTAAACGTGGGGGCCCCGAAATGGCCCCCACACCCCCAGACGCTCGGCGCACCCCAGCAAAGCTGTGGCGCGCCTCGATAGTGGTGGGAGCCCCGAGAGGCGCGCGGACGCGCCTGACATGGCCCCCACACCTCCCACGCTCGGAGCGCCCCAGGGAACCCGTGGCGCTCCTCGACCTCAGCGTCGGTGGAAGGCGGGAATCACCTCGGCGTTGAGCCGTTCGAGTTGCTCGAGCATTCGTTCCGGCGGACACATCGGACGCACGATGAACTTCGAGCCCCCGCCCGCGACGTACTGCTCGAGGCGTTCGATCAGCAGATCGGCCGGCCCGAACGCGGTGCACGCCTCCAGCGTCGGTTCATCGACGCGACCGCGTGGGACGAACGGCATCGCCAGCGATCGAGCGGCTGAACGATCCGCGTCCAGACAATAGTAGATCAGCGAACCGAAGTGGTCTGACGGCACCTCGCGACCGGCTTCCGCGGCAAAGCCAAGGGTCTTGTCGACTCCGGCTGCGAATTCCGCCGGCGTGATGAACGACGGGATCCAGCCGTCGCCGAGGCGCCCGGCGCGGCGCATCGCCGCCTCGCTCTTGCCCCCGATCCAGAGCGGGAACGGCTGCTGCCGGGGCTTGGGGAGCACCGTCACGCGGTCGAGCTGCCAGAACTCCCCGGCGAACGTGACGTCGTTCTCGCTCCAGCAGAGGCGCATGATCTTGATCGCCTCGTCGGTCCGCCGTCCGCGCTCGCGGAACGGCACGCCCGCCGCCTGAAACTCGCGCTCGAGTTCGACCCCGATCCCGACCGCGGGGAGCATGCGGCCGGCGGACAGGTAGTCGATCATCGCGAGCTCGCGCGCCATCAGGACCGGGGAACGGAACGGCGCGACCAGCACGCTCGGACCGAACTTGAGCCGCGTGGTTCGCGCGGCGACGGCCGCCATCGCCGTCATCGGCTCGAGCACGGTCAGCGGCGATGACAGCCGCTCGGAGAACCAGACGGAATCGATCTCGCTCCGCTCGCAGAGATGAACGAAGCGCCAGAACAGATCCGCGCCCTCGGGACCGGGCGGCCACGTGCCCGGCATGACGCCGATCCGGTACTTGATCGACATGACCTGGAGAGTAGCATGCCGGCACGGAATACCATGGGCGCTCGGCTCATTGACACGGTTTCGCGGCGACTCGTAAAATGAACAGCGGTTCAGTCACCGGCCATGGATCAGGTTGCGACCTCCTGGGTGCTCGGCAAGCGGAAGTACCGCCTGACGGACACCGCCGACTCGGTCGCTCGTATCTTTCTCCAAGGAGTTGCCGGCGATGCCGTATGAGACCGTGATCGTCGCGCGCGAGCAGCCGTTCGCCGTCATCACCCTGAACCGTCCCCCGGCGAACGCCATCAGCGAGCAGTTGATGCAGGACGTCGACAACGCGCTGTCCGACGTCGAATCCGATGACAGCGTCCGCGCCGTCATTCTCACGGGCAGCGGGGACAAGATCTTCTGCGCCGGCGCCGATCTCGGCTCGGCGTTCTCCGGGGGCCGGGTCGAGCGGTTCATCCGGTTCGGCAACGGGGTGCTGCGGCGGATCGAGCGGTTTTCGAAGCCCATCATCGCGGCGTTGAACGGCCATGCGCTCGGCGGCGGCTGCGAGATCGCGATGGCGTGTCACTTCCGGCTCCTGAAGGACAACGCACGGATGGGCCAGACGGAATCGAACCTCGGCATCATCCCCGGCTACGGCGGCACGCAGCGGCTGCCGAGACTGATCGGTCGCACCAAGGCGCTGGAGTTTCTGATCCTCGGCTCACAGATTCCGGCCGCCGACTGCCTGGCGCTCGGTCTCGTGAACCGGCTCACCAAGGACGGCGAGACGCTGAACGATGCGAAGGCGCTGGCGCGCCAGCTTGCTCGACGACCCCCGATCGCGACCCGGCTGCTCATCGAAGCCGTCGACGATGGGCTCGAGGAGCCGATCGACAAGGCGCTCGAGATCGAGACCCGCGCGTTTCTCGAGACGCTTCGGACCGAGGACGCGGCCGAGGGCATCCAGGCGTTCTTCGCCAAGCGCGAACCCGAGTTCAAGGGCAAGTAGGCGATGGATCTCGGGATCACGGATCGTGTCGCGCTCGTGACGGGCGGAGCGCGGAGCCTGGGCAAGGCGGACGCGCTCACGCTCGCGGCCGAGGGGTGCAAGATCGCGATCCTGGACCTCAACGGCGAAGGCGCCGACGAGACCGCTCGAGAAATCGAAGCCGGTGGGCGGGCGGCGCGCGGGTACGCCTGCGACATTCGCGATGCGGCGGCCGTGCGGGAAGCGGTGGGACGGATCGAGCGGGAGCTTGGCCCCGTCGACATCTGCGTGAACAACGCCGGCGTGATCTACACGGTTGCCCAGCTCAAGGACATGCGCGACGACGACTGGGAGTTGAACCTCGCCATCAATCTCACCGGCACCTACAATGTGACCAAGGCGGTCTTCACCGGGATGCGGGAGCGGCGCTGGGGCCGGATCGTCTGCATGGCCTCGATCGCGGGTCTCCTCGGGGGGTTCGGGCAGACCGCGTACGCGACGACGAAGATCGGCGTGATCGGCTTTACCAAGTCCGTTGCGCTCGAGGGCGCGCGCCACAACGTCACCTGCAACGCGGTGGCGCCCGGCATCATCGCGCCGAACGCGGCGTTGAGCCCGATGTACGAGCGCATGGTCAAGCGCGTGGCGATGCAGCGCGAGGGAGAGCCGGAAGACGTGGCCAACGCCATTGCCTTCCTCTGTTCTGAACGGGCGCGCTACATCACCGGCGCGGTGCTGACAGTCACCGGTGGGATGGACCTGTTCACGTTTTGAGCGAGAGCGAGCCGCAAGACGTCGCGGGGCTGGGGCCCCGCCGTCTGAGGCGAGCGAACGCAGAAAGGAGCTTCACGATGCCGACAGTGAAAGAGACGTTCGATGCGATGCCGGCGCGATTTCGTTCCGACAAGGCCGCGGGCACGAGCGCGGTCATCCAGTACGACGTCAGCGGTGAAGGCGGCGGCACCTGGCACGCCGTCATCAAGGACGGGGCGTGCACGATCAGCGAGGGCCCGGCTTCGAGCCCGAATCTCACGCTCCAGATGTCGGCGCAGGACTGGCTCGACATGCTGTCGAGCAAGCAGTCGGGGCAGATGCTCTTCATGTCCGGCAAGCTGAAGATCAAGGGCGACATGGGCCTGGCGATGAAGCTCGGCTCGATGTTCCAGATGTAGGTGGTGTCGGGGGCGGATGCGATAATGACGCGCTGAGTCTAGCGTGGTCGAGGCGGACGCCGGGTTTCCAGGCGGCCGCCGAGCGTTCGGGTCTGGGATCGAGGCGGGCGCCGGGTTTCCCGGCGGCCGCCGAGCGTTTGGGGGTTTGGGGGCCATTTCGGGGCCCCCAACATGGAAAGGGTACACATGGGTCAGGAACGGTTTGCCGACGTGGTCGAACGGTTCGCCAACGGATATCCCGACATGCTCGGGGCGGTCTCGCCGGACACCGTCAAGCGGTGGCAGGAAGAGATCGACCGGAATGTCCGGCGGATGACGAACCTGACCCAGATGGTGACCAGCGCGTCGGAGCCGAAGACGGGCCAGACGCCGCGCCAGGAGATCTACAAGAAGAACAAATCGCGCCTGTATCGGTACGAGTCGCCCCGGCGCCACCGGACGCCGGTCATGTTCGTGCCGAACCTTGGCATCAGCCGCCCGTACATCTTCGATCTCCTTCCGAACGGCAGCTTCATCGAGCACATGACCCGCGAGGGTTTCGACTTCTACCTGCTGGACTGGGGTGTCTTCGGCCCCGAGGATAACGACCTGACCGTCGAGGACTGCGTGACGAAGATCCTGCCGCGCATGGCGCGGAAAGTCCTCGAGACTTCGGACGCGGAGTCGCTGACGGTACTGGGGTATTGCATGGGGGCGCCGATCTCGGCGTCCTTCGTCGCGTCCTATCCCGAAGTGCCGGTCCGGAACTTCATCAACATGGCGGGGCCCATCGACTTCACGAAGGTTGGACTCTTCGGGCTGTGGCTGGACCCGAAGCATTTCAACGTCGATAACTTTGTCGATACGCTGGGCGCGATCCCGGCGGACATGGTGAAGGCGGGGTTCAAGCTGTTGAAGCCCACCATGGATCTCACCACGAATCTCAACCTCTGGTGGAACCTCTGGAACGACAAGTACGTCGAGGGGTTCAACGCGCTGAACAAGTGGGCCAACGAGTACGTGGCGTTTCCGGGCGAATTCTTCCGCCAGTGGGTGCGTGACTTCTATCAGCAGAACAAGCTCTACCGCGGCGAGCTGCGCTTCGGCGGACGGCCGGTGCGGCTCGAGGCGATCCAGTGTCCCGTGTTCGTCGTTGGCGCCAAGGAGGACTACATCGCGCCGCCCGACTGTGTGAAGGCGCTCATGGAGGCCGTCGGCAGCCGGGACAAGGAATACATCGAGCTTCCGGGCGGGCACATCTCGCTGATCGCCGGCCGCGGCGCGTCGATTCATTGCTGGCCCAAAGTCTCGACATGGCTGGCGGCGCGCTCCTGACGCCGCGTGTCATCATTCTTGGCGCAAGGCGTCAACCGCGCTACCATGAAAACGAGGTGAGGCATGGCTGACAGCGCACCGTCGCAGCAGCTCTTCGACCTCTGGCGCAAGCAGTTCGAGGAAGGCTCCCAGGCCTGGGCTCGCCTCGTGTCCCAGACGAGCTCCCCGCCGCCGGATCCGCTCGCGTTCTGGCGTCCGGTGCTGGATCAAGGGCTCCAGACGTGGGCCCGCCTCTTCGCGACCTCGCCCGTCTCACCGGATCTCATGGGGCAATGGAAGCAGTTCCTGGATCAGTGGATCGAGGCGTGGTCGAAAGCGATGGGGCAGGTGATGAACACCGAGCCGTTCGCGCAGGGGCTCGGGCGTTCCCTGGAGCAGTGGCTGGTCGCGGCGGCGCCGATGAAGAAGGCCGCCGAGCAATCGATCGACAACGCGCTGCAGACGCTCAATCTCGCCTCGCGGAGCCAGCTCACCGGCGTGGCCAAGCAGATCGTCGAGCTGGAAGAGCGCATCGAGCGACTGGAAGATGCGGTGCACGCCGTCCTCAGGAAGCTCGACAAGGAGCCCGGATGAGGGGCAAGACGATTGCGGAGCTGGCGTCCGGCGATCATGCCGAAATCAGGCGAGTCGTGGAGCGCGACGACGTCACGGCGTTCGTGCATGCCGTGGGCGACTACAATCCCATGCACAGCGATGCTGCGTACGCGGCCAGCACGTCGTTCAAGGAGCCGATCGCGCCCGGCATCTTCACCGCCGGGCTGATCTCGGCGGTCATCGGAACGCAGTTGCCAGGCCCCGGTGCGATCTATCTCTCGCAGTCGCTCAAGTTCATGAAGCCGGTGAAGGCCGGCGACGCGATCACGGCGCGCGCGGAAGTGGTCGAAGTGATCCCCGAGCGCAACCGCATCCGCATGCGCACGGTCTGCGTCAACCAGCACGGTGACGAGGTGCTCAGCGGCGAGGCGTGGGTCATGCCGTCGAAAGTCGCCGTCGTCTACGAGCGGCCGGAGCGCGCGGCGTCGTTTGCGTTGCTGGCGTTCCAGCCGTGGGCGTGGGCCGCGCAGACCATGACCCTGTGGGGGATGTGCGCCGCCAGGATGGTCGAAGAGAGTCTCGGCCGGCGCGCTTAGTTTACTTCCTTCCTTTGGATGTGGCGTCCAGGCCGACGCCGATAGCGGCCCCGATGACGTAGGCCATCACATCGGCGATTGATGCGTGGCGCGATGGCAGGAAGATTTGAATCGTCTCGATGCCGATCGCGAGAATCGTCGCCACGCTGAGCGTTTCGCAAATCGTTCTGCGTGAGAATGGTTTCCCGCCTCGGCACAACCCGTGAAACAGGGCCGCGAGTGGCACGAACAGCGCTGCGTTGAGAATTTCATCCAGGGCTTTTTCTCGAAGGGCAGTCCAGCGAATCCCGCAGCGCCACATCAGCTCCCAGAAACGGGAGTGATAGTGAACGATGTTCAGCGGTGCCACCAGAAGGACAACGAGTGCAGCAGCGTACACCGAGGCGGCCACTACGAGGGCAGTGTGCCGGCGAACGAACGGCACCTCTCTTGTCGCTACATCAACAGGCCGCCGTTGATCGACAGCTCGGCTCCGGTGATGTAATCGCCATCCGATGAGACGATGTAGACCACGGCGCGCGCCACTTCGTCGGCGGTTCCGAACCGGTGCAGGGGGATCTGATCGAGCAGCTTGTTCCGGACCTTCTCGGGAATGCCTTGCACCATCTCGGTCTCGATGAATCCCGGGGCCACCGCGTTCATCGTGACGCCCTTGCCCGCGAGCTCCTTGGCCAGTGACTTGGTGAAGGCGGCCACACCCGCCTTCGACGCGGCGTAGTTCGCCTGGCCGAAGTTGCCGATCTGCCCGATGACGGAGGTGATGTTGACCACGCGGCCGTAGTTCTGCTTGAGCATCTGATCGATGAAGACCTTCGTGCAGTTGAACACGCCGTCGAGGTTGGTGCCGAGGACTTTGCGCCAGGACGCGTGATCCATCTTCACGAACGTCTTGTCGGAATTGATGCCGGCGTTGTTCACGAGGATGTCGAGGTGACCGAACTCGCGGAGGAGATCCTGGGCCATGCGAAACATGTCGGGGTAGTCGGCGACGTCGGCCTGGGCCAGCATCGCCCGCCGGCCCATCTTCTTGATGTGCTCGACGACGTCCCGAGCGGCCGCTTCGCTCGCGACGTAATTCACCGCCACGTCCGCTCCCTCCTCGGCGAGGGCCAGCGCAATGGCGCGGCCGATTCCACGAGAGCTGCCTGTCACCAGCGCCGTTCTCCCTTTGAGTTTCATGCCCAACTCCCCTCTCGCCAAATGAAGTCTAAAGTTTAGCATGCGTCGCTTGTCGGTCGTGACGCGGAGTGTTAGACTCCGCGCGTTCTCGGCACGCGGGAGGACGCATGGCCTACGTCATCAAGCGCTACTCGAACCGGAAGCTCTACGACACTCAGGAGAGCCGGTACGTGACGCTCGAGGAGATCGAAGAGATGATCCGCGGCGGCAAGGAAATCGCGGTGGTCGACGCGACGACCGGCGAGGATCTCACGTCCGTGACGCTGGCCCAGATCATCCTGGAAACCGAGCGCAACCACCGGGGCACGCTCCCGGCCGCGTTCCTCCATCAACTCATCAAGCACGGGGAAGCGTGGCAGGATTTCGTGCAGCGCACGATGCGGTCCAGCCTCGAGGGTGTCGTGTCGAGTCAGCGGGAGATGGACAAGATCTTCCGCGACTGGGCCACGCGTGCCGGCTGGGGCGTGATGGCCCCGCGCCCGGAGCCGCGCCGGGAGAGCGCCGACGCCGATCCCGACAAGCTCCGGGACGAAGTCACGGCGCTCCGCGAGCGGCTACGGAAGCTCGAGGAGCGCCTGGAGAAACGCCGGACCGAATCGAAGTCGTGACTCAGTTCTGCGAGTAGGATTCCTTCATTTTCGACACCACGGTCGTGACCGACTCCTGCATCCCCTTGCCGGCCTGCTCTGCTGACGCCTGGAGTCGTTCCGCCGAACGCGTCACGGCCTGAGCGTTGCCCTCGATCATGCGGAACACCTTCTGGGCGCCGTCCACGCTTTCTGCGATCGTCTTCTGGTACCACTGCACCGGATCGTTGCTGCCTTGCGGCCAGCCCGACTGCAGCCGGAGCGCGGCCGCCTGACCATCGCGAAGCGCCTCGATTGCGCTCTGCTGCAGCTCGGCGTAGAGGCGAACGCCTTCCTTCGCCGTGCCGGCCGAGAACTCCACGAGCTCTCGCAGCATCCGCTGGTTGGCTTCGGCCCAGAGTGTGACCGTCTCGAGCGCCTTGCCCGTGGCCTGGGTGAACACTTCCTCGCTCTTGCTCGCGTCCTTCATCGTCGCCTCCTTCGTCGGTTTCTCGTGCTGCTTCGGTCGCGTTGTCGTTCCGATCGCCTGCGGACGTCGTTTGGCCATCGGCTTCTCCTTGACCGCCATGGGGTGAGTTTAACGCGACGCGTTAGGATGTCAAGAAGCTTTATCGCGCTGCGTCATACCGATATCGCCCTGGGCGGTGACTTCAGAAGGCGGTAGAGAATCCAGACACACGTTGCCCAGGCGGCGAGACCAAACACGGCTGTGGCAACGACGAGCGCCAGATCCGCATGGCCAAGGACCCGAAGATTTTCCGAGACCGAGACGACGCCGTATTTGTGCGGGAGATTGGCATAGAGATACATGCCGGCCAGGAAGGGTGAGATCGCGGTAACGTACGCGGTCGCGAGCGTTCGGGATTCCAGCAGCAGAAACGGCAGTGCCAGGCTGAGGTACTGGACGCCGAAGCCGGAGGCAAACACGTAGAACATGACGAACGTGATCGCGGCGGCGCGATTGAGGCTGACGAAGCCTCGACCGGGTGGATGTGTGGCGAGCGAGACGAACCACCATATCAGGATCGCAAGCAGGACGTATCGGCCCCATGTCGCGGCAAGATGGTTGGCGATATCGAGCATTCGCGAGATCGGCGATTCGACGAGCCCGGCCGCGGCGAGATTGCGAGACTGCTTCAACAGCAGGGGGATGCCCCAGGTCCCATAGAGCGATGAGTTCTGGAAGACTCGATAAAAGCCTGGATCGGAAATCGCGAACGGGATGGCGACACCGGCGAGGACCAACAGCGCGGGGACGGCGGTACGCGTGCGCCTCCCCGGCTTCGCCAGGATTACGAGTACGGGTAGCAGAAGGATTGCAAGTGGCTTGAACGCGATCGCCGTGCCAAGAGCCAGTCCGGCGAGTCGCGGCATGGCTTCGGAGGAGAGCAACACGGCCGCAAGCAGCAACCCGGCCATGAGTGGATCGACGCTCCCATGGTAGGCGGACAGCATGATCGTGGCCGGATTCAACAGATAAAAGGCGACCAGCTCGAATGACGATGCGGACGATGGATGCCTGTCGTTGATTCGCTTCAACACTCCTGCGGCGATGAGGTCACCCGCGATCGCCGGCAACTTCAGGACGAATTGAGGAGGCAATCCCATCGGAGAACCGAAGAGAAGCATCAAGGCGGGAACGAGGTAGCCCAACAGCAGCTTGCTCCCGCCAGTAGAGCTGTAGATCGGTGAATGATTCAGGAGGTGGCCGGCCTCCAGGTACTGCGACGTGATATCGTCGCTCCCGAAGAATGTCATCGCCACGATGAGCCGCACCGCGAGCCCCATGCCCATGACGATGATGAATCGAGCTGGCGCGGGGGTCACGGACGGTCAGCGTTGATCGTGTGCGTGACGCGTCGGATGGTCCAGTCCAGCCCGCGCCCGCTGAAGACGATCAGCATCGCCTCCACCGCAAGCCGGTGACGGCCCTGCACGTAGAACATGGCTTGCGCCACCGAGATCGCCGCCGGCAGGAGAATAGCGATGAAGACCCCGTCACCTTGTCCGCGAACCGGATCGCGCCTGATGGCCACGATGCCGAGCAACGCGAGCCCGAGGATCACGAGATAGAAGACGCGATACGACGCCGTTTGCCAGGACGCATACAGCTTGCCGAAATACGGTGGGAACCACCAGAAGTAGTACAACTTTCGAATCGTCCGGCCGACGAATGCGACGGGCGCACCGTCGACGTACCGAATCGCTTCGGTTCGGAAGATTCGATCTTGATCGATCTCGTTCGTTTGCGACATCACGCGCTCCTGGAGCGCGGGAGGCACGATTTCGAAGATCGATCGGGCTCCAGATGGATCCGACGGGTCGCCTTCACCCCCGACGGCGCCCGGATGATTGCCGAGCCAGAAACCGAACCCCACGTGGCTTCGGGTCAGGACGAAGGTTCCGAGTCGAGCATAATTTCGCGCGACCCATGGTGCGATCACCAGCGCCGCTATTGCGAGCCCCAGCGCGAAGGGTCTGACGGCGTCTCGCTGGGGCCGGCGGAACACCAGCCACATTGCCGCGGAAATGACGAAGGCGATGACGGTTGGTCGGCTCAGGATGCAGACTCCGGTCGCAATACCGAAGACCAAGGCAGTCGACATCTGCGGCCGGCGCACGAGCCTGAGCAATGTCAAACCGACGAGCGCAATCAGCAGCGCGTCTATCGTCAACGGGTGGAGATTGGCGGCGTAGCCGGCAAGCGCCGGGTCGACGACTATCAGAGCCGCTGCCGCGAAACCGGTCCTCGAATCGAAGGTCCGCCGGCCGAACTCGTAGATGACGGGCGCCAGGAGAGCCGCGATGATGCACTGGACCACCCCGAGCACAGTGGTGTTGAAGCCCGTGGCGACGTAAACGGCTGCGACGAGGAACGGATACACGGGTTCGACGTACGCCCAGCGCACTGTGTTCATGGATTGGTAGACGAAGCCCACACCGGAAAGCAGATTACGGGCGATCACCTCATATTCCCAGAACACGGGGAAGCGCCCTGTCAGCATCGCCAGCTCCAACGCCGTCAGGCGCACGACGAGCGCGGCGACGAACACGAGGAGAGCGGCTCGCGGGAGCTTCAGCCCCGTCGCTCCGCCTCGTCGTCCATGAGCCGCGCCATGGCAGTTGCGAGACCTTCGACGTCGTCGGGCGCGACGAGGAGCCCGTTCTCCCCGTCATGGATGGCCTCTCCCGTCCCGCCAGGGCAGTCGGTGGCGATGACCGGGAGTCCACAGGCGAGTGCCTCGATGATGGCGCACCTGAGGGCCAGCAGGGTCAGAATGTTGGTCGTCGTCAGGGACGTAACGACGGCGTCCGGTTGCGTCTGCACGATGGTTTGTCGAAGCCTCCGGACCCGTCGCAAGTTCTGTGTGGCATTGCGAACGGTATTGCGGCCGGCCGGTATGATACCGAACGCGGTTCTGTCCACGGGTCAATTATAGGACCGGATCCGGCAGCCGCGGGTACGGTACCCTGTTCGGGCGTGAGTACTGCTGTGATTCGTATCTTTGCCGTGATCGCGTCATCCGAGGTTGGCGGAGCGGAACGGTCGTTCGTGACGACGCTCGCCGGTCTGGACCGGAGCCGGTTCGAAGTTTCGGTGGCGTGTCATGGGCACGGACCGATGGTGCGGGAGTATCGCAAGCACGCCGCCCGCCTCTGGTCGTTCGACCTGGTGAACGTGTTCGATCCGCGGACAGTGCGCCGGCTGCGGACGTTGATGGATGAGGTGAAGCCAGCGATCGTTCACACGCATCTCTGGAGCGCGGATCTCCTCGCAGGACTGGCCGCCAGGCTCGCCGGGGTTCCGGTCATCGTGTCCACGGTCCACGGCGCGTACCACGTGCCGATCGGCGTCCGCGGCGTCCGGCAAGTCCGGAGAGCATCGCTCTCGCTCGGCTACAGGACCGTCTACCGATGGTTCGACCGCATCATCGCGGTGTCGAGTCACGTCCGCGATGATCTCGTCAATCGCCAAGGGGTTCGCGTCGAGCCGCGTTCGATCGAGGTCATTCCCAACGGACTCGACCTCCGGCGGATCGAGCCGATCCTTGACCGAGCTGTCTTGTCCGATACGCGATTGGAGTCGAGCGCTGCGACAAGGATCGTCAGCGTCGCAAACTTCTTTCCACTGAAGGGTCATGAGTACTTGCTGCGAGCGATGCCCCATGTCCTGCGAGAGCTCCCGGACGTTCGATGCGTGCTGGTGGGCGATGGCCCGGAACGGCCTGGGATGGAGCGGCTGGCGGCCTCGTTGAGAATCGCGACTCACGTCGATTTCTGCGGCACCGTGTCCGATCCCCTCGGCCTTGTTGCGGACAGCGCGGTGTTCGTTCTTCCTGGCCTGGAATCCGAGGGCTTCCCGATCGCCCTCCTCGAGGCGCTCGCCCTCGGTAGACCTGTGGTGGCGATCCGGGCAGGCGGGGTTCCGGAAATCATCGAGCAGGGTCGCACCGGGCTCCTGGTCCCGCCACGAGACCCTGTGGCCCTGGCGGAGTCGATCGTCAGATTGTTGAGGGACCGGGTTCTTGCCCGATGCCTGGGCGAGTCGGGGCGGGAAGAGGTGCGCGCCCGCTTCTCCGCGGAGGTCATGGTCGAGCGTACCGAGGCCTTGTACCAGGAGCTCGCTCGAGCCAAGGGGATTCTGCGTTACGATGACTCGCAGATCCGATCATGACCGGCGAAGACATCGTCTGCATGTCGTCGATCGATTGGGACTTCCCGCTCTGGCAGGGGCACCAGGAGATCATGGCGACGCTGGCGCGCCAGGGCAACCGGGTGCTCTACATCGAGAACACGGGAGTCCGCCGCCCCACGTTCCGTGATCTGCCACGAATCCGGCACCGACTTCATAACTGGTGGCGGGGAACGAAAGGCTTCCGGGAGGAGGAGCCCGGGCTGTTCGTCTACTCGCCGGTCCTCCTGCCGTTTCCCTATGCGAGGCTCGCACGCTGGATCAATCGCGTGATGCTGGTTCGCACGCTGGGGCGCTGGATGCAGGCTGCGGGGTTCCGGCGGCCCATCTTATGGACGTTTCTGCCCACGCCGCTGGCGCGCGACCTGATCCGGGGCCTGGACCCATCGCTGGCCGTGTATTACTGCATCGACGATCTGAGGTCGAGCTCCCGGGCCGCCCGGCGCATTGCCGCGAGCGAGGAAGCGCTGTTCCGGGAAGCCGACCTCGTGTTCGTGACCTCCGAGAAACTTCGCGCTCGTGCCGCCCGAGGAGCGGATCGCATTCATCTCTTCCCGTTCGGCGTGGATTACGATTCCTTCGAGCGCGTGCGCGAGGGGGACGGCACCGTCCCGGATGAGCTCGCGAGCTTGAAGCGTCCCGTCATCGGTTACGTCGGTGGCCTCCACCGGGTGGTCGACCAGGAGCTACTCAGCGCGGTGGCCGACGACTTGCCAGATGTCAGCTTCGTGCTGATAGGGCCCGTGCAGACGGACATCACCACGCTGACCGGGCGCCGGAACATTCACGTGCTCGGTCCACGCGACCACGCCGATCTCCCGCGGTACATCAAGGGATTCGACGTGGGACTGGTCCCGTATCGCCTGAGCGAGTACACGGCGCACGTGTATCCCTCGAAGCTCAACGAGTACCTGGCGATGGGGATCCCGGTCATCGCCACCCAATTGCCTGAGCTGCGACGGTTCAATGCGACGCACGGCGAGGTCGT
>JBGPTW010000065.1:0-32515 GCA_041490825.1 Methylomirabilia bacterium | reverse complement strand
CAACGTGTACGAGGCCGCCCGGCAGGGCGGGGCGAAGCGCGTCGTCTTCTTCAGCTCCATGCACGTGTGCGGCATGTACGAGAACGACCCGCCCTGGTCCCGGATCGCGACCGGGGACTACGCAGGCCTCGACCCGGACGCAGTGCCACTGGTGACCGCCGACATGCCGGCCCGCCCCGACGGGCCGTACGCCGTGAGCAAGATATTCGGCGAGGCGCTGGGCCAGTACTATGCGGAGGCGTACGGGATGGAGGTGGTGGTGGTACGGCTCGGCACCGTGGGACGGGAGGACAGGCCCGGCAAAGACGCGCGGAGCTTTGTCTCGTGGCTGAGCCACCGGGACCTGGCGCACCTCACGGAGCGCGCCATCGACGCGCCGCACGTCAAGCACGAGATCGTCTTCGGAGCCTCCGACAACACGTGGAAGATCTACGACACGCGTCGCGCGCGCACGGTGCTGGGCTACACGCCCCAGGACAACGCCGAGCGCTTCCGGGACCCGTGAGGGCTCGGAGTTGACCACGTTCGCCACGGGGATGTCCAACGGCCTGCCCCTGGATCGTCAGGGCCGGTTCGCACGCCGACGTGCCGGCGTCGAACGCCAAGCTGAACGCCAGAACGGCGATGGCCGACGTTGAACGTCAACCGGAACGTCAGGAGTAGCGCGTCACCTCTTACCTCCGACGGACGATGAAGCGCTGCCATTGCCACCGTCACGGTGGGGGTTGGCGATGGGCGCGGTCGAGAACCCGACGTGGCCCTCAGCTGGGCAAGATGCACGGGACGAGGACGGCCCGTCCCTCGTTCCCAGCGGGATACTGTGGTCGGCGTCACCCCGAGACGGCGTGCGAGCGTCGCCTGGCTCCACTTCTGCGCGCGCGTCGCCCATGCCGAATCATCTCATCGAGCATCGTCGGTACTCGACAGCGCCGAGCGGGTGATCGTCCAACGCGATCGGAATCGAAGCGGCAACACGGCATGTGCCGTATATGAGTGGGCCCAACAGCGCCACGGTGGCGGTCAAGCGGGCGTGGTACGCGTGACGCCACATCGTTCGACGAAGGGGTGATCATGAGCGCTCAGCACGGAATCTCACGCCGACGCATGTTGGAGATGGCCGTTGCGATAGGAGGCCTTGCCATGTCTGGTGGTGTCAGTCCCGTGTCGTCCCAGTCATCGAAGCGAATCGAGCAATTCGCTCAGGAGCTGGAAAAGATCATCGCGACGTCGGAACCGATCCGGGAGCTGGCCGCGGGATTCGGCGGATCGCTGGGGCCAGCCGAGGGACCGCTCTGGTGGAAGGAAGGCCGCTACCTGCTGTTCAGCGACATTCACAACGACAAGCGCATGAAGTATGTCCCCGGCCAGGGCGTGTCCGTCTTCAAGGAGCCAACGAACCGGGCCAACGGGCTCACCAGAGATCGGGAGGGCCGGTTGATCGCGTGCGAGCACGACAGTCGGCGCGTCACCCGGCAAGAGCTCGACGGCGGCATCACCGTGATCGCGAACAGCTTCCAGGGTCGGCGGCTCAACCGTCCGAATGACGTCGTCGTCAAGTCCGATGGCGGCATCTACTTCACCGATCCCTGGACCAGTCCACTGGCTCCCGAGCAATGGGACCTGACGTTTGCCGGCGTCTATCGCGTCACGCCCGACCTCGGCACCATGAGCCTGCTCGTCGGCGACTTCGTGTTGCCCAACGGTCTCGCGTTCTCCCCGGACGAAAAAATCCTCTACATCAACGACACGCGGCGCCGACACATCCGCGCCTTCGAGCTGCTGCCCAACGGGACCCTCGCGAAGCAGACCGACCGCGTCTTCGCCGACCTGGGCGGCGCCGAGCCCGGAGTTCCCGACGGCATGAAGGTCGATGTGGAAGGCAACGTCTACTGTGGTGGCGCGGGCGGCATCTGGATCATGGATCCGAACGGCAAGAAGCTCGGCCGCATCGTTCACGGAGCTCCGGCGACCACCAACATCGCCTTCGGCGGCGACGAGTGGAAGACGCTGTACTTCACCAGCCGCAATCACCTTGGCTCGGTCAACGTGACGATTCCTGGCCTTCCCGTACCGACGCCGAAGCCATAGCGGCAAGGAGCCGACTCACATGGTCGGGACGGCATCGCTGAGCCGGCGGCTCGCGCAATGGGTCGTCGGTCTGCGTTATGACGATCTTCCACCCGCCGTGGTCGATCGCGCGAAGGGCGTCACGCTCCACAGCCTCGCGTCCGTGCTCCTCGGCTCTCGGTCTATCGCATCTACTCGACCGCCGGCTACGACATCGCGCACATCGACCAACTCGACAATCGAACTGCGTGTGGGAAGGAACGAGTTGGCAAGGAGTGTCCAACCCGATGGCAGCCAACCGGCGTAGGATGGGCGCTGGCCAGAAGACCGCCATCATGAAGACGAACGTCAGGCGTCAGAAAGGTATCGCGCTTATCTTGGCTGGAACCTTTCCCGGACTCGGGCAACTCTACAACCGTCAACTGCTCAAGGGGGTCCTGTTTCTCGCCGCTGGCGCCGTGCTCAGTTGGCTTGTGGCCCGGGCGGTTCCGATCAATCCCCTGGCGCTCATCGAGCAGGGCGTCAGTCTCACCACCGTTCTCGCCGTGGTGGTCTTGCTCGCCGTCTGGCTTTGGTCGATCGTCGATGCATGGCGCGCGGCGGGTCGCTGACTCCGGCCAAGGCCGGCCGTGAGCGCAGCCTGAGCCTCGACGACGTCGCGGGGCGAGGGGGAACCCGGGTAGCTCCAGCACGGCCCGCCGTCGCGGCTGCTGCGGGCGATCAAGTGATCCGTCCATGAGAACGGCCTTGGGAGTCAAGGTGCTTCGGCGATCGCTCTTCTCGTCGAGCGCAGAGAGTTCACGTGAAGTCCCAGTCGGCAAACGCCCACCAGCATCCTCGCGAACGAGGCGCATGATGTTTATTCGATCGTCGTCGACGAGTGCTCATCGCGGAGGGCGGCCCGCTCAGTGAGCGGTCAGCGGTGGAGCGCCGCGTGTGCGAGGGAGGCCGGCGTCGCTGGAAGTGTGACGCGAGGACCTGCCGCCCTACGCGGCTAGTCGAGGTTGACGTCGACCTCGGGCTCCATGTTTAGCGTGGCCGGCAGGGGAAGGCCCGCCTGCCGCCGAAGGTCGACTCGCTTCTTGATCGCCGCCCAGTAACATCGTCGCGAACGGTCTCCTGCACTCCTCGGCGACGGCCCACAACACGCTGTTCCGATGCTGCTCTTCGGGGCTCAAGGTGGCGCACGCCCCGATGGCAACGCTCGCAACGATCCAACATCCCACGCCGCGCTTCACGGTTTCTGGCTGCCCTTGATCACGCTTTCGAGAACCTCCTGGAGACGCCCCTTGTGCATGAATTCCCACGTGCCGCCGTATTCAATGTCGTTGACCCGCCAGCCGCGATCTTCTTTCACAAGGAGGAGCTTGTCCCGCCACTTCTGCGCCTTCCTGTCGCGCGAATCGACGTACGTCAGTTCCACTCGACACGTGGCCGTCCTCTCTCCGGACTGGCAGTCCTCGACGCGGTATCGGGATGCGCCCTCGAAGAGTGAGGTGAAGAGATCTCCTTCCACCATCGGCGGTGAGTCGGGATTCTTCTTTCCGTACTCGACTTCGGCCGCGCCCGCGCGCTGGAGAAGCGTGAAGAGGCGGCTCGAGACGACCGGCCGGTACAGTGCGAGGTCTTTACCCGCCGGCACCCCGTCCGGCTGGGTCTTGCGATATGCCGCGTAGAACGCCTCGGCGGATTTCCTGATGTCCGGCGCATCGGCCGCGGACACCGGCCCCGCGGCGAGCGCCGCCAGGAAAGTCACAAGGACGCAAAGGCTCAGGTAACTGGTATCGCTGAACGTCGTGGGACTGGCGTCCGTGAAGGTCGTGTTGCCTCTCTTCGTCGCCTTCGGCCCGGCGTGTTTGAAGTAGTGGATGGGCACGCCGTTGACCCGAACCACGCCCTCAGCGCCGAACGCGATGACATTGAGGTTGATAGGGTCCGGTACCGGTTCGGACATCACGCTGGCCGGCAGGAGAAGCGCGCAGGCGACCAGCCCGGCGCGGATGGAGAGGGTAGGCATGATCCGATACTCGCTGAACTCACGGTACGGAACTGCATTCTGCTCCAGTAGCTTGCAGTCGATCGGTACTGCCGACGACAGCTTATCCCTTTATGACCAAAAGGGACAGGGAGCGCATCACCTCACAATTTCGGTTACCGAAGGCGCAAGCGTCCAACTCCGAGGTCAAGGAGGAGTCCGTGACGCGACCGAGCCTGCGAGAGTACGCGGCCGTGCAACGGGAGCGTTATCTGGGCGCGACGCGCACCGAGAAGGGGCAGCTCCTGGACGAAGTCGGCGCCGTCACTGGTCTGCACCGCAAAGCGGCCATCCGGCTCCTGCGTTTCGCGCCGCGCGGTCGGCTAGACTGTCCAGGACGAGGAGGTGCGTCGATGGGCGAGCCGTTCAGCTTCGCGATGCCGGTCGAGGAGGCGATCACGACGCAGCGTGCGCTGCGCCGGCTTCGGCCTGATCCGGTTCCCGACGCTCTGGTGCTGCGCCTGCTCGGGCTCGCACTGAAGGCCGCATCGACTTCGATGGAGGACGCATGAACGCCGAAACGCTGTTACCGATTGGCAAGGTGGACCCGGGGCTTCGCGACGTGTCGATGCGCATCGACCTCGCCCGCGTGGCCGACATGGCGCGCGAGGTCGAGGAGATCGGCTACGACGGGCTCGCGAGCGGCGAGACGAAGAACGATCCGTTCGTGCCGCTGCTCCTCGGCGCCACGAGCACCTCGCGCATCCGGCTCACGACTGCGGTCGTCATCGCGTTCCCGAGGAGCCCGACCGCGACCGCGATGACCGCGTGGGATCTCCAGGCGATGTCGAAGGGGCGCTTCGTGCTCGGGCTCGGACCGCAGGTGAAGGGACACCTCGAGCGGCGATACGGCGTGCCGTGGGCGCCGCCCGTCCCGAGACTGCGCGAATACATCCAGGCGGTGCGCGCAGTGTGGCACTGCTGGCAGAACCGTGTGCCGCTCGACGTCAAGGGCACGTACTACAACCTGTCGCTCATGGTGCCCCTCTTCGATCCGGGACCGATCGAGCATCCTGACATCCCGATCCAGGTGGCCGCGGTGAATACCGGCATGTGTCAGCTCGCGGGAGAGCTCTGCCAGGGCTTCCGGCCGCATCCGATCTGCACGCCGAAGTACATCGCCGAGGTCATGCTGCCCGCGGTGCAGGCGGGGGCGAAGAAAGCCGGACGTGAGCTCACCGCGTTCGACGTCGTCCCGAGCCCGCTCATTGCCACCGCGCCGACCGCCGGGCAGATGGAGGAGCGCCTCCGCGACGTGCGATCGCGCATCGCGTTCTACGCGTCCACGCGCACGTACCGCGCGGTGTTCGAGCACCACGGGTGGGGCGCGCTCGTCGAGGAGCTGCATCAGTACTCGGTGCAGAAGCGCTGGGAGGAGATGCCGAAGCGCATCAGCGACGAGGTGCTGGAGACGATCGCGGTCGTCGCCACGCACGATCAGCTCGCCGCGAAGCTGAAGCAGCGGTACGGCAGCATCGCGACGGGCCTCGAGTTCGGCATCCCGATCCGCGCGCCGGGCGACCGTGAGGCGCTGATCGCGATTCTCCGCGACCTGCATCGCTGACCCGCCGGCATCCGCGGGCGTCAAGGCGGCCGGTCGCTCCTGACCGGCCGCCGGCGGTCCGGATGCCGGTCCCGACAAGCCGGATGGTTCAACGCCACCGAAGAGGACGCCGAACGCGTTTTCAATGAGCCGGGTCTGGGGAACGGCGTCTCCACATACGTGGCGCAGCCGCCCCGTAGACCAACGCGTTCGAATCACGCATGCCGTTGATTTTGCGGGGCCGGCGTTTGGCACGAGCGGTGCAATTGACGACGAGCGATACGAGAATCACCTCGGCGGAAGGAGTCGACATGAGCCACGCACCTCGTGTCCTGTACGCGTCGGATTTTTCGCCGGCATCGATGGCCGCGTTCCCGCACGCGATCACCATGGCCAAGGCGACCGGTGCGGAGTTGATCATCATGCACGTGTTGGCCTCGCCGATCCCAATCGTGAGCGAGGCCGTGTACGTCGACCCCGAAACGTGGGATCGCATCTACGCAGGCGCGCAAGCCGAGGCGCACAAGCAGCTCGAGCCCCTCGTCGCGGGTGCGAGGGACGCAGGCATCCAGGCGAGCGGGTTCATCGTCGATGATGCGTACGTCCATCCACCCGCTGACTCGATCGTGCGCGCGGCGAAGGAGAAAGAGGTCGACTTCCTGGTGCTCGGCACGCACGGGCGCACCGGGGTCGCGAAGTTCTTTCTCGGCAGTGTCGCGGCCCGCGTGGTCGCGACGGCGCCGTGTCCGGTTCTGACCGTCCGCGCATCCGAAAGGGACTCGCGTCCCAAAGACGCAGCGGCGAGTGCGCCAGTCGAACAGCGGTGACACGAACGGCGGGCGCGTTGTCCTCGGGGCGATTGCGCTGCGGCTCCTCGCTGATCGATTCCTGCGCCGGCGGCGCCGTCTCGGACGATGACGATCAGCTCATCACTCACAGAATTAGCTCGAAGCGGAACTCGAGTGTCTTTCCTGTCGTCCAGAGCGAGCCCCCACAACCAAGCCAGTCGCGGAAATCAAAAGGGTCGGCCGAGAAGATCGGCCGGCCCTTTTGGCCGTCTACGAAAGAATTATGAAGTCTTTCGACCGCTGACCGTCGGCGGAACCTCGCGCCGGATGAGTTCCGCCGGCCCTTCGGGAATGAGCCTCGGAAAGATGGCGAGGCGGACTGGTCCGAGATCTGCGAACTGATCGCGGAGACGCTGCCCAACGTCATCGGCAAAGTGGAGGCGGCCGAACCGAACGCAGCACAACCCGCCTTCTTTTCTCGCGAAAGCCGTAGATGCGGCGGGCCGCGTGGGGGTAACCTACCCACGCGGCCACTGCGCAGATGCACCCTGGAGATGACTCTTTAACCCGAACCCTAACCCGAAAGAAGTCGCGCTCATGCCGAACTGGAAAGAGCTCGAGCAAACGCTGACGCGCCATCTGAGCCTGGACCGCGCGCCCGTCGCGGTCACGTTTTGCGATAGCCCGCCGCCCGGCGTGCGAAAGTTCGACGGGTCGGTTCCTGCGGGCTGCAGCTTCTGGAAGCTCGCGGCCACGGCGCCCACGGGGCAGGGTGCGTTCTACACCGTGGCAGCGGATCATCAGAACTGCCCGATTGGCGCCCACACGCACAACATTCCACAGGCCGACGGCGGCAAGATGTTGAACGAGATGCTCGGCATGATGGCAGGCATGGGCTACGTGAAGATGGAAGAGGTCCCGCAGATCCCACGCTGGCCGCGGACGCCGGCCGCGGTGGTCTACGCCCGGCTCGGCGAAGCGCCCCTCGCGCCCGACGTGGTCATCTTCGCGTGCCGGCCCTCGGCCGCGATGTACCTGGGCGAAGCGGCTCGCTCCGTCGAGGCGGCGTCTGCGCTGCCGCCGTTGCCGCGACCAACGTGCATGGCGATTCCGGCCGCCGCGGCGCACGGGGCGACGGTGTCGCTCGGCTGCATCGGCAATCGCGTCTACACGGGGATCCCGGACGATCACGTCTACGTGATGGTGCGCGGTGCGGACTTGGAGAAGGTCGCGGGCGGGCTCGACGCCATCATGAACGCCAACGCGCAGCTCACGACGTTTCACCAAACGCGTCGCCCGACTCTCACCAAAGGAGAGGCTTGACCCGCAGAGTTCGGCGGGCCCGCCACGGCGCATTCCTCTTCGGTAAGGAGACAATCGTGCGCGCTTCGTCGCGACTTCTGCTCGTCCTGCTCTTCGGATCGACGGCTCTCGCGGTCTTCCCGATCTCGGCGCAATCTCAGCCAGTGCCCGGACCGTGTCCGGAGGGCGTCCTGCCGAGCGGTGCTCTGTCGATGGTCTGCATTCCCAGCGAGGGTTGGAACGGGGATCTGGTCGTCTTCGCCCACGGATACGTCGCCTACAACGACCCCATCGCCTTCTACCATCTGACGTTGCCGGACGGCACGTCCGTGCCGGGTCTCGTTCAAAGCCTCGGGTTCGCCTTCGCCACCACGAGCTGCCACCAGAACGGGCTGGCAGTTCTCGAGTGCGCCGGCGACATCCGCGAGCTGGTCGCGGCCTTCCCTGACGTCGCCGGGACGACGCCCGTGCACACGTACATGACCGGAGTCTCCGAAGGGGGGCTCATCACCGCCTTGCTGGTCGAACAATCTCCCGACCTCTTCAGCGGCGGCCTCTCCATGTGCGGGCCCATCGGCAGCTTCAGAAAGCAGGTCAACTACTTCGGTGACGTCCGCGTGCTCTTCGACTATTTCTTTCCGGGCGTCCTGCCGCGAAGCCCGATCAGCATTCCTCAGAACGTGATCGACGACTGGGGCGCCATCTACGAGCCGGCCGTCGAGTCGGCGATGGTTGCCAAGCCGGGAGCCTCCCTCCAGCTGATCAACACCTCCAATGCGGCGATCGATCCGAAGGACCCGACATCGGTGACGACGACCGCAACAGACGTGCTCTGGTACAACGTCTTCGGCACCAATGATGCGACCAGCAAGCTGGGAGGAAACCCCTACGACAACACCACGCGCGTCTACCGGGGATCGGTCGACGATCGCAAGCTGAACAAGAACGTGCAGCGGTTCGCCGCTGACCAGGCGGCGCTGACCGCCCTTGCCGCGTACGAGACGACGGGTGTGCTCACGATGCCGATGGTGACGCTCCACACCATCGGGGACGACGTCATCCCCTTCTGGCACGAGGTGCTCTACCACGAGAAGGCCCGCGCGAGCAGGGCGAGCCTCACCCAGATTCCCGTCGACCGATACGGCCACTGCAACTTCACGACCCCAGAGATCCTGGGAGCGTTCTTCCTGCTGGTCTTTCAGGTGACGCACAGGTAGCCGCCCGAGGGACCCGCGGCGGCGGGACCAGCCGGATCAGGCTGGCGTGAACAGGCGGACAAGCTCGAAGATGGCGACCACTGTCGAGTCACACCGATGAAGCTGGAATCCGTGGGTGGTATGCTCGACTCACTTCGGAGGGCGCTCCTCGCCCGCGCCGGGGAGGCGTCACTGAAGATCAAGCTCGCCGTTCTTGCGCTCGGGATGGCACTCCTGACTGCGCCATTCCCCGCCGAGGCGCAGCCGTCCCGAAGACTCCCTCGCGTGGGCGTCATCGCAAACAGCAAAGGGTACGAGGCATTCCAGGGCGGTTTACGCGAGCTCGCCTTCATCGACGGCCAGAACGTCATTCTCGAGTTCCGGTCCACGGAGGCGAAAGACATTCGCCTGGCCGACGTGGCGGCCGAGCTCGTCCGTATGAAGGTCGACGTGATCGTGGCCGCGACCACGTCGGCAGTTCTGGCGGTCAAGGAGGCCACCGCCACGATCCCCATCGTGATGCTCGCCGCCGATCCCGTGGAGAACGGGCTCGTCTCCAATCTCGCTCGCCCGGGCGGGAATATCACGGGACTGAGCTTCAACGAGCAGGACACGAGCGCCAAGCGGCTCGAATTGCTGAGAGAGGCCGTGCCATCGATCAGGCAGGTGGCTGTTCTCATCACGCCTGCCAATGCCACGACCGGGCGGATACTGACGGACACGGAGCGCGCCGCTCGAGCGCAGCGCGTCCAGATTCACCCCGTGGAGCTCCGTGGCCCCGACGATTTCGAGAACGCCTTCGCCGCGATGACTGCCCGGCAGGCTGATTCGCTCATCGTGCTGCCGGCGACGCTGCCGTTTGTCCATAGGACGCGGATCATCGCCCTGGCCATCAGGAATCGACTGCCCGCGATGTTCTGGCGAAGAGAGTTCGTCGACGTCGGCGGGCTCATGTCCTACGGACCGGAGCAAGGCGCGATGTACCGCCGAGCCGCAAGCTACGTGAGCAAGATCCTGCAAGGCGCCAGGCCTGCGGATCTTCCTGTCGAGCCGCCGAGCAAGTTCGAGCTCATCATCAACGTCAAGACCGCCAGCGCGATCGGATTGACGATCCCGCAGTCGGTGCTGCTGCTGGCGGACGAGGTCATCCAGTAGCCGACGCGCCTGAGACCGACCGTTCAGGCGTTTCGGGTATCATCCTGGCCAGCACTGTCGCGACGTCGGCCGGGATTACGACGAGATCCAGCAGGTCGTCCGCGTCGGCATCCTGATCGGCGAGAACGAGCGTGAGGTCGAGCGGATCAAGGCGCGGCCGGAGACTCGACGCGACATTCATCTGGTCGGGACGCCCGATCGCGTGACTGAGACGCTGCTCGGGATCGTGAAGCGTGGGGCGGCGCGGTTCACCGTGAACTTCGCGGACGCGCCGCGTGCGGAAGGGACGTGGCTCTTTGCGGCGACGGTGATGCCGCGCTTGAGAGAAATGTGATGCCAACATTGTTGATGCTACCGCCGCAGAGCGCGAAGACTCGCGAGTGGGGAGCGCGCGTTGCTGCCGCGCTGCCGACACTCCGCGTCGTTGTCGCCGAGAACGAAGCAGAGACCGGGAAGGTCATCGGGGACGCGGAAGCGGCGTTCGGCGTCATTCCGCCTGCGCTGCTGAAGCAAGCGGTACGGCTACGATGGCTCCAGGCGCCGCAGGCGGCGCCGCCGGCCGGGTACTACTATGCCGAGTTGATCTCGCATCCCGTCGTCGTGACCAACTTCCGCGAGATCTACAACGATCACATCGCGGCGCACATCATGGCATTCGTGCTCGCGTTCGCGCGCGGGCTGCATCACTACCTGCCGCGGCAGTCGCGGCGCGAATGGCGGCGCGAGGCGCCCGACACGGGTGTCGTGCACTTGCCGGAAGCGACGGCGCTGATCGTCGGCGTCGGCGGGATCGGCGCCGAGACGGCGCGTCTCGCCGCGGCGTTCGGCATGCGGGTGATCGGCGTGGACGCGCGCCGGCTCGATGCGCCAGCCGGAGTGGCCGAGCTGCACAAGCCGGACGCGCTCGACACGCTGTTGCCTCGTGCGGACTTCGTCATCCTGACGGTCCCGCACACGCCGGCAACGGAAGGTTTCATGAACCGCGCGCGGTTCGCGAAGATGAAGCGAACGGCGTTCTTTATCAACATCGGGCGCGGGAAGACGACGCGGCTCGACGATCTCGTCGCAGCGCTGAAGGCCGGCGAGATCGCGGGCGCGGGACTGGACGTGTTCGAGGAAGAGCCGCTCCCGGCCGATCACCCGCTCTGGACGCTGCCCGGCGTGCTGATCACGCCTCACACCGCTGGCTTTGGCCCCTACCTCGACGAGCGGCGCTTCGAGATCCTCCTCGACAACTGCCGTCGATTCGTCGCAAACGAGCCGCTCCGCAACGTCGTCGACAAGGCCGCGTGGTTCTAAGCGCTGGAGCGCGACTCGTCGGCTGCTAGTTCGGCGCGTCCTTGGCGCAGCGGAAGCCGATGTGATTGGCCCGGAGGTCTAGCACGTCCATGCGCCGGCTCGCCGGGCGCAGGTGGATCGAGGCGAAGAACCAGCCTCCGCTGCGCAAGACCTTCCGATCGCCGGACGACGGCCCCTGAGGATTCCTTTCCGGCGATCGCTGGTAATACTCTTTGCCGAACCAATCGTTGACCCATTCCAACGCATTGCCAGCCAGGTCATGCACGCCGTACGGGCTCACGCCGCCCGGATAGCTTCCCACGCGCGACGTCGTCTTCACGGTCAGGTCACCATTTGCCCTTGACGCATCCCAGTCCTCGCCCCAGGGATAACGACGGCCGTCGGTGCCGCGCGCAGCCTTTTCCCATTCAGCCTCGATCGGCAGACGCTTACCCGCCCAGCGACAGTACGCGTCGGCGTCGTGCCACGACACTTGTACGACCGGATGATTCCCTTCGGCTGAAGTGCCAGGGCCGCTCGGCCTCCGCCACTCCGCGCCTTCGACCGTCACCCACTGCCACTTCCCGTCCTTCGGCTGGTATGCCCGGCCATTGCCCTCGCGCTCCGCGGTCGTGCGATGGCCGCTTGCTGGAGCGAAGCGCTCGAAGAGGGCGTTGGTCATCTCGTAGAGCCCGTGAGCACGCGCTTGAACACGTCCTCGAGCTTCAAACCGGGCTCGCGCATCGCTTCGACCAGCTCAGCCTATAGGGACCGTTCGCGCCTGCACCATCCGCTGCCACTCGCCCCGGCGCGGTGGCGTACGCGATCATCGTGCCGATCGGCGCATCGATCGACGCCAATCCGCGCGTAGCGCTACGAAAGCTCCGCCCAAATGGATTGTCGCGGCACGCATCGAGCACGACGATGTTCAACCGGTTTCTCGCAGTCTCCATTCTGGCGAGCACGTTGGCCACGTCGATGGACTCGACCTCGACTTCGCTCTCCGACTTGATCTGAGCGCCGACCGGGATGAGGTAATTCCGTCCGGCAACCTGGACGCCATGACCTGCGTAGTAGAAGAGGCCGACGCCACCAGCCTGAAGGCGGTCGCCGAACTCGATGATGACCCGTCGCATCTCTCGGTAGTCGATGTTCTCGCGGGCGATGACCTCGAAGCCGAGACCCTTGAGCGTCTGGGCCATCGAGCGGGCGTCGTTCACCGGGTTCTTGAGCGGCGAGGAAACGTAGGTCGCATTGCGCCCCTACTTCGGTACATTTGTGGCGCAGCGGAACCCGACGACGGTGCTCCGGTCGCCCGGCGGGACGGAGTCGCGGGCCGCCGTTCGCAGGCTGGACGGCTTGATCCAGGATCCTCCACGCAGAACGCGCGATGAGCCGGTTTCGGGACCGCGCGGATTTCGTTCGGGACTGTGCTGGTAGTAGTCCTTGTCGAACCAGTCGGCAGCCCACTCGGCGACGTTTCCGGCCATGTCATGGATGCCGTACGGACTCACGCCGCCGGAATAGGAACCGACAGCGCTCGTCGTCCCGACCGACATGTTGCCGTTCGCCTTCGACGCGTCGAGTGATTGCGCGACCGTCGCCAAGTCCCCACCCCAAGGGTAGAGGCGGCCATCCGTTCCGCGCGCTGCCTTTTCCCACTCGGCTTCTGTCGGTAATCGCTTGCCGGCCCACTTGCAGTAGGCGTCGGCATCGTTCCACGAAACCTGAACGACGGGATGATTCCGCTCGCGCCAGCTGCCCGAGCCACTCGGTCGTTCCCAGTCTGCGCCGTCGACCTTCACCGGTTGCAACTTGCCATCCTTCTGGCGCCAGACCCAGCCATGCCCGTCACGTTCGGCGGTCGTGCGATGGCGCGCTGACCAGACGAACCTCTCGAAGAGCGCGTTGCTCACCTCGTAACGATCGAGGTAGAAGGCGTCCAGCGTCACTCGATGCTGGGGCATCTCGCTTGCGCCCCACGTCTTACAGAAGCTTTCCTCAACGCCTGACCTCCTGCATCCCGCGCGGAATTCGTCGACCTCCGCTTGACTGCTCCCCATCCAGAACTCGCCCGCTGGCACCAGCACCATCTCGGCGCCGTCCTCGGTTCGGAGTGTCTTCGCTGGTCCCAGCGGTTCGATGTCGATCACGACTTCCGCGCGCTGGTTCGCTGCCACGTCAACGTCACGTTCCCAGTCCTTCGATCCAGCCTTCCGCGCCGCGATGCGGTGTGTGCCGGCGGGGACGTTTGCCAGGATGTATGCCGCGCCCGGCCTGGACGTCCAGACCTTCTGCTCACCGAGCCAGACCTCGACGCCTGCAACGGCAGAACTCAACGCAAGCGACCCGAGCTCTTGCCGGATCTCTTCGCGGCCCTCCATCTTCGGCGGCTCTGGGCGCGCCCAGATTGCGGCGATCTGCGAACCCGGTTTGAGCGCAAAGATGAAGTCGCCTTCCACAGAAGACGCCTCCCACGGGACCTGCTCGCCCTTCGTCTTCTGCCGCACCGCCTGACGCACCCGCTTGAAGACATCTTCCAGCTTCAGGTCCGGTTCGCGCATCGCACGCAACAACTCTCCCGTGTAGAGGCCGTTGCTGCTGTCGCCGTCGCGCGCCAGCTTGCCCGGCGCGGTTGCGTAGGCGATCAGTGTCCCCGTCGGAGCATCGATTTGCGCGAGGCCGCGTGAGGCGCTACGGAAGCTGCGGCCGAACGGGTTGTCCCTACAAGCGTCCAGGACGACGATGTTCAGCCGGTTCTTCGCCTCGTCCATACGGGCCAGAACCCGCGCGACATCGATGGCCTCCAGCTCGACATCACGCTCGGATCTGATCTCAGCTCCGATTGGAACCAGAAAGTTCCGGCCGGCGACCTGCATGCCGTGACCGGCGTAGAAGAAGAGGCCCACGCCGCCATCTCGCAGGCGGTCTCCGAAGTCGAGGATGGCCCGTCGCATGTCCTTCTCACCGATGTTCTCGCGCGCGATCACCTCGAAGCCGAGGCCCTTCAGGGTTTGAGCCATCGCACGCGCATCGTGGACGGGGTTCTTGAGCGGTGACGAAACGTAGGCCGCATTGCCGATCACGAGGGCAACACGCTTCTCGTTCCGCATGCTCTCGACCGTGATGTCACGCGACTGCGCGGATGCCGACGCAGCAACCACCAACACAAAGAGGCTCCCCAACCACCGCCACTGGCTCATCCTGACCCTCACGGAGCCGGTGAATAGCTACTGCCCGTGCAGTCTACTGGGGGTAAGAGACAGGATCAACACCGAAAGCTTACGGCGGCGCATCGGGCTGGACTCGGATATCATCGGCCCACATCGAGATCACTACGAGGTGACGACATGCTCACCAACGGTCAGACCGAAGCCCGGAAGCTTCGCTCCCGCCTGAACCACCCGATCATCGACGCCGACGGGCACTGGCTCGAGTACGCGCCGGTGATGCGCGAGGAGTTTCGACGCATGGGTGGAGACGCGGCGGTCGAGGCGCTTGCTCTCGCCAGCCAGCGCGTCCCCAATTCGCTCGGGATGTCTCTGGCCGAGCGGCGCCGGCGCCGGATCGGACAGGAGGCGTTCTGGGGATCGCCGTGCGAGAACGTGCTCGACCGGGCGACGGCGATGCTGCCGCGCCTCATGTACGAGCGTCTGGACGACCTCGGCATGGACTTCTGCGTCGTCTACCCGACAGCCGGGCTTGGGTACCACCGGATGCAGGACACGAGGCTGCGCCGCGCGATCTGTCGTGCCTACAACGTGTTCGCGGCCGATCAGTTCCGCGACCTCGGCGACCGTATCATTCCGGCGGCGATCATCCCGATGTACACGCCGGAAGAGGCGATCGAAGAGCTGGAATTCGCGTCGCGACAGCTCGGCTACAAGGTGATGATGGTCGGCGGTCTCATGCGGCGGCCCGTTCCCGCGCTCGTCGAGGAACGCCCCGACGCCTCGAAGCTGGTCGAGTGGTACGACGTGATCGGGATCGACAGCGAGCACGATTACGATGCCGTGTGGGAGAAGTGTCGCGAGCTCCGCATCGCGCCGAGCTTTCACAACGGCGCGCGCTCGATCCTGCTCCGCAACTCCCCGTCCAACTTCTGCTACAACCACATCGGCCATTTCGCTTCCGCCGGCCACGCGGTCGCGAAGGCGCTCTTCTTCGGCGGAGTGACGCGGCGTTTTCCGGATCTCAACTTTGCCTTTCTCGAGGGCGGTGTCGGCTGGGCGTGCATGCTGTACGCGGATCTCATCGGGCACTGGGAGAAGCGCAACCGGCAGGCGATCGAGCGCACGAATCCGAACCATCTCGACCGCGCGGCCCTGCTCGAGCTCGCGCAGAAGTACGCGCGCAACCAGGTCGTGGAGGCGGTGCGCCGCGGCGACGGACTCGACGGTGACTCGAACTCGAAGCTGACCGGCGGTCTCGAGGATCTCGACGATTATTTCCGCTGCAAGATCGAGCGGAAGGAAGACATCCGCGAGCGGTTCGTCCCGCGCTTCTACTTTGGCTGCGAGGCCGACGACCCGATCAACGCCTGGGCGTTCAACCGCGGCGCAAATCCGATGGGCGCGCGTCTCAACGCGCTCTTCAGCTCGGACATCGGGCACTTCGATGTTCCGGACATGGCGGAGGTCGTTCCCGAGGCGTACGAGCTGGTCGAGCAGGGGCTGATCACCGACGACGACTTCCGCGACTTCATGTTCACGAACGCCGTGCGCTTCTGGGGCGAGGTGAATCCAGATTTCTTCAAGGGCACGGTGGTGGAGAAGGCCGCCGCGGAAGTGCTGGCGCAGCCCGCGGCGACCTGAGCGGTCGGGACGCCATCAATGATTTCGCGCCGCGGCTGCGCTCCGACGCTCCACGATGTCGTGCATCCGTACGACGAAGTGCTCACCAGCGAGCCACAAACGGAGGCTCACGACCACGACGTAGCCGACGATGTCCTGAAGCAAGGCCGATCCTCCTCGACGGTTGCTGTGCGCGCAAAGCGATGCAAGCGCGGGACCATTGTGCTTCGGCGCAGAAGGCCGGATATCGTGGGCAGTGAACGTTCCGTCCGGAAGATCGTCGCCATAGTGGGAAAGCTTTTCCCGTTTCGGGGGACTCCCACGATGGCGACGATTCCGGTGGTGCCGAACTTCCTACTTGAACATTGCCTGGAACCGGGCCTGAAACTCGGCGCTCGTGATGAACGCATCTTCGACCCCGGCAAGCGTCGCAGCCAGGTAGTTCACCCACGGTGTCGTCTCACCCGGACCTGGATCACGTCCCAGGATTCCCCGGTAGAGCGACGTCACGAACTGGTCGAGGGTCCGGGGCGTGCTGAGATATTCAGCCGAGTCGACGAAGCTGGTGACGACGCCGAGAACGTCTCCCGTCGCGGCGATGTAATTCGTCCAGCTGTCGATCTCGGCTTGATCGGGAGCTCGGCCAAGCAATCCCTGGTACAGGCTCACGACCATCCCGCTCGCGCCCTTCTGAGTCAACACCGCCTGGAACTCGGGGGAGTTGACGAATCCCGGAAGGACGGTGTCGAGCTGTTCCAGCACGTAGCTGGCCCAGGCCGCCAGGCCTCCACTGTCCGGGACGCGACCGAGAACGCCTTGATACAGGGCAGCGACGTATTGCGAGGGGGTGACAGGGCGCGCGCGGAACTCAGCGCCGTCGAAGAATGCGTGGATCATGGTGCTCGCGGCGGCGAGATTTGGGTTGTCCGTCAGGTAGCCGACCCACGCCTGGGCCTCCGACGCGGCCTCCGTGCGTCCGAGGACATTCTGGTACAGCCCATCCGTGAAGGCTTTGAGGTTGTGACTGGTGGTGGAGCTCGTCGAGCCGGCCCCACTGTTCGACACGGTAATCGGCAACGTCGCCGTGGCGCTCTGGCCGCTCATGGCGACCGCCAGGGCGAGCGTATGGTTGCCGTTGCCGACCGCGGTCGTGTCCCACTCGATCCATAGCGTGGTGCCCGTCAGCGACTGGTTCGTGATCACCGCACCGTCCACGGTGAGCGTGAACGTCTTCGCCTGGCCCCACGTCGCCGTCGTCGCCATCCCGACCGACTGATTTCCGCCGGTCGTGACGCTGCTGGCTGGATAGCTGAACGACGCCGCGAACGACGGGGGCGGAGTCGGAGTGGGGCCCGGCGTGCTGTTGGCCACGGTGACTTGAATGCTTGCGCTCGCCGCCAGCGCGGGACTGCCCGAATCGGTGACGGTGGCCGTGACGGTGTGGCTGCCATTGGCCGTGTTGGTCGTCACCCAGCTCGTGCTTGGACTGCTACCAGTGGAGATCGCGGCGCCGTCGACGGCGATGTTGTAGCTGTACGGCGGCGTGCCGCCACCAGCGCCCACACTGACCGTCGTCGTTCCGCTGACGCTGGCGCCATTCGCAGGGTTCGTGAGGCTCGCGGTCACGGCGCTAGGCGCGGGCGGTGGAGCCGGCACCGGAGCCGGCACTGGAGCCGGAGCTGGCGCCGGAGGCGGGGGTGTCGAGCTCCCGCTCGGCGTGACCTGATAGACGTGAGTCTCATAGGCGCCGAACGAGTCGGTGAAGCTCGCATTGGAGGGCGTCAGCGCCCGCCCTTCACTCAGCACCGTCACCTGGGCGAGCGGGCTCTGCCACGTCAACGTGACCGTGGCGGGCACGTTGGTGTAGTTGTACGCGATCACGTAGCCGATCCCGTTGACGATCGAGGTCCGTGTGCGGATGTTGCCGGACTGCGGGGACGGCTGATGCAGCATGGGCGACAGCGACGTGTTGCCGGCATTGAGAGCGTCGAGCTCGGCCTGATACCACTGGTAGGTCGAGTACGTGAGCGGCTGCGTGATCGTCATGTCTCTCTGCACGACCGCTTTACGCCACCCGATGGGGTCCCCGGTGCCGGAAGAATTGCCCACGAGCGCGCTCGGCGTGGCTGGAGCCACCAGTGCCGGCTCGAGGCTGGCGAGCTCGTTCACGAGCGACCGGAGATAGCCGGACCATTGCGAGACCTGGGCGTCGCTGTTGTCGGAGCTGCGCAGGCCATTGGTCCCGATGTCCCACCAGAAGAGGCCCTGGGCGCCTTCGACGATGGCCGAGTACGCATGCATCCGCATCTCGGCGTAGGTCGGCAGGCGCGAGTTCGCGGTGAACTTGAAGAGCTGCAGGACGCCGGCGATCGGCTTGCTGGCCGGCACGCTGTCCCGCAACCGCGCGATGTAGTCGGCCACCGTGAAGTGGGGATAGCCGGTGGCGGGCTCCGCGTTGTAGAGCGGGTACGGATCCGTGGCGAACAGATCGGCCGTCGGGCCGCCGGCCGGCTGCGTCCAGAGCTTGGGGTCCCGGTAGCCCATCGCGATCGGCACGGCCATCACGATGCCTTGCGGGTCGTAGCTCTTCAACGCGGCGTAATGCTGCTGCGTTTCCGGGACCAGGTTGACCGAGCCATAACCGGAATCCGAACACTCGTCCATCACGTAGTACCCGGCCATCTGAGAGTTCAGCGCGAGCTGGCCGGCCAGCTGCCCGGCCGGGGCCTGGTCGACCGAGAACGGGATGCTCTTGTAGCTCCGGTCCTGGAAGCAATTCGTGGTCTGGAGCCACAGGACCCCGTGTGGCTGCAGGGCCGCGAACGCGGCGTTGATCTCCGTCAGCGTGTCCTGACCCTGCTGGTAGTTGAGATACATGTTGATGGCGGTGCTGCCGAGGCTCCGAGTCCCACGAATGTCACCGCCGGACTGAAACACGACGCGGTCCCAATCACTCGGGCTTGTGTATGTATCGATGCCGCTGTCATAGACACCGCGGACGAATTGCGGCTGTCCCTGGATCAGAAAATGGCCGCTCGAGTCGAAACTCAGGCGGGACGACGTTTGAGCCTCGGCTTGCCCAAACAAGAACGCCAGGAGACCCCAAACGATCAAAGTGGACCGTCGCATTCGATATCTCCAACACCATGGAATTTTTTTCCTTCGCGCAGGAGTACCGGGCACGATCCGTACCGCGCCCAAGTGGCTAGCTTTTCAGACCTTTCACTTTCTACATTTCGACTCCGGCGGCGACTCGGTGACGGTCGCTGTCAGGAAACATGCGACCTGTCCCGGTCGTCGTGTGATCGAGCTGCTGCTAGGAACGTGTCGGATTATCGAGGCGGGCGCCGGGTTTCCCGGCGACCGGCGAGCGTATGGGGGTCGGGGGGCCTTCGAGGCCCTCAGCCTTCAGTGGTACGCTTCCTGGCGTCGCGAACCGGAACAACGGGAACAGGGAGACAGCGCAATGCCACGAATGACCGGAAAACGCGCGATGCTCGAGCAGCTCGTCGCCGATGGTGTTCACCGCATCTTCGGCAACCCCGGCACGACCGAGCAAGGGTTCATGGATCTGTTGCAAGATTACCCGCAGCTGGAGTTCGTGCTCGCGCTGCACGAGGGCGTGGCGATCAGCATGGCGGACGCCTACGCGCGTGTCACCCGCCGGCCCGCGTTCGCGGAAGTGCACATCGCTCCGGGGCTCGGGAACGCCCTCGGCATGATGCACAACGCCGCGGTGGGGAAGACGCCACTGGTCGTCTACGCCGGCCAGTCACCGAGCCGCTCGCTGCTCCAGGAGCCGCACCTGTCAGGGCCGCTCGTGGACATGGCGCGGCCGATTTGCAAATGGTCGGCCCAGATCAATCACGCCCACGACGTGCCGCGCGCGCTACGGCGAGCGTTCAAGGTCGCGATGGAGCCCCCGCAGGGACCGGTGTTCCTGGCGCTGCCGATGGACACGCTCGACGAAGAGGCTGACGTGGAGATTCGCCCGACCACGTACACCAACTGGCGTGGGCGCGTCGACCCGGCCGCGATGTCCGAGATCGCCACGCTGCTCCTGGCGGCGGAGCAGCCGATGTTGATGGTCGGCGACAGCGTCGCTCTCGCGGACGCCCAGCCCGAGGTCGTCGCGCTCGCCGAGCTCTGCGGCTTGCCGATCTTCGAATGCTACGGCTCCGAGTTCAACGTCCCGTCGACGCATCCGCTCTATCTCGGCAGCGTGAGCTTCGTCTCGCCCGGACCGTTACGGACCACGCTTTCGTCATGCGATCTCTTGCTCGTCGTGGGCGCTCCGATGTTCCAGCTCATCTTTCCGGATGCCGATCGCAGCCCGATCCCGCCACGGACGAAAGTCGTGCAGATCGACGTCAATTCGTGGGAGATCGGCAAGAACTTCACGCCGGACGTCGCCGTGCTCGCCGATCCGAAGGCCGCGCTCGCCGGGCTCGCCGAGCAGGTGCGGCGCCATCGCACCGCCGACCAGGCGCGGGTGGCCGCGGCACGCGGCGAAGCGGTGGCCGAGCGCGCTCGCTCGGCGCGATCCCGCTACTGGGCGCAGGCCAAGAACGGCTGGGACGCGGTGCCGATCACCGCGCCTCGTCTCATGCACGAGCTTCGGCAAGCGTTGCCAGAAAACTTCCTGATTTTCTCGGAGGCGATCACGAACCAGGTCCACCTCTCCGCTGCCGTGGAGACCACCGAACCTGGCCGGATCGTTCGTGTCCGGGGGGGCGGGATCGGGCCGGGGCTGCCCGGCAGTCTCGGCGCCCAGCTGGCGCGTCCGGATCGCAAGGTCGTCGGCGTCTGCTCCGACGGCGCGGCCATGTACTCGATCTCAGCGCTGTGGACGGCGGCCCACCACAAGATTCCCGTCACCTACGTGATGCTGAACAACGCCGCCTACCGGATCCTGAAGCTGAACATGGTGGAATATCTCGGCTCCGCGGCCCGAGGTCGGCGGTTCGTCGCGATGGATCTCACCGATCCCGAACTGCGTTTCGACCGCATGGCCGAGTCGATGGGCGTTCCCGGGTGGCGGGTCGAGCGCCCGGAGGACATCGCGCCGACGCTGCGGAAGGCCATCGCGCACGACGGGCCGTCACTCGTGGACGTCGTGCTGGAAAGTCCGGTGCCTTAGTCAACGTGGGGGCCCCGAAATGGCCCCCACACCCCCAAACGCTCGGCGCACCCCAGCAAAGCTGTGGCGCTCCTCGACGCTCCGACAGGCTCCTGGTAAAGCTGGGGGCTCGCCGGTCGCCGGGAAACCCGACGACCGTCTCGATAGTTCGACAGGCTCTAGTAAAGCTGGGGGGCGCGAACGCCCCCAGATCGATAGTCCCGACAGGCTCCTAGCCGAAACATCGGCGCCGGCCGCGCGAGCGCGGTGATGCGTTCCAGTTTTTTGGAACGGATGTACCCGAAATGGGCACTGCCGGTGCAGCGCGGAAGGCTTGTGCCATCCGCGGACGGGATGTCAGGCGACTTCGGCTCGGGCGGGCTGCCTCGAGTACGCGACGACGAGCCGATTCTTGCCACAGCGCGAGCACGCCGCGTAGCGACGGTCGAAACCTGAGCCCAGCGTGAGCGTGGCCCATCGCGTAACTCCCACGCTCAAGCCGAGCCCACCGGCCAGGCAGCCATCACAGAACGTCTGGACGCTTTCGGAGATGAGGAATGCCGCGATCCGAGCTTTTGGAGTCATCGCCCGATAAGTATGCGGGTTACGTGCCAAGCCCGGGATGGGCGGTGACATCGTCCGCGATTCGCATGCGGGCTCCATTCACGTTGCCGTGGTCGTCTTGAGTCCGGTCTTCTCGTACTTGCTGTCGCGATAGTCCCCGGACCGGACCGGAGGATATTTCGCCTCTCCCGCCGGCGCGATGCACTCGATCGTCACGTCGTAGTTGGGGTGATTGAAGAACGCGATCGAGAGACGCGCCTGATTGAGCTCGTCCACGAGCGGCGGGTTCACGACGCGGTGGAGGTTGGAGAGCCAGCGATCGTTGGTCCACCGCATCATGAGGTCGCCGACGTTGACGACGAAGTGCTCGGGTGGCGTCTCGACGTCGATCCAGTCACCGCTGCGGGTCCTGACTTGCAGCCCGCCCGGGACGTTCTCGCCGTTGAGAATCGTGATCGACCCGTAATCGGTGTGCGCGCCGGCGCGGAGCTGTCCGGGAAGCGGCGGCCGCACTTGCCGTGGGTAATAGTTGAGGCGCATGGTTCCGATCGACCGGGTGACCTTGTCGTCGAAGAACCCCTCGTCGACGTCGAGAGCGAGCGCCACGAGTCGCACGAGGAACACCACCAGCCGATCCATCGTCCGGTAGTAGGTGATGGCCGCGTCACGGAAGCGTCCCGGGCGCGCGGGCCAGAGGTTGGGCAAGAAGAACTGGCGGCCTCGCTCGCTGGTGAAGTACGAGTCGTCGCCGATCTCGACGGGACCGACGTGGTAGAACTCCTTGAGATCCGGCGGTACCACCTCGTCATTGGCCCGCGCGAGCGCTTCGCCGGCCAGCGCGTGGTATCCGCGCGGCGTCCCGGCGATGGGATGGCAGGCGGTCAGCTTCTCGCCGAGCGGCAGAGCGAAGAACGCATGCGCCGTCTCGCGTAAGTCGTTCGCGACGCCCTCCGGCACACCGTGCCCGGCGATGGTGAAGAAGCCGATGTCGCAACACGCATCGTCGATCTGCCGGGCGATCCGCTGGCGATCCGTACCACTGCCCTCGCGAGCCGGAGTCAGATCGATGACGGGGACGCCGCTCATGGATGGCACCGTCCGATTCCGTCGTACGCCGCGCCGTGATGTCTCATGGGACGCGTCAGTGATAATACGCGCCGCCGTCGACCACCAGCGTCTGACCGGTGATGAAGCTGGCGTCGTCACCGAGGAAGAACAGCACCGCTCCCGTCACGTCGGCAGGATACATGTCGCGCTTGACGGCGCGCGTGCGCACGGCAAAGTCCTTCACGCCTCCCGCCAGCGCCGGGTTCCCGAGCAGACCGTCGCTCAAGGTCAGTCCCGGCGCGACGCTGTTGACGAGAATCCCACGACCGCCGAGCTCGGTGGCCAGTGAGCGCGTCATCGACACGACGGCGCCCTTGCTCGCGACGTAGTGCAGCATGTCCGGGTTCCCTTTGAACGCGACCCCGGACGCGACGTTCACGATCCGGCCGCCGCCCTGGCGCGTGAACGCCGGCAGCACGGCGCGGCAGCACAGGAAGATTCCGATGACGTTGACGTCGAGCACTCTGCGCCATTCGTCGACGGTCAGGTGCTCGAACGGCTTCAGCTCCAGCGACGAGTAAATCCCGGCGTTGTTCACCAGCCCGTCGACGCGGCCGAATCGATCGAGAGCGGCCGTGACCATGGCGGTGGCGTCACGTTCGGATGACACGTCAGCGGTGACCGCGAGCGCTTTGCGTCCGGCGCTCTCGAGCTTCGCGGCGGCCGTGTCCGCGTTGGCGCGGTCCGCGATCACGACCGACGCGCCGCGCTCGGCCAACGCTTCGCAGATCGCGTAGCCGATTCCCATGGCGCCACCCGTGACGATCACCACCTTGCTCGACATGTCCACCGACGCGCCTCCCGTGACTGTTTCCGGCAGTGTCTCGCATTCGGCGGACCTTTGTATCGCTCGCCATCGTGGCGAAGGGCGCCGATCGGCTGACGGTGAACTTCGCCGACGTGCCGCATCCCGAGGGCGCCTGGCTGTTCGCGTCGACGGTGTTGCCGCACCTGCGTGACGCGTGATGTCACCCACGCGCTTGATGCCGCCGCCGCACCGTCCGATCCGCAAAGTTGACGACCACGACATTGCGGCGTAGCCTCCGCTTAATCATCGTAAGGGAGTGCGAAGTCGTGAGACGCGGCCCGATCGACGTCCTCATCCTCAGCCTCGTCGCCATCGGTGCTGTTGCGCCAGCCGCTGCGTCAGCCAGTCGAGTCGGAGGCGAAGCTGCTGTCCGCGGCGTCCCGGTCGGAGGTCGCGCGTTCGTCGGTCGTCCAGCCGGCGTGCGGTTGTCCGTTCCGCACCGATCCGTGCCGCATCCGATCGTGCCGCGTCCATTTGTCCCGCATGCGTTCCCTCCGCATTCATTCGGTCCGCATGCGTTCCCCCCGCATCCATTCGTCCATCGTCCGCTCGTCCGACCGTTCGTGTTCTTCGGGCTGCCGTTGGTAGCGATCACGTCACCTGTCGTGGTCGAGCCGCCAGTGTTCTACGACACTTCCAGCGTCTACGGTCAGGCCTCGACGTACGGTCAGCCGGTGAGCAGCGTGTCGGTCGCTCCGACACCTTCGCCCATGCCGACGGTGGTCGAGTATCCAGACGGTCGCTACGAGCTCCGTGGCGATGGAGTGACGACGCCGTACATGTGGGTGTGGATCCCGAATCCTCCGACGGCTCCGCCATCGACGTCGCCTCCCGCGACTTCTCCCCCGGCGGTACCACCACCGGCGTCGAAGCTCGGCCCGTCTTCGCCCGAGGGGCGCTCGGAAGTGCCCGCGCGGCACAGCCGCTACTACCGCTGGACCGATGAGCGGGGTGTGCTGCATCTGACGGATCGCCCGGACTCGGTTCCGGCACAGTACCGTGCGCAAGCAGCGCAAGCGCCGGCGCCCTGATTTCGAGAGAGGAGCGACGACACCCATGACGACGAAGAAGGGCACGGGTCTGTTGATGGTCTGGGCTGATGTGCCAGCGAACAAAGAGGCCGACTTCAATCGCTGGTACAACCAGGAGCACCTGGCCGAGAGGCTGGCCGTTCCCGGGTTCTTGAGCGGTGCCCGATATGAAGCGGTGAAGGGCGGACCGAAGCATCTGGCCTCTTACGAGCTCGAAAGCGTCGCGGTGCTCGAGAGCCCGGCATACAAGCACGTCCAGGACCACCCCACGGAATGGACGAAGCGCTGCGGGCCCGGTGCCATCGCGACGACGTACGCCCGGAACGTCTACACCATGATCCACCCGACGACGGTCACGCCCGGGCTGGCTCAGAGCGACATGGCGCCGGCGCTCCAGATGGGACGGATGGACGTGCCGCCCGAGGTCGATGCCGAGTTCAACACCTGGTACAACACGATCTACGTGCCAAATTACGAGAAAGTCCCTGGTGTGATTCGGGGCCGGCGGTACCGCGCGGTGAGCGGCGCCCCGACGTACCTCACGCTCTACGAGTTCGAGCACCCCAAAGTATCCGAGAGTGATGCCTGGGCCGCCCAGCGCGACATCTCGCCGGTGACGCACCGGATACGGCCGCACATGCGGCACGCGGCCGGCTCTCCCGGCGTGTACGTCAAGACGTTTCAGCTTTGACCGGCATGAAGACGCAGGTGATTCACACTGACAAGGTCCTGATCTATTTACTGGGGGCCCCGAATGGCCCCCAGACCCCCACACGCTCGGAGCGCCCCGGGGAACCCGTGGCGCTCCTCGATTTCCGCTATACCCCCAGGTAGTACTTCTTCACCAGCTCGTTTTCACGCAGCGCCTGCGTGCTCGCGCCCTCGAACTCGATCTTTCCGTGGACGATGATGTAGCCGCGGTCGGCGATCTTGGTCGCCTGATTGAAGTTCTGCTCGGCCATCAAGACCGTCAGGTCATAGCGCTCCTTGAGCTCCTTGATCTTCGCGATCACGCGGCTCACGAGAATCGGCGCCAGCCCGACCGACGGCTCGTCGACGAGCAGGATCCGTGGTGAGGACATGAGCGCGCGCCCTATGGCCAGCATCTGCTGTTCGCCGCCGCTCATGCTGCCGGCGAGCTGCTTGCGCCGGCCGCGGAGGACGGGAAACGCCTCGAAGCAGAACGCGAGATTGCGGCCGATGTGGGCCCGGGCCTCCGTCCGGTAGGCGCCGAGCAGCAGGTTCTCCTCGACCGTGAGCTTCGGAAAGAGGCGCCGACCCTCCGGGACCAGCGCGATTCCCAGGTTCACGATGTCCTCCGTGGCGCGGCCGATCAACGACGTGCGCTTGCCATCGGTCTCCAGGAAGATCTCGCCCGCGTCCGGCTGCACCATGCCCATGACGCATTTGATGAGCGTGCTCTTCCCGTTCCCGTTGGTGCCGAGGAGCGCGACCGTCTCTCCCTCGCGAACCTCGATGGAGACGCCGTGCAGCACCCGCACCGCGCCATAGCCGGCGTCCACGCCCTGAACGACGATCCTACTCGCCAAGGTAGGCTTTCTCGACCGCCGGGTTTCTCACGATCTCGTCCGGCGTGCCCTCGGCGATGCGGTCGCCGGCGTCCAGGACGACGATCCGCTCCGAGAAACGCATCACCGCCCGCATGATGTGCTCGATCATGATGATCGTGATGCCCTGCTCGTTCAGACGAAACAGGATGGCGAGGATGTCGTCCACCTCGCCGCTGGAGAGTCCGGCCATGGCCTCGTCGGAAATGAGGAGCTTGGGCTTGGCCGCCATGGCTCGCGCCAGCTCCAGCTTCCTCATCTCGATCTGCGTGAGCCCCGCCGGTTTCGAGTGCGCCTTCGATTCGAGACCGATGTGCCTCAAGATCTCCATGGCCTCCGCAGCGACGTCGCCGCCCGGCCGCGCCTGGGTCGCGTACTCGAGCGGGATGGCCAGATTTCCGAGCACCGTCATGCTGGTGAACGGCTTCGGGATCTGAAAGCTCCGCACGATGCCACGCCGCGTCCGCTGGTGCGCGGGGATGCCCGTGATGTCCCGGCCCTCGAACAGGATCCTGCCGCCATCCGAGGGCAGCGCCCCGGACACGCAGTTGATGAGCGTGGTCTTCCCCGATCCGTTCGGTCCGATGAGGCCGAATCGCTCGCCGGTCTTTACTTGTAAACTGACGCCGTTGAGTGCCGTGAAGCCGCCGAAGCGCTTCGTCAGTCCCTGGACCTCGAGCAACGCGCCGGCCATCGGTGGCGTCACCGTCCCCGGATCCGCCGGACGAGCCCCAGGATCCCCTCGGGGGCCAGGACCACGAACCCGACGAGCACCACGCCGACGATCAAGAGATTCAGCTCCGAGGAGATCGTCACGGTCGCGACCTGTTGCGCCGTCCCGAGCAACACGGCGCCGATGACGGGTCCCGCCCACGTCGTCGTCCCGCCGATCATCGGCATGGCCAGCGCGTTCACCGCGTAATCCAAGTTGAAGGCCGACGACGGCTCCACGTACGTCACGTAGTAGGGAAACGGAGCGCCGGCGACTCCCATCAGAAAGCCGCTGACGGTCGTGGCGAACACCTTGAGCCGTAGCGTCGGAACGCCCATGCATTCGGCCGCTTCCTCGTTGTCCCGGAGAGCGGCGAGCCCTCGCCCGATCCACGAGCGTTCGATGAGCCACGCGATCGTCACCGCGCCCACCGCGAGCACGACCATCACGGTGAAGAGAAACGTCACGTAGTTGCCGAAGAGCACCCCGGTTCTCGGCCGGATCACGGTCATGCCCTTGGCGCCTCCGACGTAATCCCAGTTGATCACGAGCGTCTGCAGCACGACCGCCAGGGCGAACGTGGCGATGGAGAAGAAGACGCCCTTCAACCGCAGCGTCAGATAGCCGATGCCCAGTCCCAGCACCCCCGACACCAGGCCGCCACCGAGGATCAGGACGGGGAGCGGAGCCTTGAGCGACTCGATGAGGAAGATGGCCGTGTACGCGCCGAGCGCGAAAAATGCCGCGGTGCCAAAGTTCACGTAGCCGGCGTAGCCGCCGAGGATGTTCCACGCCGTCGCGATGACGACGTATTGAAGAATCACGTAGCCGGCGAAGTAGATGTACGGGTTCACCCGCGCGCGGGCGAGCAGCACGCCCAGGCCGATCACCCCGAGACTCACCAGCAAATACCGGCCGGTCTTCACGAGCTATCTCCCGAACAGCCCGGAGGGCCGCACCGCGAGTGCGAGGATCAGGATCCCGAACGAGACCGCCAGCGACCACGACGGTCCCGAGAACGTCGCCATCAGGCTCTCCGCCACGCCGAGGACGAGCGCCGCCACCAACGTGCCTCCGATGCTGCCCATGCCGCCCAGGACCGTGATCGCGAACACGCGTCCGATGTAATCCCGGGCGGTGGAGGGCACGACCGGGGCGATCGTGACGAGGAGGGCGCCGGCCAGGCTCGCCGTGGCGATGCCGATCCCGAATGCGATGGTCTTGATGTGGACGGGATTGGCGCCCATGAGCCGGAGCGCGAGGCGGTCCTGGGACACCGCCATGATCGCCCGGCCATAAAACGTCCTCGACAGGAACGCGTGGAGCACCATGGTCATGGCCAGCCCGACGATGCACGGCACGAGCAGGCGCAGCGCAATGCCGACGCCGCCGATCTCGAACGACTTGCCGATGTACGACGCCTCGACCAGGCGGTAATCGACGCCGTACTTGAGGCTGAGGCTGACCTCGATGATGAAGAGGAGGCCGAAGAAGAAGACCAGTCCGCGCAGCGATTCCTCGCCCTTTCGCTCGAAGCTTTCGTAGTAGATGCGATAGACCACGGCGCCCAGCACGTAGAAGACGGGCGTGAACACGAGTCCGGTCAGGATCGGGTCGAGGCCGAAGGACGTGTTCATCGCATAGGCGGCGTAGGAGCCGAGGATCACGAAGGCAGGATGGGCCATGTTCACCACGTCGAGCAGACCGAAGGTGAGCGAAACGCCGAGGCTGACGGCGGCGTAGAAGCCGCCCAGCAACACCCCGGCGATCACCGCGTTGGCGAGCAGATCCCAGGAGAACATTCGGGGATGTTCACGCGACCCGACGAGGTCGCGCCCCGCGGTCAGGGCACGACCTCATCGGCGCGGAGCGTTCCGGCTACTTCTGCGCCGCGGAATAGGGATAGATCATCGCGCCGGACTTGAACTCCTCGGGGTAGAGGACGATCTTCTTTCCCGGCCCCCTGAATTGATCGAGGTTCTGGCCCAGGATCTTCTGGTACTGGACCATGAGCACCCGGGACTTCGCCCACTCGCCGTTCGGTCCGAATTTCACCTTGCCGACGATCGTGTTGAATTCCGTGGCGCGGATGTAGTCGGCAACTTTCTGCTGGTCCAGACTCTTGGTCGCCTCGATGGCCTGACCGAGGATCTGAAGGGCGGAATAGGCGTAGGGCGGCAGGTAATACCCGAGCGGATCGACACCGGCTTTCTCGGCGCGCGCCTGGTATTCCTTGAAGAAATCTTTGATCCCCGGGAACATCATCGTGGGCTCCGGCGCCCAGAAGTCGTAATTCACGAGGCCGTTCAGCATCGGGCCCAGGCCCGTCATGACGCTGGTGTACTGGAGGCCGACCATGCCGCCGCCGAAGATCTTCGGTTGCAGGTTCACCTCGTGCGCGGCGCGGAGCATGCCGACCGAGTCCGGGGGGTACGACGCCACGAACGCGATGTCGGGGTTCGTTGCCTTGATGGCCCGGACGATCGGCGTGTAGTCGACGGTGCTGGGCGGGTAGGTCTTGTCGTACACGACCTTCAGTCCGTGCTTCTTGGCGATTTCCCGGGCGCCGGCGAGCGCGTGCTGCGGGTACTCCGCGTCAGCGCCCACGAGCGCGACGGTCTGCGGCTTGGGGGTCTGCTTCGCCGCCAGCTCGAAGAAGCCCGTGGCCCAGTTCGCCTCCGGATCCGGTCCCGCCGGCTGGATCTGGAAATAGTTCGGATACTTGTACTTCTCGTTGTTCGCGAGCCCGAGGATGCCCATCAACGTCAGCTTGCGCTCCATCACGATGGGCAGGAGCGGGGCGATCAGATTCGTCCCGTAGCCGGAGACGATGAAATCGACCTTGTCGACTTCGAGGAGCTTCGTGTAGATGCCGGGCACGGTCGCCGGGTTGGTCTGGTCGTCGTAGAAGATGAGCTCTACCGGCCGGCCGAGGAGGCCGCCCTTCTTGTTGACGTCGTCTTTCCAGATCTGGATGGCCAGCAGCGCTGGCTTTCCGTTGGCAGAGAGGCCGCCGGTCAACGCCATGCCGAAGCCGATCTTGATCGGATCGGCGGCGCGCGCCGTGAGAGCGCCCATGCCCGCGAGCACGAGCGTCCCAATGACGATCCCGATCACGGTCCAGGTCCCGATCTTCCGCTGCCGGAGCGCTTGCATCGGTGTCCTCTCTCTCTCTCCGCGCGCGGTCACTACGGCGCGCCGGAGTATCGACGAGCACCACGGCTTTGCCGCGGTGCTCCGAGCGTCTGGGGGTGTGGGAGCCATTACAGGCGCGTCCGCGCGCCTCTCGGGCGCGTCCACGCGCCTCTCGGGCCCCCACATCGACACATGGCCTATATTTGAAACCAGGCGGAAACGCAACCGGAATCGCCACGCCGTGACTTTCCGGCGTCACCTTGACCGTGCCTGCGGCGCGCCGTAGAGTGTCGCCGCGATCGGAGGACGTGATGGGCAAGCAGATCTCGGTCGAAGAGATGGAGCGAACGCGCGTCGCGCGCTTCAACCGCCTGACTCCCACCAAGCGCGGCTTCGTCGACACCGCCATTCCCGGCTACGAGCGCCTGATCTACAACGTGATCGGCCGCGGCGTGACCGAAGACCCGGCGCTCGCGCCGGCGATCACCGATGCTCGCGACTTCAACCTGACGCTGATCAAGAAGGTTCCCGGCAACCGGGTCGGTCTCCACGATCATCCGACCGTCGAGGTCTTCATGCCGCTGACCGGACGCTGGGGCGTGTACTGGGGCGACGACGGCGAGAACGAGGTAATCCTGGAGCAGTGGGACGTCATCTCGGTGCCACCGGGCGTCATGCGCGGCTTCCGCAACGCCGGGACGGAGGACGCGTTCCTGCTCGCCATCCTCGGGGGCTCGGACGCCGGTCACGTCACCTGGTCGCCGAAAGTGCTCGAGGCGGCGCGGCAGCACGGGGTCCAGCTCGACGCCAAGGGGAACGTCGTCGTCACGACGTGACGGGGCGGGGTCCCGCACGCTCGACGAAGCGCCCGCCCTCGCCGATGTGGTTCCAGGCCGGCGTGAACTCGAGCGTCGAGAACACGGCGTGGAACCCGAGGTTGAGCGCGACGAAGATCGCCAGCTCCATCACCTGCGCCTCGGTGTAGTGCCGGTGGATCTCTTCGTACCACTCGCGCGTGATGACGGCAGGATCGCGCTGCATCTGATCCGCGTAGCGGAGCGCGAGCTTCTCCGCCTCGGTGAGCTTTACTGACTGCTCGTAGTTGTCGGCGTCATCGAGATCGCTCTCGGTCACCCCGAGCTGCCGCGCCGCGGCAGAGCGCACGTTCGCTCAGTACGCGCAGGAGACGTGGCGCGACATCTTGACGCGGATCAGCTCTTTCAACCGGTGGTCGAGCGTCCCCCGGTTGAACGCCTCGTGCCAGACCTCGTACGTCTTCCGTGCGAGCTCCGGGACGTGCCCCATGATGCGGAAGAAGTTGGGATCGGGCGCCCCGCGCTCCGTCGCCTGGCGAATCAGGTCGCGGAGGCCCGGGTCCTGGATCTCGTCGTCTCGCAGCATGCGGACATTCGGCATCACGTTCTCCATTCCTTGCTGGTCGCCTATCGGCCGGCCGCGTCTTCCGCTTGACTCCGCAGTGAACCGACGCCGCCTCGCTTTCGCCACGACCTCGGGGTCAGGCATCGCCGCCAGTGCGGCGCCTGCGGCCGGCCGGCCGTCGCGCCGCGCGCTCAAGTTACCCACCGTCCCATTGGTGCTCGTCAGCGTCTTTCCCTTGCTCATGCCTCCTCTTCTCTCCTCGCCCTCCTACACTAATTTCCGAGGAGTCGGTGTCTCATCGATCATAGACAAAGAGGGGAGCTCGAGAACTAGCTTATTCGCCTCTCCGATTGCGACGGCACGCTGGATCTGCCGGTGCGTGTCCATAAGCTTCCCGCGGCTCAATTTTATTCGATGGAGCGCGCCCCCCGGGAGGCCTGGCATCCAACGTCAGTGGCAAGACCCGTTAATGTCGTCGGTGTACGAGGACCTCCCGAGTTGCGAGATTTCTCCAGCCACGAGCCAGCCCCCGAGACACACGCCGCCGTCGGCAGCCGAGCTGGAGCCCCGCGTTGGCCGAGAGGTGCGTCAGCTCCGCATGACCTATCACCGCTGGGAAAAGAGGCTCCTCTCCCAAAAGTGTCGCGTGACGTAGGGTCCTGAAAAACAGAGCGCATCGGCTCCCTCAGCTATCCTGCTCGGGCGACCAAGCTCAAGACAGGGAGGCCAAAGACCGATGCGCATGGAAACGTTTATCAGGAAAGCTCTCGGATTGAAAGCCCACCGCGTCGTGAAGATCGAGGAGGACGAGGCCGCCAAGGAACTCGTCGTGCATCTCGACCGCCGTGAGCACCGTCGGCTGCAGTGTGGCGAGTGTGGTCGCGGGACGGTGCGCATCGCCCCGACGCGCCGGCCGGCGCGGCGCTGGCGGGAT
>JBGPTW010000064.1:0-32711 GCA_041490825.1 Methylomirabilia bacterium | reverse complement strand
GTGCGGCCCGATGTAGTCCGCGAGCACGCTGAGGCAGCCCTCCACCGGCTCGAACGAGATCCAGCAATTGCGCTGGAACAGCTCGCTCGGACGCATGCTCAAGCCCGAGTCGTTGAAGCCCTGGTCGTCGAAGTGCCGATCCATCCGGTCGAGCCAGGGCGCGATCCAGCCGCCGCCGGATTCCAGGAACGCGATGCGGACCCGAGGAAACTGGTCGCAGACGCCGCCCCAGATGACGCTCATGCACGCCAGCATCATCTCCATCGTGTGCGAGATGATGTGGCGCGCGCCACGGCCCTCGAAGCGGTCGATGCCGACCGTCGGCATGCCGCTGCTGCCGCCCTCGTGCAGGCCGATCGCGACGTCGAGCTCCTCGACCTCGGCCCAGAATCGCGCGTAGTCGGGATGGTGCAGCACGCGATCGTTGTACGGGTTGGGACGGAGGAACGCGCCGCGCATTCCAAGTGTCTTGCGCGCGAACCGCATCTCCTCGATGGCCAGATCGATCGACTGCATCGGGAGCATGGCCACGCCGAACAATCGATCGGGATAGGGCTGGCAATAATCGGCCAGCCAGCGGTTGTAGGCCCGGCACATCGCCGCGGCCAGCGGCGGGTCCGTGACCGCGCCGGAGAAGAGACCGACGCTGGGATAGAGGAAGGCCGCATCGATGCCGTCGACATCCATGTCCTTGATCCGTGCATGAGGATCGAAGCCGCCCCGGCGCCCGTCGACGTACTTCATCGTGTCGGCGACCGTGCCTTGCCGCGCGCCGATCGCCCCGAGAAGGCCGAGCCCCTTGTGGCTGCCGAGGACCTTGCCTTCCACGCGCAGGCGCTCTTTGCCGTCCGTGTCGACGAACAGCCGCGGCGCGCGGTCGCGGTAGGCCGGGTCCATGTACTTCTCCCAGAGATCCATGGGCTCGAGCACGTGGCCGTCGGCATCGATGACGTCATACGTTCGACTCATGGCCGCCTCCTCTTCGCTCCTCCGAACGTCAGTTCGTGTTCTTCAATATCGGGGACGCGATGCGACGTGTGCTGCGTGATCACGACCTTCTTGCCGACCTCGAGCAGACGCAACGCGGTGTTGAGGCCGATGAACCCCATGCCGCCGATGACGAGGATCATATCGTGCCGGTAGAATACTCCCACCAGAGGCGATGCGCTGATCGCGCTTGTGTTGTATACCTGTGCCTGCCCGAACGCAGCGCCGATCGATCCGGGACCGGGAGGACATCATGCGGCATCCCAAGGCGACACAAGTGCAGATCCAGGACACGGCGGCCGGGCACAGCCGCGAGTACCGCATGCCGGCGGAGCAATCCGCGGAGGCGCTCGTGGCGTCGATGAAGCTGAACGGCATCGATCGGCTATGGTTCGTCTCCGGCAGCGAGCTGGCGTTCTTCCAAGAGTGCGGCGTCAAGCATCGGATGCTCGGCAAGCCGGCGCCGCACATCATGACGATGACGCACGAGAACGCCGCGCTCGCCGCCGCGTGCGGCGAAACCGTGGTGACGGGCCGGCCGTCGGCCTGCGCATTCCACGTCGAATGCGGACTGATCAACGCGGGCGGCGCGCTGCACAACGCGGACCGCGGCCACTACCCCGTGCTCATCATGTCCGGCTACCCGCCGTCGGCGGAGATGGGAAGCGTGCCCGGCGCGCGAAGCTCCTACATTCAGTGGTACCAGCAGATTCGCGATCAAGGCGAGCTCCTGCGCCAATACATGCGGTGGGATCACAAGCTCGCGCCGTACGACAACGCCGGGCTCGTGATCAGCCGCGCGGTCCAGATCATGACCAGCGAGCCGCGAGGGCCCGCGTACCTCGCGCTGCCGCGCGAATCCGCGATGACTCCGATCGAGGGTGCGCACTTCCCCCTGGTCGATCAGCTTCGGCCATCGGGGACGCCTGCGGGAGATCGCGCCGAGCTGCGGCAGGCAGCGGAATGGCTGCTCCGAGCGGAGAACCCGCTCATCTGCGTCGCCCGCTATGGCGACAACACCGGTGCGTCCGCGCATCGCTCCGGTGCGTCCGCGCACCGCCTCGCCGGCGTCGGGGCGCTCCAGGAGCTGGCCGAAACGCTGGGCGCCCGCGTCATGGCCGATCCGTTCCGGATGAATCTCCCGGGCAACCATCCGCTGAATCGCGGCGTGCCGGGCATCGCGTCCACGCCAGAGGACACCGATTGCCTGCTGGTCATCGAAACGGTCGTGCCGTGGCAGCCGGCGTCGTTCAGGCCCGACTCGTCGAAGCGAATCATCCGGCTCGCGTTCGACCCGATCGAGCGCATGACGCCGATCTACGAATTCCCTTCCGACCTTGCGATCGCCGCCGACCCGGCGAAAGCTGTTCCCGCGCTGCTCGAAGAGATCCGTTCACTGATGACGGCCGAGCAGAAACGGCGCTGTCAGGCGCGGTTGGAGCGCTACCGAGTCGAAGGCCGGCAGAAGCTCGACGCTGCCGTCGACGCCGCCGAGGGCGATCGGGCCAGAGGAATCCTCTCCCCGCGATGGCTGAGCTACCAGGTCGGGCAGACGCTCGAGCCGGAGGCGATCATCACGCACGAGCTGATCGACTCGTCGATGTTCAACCGCTCACTGCCCGGCACGCTCGTGGGCACCGGAGGATCGAGCATCGGCTGGGCCGCGCCCGCGGCCGTCGGCGTGAAGGTGGCCGCGCCGGACCGCTCGGTCGTCGCGTGCATCGGCGACGGCTCCTGGATGTTCGGCAATCCGCAGGTGACGGCGTGGGCCTCGGCGTTTCACAAGGCGCCGGTGCTGTTCATCGTGTGGAACAACCGCGGGTATCGCACCGGGACGTCCGAGCTGCTGCGCACCTATCCTGAAGGTTACGCGGCGAAGGAGCAGGATCTCACCGGCGGCTGGTTCGATCCGTGCCCGAACTATTCGGGAGAGGCCGCGGCGAGCGGGGCGTACGGCGAGAAGGTCACCGAGCCCAAGGAAGTTGGTCCGGCGATCCGCCGCGCTCTGGAGGCGATCCGGCGAGATCGCGTTCCCGCGGTCCTCGACATGTGGATGCCCAAGCTCGTCACCGGTGAGGTGTAGGGAGATGACTCATCAAACCCTGACGGCCGTCGAAAAAGATTTTCACGAGCGGATGCACGCGGCCCACATGTACGGCCTCTGGGAGCTCGCGAGCAAGATGACGGCACGCCCCGCCTCGAAGGCGATTCCGTACATGTGGACGTCGTCGCTGATCGAGGCCATGGTCCGTGAGTCCGGTGAAGTCGTCCCGGTCGGAGAAGAGCGCCGCGCGCTTCAGCTGTTCAATCCGGGCCTCGGGGGCGAGTGGGCGACGACCGACACGATGATCGCCGCCGTTCAGCTTCTTCTCCCGGGCGAAGTCGCGCGCGCCCATCGGCACACGCCGACGGCGATCCGCTTCATCATGGAAGGCGCCGGCGCCTACACCGCGGTCGACGGCGAACGCGTCTACATGGCGCCAGGGGATCTCATCCTGACGCCGAGCTGGGCCTGGCACGATCACGGCAACGAGACCGACAAGCCGGTCGTCTGGATGGACGGCCTCGACGTGCCGCTCGTCCAGGCGGTGAACGCCATGTTCTTCCAGATGTACGAGACGCCCCAGGTCCCGCTGACCAAGCCCAACAACGCGTCGGCGCAACTCTACGGCCACGCGAGCTTGAGCCCGACCTGGGTGAAGGAGCGACCACGATCCTCGCCGTTGCTTCTCTACTCGTGGGAGAAGACGTCGCCAGCGCTCGCCGCCTTGCGCGACACGCCAGGCGACGCGCACGACGACATCGCTCTCGAGTACACGCATCCGCAGACGGGGCGCTCGCTCCTGCCGACGATGGCGTGCTGGATCCAGATGCTGCGTCCGGGTGCGCGACTCGCGGCGCATCGTCACACGGGCAGCGCCGTCTACTACGTCGTCCAGGGCACCGGCGAGACCATCATCGACGGCTGTCGCTTCGCCTGGGGCAAGGGCGACATCATCACGCTGCCGTCCTGGGCGCTCCACGAGCACGCGAATCTTTCCGCACGCGACACGGCGGTGCTCTTCTCGATCCAGGACCGGCCCGTCCTCGAAGGGCTCGGTCTGTACCGAGAAGAAGCGTTCACCGACACCGGCGGTCATCAGGCCGTCACGTCGACGTTCAAGGCTCAGTGATGCTGCCGTTCCAGCTCAAGAAGCTCGGCCACGTCGTGTTGAACGTCACCGATCTCGACGCCTCGGTGCGGTTCTACACGGAGGTGCTCGGCCTCGAGGTCAGCGACCGCTATCCGGACACCATGGTGCCGGGCGGCATGGTCTTTCTCCGTTACAGCACGGATCATCACGGGGTCGCGCTGGTCGGCGGTGCGACGAAAACAGGCGCGAGCCCGCTGAATCACTTCGCGTTCGAGGTGGGGACACTCGACGAGGTGTTCCACGCGCGCGCCTGGCTCGGCAAGCACGGAGTGCCGATCGTCTTCGAGGGCCGACGGCGCGCCGGTTGTCAGATCGCCGTCGAGTTCACGGACCTCGACGGCAACAATCTCGAGATCTACTGGAACATCGATCAGGTCGGCACGACAGGCTCGGTGCGTCCGTCGAGCGAGTGGCGCCCGGCGCGCACGCTGGAAGACGCGGTCGCGAATCCGGTCGCGGGCCAGCGGCTGCCGGCGCGCTGACCGAGCGTCAGCGCCAGCGCGCGAAGGCCCAGCCGCCGCTCGTCGCCGCCGGCGTGCGGTACACGGGGACGTAGTCGAGGAGCTCCATCTTCAGATTCGCAGCGTGCATCGCGCCGCCGAGCGCGACCCAGCTGAGCGTCTCCGAACCCGCCGAGTGCAGCCGGTTACGCGGAATCAACGAGAGCGCGGCCGGATCGTTCCGCTCGAGCGCGCCCAGCAGCATGCGATCGAGCTCTTCGTCGACGACGAAATGGGAGAGACCGCCCGACGCGACGATCGCCACCGACGCGGGGTCGGTCCACTCCGCCACGGCCGCCGCGATGGCTTCGCCGACCGCGAAGCTCCGCCGCGGCGTCGGCTGGTTCGGTGGATAACGTCTTGTTGAGCGGCGCGCTTCAGCGCGTCCGCTCCAACTAGAGTTAGCAGTCATCATGAGCGTCTCTCTAGTCTCGCTCTTCGTCAGGACTTGCTTTGCTCGCCTGCGTTCCAAGTGCGGAACACCGCCAGTTTGATTAAAGAGGGCGCGGATCGAAATAGATAATGAGGTCCAAGTCTCCCGGAGAGTGCCCTAGCCGCGTGAGGGCGAGAGCGACCTCGCTCCGGTGCTGCGTTCCGTGGTGGGCCAGGTGAGCCATCATCTGCCACAGGGGAATAGCGTATCGCCGACCGCTAAGGGTCGACTCATATTCCACAACCTTGAGGAGCATGGGATCCGACAAGCGCTGCAGGAAGGCTCGCATCTTCGTCTCTTCTCGGGGCCAAGCCTCACACAGAGTTTCGAACGTTGGCAGCTCTTGTTCGCCGAGAAGCCGATCTGGCCTCCCCTCCCAACGCGCCAGCCACGTTGCCTCTCTTTCGAGGATGTGGACGAGCGTGCCTCGTATGCTCCCGTAATCGAGCTTGGCGTCGGTCACGTAGGCGCCACGGTCGAGCTGAGACACTTTGGTCAGGATGCGATCCCGGGCCCAGTAGCCATAGTCATACACGCAACGCACGTAGTCGGCACTCAGCATGGACCTCGAACTCATGCCTCAGCGGAGAGCTGGCCGTGAGGCGTCTACGTGCGGCTAATGTCGTGAGACTTCACAGCTAGACGAAGAACAATACGTCGATACATCGGGCTTCCCCCATATTGACTGTCCATGTATGCGCGCTGTGCTGCTAACTGCTATTCGACTGCAAACACCGGTATCTGCCACGGGATGCCGGCATCCAACATGCGAGCATCTCTACCTGGATGTCGCCCGGGCATCTGCATGGAGATTCTCGCCGCTCGACCCCTGGCATCCACTGTCGGATGCGGGTTCATCGACGATGCGGCCGTTCAGGCCGAGCGCGACCACGCGGTCATAGCGCAACTGCCAGACCCTTCGCTCTGGATTCCACGTCCCACCGGCCCGCTTCACCCGGTCGCGCACTGCCACGTCGGCAAAGGCAACGCGTAACCCGACGATCTGGTCGTGGGCGAAGCGAGGGCGTGGCGGTTGCCAATCGCGTTCTGCACCGAGGAGCTCTGCGCATCGTAGCGATAGCGCACACAGATGAGGCGGTCACCGGGCAGAGGCTCCGCCGGGCGCGATCGAGGATGCGCGGTAAGAGGGGCCGGCCGGGCTCGGCTCGTGGACCGGGACGCGGGTCCGCATCGGCGGCCCTCCGACAGCACCGCGTACGAGAGCGGAAGCTCCCTCTGAACGCTGATCATGCCACGGCTCACCCTCTGTGAGCGAACAGGGTAGACGACGAGCCGGGGTCGGGCAATGTCCGAATTCCGCTACGTCGGGCGGGCCGCCCAACAGGTGTTCTGCAGCACCGGCAAGATCGGGCGGGGCGACCCTATCCCGCGCGAGAGGAAATGCCCATCGCTTGGCGGAAAGCCACGCGGATCTCGTCGGGCTGACCCGTCAAGAAGGGGAAATCCTTTCGCTGGACGAGGCCCGGCGTCCGTTCGCGGCGCTTGTCGCTGTCAGTCCCGGAGTATCCGTTGACGAAATACTCGCGACCGATGATCGGCAACCGCACGCAGATGTTCTTCTCCGGATCGCGGATCAGCCCCATCGGCTCGCCGCCGCGGGACACGAGCTCCGCCTGTTCGAGCATCTTCTTGCGCATCATGATGACGCCGCGGTCGCTCTCGCCGAGGTGCTCTTGGGTCCGGTCGGCAACAGCGCCCTGCCCCACCCACGCGACGAAGTCTTGATTCATCACGTGTGAGGTGATCCAGCGGCCAGTCGCCGGATTCTTGATCGGACTGTACCAGTACGGAATACGGTCCTGCTTGAACGGCTCCATCTCGTTCGGCACGCGGTCGAAAAACCAGCCGACGCTCAGCATGTTCTCGTCGTCGATGGGCACGCGCCACTCGAAGTGGCCGCCGGTGTAGAGGCAGTTCGGCCACAGGCAGGTGCGCCCGACCGTCCAGAGCTCATCCTTGTCCGATTGACCCTCGAGGATGCGGCGGTAGACGAAGCCGTACTCGAACTCGTCGAATCCGATGCGGAGATGCTTCGGGGGCTCGTCGCCCTCGACGCGGTTCAGCACACGCGTCCACTTCGAGTGCAGCCACTCGAAGTGCACCGGATCGATCGAGTTCTCCTGGCACTGGAACCAGTTGCAGGGAACTTCAGAGAACACGATCTGGACGAACCCGTTCTGCCACGTGAACGGCTCCCACGTGGGGACGAGGGGCGCCGGCTGCGGCCCCAGGTAGGCCCACAGGAGGCCGGCCTTCGCCTCGACCGGGTACGCCTTGATCCGGACACGGTCCTTGAACCGTGCGTCAGGATGCGCGGTCTCTTCGAACGGCTGCTCGAGACAGCGGCCGGTGCGGTCCCAGCGCCAGCCGTGGTAGTGGCAGCGCAGCCCGCAGTCCTCGACCCATCCGTAGGAGAGGTCCGCTCTACGATGGGCACAGTGCCGATCGAGGAGCCCGTAGCTACCCGCCTTGTCCCTGAAGAGGACGAGGTCCTCGCCGAGCAGGCGCACCGGCTTCGTCGGGTGGTCGTCCAGCTCCGCCACGGCGGCGATGGGCATCCAGTAGCGACGCAGCAACTCGCCCGTGCGCGTGCCGGCGCCCACTTCCGTGAGGGCTTGGTTCTGGTCCTGGCTCAGCAACGCTCTCGCTCCTGCCTGAACGTCGTCTACCATCAGCCGCTGGCCGGAGCAACCCGAAATTCTGTATAGTGACCACCGTTTCAGCCCCCAGGTGGCCAGCCTTGAATCCCGGGAGATGAACGATGCGAATCTTCGGATTTGACCTCCTGCCCTACCCCGAGCATCTCGACCATCTCAAGGTCGACGGCGAATTGCCGTATCCGCTCTCGAAAAAACATTTTCGCCCGGAGCTGGCGGTCGGCAATTACCGCGACCATCTCGACGCCTGGGCGTTGATGGAAGAGCTCGGCTTCGACGGGATCGGCTTCAACGAGCACCACACGTCGCCATACGGCCTCATGACCTCGCCCAACATCATGGCCGCCGCGGCATCGCAGCGCCTGCGCCGGATGAAGATCCTGATCTACGGCAACCTGCTGCCGATTCACGAGCCGCTCCGGCTCGCCGAAGAGCTGTCCATGCTGGACTGTCTCACCGGCGGCCGCTTGATCAGCGGCTTTGCCCGCGGCATTCCGCGCGAGTACAAGGCCTACAACGTGAACCTCGCGGACTCGCGGGCGCGCTTCGAAGAAGCGTGGGAGATCATCAAGCGCGCCTGGACGGAGGACGTGTTCTCGTACGATGGGAAATTCTGGTCGTACAAGGACGTCGCGATCTGGCCGCGGCCCGTGCAGCAGCCGCATCCTCCGATCTGGGTGCCGGTCACCACGAGCCAGGAGACACTGGAATGGGCGGCGCGGGAGAATGCGCCGATCACGCCGGGCGCCGTCGCGACGCTGGCCGCGCGGCAGGATATGGTGCGCTACTACGCCGGCTGCCTCGCCAAGCACGGACGAGCGATCACGCCCGACCACGTCGTCGTCGGGGCGAGCGTGTACATCGCCGACAGTCGCGAGCAGGCGTTGAAGGAAGCCGGGCCCTACATGCTCTACTTCTTCCACACGCTCTTCAGCCACGGGAACCTCTTCGACGTCGGCGGGCAGCGGCAGAGCGGGTACGTGCGCGAGGAAGGCCTCGCCTGGTTGCGACCCGAGAACCGCGACGAGTTCCTGCGCTCGCTCCAGGGCTTCCGCCGCATGACGATGGACGATCTCGAGCGGAACGAGCGACTGTGCTGGGGCTCGCCCGCGGAAGTGCGCGACACGTTGATCGGGCTTGCCGAAGCCCTCGGCTCGAACGTCCTGCTCCTGCAATTCAACCAGGGCGCGATGCCCCACGAGATGTTCGTCCACCAGATCAGACGGTTCGGGGCCGACGTGTTGCCCGAGCTGCGAAAGCACAACGTGACGAACGTGGTGACCGCCTGATGCCGCGCGTCGACTTCGGACTCTTCGACTGGGTCGACTACCACAAGGGGCCGCTCGGCCAACTCTACGAGGAACGGTTGCAGATCGTCGAGGCCGCGGATGCCGCCGGCTTCTTCTGCTATCACCTCGCCGAGCACCACGCCACGCCGCTCGGGATGACGCCGTCGCCGTCCGTGTTCCTCGCCGTCGTGGCGCAGCGCACGCGCCGGATTCGCCTCGGGCCGCTCGTGTATCTGCTGCCGCTGTACTCGCCACTCCGACTGATCGGCGAGATCTGCATGCTCGATCACCTGAGCGGCGGGAGATTGGAGCTCGGCGTCGGCCGCGGCGTGTCGCCGTACGAGGTCGGCTACCACGGCCTCGATCCGGCGCGCACGCGCGCGATGTTCGAAGAAGCGCTCGCCGTCATCATCACGGGCTTGACGAGCGAGCGGCTGACGTACAAAGGCGAGTACTACCGCTACGAGGCCGTTCCCATGGAACTGGCACCGCTCCAGCAGCCGTATCCTCCGCTCTGGTACGCGACGAGCAATCTCGATAGCGTCCCCGCGGTCGCGGCGAAGGGCTTCCACATGGCCGGCCTCGGCCCGGCCACGGCGTATCGGCCGTTCGTCGAGCGCTATCGCGCCGTCTGGGCCGAGCACAAGAACGATCCCGACCGTCTGAATCCGCATGTGACGTCGCCTCGGATCGCGATCAACCGCCAGGCGGTCGTGGCGGAGACCGACGCGGAGGCGGAAGCGATCGTGCGCGCCGCGCATCCGCGCTGGGCGGCAAGCTTCGTCAAGCTCTGGGCCGATCACGGCGACACGACGTATGCCCACCGCGTGAATCTCGATGCCGCGCTACAGCACGAGACGGTCCTCTGCGGCTCTCCGGAGCGGGTGCGCGAGCAGGTCGCGCGGCTGATCGAGGCGACCGGCGTGAACTACGTCATCTGTTCCTTTGCCTGGGGCGATCTCACGCTCGAGCAGTCGCTCCGGTCGCTCCGGCTGTTCGCCGAGCACGTGATGCCCGCGTTCCGGGGCTCGGCGTGATCGGCGCGGCAGCTCACGAGGTGACGATGCAGGTCTACGCGTTCGATCTCATGCCGTGGCCGTATCTCGAGGACGCCTCGTACTATCCGGATCCCAACAGCCTGTACGATCCGCTGCGGGGGCGCGAGATCTACGAGCAGCATCTCCAGCAGATAGAGATGTACGAGCAGCTCGGCTACGACGCGATCTGCATGAACGAACACCACGCGAAGCCGTACGGTCTCATGCCGTCGCCGAATCTGATGGCCGCCGCCGTCATCCAGCGCACCAAGCGAATCAAGATCGGCATCCTGGGGAACCTGATCGCGCTCCACGCGCATCCGGTCCGGCTGGCCGAGGAGATCGCGATGCTGGACGTGATGTCGGGAGGCCGGATCATCTCGGGCTTCGTGCGGGGCGTGCCGCAAGAATATCTCGCGCTGAGCGTCCCGCTGCCGGAAGCGCGGGAGCGCCTCAACGAAGCCTGGGACCTCATCGTCAAGGCATGGACGACCCGCGAGCCGTTCGACTGGCGCGGCAAGTACTGGCGCTACGATCGCGTCTCGATCTGGCCCCGGCCACTCCAGCAGCCGCACCCGCCGATCGTGTTGCCCGCCGACAGCGACGAAGGCCTCGAGACGGCGGCACGGCGCCGCGTGCCCACCGGCGTCGCGTATCGCTCGGTCGCGCGCTCTCGCGCCACGCTCGACAAGTACCGCGCGTTCGCGGCGCAGCACGGCTGGACGCCGGGGCCTGAACATTGTCACCTGCTCCGGAACATCTACGTGGCGGAGACGAACGAGCGGGCGCGCGAGGAAGCGGAGACGCATCTCCACTACATGTTTCAGAAGCTGCTGTCGTACCACCGCGGCTCGATGAAACTGCTCGGGCAGTCGCCGCCGCCGCGTCCGGCCGAGATCCGGTGCGCCGAGGATCTGCCGTTCTACGAGTTCGACTTCGAGCTCTGCCAGAAGGAAGGCATCTCGATCATCGGCGATCCCGACTACGTCACGCGCGAGATCCAGGCGCAGATGACGGCGCTGGGCGCCGGCGTGATCATGGGGCTCTTCCAGTTCGGGAGCCTGCCCCACGACCTCGCGACAAAGAACATAAGACTGTTCGGCGAGAAGGTGCTGCCAGCGCTCAAGCGCGGGTGACCTCGAAACCAGAACGTCGTGACCGACATCCACATCAGCCGGATCGACAAGGTCGGCGGCCACATCATGCCGGTCGTGATCGAGACGATCCGGGGCGTGGATCAGTTCCTGGGACTGGATGCGGCCGAATATCTGAAGAAGCCGCGGCTCGTGAACCTGAAGGGAACCTTCGCGAAGTGAGCGCCGGTTGGCGCCGATAATTCAAGAACGACCGAGGCCGGGGACAGCGTGTTGCCGCGGGCCGGCCGGGTCGGTGTGGGGCCGGCGGACCCGTTCCCGGGGCGTGCGATCGAGGGCAACCCGGTCGTGAGTGGGAACGGCTCGCCGGTCATCGGTCAACAAGGCCTCGTGGTCAGAGGCCCCTCACCGATCCGGCCGGCCCGCGACGCCACGCGCTCGATTGCCGGTGAGAATGATCCGGTTAGCGCCGACCGCGGTTGAGCCCACCTCCGCCCGGAGCCGGCGGAAGTGGCCGGTTCAAGTCAGGGCGCGCCGGCTTGTCCTCCGAGCGGTTTTCGATCGCCGCCTGCGACCGCAGCACGTCGTTGATCAACTGCTCGACGTTCACGCCGTGAGCGCGAGCGACGTCCTCCCACGTCTTTCCAGTCTGGAATTCGGCGACGATCGCTTCGAAGGGGAGCCCACTCGCCTGGGACAGACGGTTCGCGATCAGCACGTCGCCCCAGCGAACCCCCGTCGTCGCGCGCTCAGCGCGCAGGGTGCCGGCGGCCATCCGAAGCTCGCGCGAGATGTGCCCGACGACGACCCGGTCGCCATCGGGTTCCTTCGACGCGTGCTCGATGGCCGCCACGCTCTCGTCGAGCGTCGGCGACTCGGCGCTCCACGCCGGAACTGCCGCGAGCAGCGCAGTGAGGAGAGTCACAACGGTGACGAACGTGGCACTTCCCACTCGTCACGGCTGCGTCGTCGCCTCGCGTGACGGGAATGGCTCCCCCGGACCCCGGCTGCCCATCTCCCGCCGGGTCACCGGCCGACCCTGGTACCGACGTTCATGAATCATGCGCGCGGATCATCGATGAACGACCGAGGCCGGGACAGCGTGTTGCCGCGGGCCGGCCGGGTCGGTGGGGGGCCGGTGGACCCGTTCCCGGAGCGTCCTATCGAGGGCAACCAGGCCGGGAGTGGGAACGGCTCGCCGGTCATCGGTCAACAGCGCCTCGTGGTCAGAGGCCCCTCACCGATCCGGCCGGCCCGCGACGCCACGCGCTCGATTGACGGCGTGCGTTCATGAATAATCAGGCTCAGGCGGCCGAGTCGACCAGCACCAGATTGACGGCAGCGAGGATCGTCGACAACTAGAACGAGGGCCAGATTGTCCTCCGTCCTATTCGGTACGTGACCGGGCCTGCCGACCCATGGGCTGCACCGAGCATACCGCACCCGTCCGGGCCCGGGTACCGTTGTCGTCGGCGCGGCAATCCGGCATCTCTCACAGGAGACGTTCCGTCCGTCACGGGGTCCGAGAGCCGGAACACGCTACGTCGTCATCGACCGGCAGTAGGCGTACAGGGCATCGTACGCAGGAAACTGCTTCGCCATGTTGTCGTGGTCGTCCTTGGCCGTCGCCTGGAAGCCCGTCGCCAGGGCATACAGGCCCGATGACTCTGGCGTGAGATGTCGGGCATCCGTGTCGGCGCCGCGCACGATCGGGGCCAGCGCGTGGAGCGCCGGATCGGTCAGGTTGTACTTGTCGAGAAACGCGTCGAACGAGCACCGCTCGCCGTGATGGCCGAGCTCGGCACCCGGCACGTCGTACGGGACCGCTCCCTCGCGCTCGGCAACCGCCAACACCTGGTTGCTGGGCACGAAGAGAAATGTCGGATCGCGATCGATGAACCGCGCGATCAACCAGGGACACGCGATCCGATCCACGCGCGCTCTCTCACGGGTGACCCATTTCATGAGGCGCCTCCTGTCGCGCGCGGCGTCACTTCGCCGCCGGCGGACTCTTCTGACTGTTCGTCTGATCGAGCGCCGCGCGCAGGCCCTGGGCCAGCTTCACGGCGTCGTCGTTCGCCCAGAAATGCATGTAGAACAACCTCGGGTTGTCGCCCAGTCCGTGGTTGTGCAAGGCCGTGACCTGGATGCCGTGGCCACGAAGAGTCTTGGCGACTGCGTTGACCTCGCGGCCGATGAGCACGAAATCGCCCGTGATCGCGGCCTTCCCATCGCCGGTGGGCTGGAAGTTGAGCGCCGTGTTCACCCCCATTGCCGGAAGCAGCTCCATGCCGTTCTCGGTGATCTTCTCGGCGCGAGCCACGCTGACTTGCAGCACACCGTTGTTCATTCGACCCGTGCGGCCGAGCGCAGCTTCGACCTGCTTCTGGTCGATCTCCGGTCCCCCACTCGCGGCGCTCCCGGCCGCCGCGGCTTGACCGAGCGGAGTTCCGCTGGCCGACAGCGCGTCGCGGAGCGAGGTTGCGAGCTGCACGGCATCGCCCCGACCGCTGTAATGCATGTACATCACGTGCGGGGTCATCTCGTTCAAGTGATTGTGGATGGCCGTGACCGCGATGCCCTTGGCCAGAAGGCGCGCCATGACGTCCTGGACCTCCTCGTCGAGCAGCACGAGGTCGCCCATCACCATCGCGTCCTTCCCCATCTTCTTGAACGCGGCGTAAGAGCCGAGCGCGAACCCCGGTTTGACGTCGACGCCCTGGACCTTCACGTTCAGATCGCTCCGAGGCATCGCGACGCGGAGCACGCCACCGGCCTGGACTTGTCCGGATTTGCCGAGCGCCTCTTCGACCGGCTTCCAGTCCGCTTCGGATTGCTGCTGGCCCTTCGCGTCCTGTGCAGCCGCAGTCCGCGTCAGGACCCCGGCAGTCGCGATCGAGATGAGGCACGCGACGAACACCACGTTTCTCAGGCTCACAATCTGCATGACACCCTCCGCGCCCAACGCGGACATGACCTTCCGCCTCGGGCGCCGTCGATTCTCGTTAACCGCCTCCGATCACACCGCGAATCGTCAGATCGTCGAAGGCGGTGATCGAGTCAGCCTTCGTCCACAGTCCGACGCGACCCGTCTTGAAGCGGCTGTCCTTGTGGTCGAGCAGCAGCTTGCCGTCGAGCCAAGCTTGCAGATGGTCGGCAAGCGCGACGACACGGACCGTGTGCCACTGGCCGAGCGCAGGGGCCTTCACGCTGGCCGTCGCGAGCTGGCGTCGGCCGCGATCGTAGGAGTACAGGCGGACGTTGCCCTCGAGAGCGTTCGCCCGGACGACGTAGTACTTCCCATCGCCGAATCGAAACACGATCCCGCCGGATGCATCCTCCTGCCCCGAGATCGGTTTGAACTTCATCGAGACGTCGACGTCCCCGTATGGCCCGGGCGGCGCCACGATGACGTTGAACTCATTCTTCACGGCGCGCTGGACCAGGGCTTTCTTTCCGCTCGGGGCGCCCGCCATGTCTTCCACGGCCCACTGGCCGTCCACGGTCGTCCAGCCCTCGATGCCCTTGCTCTCGAAGTCGAAGCGCTCCACAGGGACGTTGTCAGGCAACGTGATCTCCGCTGGCGCGGCGAGCACCCGGGCCGAGCGTGTCACGCCGTACGCGCCGACCGCGGCGAGTGCCGTCTTGAAGAGCCCGCGTCGTGATATTCCGGTTTCAGCCCTCATCTCAGCTCCGTCGAGTTCGCTCAGGACTCGGCGCGGGTGGGGTCAGTGCGAAGTAGGCCTCCGTCTGAGCATCGACCCCACCCGCGCCGAGTCCAGAGCGAACACGCTACGTCTTCTGCTTCAACACGCTGTAGAGGCCATCGAAGATGGCCATCCCGCGCGTGAGCAGCTCATGATCTTCCGGCGTGGCCGCGGCCAGACCCTTGATGGCGAGATCGATGCCGGTGGATTCCTGCCGAGTGAACTTGCCGTCGTGAAGATCCGCCTCGTGGACGATCTCCGCGATGAGCCTCACCCGGCGGTCGTTGATCCCGAATCGCTTGACCAGCGTTTCGAACGTGCAGTCTTCGCCGTGGTGACCGAACTCGGCGCCGAGAACGTCGAAGGGAATGCCCTTGCGCGCCGCATCCGCGGCATCCGCGAATGCGAACCGCGCGCTCGGATCGCAAAATCGCTTGATGAGCCAGGCGGAGGCGATCCGGTCGATGTGAGGCCGCGGGCGGGTCACCCACGTGCTGCCCGGCGGCGGCACCGACGCACGGTGTCGACGCGAGCCGGCCGGCGGGCTGGCTTCCACGGCGCGGAGTCGTTTCGCGGTGGCCTCCCAGGCCGCCCGCGCGCGCTGGCCCGCCGGAGAGTCGAGGTAGTCGATGGCCTGCACGCGATCCAGCTCGCGCTTGAGCGAATCGAGCCGGGCTCGGACCTGGGGCACCGATCCGCGATGGGCGACCTTCAGCCGATCGATCTGCGCCACGACGTCGCGGCAGCCTTGGCCGATGGCGTGGTACTCGGCCGCGCGAGCCTTGTGGAAGAGCGCGCTGATCTCGGCTTCCTTCATGGTCTCGATGCGATCGACGCGCAGCAGCGTCGCCTCGCCGCGAAACGACTGGATCTCCTGCACGAGCCACTGGAAGAGCTCGGTCGTCTCGGCGGTCTCCGGCAGGAGCCAGGCGGCGCCCCGCAGCTTCACGGCACCCATGCGCTGCAGCTTCCGCCACACGCCGACCCGATGGCGCGTCGGCGTGGGCGGGAGACTCATGAGCAGCGTCAGCCAGCGCATGACGTCAACAGTAATACTTGATACATGGTCGGTCAAGCGTTACACTCCTCGAAACGTCGAGCAGGAGGCGTCGATGGCCACCGAGACGGTTCCCAATCGCATTCCGATTCGCGATCTCGTTCGGTACTACCTGCGCCTCGGCCTCGTCGGCTTCGGCGGTCCCGTCGCGCTCGTCGGTCAGATGGAGCGGGAGATGGTCGGCGAGAAGAAGTGGCTGACGAAGGACGAGATGCGCGAAGGCATCGCCGTCTGCCAGTCGCTCCCCGGCCCCCTCGCCATCCAGGTCGGCATCTGGATCTCGTACATCCGCGGCGGCTTCTGGGGGGCCTGGGCCGGCGGCTGGGCGTTCATCCTTCCGAACTTCATCATCGTCGCGGCGCTCGCCGCGCTCTACGTCCGGCTGGAAGGCCTCCCGGCGGTGGCGGCGATCTTCTACGGGGTGAGCCCGGCCGTCATCGCGTTGATCCTCCATTCCTGTTACCGGCTGACGAAGCTCGGAATGAAGGACTGGCTGGAGTGGGTGCTCGCGGCGGCAGCGTTCGTCATCACCGTCGCCGTGCAGGCCGAAGTCGCGCTCGTCTTCATCGGGTGTGGCATCGTGGGCCTCCTCTACTACGGCTCGCTCTTTCGCGGGCGCAAGGCGGCGTCAAAAACCTGGCTCATGGTCGGCGTACCACTCGTGGCCGCCGGCGTCGCGCCGGGCAATCTCGCCGCGATGCTCGGCAAGCTGCTCGCGTTCTTTCTGAAGGCCGGTTCGCTCACGTTCGGCAGCGGCCTCGTCATCGTCCCGTTTCTGGAAAAGGGCCTCGTGCAACAGACGGGCTGGTTGAACGAGCGTGAATTCCTCGTCGCCGTGGCCATGGGCATGATCAGCCCCGGCCCGGTCGTCATCACGGCGACGTTCGTCGGCTATCTGGTCGCCGGCTTCTGGGGGTCGCTGGTCGCGACGATCGGGATCTTCCTGCCGTCGTTCCTGATGATTCTGATCATCGCGCCGATCCTCCTCCGCTATCGCACGAATCCGAACGTGCAGGGCTTCATCAAGGGCGCGTACGCGGCCGCCATCGGCACGATTCTCGGCGCCTGCGTGTTGCTGGGGAAGATCGCCATCGGTGACTGGCTGACCGCCCTCGTGGCGCTGGGCAGTCTCGTGGTGCTGTTCCGCTGGAAAGTCAGCAATCCGCTCCTCGTCGCCGCCACCGCGATCATCGGGCTCATCGCGTTCCCCCTGCTCCAGCCCGACTGGGTCTTCGTGAAGTAAGGCTTCATGAACGCTCACTGGCAATCGAGCGCGTGGCGTCGCGGGCCGGCCGGATCGGTGAGGGGCCTCTGACCACGAGGCCCTGTTGACCCATGACCGGCGAGCCGTTCCCACTCCGGGCCTGTGTGCCCTCGATCGCACGCTACGGGAACGGGTCCGCCGGCCCCTCACCGACCCGGCCGGCCCGCGGCAACACGCTGTCCCCGGCCTCGGTCGTTCATCGATGGTCCGCGCGCATGATTCATGAACGCCTGTACCAGGGTCGGCCGGTGCCCCGGCGGGAGATGGGCCGCCGGGGTCCGGGGAATCCATTCCCGCCTCGCGAGGCGACGACGCAGCCGTGACGATTGGGAAGTGCTCGGCGATGATCGGGGCGACGGCGCCTGTGGTCAGAGGACTCCGGCTGCCCATCTCCCGCTGGGTCACCGGCCGGCGCGCGCGGCGTTCGTTCATGAATTATCTGCGCTGAGGCGAAGCCCGAACCGCACGCACCATGCCGACGTCAGGATCGGACGCGCCCACCGCGCGAGCGCGGATCGCCGATGCGCTAGGGCTCGAGCGCAACATCGTCGCCGTCTCGGTCGCGATGTTCCTGCTCGCGCTCGGCGAGAATCTCTGGAAGCGCTTCCTGCCGAAGTACCTGGAGGCGCTCGGCGCGCCCGTCACCGCCATCGGTCTCTTTGGAACGTGTGAAGATTTCCTAGACGGCGTGTACCAGTACCCGGGTGGGTGGATCGCCGATCACTACGGACGCCGGCGCGCGCTGGTGCTCTTCGTCACGCTGGCGGCGCTCGGCTACGTGCTCTACGGACTTGCCCCGGCGTGGCCGCTCGTCTTTGTCGGCCTTCTCTTCGTCATGGCCTGGTCGAGCATGGCGAGCCCGACGCTGTTCGCCGTGGTGGGCGACGCGCTGCCGAAGAAGCGCCGCGCGCTCGGGTTCACCGTCCAGTCGATCCTGAGGCGCCTCCCGATCGCCGTCGCCCCAAGCCTTGGCGGTCTGGTCATCGCCGCGTACGGCGTCCGCGGCGGTGTTCATTTCGGGCTGGCCGTCACCGTGGCGCTCGCCGTCGTCACGCTGGTCGTCGTCACTCGCGTCAATATCCCGGTGATCGCCGACGCGGTCCCGACCGACATCCTCGGCGTGTGGCGGTCGCTACCGACGCCGCTCCGCTGGCTGCTCACCTCGGACATCTTCATCCGGACCTGCGAAGGCCTGGTCGACGTCTTCCTCGTGCTCTACGCCATCAACGTGATCGGGATCGGCGCTCCGGCGTACGGCGTCCTGATTGCCGTCCAGATGACGACGGCGATCGTGAGCTATTTTCCCGCCGCCCGGCTCGCCGATCGCGTCGGCCGCAAACCGTTCGTCATCGCCACGTTCGTGGCCTTCGCGCTGTTCCCGATCGCCGTGGTGCTGGCCCGGGACTTCGCGACGCTCGCCGCCGCATTCGTCGTGGGGGGCCTGCGCGAGATCGGTGAGCCCGCTCGCAAGGCGCTGATCGTGGATCTCGCCCAGCCATCGCTCAGAGCGCGCTCCGTCGGTCTCTACTATCTCGTCCGCAGCGTCACGATCGCGCCAGCGGCATTCGTCGGCGGACTGCTCTGGGAGGTCACGCCGGCGTTCCCATTCTGGGCCGCGGGCGCGATCGGCTTCGTCGGCGTCGTCGTGTTCGCGCTGACGGTCGAGGAACAGTACGCCGGGTGACGGCGAGGCGGCGACTCTACCCCGAAACTCCGACATCTCTCTGAGGCGCTGTCGAAAGCCGCCGCCGCGGCACAGGCGCCATGGGCTCTTTCGCGTGGCCAACGATAGACCTTCCAGCGACTGGAAGGTCAATGAGCCGCGGGGGGCGGGTTCAGGTAATTCACGCTCAGAGGACCGATGCCGTGCTCCTGGATGATCGTTTCCTCGGTGGTCCAGCCGAAATGATGAATCGTGGCCGGCATCTCGAAGATGCTCCCGGCCGGGAGCATCTTCCCCTTCCCGGTATCCAGACTGGTCTCCGAGCCCCATGTTGAACGTGCCTGAGATCACGGTCACGGTCACCTTGACCGGATGCCAGTGCGCTGGGATCCGGTAGTTCGCGGGGAACTTCAAGCGCACAGTGAATGGACCAGGCTTGGAAAACGACCCCTCGATCACGGCCATGCTCGCGCCAGGCGGCAGCATCGGGGGGCCGGCTGTCCACGTGAGCTCGGCGGGCGTGAGCCTCATCACATGCTCGACCACGCCACCGTCAGGTCCCGTAGGCTTCTGCTCCTCAGCTCCTGCGGACACTCCGGCGGTCAAGCTCGCCACGATCATGAGTGTCGCCACTGCTGTCCCGTCCCATCGAGCTCTCATGTGACTCCCTCCTGAGTTTGGTGATGCCTGCCGGCAGTGTGCGAGGAGGGACGCAGACTGTCCGTCACAAGTGTTACGAAGGGTCGAATTAAATTCGAGCGGAACCAGGCTCGACGGCGTGCAGAAAGCCCTCGAGCGCCTTCACATCGAGGATGCAAATGGTGTCCCGGTCGAGTCTGATGGCGCCCATCGTCGCGAGCGCCTTGAGACTCCTCGATACGTGGACTCGAACCGTACCTACCACTGCGGCGATCTCATCCTCGCGAAGACCGGCCCGACGCAGTCGGATCACCTTGCCGGCGCCCTCGCCTTCGGCCTGCGCGCGCTCCCACAGGAGCTTCGCCACGCGGACCGTTGCGGTCTTGAGGGACAGATCGTCCGCCAGCGCGACGAGGCTCCGCATCTGGTCGCCCGCGGCCGTCACGAGTGCCAGCGCCACCGCGGGCTGTTCGAGAGCGACGCGCTTCATCGTCTCGACGTCGATGACGTAGAGACTGACCTCGCTCATCGCCTCCGCCGTCACGATGTGCGAGCCCGTGCTGAAGGCCGATGTCGTGCAGAAGATGTCCCCGGGCCGTTCGAAGATTTTCAGAATCTGTTCCCGTCCTTCGGGGCTGGCGCGGAAGCACTTCACGCGCCCGCCCACCAGGACATAGAGGTCGCGGCACGGATCGCCTTCGAGGAAGAGGCTCTCCCGGGGTTGCCGTGACATCGGCCGACAGCGGGAAGCGATCGCTCTGATCGTGCTGGCATCCACCCCCGCGAAGGGGGAAAGGGTCGTCAGAAACCGGATCGCGTTGCGATGCATCTCCATCAGTCTGCCTCCGCCCACCACATCGCCATGTTCTCGGTCCGTGTCGCTCGCGTCATCATCGCTCCTTGCCCGGCGCGCGCCGATCCCTCGAGCGCTCGAGCAATGCCATGAACGCGCGCCCGCTTGCCGTCACCGTCCGCGCCTCGTTGTGGATCACGTGGAAGTGTCGCCGGATCCGTAAGCCCTTCAATCGGAGCCCACAGAGCCTCCGCGTCGCGATCTCGCCGCCGACCGCGTACCTGGACACGAACGCCACGCCGAGCCCGGCCATCACCGCCTGCTTGATCGCCTCGATGTGGTCGAGCTCCATCGCGGTCGTGAACTTGATGCCCGCTTGCCGAAGCGTGCGCTCGGTGACCAGCCGCGTGGCCGATCCCTGCTCCCGCATCAAGAGCGGTGTCTGGTCGAGCTCCCGGGGTCCGATTTCCCGCCGCTTCGCCCACGGATGGCGTGGCGGCACGATGAGCAGCAGCTCGTCCAGGAGCCCCGTGGCGACGCACTGCTCGCTCGCGCCAAGGATGTGTCCGCCGACAACGCCGAGATCGACCTCGTCCGCGCGAATGCGTTCTTCGATCACGCGCGAGTTCGCGATGCGCAGCGAAACCTCGATGCCCGGATACCGACGCCGGAAGGCGGCCACGATCCCCGGCAGCACGTAGATCCCTGGTGTCGTGCTGGCGCCGATCACCAGGGACCCGCGCTCGAGTCCCTTCAGCTCATCGATCGCCCGGCGCGCGCTCGCCAGCGTCGTCGCCAGGCGCGCCGCGTGTTCCTCGAGCAGGCGCCCGGCCTCGGTCAGCGTGACGGTCCGGCCGAGCCGATCGAAGAGGCGCACGCCAAGCTCGTCTTCCAGCTCGCGCACGTGTTGCGAAAGTGTCGACTGGCTCACGTGGAGCGTCTCGGCGGCGCGCGTGAAGTTCTTCGCGCGCGCCACGGCGAGGAAGATCTCGAACTGGCGGAACGTCATTGGCTTTTCCTAATGGCAGCCATGCGAAATATGTATTTCCGCCAATGGTACTCCGAGCGGTATCCCGGAGGACAGCGATCGTTCGAGACAAGGAGGTCGCCATGATCTTCCGCCAGTTCCTCGCGCCCAAGACCGGTTGCGCCAGCTACGTCTTCGGCTGAGCCGGCGCAGCTTCATGCGCTGTGGTGGATCCACAGCTCGAGATCGAGCCGTATCTGGAAGCGGCCGCGCAGAAGTCGATGCGCGTCACCCACATCATCGAGACGCACGTCCAGGCCGATCACCTGTCTGGCGCCCGCCGCCTGGCCGAGGTCACACGCGCGCCGATCCTCGTCCATCAATCGGCGCCCGTCGAATTCCCCCACGTCGGTGTCGACGATGGAGAAGAACACGAGATGGGCAACGTCCACATGACGTTCCTGCACACGCCAGGGCACACGCCCGACGGTGTCTCGATCGTCGTGACCGACCGGGCGCGAGGGCCGGAGCCCTGGTTCGTTCTCACCGGCGACACGCTCTTCGCCGGCGGTGTGGGACGCCCTGACCTTCTCGGTCGCGGCGCGGAAACGATCCTCGCCGAACAGCTCTACGACAGCCTCTACGGCACACTCCTGAAGCTCCCCGACCACATCGAGGTCTTTCCCGCGCACTTCGGCGGCGCGGCGTGCGGCAAGGGGCTGAGCGGCAAGCCGGGCTCGACGATCGGCTTCGAGCGCCGCTTCAACCCGGCGCTCCAGTTAACGTCGAAGCCGGAGTTCGTGCGATTCGTCCTCTCGGACCTGCCGCCGCAGCCGGAGGCCTTCGCCGAGAATCGGCGGCGTAACCTCGGCGGCGAATGAGCGAGGTGCGGCTCGGACTGCGGGAGAACCTCCCGCAGTTCGCGCTCCTCGTCTTCCTGAACGCCTTCGTCGGCGCGATGGTGGGTCTGGAGCGCACGGTGCTGCCGCTCCTCGGCGAGCAGGAATTCGGCCTCAGCTCGAAGACCGCCATCACGTCGTTCATCGTGAGCTTCGGCGTGACGAAGGCGGTCATCAACCTGATCGCGGCGCGCGTGTCGGACCGGATTGGGCGCAAGCCGATCCTCGTGGTCGGCTGGCTCTTCGCTGTGCCCGTGCCGTTCCTGATCATCTACGCACCGGCGTGGTGGTGGATCGATCTCGCCAACGTCCTGCTCGGCGCCAATCAAGCGATGGCGTGGTCGATGACCGTGATCATGAAGATCGACCTCGTCGGACCGAAGCGGCGCGGCCTCGCGCTGGGACTGAACGAGTTCGCGGGCTACTTCGCGGTGGGGGTGATGTCGTGGGTCACCGGCTACATCGCGGCCCACAGTGCGTTGCGGCCGCAGCCGTTCTACCTCGGCATCGTCATCGCGATCGTCGGCCTTGTAGTCTCCGTGGTGTTCGTGAGAGAGACACGCGGGTACGCGCATCTCGAAGCGACAACGACGCCCCAGACGGCGAGCGCTGTCCGCCCGTCACTTGGGAGCGTCTTCTACGTGACGAGCCTTGGCAACGTGAGCCTCTTCGCGGCCTGCCAGGCCGGCCTCGTGAACAACCTCAACGACGGGATGTCGTGGGGCCTCTATCCCCTGTTCTTCGCGAGCTACGGCCTCGGCGTCGGCAGCATCGGTGTGATCAAGGCCGTCTATCCGATCGTCTGGGGCGTTCTTCAGGTCGCGACAGGACCGCTGTCCGACCGCTTCGGCCGCAAGGAGCTGATCGCGGGAGGGATGATCGTGCAAGCGGGCGGCATCTGGTTGACGGTCCTCGTCCCGACGTATGCGGCGTGGCTGGTCGGCGCGGCGCTGCAAGGACTCGGCACCGCGATGGTCTATCCGACACTACTGGCCGCGATCATCGACCACGCGCATCCGACCTGGCGCGCGACGAGCCTCGGCGTCTATCGCTTCTGGCGCGATCTCGGCTACGCCGTCGGCGCGCTGCTTTCCGGCGCCGTCGCGGACTTCGTCGGACTCGGGGCAGCGATTCATCTCGTCGCGGCACTGACGTTCGTGTCCGGCGTCGTGGTCGCCCGAGCCATGAGGAAACGGGCGTTGAGATACGTGATGATCGCCTCCATCCGCGGCAGCATCGCGTCGTAGAACTTCCGCACGGTCTCGAGATCGCTCACCACACGCTTCCGGTGACGATCACGCTCGATCGGCACGCTCCACTCGGCGAACGGCACGAGATCGGCAAACGCTTCGGGCAGGGCGTGCTCAGTCATCGGCCAGCATCTCCTTGGCGATCTTGTAATGGTGCTGGAGACTCATCTCCTGCTGCGAAAGCTGGACGTGAGTGACCGCGCCGGACGACAGCACCTCGTGCTGCGCCTCGAGGGTGTTCAGATCCTCGAGGAAGACCTGCCGTCCGCGGCTCGCGAAGAACTGGTGGCTGATCCGCTCGCCGGCGTTGCGAGGCTTGTAGACGCCCCGGAGTCCGAGCATGCCTTTGTCGAGCTCACGGAACTGCGCCTCGTCCGTCACGATCATCAGGTCGCCCTCGCACGAGAACGTCCACCCGTGGAACCCGCAGCTGAAGTGCTTCTGGTTCCACCGCCGCCATTGCCCGAGGCCAGGAGAACGATCGGGATCGAGCGTCACGCCGGCAGCTCCCGATCGACGATCGTCTGGACTTCCGGAACCCTCTTGCCCCCGAGACCGAGCCGTTCGAGGTTGCGGCCCTCCGCCCTGAACTCGCGGCGCAGCATCGCGGACGTCAGCGTGATGAGCCCGTCGATCACCGGCGTCGGAACTCGCGCGACGCTGCCGAGCGCCGACATCGCCACCAGGCCGCACGGAACATCTTCGATCACGTACTTGTGACCATCCTTCAGCAGCGGCGCGAGGCCGCGCGCGACGTCGGAGTGAAAGTGGCTGCCGGTGACGACGATGATCACATCGGCGCCGTCCACGGCGGGAGCGAGCTCCGCGGTGACCAGCTCAACGGGCGCGAAGCCCTCCACGAGACCTTCGACGTCGAGACCGCCGCGCTCGCGGACCTTGGCGATGCGCGCCTCATTGAGATCATGCAGGCGCAGGCGATAGCCCTGCAGTCCCATGTTCGCGATCAGCGCGATCCCACCCAGTCCAGCCCCGATGATCGCGCACGTGCACCCACCGCGGCGCGTGTCCATGATGTCGCCTCTGCGATGAACCGGCTGGCCTTGTGGCGCGGAGTCTACGAACCGCTCGCGGTGTCGTCAAGCTGAGCCCGACGTTTCGTACCTTGAGCTCCGTGAGCGGCCGCGCTCATTCGGCATCGATATCGCATATGCACTACGACGCGATGCACGGTTGCCGCGACAGCTCTTCGGATAAGTGCAGAAGAACAGGCTCTTTAGCGCGCATCGGCCCGGGCACGCCGCTAGGTCGTTCGCTCTGGAACGTGGGGCAATCACGCCCCGCTGTGGAGCGCGCGTCCCAGGGTGAGAGCGCGGTACTCGAATGACATCGGACGTGCGCGCCCGTCTTCTCGTTGGCGTGCTGCGTGCCAACCCTGTATTCGCGTCGCTGCCAGATCAGGAGCTCGCCACGCTCGCCTCGGTCTCACGGCGGGACCTCGTTCGCGCGCGGGATTGGATCTTCGCCGAAGGTGACGCGGCCAGCTGGCTCTGTCTGGTCGAGCGCGGGCGTGTCAAGATCATGCGGCACGCGCGCACGGGCAAGGAGGTCACGCTGGAGCTGCTCGGCCCCGGCGAGGTCTTCGGCGGCGTGGCTGTCATCGAGCGCCGCCCGTACCCAGCCTCCGCGCAGGCCACGGAGAGCAGCGTGATCGTGAAGCTGCCCGCAGAGGCGATCGCCAGCGCCGCTCAGCGTCATCCATCCATCATTCGGGAGATGGCCTTGATGATGGGACGGAGGCTCCGGACCGCTCACGACTCGGTGACCTCGCTGGTCACGGATCCCGTCGAGGCGCGTCTGGCTTCGACGCTCTTGCGCCTCGCCGACCGTGAAGGCAGCCGGACCGCATGCGGCCTCGCGCTGCCGTTCCATTTGACGCGCCAGGGCCTGGGCGACATGGCGGGCACCACGGTGGAGACGACGATCCGAATCATGCGTCGCTGGATCAATGACGGCATCGTCGCCGACGACAGCGGACACTTCGTGCTCGTCGACGTGCCGGCGGTGCGCGCACTGGCAACCGGCCGGCCGGAGTAGCCGCGTGCTGCCCCTTGTCCGGCGCTACATCAAGACCAGCTTCGTGTTCCTGATCGCTGGCCTGCTGCTGGGCGGCAACATCCTCGTCGGCGAGTTTCTGCTTGGCGTCTATCCGCCGCGCCTTCACGTGACGGCCCACGTCCACCTGCTGCTGGTCGGCTTCATGCTGATGCTCATCATGGGCGTCGCCACGTGGATGTTCCCGCGGCCGGGACGAGACACCGCACGGTACCGTCCCGAGCTCGCCGAGGCCGTGTACTGGGTGATGACGCTCGCGACCGGTGTTCGTGCGACCGGGGAGATCCTCGGCGGGTTCATGACGGCGGCGCTGCTGCCTCTGTTGATCGTCATCGGCGGCCTCGGCCAGCTCGTCGGAACCGCCATGTTCGTTCTCAACATGTGGTCCCGCGTGCGGATGCCGAGCGTCCCGCCGCCTTCGAGTCGGTGACCGCTCCTATGTCACCCCGAGCTTATGACCGCGATCATATGAGCCCCGCAGCAGACACCGCAGGCTAGAGCGAAGGAGGATCCCCATGACCAACACCAACACGTGCGGCGGCCATCAACACGACACGGGGCCTGCGCCATCCGAGCTCGCCGGCTTCACCGCCGAGCAGACCGTGGCCGAAGTCTCGCGTCGTTCTCCGGCCGCGCTCGACGCGATCAGGAAGCTCGGTCTGAACCATTGCTGTGGCGCGCACCTCACGCTGGCGGAAGCGGCGGCGTCCGCGGGCGTGCCGCTGAACGACGTCCTGGCCGCGGTGAACGCCTCTCCGGACGGGCGAGCCGGGCAATGATCGATGCGAAGGTCACGGTGGCCCAGCTCCTGGAGGAGCATCCGGATCTCCTCCTGGTGCTGGAGGAGTCCCATCCACACTTCCGGCACCTCAGGAACCGGGTGCTCCGAAAGCTCATGGCGCCTCGGGTGACGGTCGCCCGGGCCGCGCGCATCGCGGGCATCGAGCCGGATGATCTTCTCGCGAAGCTTCGCGCGGCGGCAGGGGAAGTGACGGAAGCGGAACGTTCCGGCGCTCCGGAGCCCCGCGTCGCGCCGAGCGTTCCCCCACCTACGGACGTGCGTCCGCCCGCGTCGCTGCGCCGCGTGGACGTCGACGTCAGAGCGGACATCGCCGGCGGCGTCGAGCCGTTTGCGCGGATCATGGCGGCTGTGAAAGCGCTCGGGCCGGACGAGGCGATCGTCCTGCGAGTGCCGTTCGAGCCGGTGCCGCTCTACGACGTGCTCGGCAAGCGCGGGTTTTCGCACTGGACCGAACCCGAGCGTCCGGGCGACTGGTCCGTCTGGTTCTTCCGCGCCGCTCCAAGCTCACCGCCCAAACCAGTGACGCCCACAGCGACGCCGTCGCCAGGCGCGTCGGCGCCGCTCGACGTTCGCGGGCTCGAACCGCCGATGCCACTCGTCGTCGTGCTCGAGCGACTCGACGCGCTGGGCCCGGATGACGAGCTCGTCGTCGTCCACGACCGGCGGCCTCTCTTCCTCTACCCGCAGCTCGAGGACCGGGGCTTCGTACATCGGACCGAAGAAGCAGAACCAGGCGTCGTGAGAATCCTGATTCGCCGACGGCACGAGTCGGCGCGATGACCGTGACTGCGTTTCCGAGCCGGCGGCCGTTCACGCTACTCCCGCTGCGATACTTCGTGGCGGCGGCGGTCGCCTACATCGGCGCGGCGGCCGGTGTCGCGTGGCTCGCTCCCGAGCTGAGCGGTCACTACTATCACCCGCGCATTCTCGCGCTCACGCACGTGCTGGCGCTCGGCTGGATCACGATGACGATCATGGGCGCCAGCTATCAGCTCGTCCCCGTCGCGCTCGAACGGCCGGTCTGGAGCGAGCGCCTGGCGCGCTGGCAGTTCGTGATCTTCGTGATCGGCGTGCTCGGGATGGTCAGCCACTTCTTCATCGGCGAATGGTCGGGCCTGGTGTGGGGCGCCGGAGTCGTCGGCCTCGCGTGCGGCCTGCACGTCCTGAACGTCGTCCTCAGCATTCGCGACGTTTCCCGATGGCACTTCACTGCCCGCCTCGTCGTGACGGCCCTGGCCGGCCTCGTCCTCACCGTGCTCTTCGGTTTTGCGCTCGGCGTCGACAAGGTCTGGAAGTTCATGCCGCCGACGCTGTTCCCGAGCCTGCACGCGCACGTGCATCTGGCGCTGCTCGGCTGGGTCGCGCCGATGATCATCGGCGTCGGCGCGCGCGTGTACCCGATGTTTCTGCTCGCGCGCGAACCGGATGGCTGGCCGGAAGGCGCTCAGTTCTTCGGCATCGTCGTCGGCGTGCCCGCCGTGGTGACGGGGTTGATGCTCGACGTCGTCGTCGTCACGGTTGCCGGCGCGCTCGCCGTGTCGGCCGCGATCGTGGGTCACCTCGTCTGGCTCGCCGACATGGCGCGGACACGAAAACGTCCTGAGCTCGACTGGGGCCTCAGGTTCGTCCTCACCGCGGCGGCATTTCTGCCGCCAGCCGTGGTCATGGGACTGGGCTTCGCGCTCGACGTGGTCGAGGGGCCCCGACTTGGCCTGGCCTACGCGGTGCTCGTCATCGGCGGCTGGGTCTCGCTGACCATCGTCGGCATGACGCTGAAGATCGTCCCGTTCCTCGTCTGGTACCGCGTGTACGCGCCACTCGCGGGCCGCGAGCCGGTTCCGTCCCTGACCGACCTGTCATCGCCGTGGGCGGAGCGCGCGGCCTACGTGCTGCTCACCGCCGGGACGCTTGCGCTCGTCGTGGCAACCGCCGCCGGCAATGCCGGCTGGATTCGCGTGTCGGGCCTGGTCCTCACCGGCGGCGCCGTGGCGTTCGGCGTGGCGATCGGAGCACCGCTCAGCCGTCTGATCCGGCGTACGGCGGTGGCTCCGAACGGGCGCCTGTTGATCTTTGAAAGGAAGCGGAGCGCATGAGACCGACCGGCGCGTTCGACCAGTCCCCGTTCATCGTGATCTGGGAAACGACGCGGGCCTGCGCGCTCGCGTGCGTTCATTGCCGCGCGGACGCGATGCCGAGACGCCATCCGGAGGAGCTGACCACGGACGAAGGCAAGGCGCTGATCGATCGCGTCACGGCCTTCGGCGATCCGCCGCCGCTCCTGGTCTTCACGGGCGGTGACCCGCTCCGCCGCCAGGACATCGAGATACTGGTGGCGTACGGCGCGAGCCGCGGGCTCACGGTGTCGATGACGCCGAGCGGAACCGCTGCCGTCACCCAGGCCAGGCTGTGCGCGCTGAAGAAGGCCGGCCTCGCGCGGCTCGCGGTGAGCCTCGATGGCGCCAGCCCCGACGTTCACGACGCATTCCGCGGGGTCCGTGGATCGCACCGCTGGACCATGCGCATCGTCGACCATGCGCGCAATCTCGGGCTGCCGCTCCAGATCAACACGACCGTCTGCCGGCGCACCGTCGCCGACTTGCCGCTGCTCGCGCGCCAGATGCACGACTTCGGCGTCGTGTTGTGGGCGCTCTTCTTCCTGATCCCCGTCGGCCGCGCGCAGGCCGATCAGGCGCTGCCGTCGGACGAGATCGAGCGCGTGCTCGAGTGGGCCGCCGAGACCGCCGGGCATTCGCCCTTCGGGATCAAGACCACCGAGGCGCCGCACTACCACCGCGTGCTGGCGCAGCGCGGCGGACAAGCGCTTCGGCGCCGGCCGGGACGTCCCGACCTGATCGGTCGCGCCGGCCGCGCCGTCACGGATGGCAACGGGTTCGTCTTCGTCGATCACCTCGGCAACATCTGTCCGAGCGGCTTTCTGCCGATGACGGCGGGCAACGTGCGCACCGACGATCTGGTCGCCGTCTATCGAGACGCTCCTCTCTTCCGCGACCTCCGCGATCCGTCGCGGCTCGGCGGTCGTTGCGGACGCTGCGAGTACCGCGACCGCTGCGGCGGCAGCCGGGCGCGGGCGTGGGCCGTGACCGGTGACGCGCTAGCCGAAGATCCGGGCTGCGCGTGGAAGCCGGCGATGCCGCGCATCGAGCTCCCCGTGCCCGTGATCGCCGGCGCCTCCGACGTGACCGCCGAGATCAGCGTGGAGCAAGTCACGCAGGCGTTGCGTGACGTGATCGATCCCGAGCTCGGGATGTCCGTGGTGGAGCTTGGTCTGATCTACGGGATCGACGTCACGGCCGGCGGCGTGTCGATCACGATGACGCTGACCGCGGCCGGATGCCCGCTCCACGAGGTCATGGCCGACTGGGTTCGCGAGGCGGTGGCGAAGATCCCGAGCGTGGAGCACGTCGACGTCCGCGTGACGTTCGACCCGCCCTGGACGCCGGATCGCATTCAGGGCTGATGCGCGAAGGTTTCACATCAATGATTTCACATCAATGGAGGAGGCACGTATGCCGCGACGAGCATTCTGGGGGATTTTCTTCGCGCTGATCTTCACCGCTGTCGTCGTGGTGGCATGGCAGACCGCCGGGTCCGCGCAGAGCACCGGGCGACGCTCGGCCCAGCCAGGTGGCGATCTCGGCGCCCCGCAGGGCGAGCCGATCAAGGCCCAGATCACCGACGCGCCCAACGTCCCACCGCCGATCAAGCGCCGCACGCCGGCGAAGGTCATCGTGGAGCTCGAAGTCCGCGAGGTGACGAGCGAGATCTCCGACGGCGTGCAGTACATGTTCTGGACCTTCGGCGGCAAGGTCCCGGGCAAGTTCGTCCGCGTCCGTCAGGGCGACACCGTCGAGTTCCATCTCCAGAACCATCCCGACAGCAAGATGCCGCACAACATCGACCTGCACGCGGTCACCGGCCCGGGCGGCGGCGCGACCAGCAGCTTCACGGCGCCGGGGCACCAGTCGCAGTTCACGTTCAAGGCGCTCAATCCCGGCCTGTACGTCTATCACTGCGCCACGGCGCCGGTCGGCATGCACGTCGCGAACGGCATGTACGGCTTGATCCTCGTCGAACCGCCCGACGGGCTGGCGCCGGTGGATCGCGAATACTACGTGATGCAGGGCGACTTCTACACGGTGGGTAAATACCGGGAGAAAGGCCTCCAGCCGTTCGACATGCAGCGGGCGATCCAGGAGCAGCCGACGTACGTCGTCTTCAACGGCTCCGAGAACGCGCTGGTGGGCGAGAACGCGCTCCGTGCCAAGGTGGGCGACCGCATCCGGTTGTTCGTGGGCAACGGGGGCCCGAACCTCGTGTCGAGCTTCCACGTGATCGGCGAGATCTTCGACAAGGTCTACACGGAGGGCGGTTCTCGCTACCAGGAGAACGTGCAGACGACGATGATCCCGGCCGGCGGCTCCGCCATCGTGGAATTCAAGGTGGAGGTGCCCGGGACGTTCATCCTCGTCGACCACTCGATCTTCCGCGCGTTCAACAAGGGCGCGCTCGGCATGCTGAAGGTCGACGGGCCCGAGGTGAAGACCGTGTACTCGGGGAAGGAAGTCGACGCCGTTTACCTCGGCGACAAGGTGCTGCCATCGACGGCGGTCGCGCGCGCGGCCGAGGCGCTCCGGATGGGCTCGGTGGATCCGAAGGCGCAGATCGCCGCCGGCGAGGTCCTGTTCAGAGGTACGTGCTCGGTCTGCCACCAGATGGAAGGCCAGGGACTGGCCGGAGTGTTCCCGCCGCTGGCGAAATCCGACTTCCTGATGAAGGACAAGCGGCGTGCGATCGAGATCGTCGTCAACGGGTTGACCGGCCCCGTCATCGTCAACGGCCACACGTACAACTCGGTGATGCCGCCGATGAGTCAGCACACCGACGACGAGATCGCGAACATCCTCACGTACGTCCGCAACTCGTGGGGCAACCAGGGCGATCCGGTTTCGCCGGACGAGGTGACGACGGTCCGGGCGAAGACGCCGCGTCCACCGGGAGCAGCTCGCTGAGACGCGCCAGGGCGCTCGTCGTGGGAGCCGCAGTCATCGTCAGCCTGGTGACTGCGGCTCCCGCCGCAACGCTGATGGCCCGGGTCGGCCCGGGCCTCTTACGGCCCGTCTACATGCCGGAGCCTGGCGTGACCGAGATCAACGTGAAACCGTTCGATCTCGATCGCGTGCCGGTGACGAACGGCGAGTTCCTCAGATTCGTCGAGACGCATCCGCGCTGGCGCCGCGACCGCATGCCGACGCTCCTGGCCGATGCAGGCTATCTCACGCACTGGGCGACGCCGACCGCGCTCGGGGCACACGTCGATGCCGATGCGCCGGTAACCGGTGTGAGCTGGTTCGCCGCGAAGGCGTTCTGCGGTGCCGAGGGCAAGCGCCTGCCGACCGAGACCGAGTGGGAATTCGCCGCGGCCGCCGGTCGTCAAGGCCCGGACGGCCGCACGGAGCCGGGTTTCACGGAGCGACTGCTCGCGCTCGCCACCGCCCCGGCGAGCGCCGGACGCCGGCGCGTCGGTCAAGAGCCGCCGAATTTCTGGGGCCTCCATGATCTCCACGGCCTCGTGTGGGAATGGGTGCTCGACTTCAACGGCACGCTCGTCACCGGCGACAGCCGCGACGGGAAGAGCGCCGAGACGCTCCGGTTCTGCGGCGTCGGCGCGCTGGCCGCCGGAGACAAGGGCGACTATGCGGGCTTTCTGCGCGCGGCGTTTCGCAGCTCGCTCGAGGCGCGCTACACCGGAACGAGTCTCGGGTTCCGGTGTGCCCGCGATATCGAAGGAGCGATCCGATGAACGTCCGAGCATTCGCTGCAGCCGCGTTCACGGCGCTGGTGTTCTTCGGTGATCTTCTCGGTGGCACACACGAGCGCGCCGCCGCCGGCGCCAGCGACGAGGGACCTTCCCTCACGCCCGGCGACTCCGTCTATCAGCTCACCGGTCTGTTCAAGGATCAGACCGGCATCGAGGCCCATCTGGATACCGCCCGCGGCCACCCGGTGCTGATGAGCATGTTTTACACATCGTGTACCGACGCGTGCCCGCTGTTGATCGCCGAGCTGCGTCGCATCGAGGCGACGCTGTCACCGGCATTGCGAGAGGACGTCCGCGTCGTCCTCGTATCCCTCGATCCCGAGCGCGACACGCCGTCCGCGATACGACGTCTGGCCGACAGCCATCGGCTCGATGGCGCCCGGTGGCGCTTGCTCACGGGGACGCACGACACCATCCGCGAAGTCGCGGCCGTCCTCGGAGTGAAGTTCCGGCGGCTGTCGAACGGCATGATCAATCACTCCTCGGTCGTGGCGGTGCTCGATCGTCGCGGTGTCATTCAGAGCCGGACGGAAGGCATCACGCCGG